>NZ_JACVBM010000006.1:0-267674 GCF_014852385.1 Pseudomonas sp. PDM03 | reverse complement strand
CATCCCGAACTCAGCAGTGAAACGATGCATCGCCGATGGTAGTGTGGGGTTTCCCCATGTGAGAGTAGGTCATCGTCAAGATTAAATTCCGAAACCCCAATTGCGAAAGCAGTTGGGGTTTTGTTTTGCCCGCAGGAAAGTTCGTACAGCATTACCGGACAGCTCCCGGCTGTCACAGTCTCCCGACAATGCTAAGGTTCGGCCCTAGCTTTTGTATTTTCCCAAGGAAGCCTTTATGCCGGACGCGACGTCCCTCAGTGCTGGTTTTATGGTGGTTCATGGTAACCGCCTGGACGAGTTACGCAGCCTGGTGGTCAGCTGGATGCGGCGATACCCGCTGGCTCCCTTGGAAAATGAAATCGCTCTGGTGCAGAGCAACGGCATCGCCCAGTGGCTAAAGCTGGCACTGGCGGAGGACCCGGAAGAGGACGATATGGGCGGCTGCGGAATCGCCGCAGCGATCGACGTGCAGTTGCCGGGCAGCTTCATGTGGCAGCTCTATCGCATGGTGCTTGGTCGAGATGAAATTCCTGCCAAGTCTTTGCTCGATAAGGCCCCGCTGACCTGGCGACTCATGCGACTGCTCCCGCAGTTGATAGGTCAGCCCCACTTCGAACCTCTGCAACGTTTTCTGACCAATGACACCGATCTGCGCAAACGCTATCAACTGGCTGAGCGGCTGGCAGACCTGTTCGACCAATATCAGGTGTACCGAGCCGACTGGCTTGAAGACTGGGCTGAAGGTCGTCATCAATTACGCAACGGTCGGGGTGAAGCGAAACCCCTGACCCCGGCCAACTGCTGGCAGGCGGAATTGTGGCGTGCGTTGTTGCTGGATGTGGGGGAGCAAGGCATGGCGCAAAGTCGTGCTGGCGTCCATCAACGATTTATAGAGCGCATCAACAACCTTGATGTCGCCCCCGACGGATTACCATCCCGAGTGATCGTTTTCGGGATTTCTTCGCTTCCCGCTCAGGCTCTGGAGGCACTCGCCGGTCTGGCTCGTTTCAGCCAGGTTCTGCTTTGCGTGCACAACCCATGTCGTCACCATTGGGCGGACATCGTCGCCGATAAAGACCTGTTACGGCATCAATACAAACGTCAGGCCCGCAAGAGTGGCATGCCGGTCGTGCTGGATTCGCAAACCCTGCATCAGCATGCCCATCCGCTATTGGCAGCTTGGGGTAAACAAGGGCGGGACTACATTAATCTGCTAGACAGCTATGACGATCCCAACAGCTATCGCTCGGCGTTTCGTGATGGGCGCATTGATCTGTTCAGTGACAGCCAGCCACAGAACCTGCTGAACCAGCTGCAGGACGACATCCTCGAATTGCGTCCTCTGAATGAAACACGCGAACGCTGGCCGGCAGTCGATACAGACGCGGATCAATCGATCCGTTTTCACATTGCCCACAGTGCTCAGCGCGAAGTAGAGATACTTCACGATCAGTTGCTCGCACGCTTCAGTGCTGATCCTGAGTTAAGACCGCGCGACATTATCGTGATGGTTCCGGACATCGACAGTTATGCACCGCATATTCGCGCTGTGTTCGGCCAGCTTGAGCGCCATGACCCACGCTTCATTCCATTCACGCTCGCAGATCAAGGCCAGCGCGGTCGTGACCCGTTGCTGATTGCTGTCGAACACCTGCTCAAACTGCCCGACAGTCGCTTCCCCGTCAGTGAGATCCTTGATCTGCTGGACGTTCCAGCGTTGCGCGCTCGCTTTGGTGTAGAGGAACGTGACCTGCCGACCCTGCATCGCTGGATCGAAGGCGCGGGCGTCCGCTGGGGCATGAGCGCAGAGCAACGAGCGGGGCTTGGATTGCCGCAGGAACTGGAGCAAAACAGTTGGCGTTTCGGTTTGCGGCGGATGTTGCTTGGGTATGCAGTCGGCAGCGCCGGTGCCTGCCAAGGTATCGAGCCCTACGATGAGATTGGTGGTCTGGACGCCGCGCTGATAGGTCCATTAGTGGCGCTCCTGGATGCGCTTGAAATTGCTCACCAGGAACTCACCCGACCTGCGCCACCCCAGCAATGGGGGATGCGCCTGCAAGCGTTGGTGCAGTTGTTTTTCCAGGCCAGTAATGAGCACGACGACTACTTGCTTGCCCAGCTCGAAGAGTTGCGTGAAACCTGGTTTGAGACCTGTGAGTCTGTCGGTCTGCACGACGAGTTGCCGTTGACCGTAGTTCGTGAAGCCTGGCTCGCCGGTCTTGATCAGGGGCGCTTGTCCCAACGTTTTCTCGCCGGTGCAGTTAACTTCTGCACTCTGATGCCCATGCGCGCAATCCCGTTCAAGCTGGTTTGCCTGCTCGGGATGAATGATGGCGATTATCCGCGAGCGCAACCGCCACTGGACTTCGACCTGATGGGCAGCGATTACCGTCCGGGTGACCGCTCCCGGCGTGAAGACGACCGCTATCTGTTGTTGGAAGCGCTATTGTCAGCGCGTAATCAGCTCTACATCAGTTGGGTTGGCCGCAGCATTCGCGATAACAGCGAACGCCCGGCTTCTGTGCTGATTGGCCAACTGCGCGACCATCTGTCCAGCGGATGGCGACTGCACGATGCCGATGAAGACTTGCTTGAGGCAATGACTCAGGAGCACCCGTTACAGCCTTTCAGTGCCCGCTATTTCCACGAAGGCGATGACTTGTTCAGCTACGCCAGCGAATGGCAGGTGCTTCATCATGCTGTTGAGTCGGCAACCGATAACGGCATCCTCGCCCCCTATGTTCAGGAAGAGCCGCTAAGCCTTGGCCAACTGCAGGACTTTCTGCGCAACCCGGTGCGTCACTTCTTCAGTCAGCGGCTGAAGGTGTTCTTTGAAGCGGCTGAAGTGCCGCTTGCCGATGAGGAGCCATTTGTCCTCGACGCGCTGCAACGCTACAGCCTCAGCGACAGTTTGCTCGACGCGGCGCTGGAGCATCTGGATCAGTCTGATCAGGCTTTGGAGGCGCAGGCCAAACGTCTGCAAAACAGCGGCCTGCTGCCCATGGCCGGCTTTGGCGAATGTCTGCAACGGGAATTGATCGAGCCATTGCCGGATCTGCTGCAGCGTTATCAACAGCTTTTGGCCCTATGGCCGACACCGCTCACCAGCGCTTTACCTGTGAGTCTTGAGCTGCAAGGGCTGCGCCTCGAAGGTTGGCTCAGCGGTCTGCATCAGCGAGCTGACGGTGGTTTGCTGTCGGTCACCACGATTCCCAACAGCATCGGCTCGATCAAGTCTCGCAAATGGCATCGTCTGACACGGTCATGGGTCAATCATCTGGTTGCCAGCGCCAGTGGAATGGCCATGACCACTGCGCTGGTGGCCAGTGACGACAGCCTGTTGCTCGGTCCGATGGAGAAGGATGTTGCGTTCCGGACCTTGAGCGACCTGCTGATGGCCTGGCAAGCAGGCATGCGCCAGCCTCTACCCATTGCAGTAAAAACCGCATTTGCCTGGCTAACCCAGACTGATCCTGCCAAAGCCGACGCCGCTGCTCGCAAGGCCTATGAAGGCGACGGCCTGACCACTGACGGCGAGCGCCGCGAAAGTCCCGCGCTCGCCCGGCAGTTTGCTGACTATGACGCACTGATTGCCGACGAGACCTTCGTCGATTGGTGCAACGCCTTGTACAAGCCAATGCTGGAAGCCCCCTGGCGCTCATTGACCAGCGAGGAGCCGCGCTCATGACCAGCCAGACACCGTTGGCCCTGGCGTTCCCGCTGCGCGGCAGTCAACTGATCGAGGCCAGTGCCGGGACCGGCAAGACCTTCACTATTTCCGCGTTGTACCTGCGTCTGGTCTTGGGCCACGGCGGGGAATCGAGCGGATTTGGACGTGAATTGTTACCGCCGCAAATCCTCGTTGTGACGTTCACCGACGCCGCAACCAAAGAGCTGCGCGAACGCATTCGAACGCGTCTTGCCGAAGCGGCACGTTTTTTCCGTGATGAAACACCGGCGCCGGATGCCCTGATTGCAGAGCTGCGTGAACAGTACCTTCCCGAGCAGTGGTCCGGATGCGCAAACCGTCTGGACATCGCTGCTCAGTGGATGGACGAAGCAGCTGTCTCGACTATCCACAGTTGGTGTCAGCGCATGTTGCGCGAGCACGCGTTCGACAGTGGCAGCCTGTTTACCCAGACTCTGGAAACCGATCACAGTGATTTGCTCGGCGAGGTTCTGCGCGATTACTGGCGATTGTTTTGTTACCCGATGCAAGGCGATGCGCTGAATTGGGTGCGCGGTAATTGGGGCGGGCCCGCAGCCCTGTTGCCGCGAGTTCGTGGTTTGTTCGCCAGTGAGCGCCACAGCGCTGAAGGCAAGGAGCCTGTCGAGCTGATCACTGAGTGTCTGCAAGAACGACGGGCTGCGTTGCTCGAACTCAAAATGCCTTGGCGTCAATGGGCGGACGAGTTGCTTGCCATCTGTCATGAGGGCGTCGCGAGTAAAAGCGTCGACGGTCGGAAGATGCAGGCACGCTATTTCGAACCCTGGTTCGAAAAGATAAAAGCCTGGGCCGAAGATGAATTGCTTGAGCAGTTGGATATTGGCACCGGCTTCACTCGCCTGACGCCTGATGGCATGACTGAGGCGTGGAAAAAGGGCGAAGTGCCCAATCACCCGGGACTGGATGCAATGCCTGGCCTCAAGGTCAGTCTCGACAGTTTGCCGACCCCCGATGCGGCAGTCCTGCAACACGCCGCCCAGTGGGTAGGCGCGCGGTTCGAGGAAGAAAAGCGTCGCCGCGCGGAAATGGGTTTCGACGACATGCTGCTGCGCCTCGATGCCGCGTTGCAAGCCGAGGGTGGCGAACGTTTGGCAACCCTGATCCGCGAGCAATTTCCGGTAGCATTGATCGACGAATTCCAGGATACCGACCCGGTTCAGTACCAGATCTTCGAAAGCATCTATCGCATCGAGGACAACAATCCTGAATGCGGCCTGTTCCTGATCGGTGACCCGAAGCAGGCGATCTATGCCTTCCGTGGCGCCGACATCTATACCTACCTGCGTGCCCGCCAGGCCACCACTGGCCGGCTGCATACCCTGGGCACCAACTTCCGCTCCAGCCATGGCATGGTCGATGCGGTGAACCATGTGTTCGAGCGCGCCGAGTCGCGGGAAGCGGGGCGGGGCGCATTTCTGTTCCGTGAAAAAAGTGGTGAAAATCCGGTGCCGTTCCTGCCGGTCGCCTCCCAGGGCCGCAAAGAAGTTTTGCAGGTTAAGGGTCAGGTTGTACCCGCTCTGAACATCTGGCATCTGCCCGCCGATCAACCATTGTCCGGCGCCGTTTACCGACAGCAATTAGCCGCTGCTTGCGCCAGCGAAATCACCGCTTTGCTCAATGGCGGGCAACAAGGCCAGGCGGGTTTCATCCAGGACGGCAAGGACTTCAAAGGCTTGCTGCCAGCGGATATTGCGATCCTGGTACGTGACGGCAAAGAGGCCCAGGCCGTGCGCGCCGAACTCACGGCCAGGGGCGTGCGCAGCGTGTATCTGTCGGACAAGGACTCGGTGTTCGCCGCACAGGAAGCTCATGACCTGCTGACCTGGCTCAAGGCCTGCGCCGAGCCGGATGTCGAGCGTCCGCTGCGAGCGGCGTTGGCCTGTATCACGCTGAATCTGTCGCTGGCTGAGCTGGAACGCTTGAATCAGGACGAGTTGGCGTGGGAAGCGCGGGTCATGCAGTTCCGCGGTTATCGCGAACTCTGGCGCAAACAGGGTGTGCTGCCGATGCTGCGTCGCTTGCTGCATGACTTCCAGCTACCTCAGGCACTGATCGCGCGAAGCGACGGCGAGCGTGTGCTGACCAACCTGTTGCACTTGTCCGAACTGCTGCAACAGGCGGCCGCCGAACTCGATGGCGAGCAAGCGTTGATCCGGCATTTATCCGAACACCTGGCGTTGTCCGGTCAGGCTGGCGAAGAGCAGATACTGCGTCTGGAGAGCGACGAACAACTGGTCAAGGTCGTGACGATTCACAAGTCCAAGGGGCTTGAGTATCCGTTGGTGTTCCTGCCGTTCGTGTGTTCGGCGAAGCCGGTCGACGGCAGCCGCTTGCCGCTGCATTACCACGATGAGACCGGCAAGGCCCAAGTGACGTTGAAGCCGACACCCGAGTTGATCGCGCTGGCGGATCATGAGCGCCTGGCCGAGGATCTGCGCTTGTTGTATGTGGCCTTGACCCGTGCACAACATGCCTGTTGGCTCGGTGTTACGGACCTCAAGCGCGGCAATAACAACAGTTCGGTGCTGCACCTTTCGGCACTGGGTTATTTGCTGGGCGGCGGTGCGCCATTGAACGAATCGGCGGGGTTGACGCGTTGGCTTGAAGACTTGCAGCAGGACTGTCCGGCGCTGAACTACAGTGAAATGCCTGAAGAAACCGCCGAGCATTACCACCCGCCGCAAAACGATGCGACTTTGCTTGCTCCGTTGATCCCCAAACGCAAGGCCAGCGAAAACTGGTGGATTGCCTCCTACAGCGCCCTGCGCATTGGCGACAGCCTGAGCGTGGGCAGTGACGAAGCACCGGAAAACCCGCAAGCGCAAAAGCTGTTTGACGACGAGCGCCTTGACCCGGAAGCGCCGCGAGAAGTAGTCGCTGGCGGTGCCGATATCCATCGCTTCCCTCGGGGGCCGAACCCCGGCACCTTTCTCCATGGTTTGCTTGAATGGGCCGGTAACGAAGGTTTTGCCGCCACACCACAAGCCGTGGAAGATGCCATTGCCCGTCGCTGCAACCGTCGTGGCTGGGAAGGCTGGATCACCACGCTGAGCGATTGGCTGCAGCACCTGCTCAAGTCCCCGCTGCACATCGGTGCCGGACAGGCGCCGGTGATATTCGAGCAATTGACCCAGTACCGCGTCGAAATGGAATTCTGGTTCGCCAGCCATAAAGTCGATGTGCTCAAACTCGACGAACTGGTCCGCCAATACACCCACAATGGCGTTGCCCGTGTTGCAGCCGAACCGGTGCTGCTCAATGGCATGTTCAAAGGTTTCATCGATCTGACGTTCGAGCATGATGGTCGCTATTACGTCGCCGATTACAAATCCAACTGGCTGGGCGTCGATGACATGGCCTATACCGAGCAAGCCATGGAGCAGTCGATTCTGGACAATCGCTACGACCTGCAATACGTGCTGTACCTGTTGGCCCTGCACCGCCAACTCAAGGCGCGGCTTGCCGATTACGATTACGACCGGCACGTCGGTGGCGCGCTGTATCTGTTCCTGCGTGGCACACGCGCGTCCAGTCAGGGCGTGTATTTCGCCCGTCCGCCAAGAGAACTGATCGAGCGTCTCGACCGGCTGTTCCAGGGCAAGCCAGAACCCAAGGCCGAACCCGCCTGGGAACAGGGAGTACTGCTATGAGTCGCACCTTCGCCGATTTGCTGCCGACGCCATTGGCATCGGAAAGTCTGGCGAGTCTGGCACCGTTGAGTCGCGCCGATGACTTGTTGCTGCTGCTCACTCGCTGGGTCGAACGGGGTTGGTTGCGAGCGCTGGACAAAGCCTTCGTTGCGTTCTTGCACGAACTCGCTCCCGACGATAACCCTCTGGTGCTGCTGGCTGCGGCATTGACCAGTCATCAATTGGGCCACGGCCATGTCTGCCTGGACCTGTTCGAGACCCTGAAAGAGCCTGACTTCGCACTGTCATTGCCCCCTGAAGGTGATCTGCAAAGTGGCGCGATGCTGCTGCCATCACAATTGCTCGAGGCGCTGGACGGTGCCCATTGGTGCAAGGTACTGGCCGCCAGCAATCTGGTCGCACTGGCAGCCGATACGAGTGAAACGGCTCAACAAAGGCCGTTGGTACTGTCGGGAAAACGCCTTTATCTGCGCCGCTATTGGGCTTACGAGCGGCGTATCGATGACGCCCTGCGTGTGCGTCTGGCTGAACACGAAACCACGCCGAGTGATCTGCCCCAACGTCTTGTCGGTCTGTTCGGTCCGGCCAAGCCTGGCGAGGTGATCGACTGGCAGAAACTCGCGTGTGCCTTGGCGACCCGCAGTGCCTTCAGTATCGTCACCGGCGGCCCGGGGACGGGCAAGACCACCACGGTCGTGCGCTTGCTGGCATTGCTTCAGGCGCCGGCGGTGGAGGCTGGCAAACCGTTGCGCATCCGTCTCGCAGCCCCCACGGGGAAAGCTGCGGCACGGTTGACGGAGTCCATCAGCCAACAAGTCCGCACGCTGGAAGTCGCTGAAGCCGTGCGAGATAAAATTCCGTCAGACGTTACCACCGTGCACCGTCTGCTCGGCAGTCGGCCCGGTACGCGACATTTCCGGCACCACGCCGGTAACCGTTTGCCGCTGGATGTGCTGGTGGTGGATGAAGCCTCGATGATTGACCTGGAGATGATGGCCAATCTTCTCGACGCGATGCCGGCCCATGCCCGACTGATTCTGCTGGGTGACAAGGACCAACTGGCCTCGGTGGAGGCCGGCGCGGTGCTGGGTGATCTGTGCCGCGACGCCGAGGCTGGTTGGTATAGCCCGCAGACGCGTCAGTGGCTGGAAACAGTCAGTGGTGAAAACCTCGCAGCCAGTGGTTTGCAAGAAGACACTCACGGGGCTCATCCACTGGCCCAGCAAGTGGTGATGCTGCGTCACTCGCGCCGGTTCGGCGAGGGAAGCGGCATTGGCCAACTGGCGCGCTGGGTCAACCGGCAACAACCCGAAGAGGCTCGGCAGCTGCTGGCGACTGGAAGCCACGGCGATGTATTTTTCCTGCCCCTCAAGGGTGAACAGGACCGGGCGCTGGAGCGCCTATTGCTCGAAGGTCATGGTGATGGGCCGCAAGGCTACCGGCATTACCTCAGCCTGCTGCGCCACCTGCGGCCACCGCCCGACAGCTCGCTTGAGGATTCACGCTGGACCGATTGGGCGCGCCAGGTGCTGCAAGCCTTCGACGCCTTCCAGTTGTTGTGTGCCGTTCGCAAAGGGCCATGGGGTGTGGAGGGTCTGAATCAGCGTGTGACAGATGCGTTGCTCAAGGCCCGATTGATCGACAGCAATCAGCAGTGGTACGAAGGCCGGCCGGTGCTGATGACCCGTAACGACTATGGCTTGGGTTTGATGAACGGCGACATCGGCATCGCCCTCAAGTTGCCGGAGCGCGATGGCCCCGAGGCGGGTCGTCAGGTATTGCGCGTGGCCTTCCCGCGCAATGACGGCCAGGGTGGCGTGCGTTTTGTCCTGCCGAGCCGGCTCAATGATGTCGAAACCGTCTACGCCATGACCGTGCATAAATCCCAGGGCTCCGAGTTTGCCCATACGGCGTTGATTTTGCCGGACGCCTTGAACCCGGTTCTGACCAAGGAGCTGATCTATACCGGCATTACCCGGGCCAAGGACTGGTTCACATTGATCGAACCACGTGCCGGAGTGTTTGAAGAGGCGGTGCGACGCAAGGTCAAGCGGTTGAGCGGGTTGATGCTGGAGTTGGAAGAGGCCGTCGAGCCGAGGCAATAAATGGCGGCGGCACCGGACGCCGGAAACTGTCCGAAGTGCCGTCGTACGTGGCCTCGCTGGTGTTTCAGCGCTGTGCTATCGTTGCGGCATCCTCCCGTTACGATCGAAGAGAATCCCTGCATGAAGGTGGCTGTCTGGATGACAGAGTGCGTTGCTGGCTGCAAGCAGGCCGTACTTGCAGGCTTTCTCTGTTTGCTGAGCGGCTTCGTTTTCGCTCAAACGCAAACCCCACCAGGCATGGCCGACCAGCGCGCCAAATCGGTCACGCAGGTTGTACTTGGGATACTCAGCTATGCCCGCTGGCCAGTTGAGCCCGCACAACTTCGTTTGTGCATCGTCGGCCCTACCGAATACACCGACGACCTGGTCAAGGGCACCACCCAGGCCACTGGCCGACCCGTTACCGTGCGCCGCCTGCTGGCCGACAACCCATCCATTGTCAGTGAATGCGACGCGGTGTACATCGGCAAACTGACCAGCGAAGAGCGCAGCCGGTTGTTCGCTTCGCTGAGCGGGCATCCGGTGTTGAGCATCAGCGAAAGCGACGATCAATGTACCGTCGGCAGTCTGTTCTGTTTGCGTGTCGGCGATGAGCAAGTGTCCTTTGAGGTCAACCTCGATTCCGTCGCCCGCAGCGGCGTGCGAATTCACCCAAGTGTGCTGCAACTGTCCCGCCGCAAACCGGCGGCGCCATGAGGTTATTCAAGCCGGGCAGTCGTCCGACCTTGCGTTCGGTCATTGGCCGCGGTCATTTGATCGTCGCGCTGGTCGGCGTGGCCATGGCCAGCATCTCGCTGACGCTGCTCGGCGTCCTGGCGTTGCGGGTCTATGCCGACCACAACCTGCACCTGATCGCGCGCTCCATCAACTACACCGTGGAAGCTGCAGTGGTGTTCAACGACAAAGCCGCTGCCACCGAAGCGCTGGCACTGATCGCTTCTACCGAGGAAGTGGCGGATGCCCAAGTGCTGGACGAGCGAGGCAAGTTGTTGGCGCGTTGGCAGCGGCCGGAAACCGGATTGTTCTCTGATCTCGAAATGCAGATGGCCAAAGCCTTTCTGGAGGAGCCCATCAGCATGCCGATCATCCATCAAGGCCAGGAAATCGGCAGCACTCTGCTGATCGGCCACGGCGGCAGCCTGATGCGTTTCTTGCTCAGCGGTCTGGTGGGCATCGTTCTGTGCACCGCCGCCAGTGCCTGGGTAGCGCTTTATCTGGCTCGCCGACAACTGAGCGGGATCACCGGGCCGCTGCGCAGTCTGGCGTTTGTGGCGCACGCGGCGCGTAGCGAACGTGCCTTCGACCAGCGTGTGCCTCCTGCCGACATCGCCGAACTCGATAACCTGGGCAATGACTTCAATGCCCTGCTCGATGAACTCGAATCCTGGCAAACCCACCTGCAAAGCGAGAATGAAACCCTCGCCCACCAGGCCAGTCATGACAGCCTCACCGGGTTGCCGAACCGGGCGTTTTTCGAAGGCCGATTGATTCGTGCACTGCGCAACGCCAACAAGCTCAACGAGCGGGTAGCGGTGTTGTTTCTCGACAGTGACCGGTTCAAGGAAATCAACGACACCTTCGGTCACGCCGCCGGCGACGCGGTGTTGGTCGCAGTCGCCAATCGGGTTCGTGCTCAACTGCGTGAGGAGGATCTGGTGGCGCGTCTTGGGGGGGACGAATTTGCTGTCCTGTTGACACCGTTGCACAAGACCGAAGATGCCGAGCGGATCGCCGATAAAATCATTGCCAGCATGGAAGTGCCGATCCCGTTGCCGGGTCATACTCAGGTTTTGACTTCTCTGAGCATCGGCATTGCCGTGTACCCGGATCATGGTGCTACACCGGGTGCTCTGCTCAATGCTGCCGATGCGGCCATGTACCAGGCTAAACGTTTTTCCAGAGGTGCACAGCACACGTCAGGGTCGGAGCACCCTGTCGCCGATGTTCAAACCAGGAGCTAATGTCCGTGTTCTCATTCAATCTGCGATTTCTTGCGATCCCCTTGTTCATGGCTTTGCTGGCACTGACCGGTTGCCAGACGGCACCACAAAAAGGTTTGAGTCCGGCACAGGTTGCAGTGCTGCAACAGCAAGGTTTCGAGTTGACCGACGAGGGCTGGGCGTTTGGCTTGTCCGGCAAAGTGTTGTTTGGCAGTGATGTCGAAAGCCTGAATCCGCAGAGCACCGAGATCGTCGAGCGCATTGGCAAGGCGTTGCTGGGTGTCGGGATCGATCGGGTGCGGGTTGATGGTCACACCGATGCGTCGGGCAAAGAGACCTACAACGAACAGCTGTCCCTGCGCCGCGCGAACAGCGTCGGCAAGGTCCTGACCGCGGTCGGCATGAAAGAACAGAATATCCAGCTAAAGGGCTTTGGCAGCAGTGAGCCGGTAGCATCCAACGATAACGCGGCCGGTCGAACCGAAAATCGCCGGGTGTCGATTGTGGTGAGCGCCGATTGATCGGCTGACCCTCTTTTTAATTATTCTTTTTGGGGGGATTCATACCCCCGTAGATGAACGGAACACGACGACTGCCACATGGAAAAAATAATAAATTACTGCCGCAACCACTTCTGGAAAAAATGGCTTCGCCAGCATAAATGCAAGATCGCTGGCGGGGTGTCATCGCTTAACGCCAAAACCACGTTGTGGGTGGAAGAGAATGTTTCGCTCGGTCACGTGGTGGTCGGCACCAAACGGTTGAGCATTGGTGCCCACACTTACATTCGAAGTGGTTGCGTGCTGTCCGCGGTGTCATCGATAGGACGGTTTTGTTCGATTGGAAATGACTGCTACATCGGACAAGACAAAAATACCCACCCGTCCGACTGGGTCAGTTCGCACCCCTTCCAATTTACCCGTACAAAACTGTCCTTCGAACCAGAGATCGTTGATGTAACGATCGGCGACGACGTCTGGATCGGACATGGCGCCATGATCATGGAAGGTGTCACGGTGGGCACGGGTGCCATTATCGCCACCCGCGCACTGGTTGCCCACGATGTGCCGCCCTACGCGGTTGTCGCCGGGATTCCGGCGAAAGTCATCAAGTATCGGCACCCGCCAGAGGTGGTGGCGCAGTTACTTGATAGCCGATGGTGGGAATGTAATGTCGATTTCCTTCTGGGCCTACGCCTGGACGATCCCCGTTCTGCTTTGCCGATCATTGCCGATTCGCGCAGCGCCAATCAGGTTGTTTACAAGCAGGTGGAAGTCACCCGCAAAGGCTGCCAATTAGTCAGCACTCTCGGATTGGCTGCTCCGACGCTCAGTCTGCAAACCGAAGATCCCGCGTCTCGCCCAGTAACAACGGGCCATTCAGTTCAGTGACCTCCCTGATGTAATCCCACAACAGGGTGATCCGCTTGAGCTTGCGCAGGTCCTCGCGGCAGTACATCCAGAACTGCCGGGTGATGTTGATTTCCTCCGGCAGCACCGGCAGTAACCGCGGATCCTGAGCCGCGAGGAAGCACGGCAGGATCGCCAGCGAACGCCCTTGCTGCGCAGCCACGAACTGCGCAATCACGCTGGTGCTGCGCAAGTTGGCGCTGGCGCCGGGCAGCACGTTCGCCAGGTACAACAGCTCCGAGCTGAAGGCCAGGTCGTCGACATAACTGATAAATGAATGCTTGCCCAAGTCTGTCGGGCGGCGGATCGGTGGGTGTTTGTCCAGATAGTCCTGGGTCGCGTACAGCTGCAACCGGTAGTCGCAGAGTTTGCAGCAGACGTACGGGCCATGCTCCGGGCGCTCCAGGGCGATGACGATGTCCGCCTCGCGTTTGGACAGGCTGATGAAGTGCGGCAGCGGCAGAATGTCCACCGAGATCGCCGGATAGGCGTCGACGAAATGGCTCAGCTGCGGGGTGATGAAAAAGCTGCCGAACCCTTCGGTGCAACCCATCCGCACATGACCGGACAGCGCCACGCCGGAACCGGAAACCTGTTCGCACGCCATGTGCAGCGTGCTCTCGATCGACTCGGCGTAACCCAATAAACGCTGACCCTCAGCGGTCAGGACAAAACCGCTGGTCCGGGACTTCTCGAACAACAATGTGCCCAATGCCGCTTCCAGCGAGCTGATGCGCCGCGACACGGTGGTGTAGTCCACCGCCAGGCGCTTGGCCGCGGTGCTGGCCTTGCGGGTGCGGGCCACTTCGAGGAAAAACTTGAGGTCATCCCAGTTCAGCGAACCTAAAGACGTGATGTTTTTTTGCATGATGGACCGGCTTTTATGTGCGTTCTTATTAGAAGTTTGCACATCTATACTCCAAAAACAGTCCGACAACCAATTCGCGACACACGCCTCATCTCAAGGCGACTTATCCGCCTTGGCTCCCTGCATAACAACAAGTCCAGGAGACCAGCATGAACGCATCGCTCACGCCCAACGAAACCACTGTCCAGAACGTCAAGCTGTTGATCGACGGTGAGTGGGTCGAGTCCCAGACCACCGAATGGCACGACATCGTCAACCCGGCGACCCAGCAAGTGCTGGCCAAGGTTCCGTTCGCCACCGCGCAGGAAGTGGACGCTGCAATCAGCGCCGCCCATCGCGCCTTCCAGACCTGGAAGCTGACGCCGATCGGCGCCCGCATGCGCATCATGCTCAAGCTCCAGGCGTTGATCCGCGAACACTCCAAGCGCATCGCCGTGGTGCTCAGCAACGAGCAGGGCAAGACCATCGCTGACGCTGAAGGCGACATCTTCCGCGGCCTTGAAGTGGTCGAGCACGCCTGCTCCATCGGCAGCCTGCAAATGGGCGAGTTCGCCGAGAACGTCGCAGGCGGCGTCGATACCTACACCCTGCGCCAGCCAATTGGTGTTTGCGCCGGCATCACCCCGTTCAACTTCCCGGCGATGATTCCGCTGTGGATGTTCCCGATGGCCATCGCCTGCGGCAACACCTTCGTGCTCAAACCGTCCGAACAGGACCCAATGTCGACCATGCTGCTGGTGGAACTGGCCATCGAGGCGGGCGTTCCGGCGGGCGTGCTTAACGTGGTTCATGGCGGCAAGGACGTGGTGGACGCGCTCTGCACCCACAAAGACATCAAGGCGGTTTCCTTCGTCGGTTCGACTGCCGTCGGTACTCACGTTTATGACCTGGCCGGTAAGCACGGCAAGCGCGTGCAATCGATGATGGGCGCTAAAAACCACGCCGTGGTGCTGCCGGATGCCAACCGCGAACAAGCGCTGAATGCGCTGGTCGGTGCCGGTTTCGGTGCGGCCGGTCAGCGTTGCATGGCAACGTCGGTGGTGGTGTTGGTCGGCGCGGCCAAGCAATGGCTGCCGGACCTGAAAGCGCTGGCGCAGAAACTCAAGGTCAACGCTGGCAGCGAGCCGGGCACGGACGTTGGTCCGGTGATCTCCAAGCGTGCTAAAGCACGGATTCTGGATCTGATCGAAAGCGGCATCAAGGAAGGCGCCAAGCTTGAGCTGGATGGTCGTGACATCACGGTTCCCGGCTACGAGAAGGGCAACTTTGTCGGTCCGACCCTGTTCTCTGGCGTGACCCCCGAGATGCAGATCTACACCCAGGAAATCTTCGGCCCGGTGCTGGTGGTGCTGGAAGTGAATACGCTCGACGAGGCCATCGCCCTGGTCAACGCCAACCCGTTCGGCAACGGCACGGGCCTGTTCACCCAAAGCGGTGCGGCGGCGCGCAAATTCCAGAACGAAATCGACGTGGGTCAGGTCGGCATCAACATTCCGATTCCTGTGCCGGTCCCGTTCTTCAGCTTCACCGGTTCGCGCGGTTCCAAGCTCGGTGACCTCGGCCCGTATGGCAAGCAAGTGGTGCAGTTCTACACTCAGACCAAGACCGTCACCAGTCGCTGGTTCGATGACGACAGCGTCAACGACGGTGTGAACACCACCATCAACTTGCGTTAAGGAGCCGGACATGAAAATCGCTTTTATCGGTCTCGGCAACATGGGCGCGCCGATGGCGCGCAACCTGATCAAGGCCGGCCACGCGCTGCGACTGGTTGATTTGAACAAAACCGTTCTGGCTGAACTGGAGCAACTGGGCGGCAGCATCAGCGCGACGGCTCGTGAAGCGGCTCAAGGCGCAGAACTGGTGATCACCATGCTGCCCGCTGCTGTGCATGTGCGCAGCGTGTGGCTGGGTGAAGACGGCGTGCTGGCGGGGATCGCCAAAGGCGTGCCGGCCGTGGATTGCAGCACCATCGACCCGCAAACAGCGCGTGATGTAGCGGCGGCCGCTGCCAAGCAAGGCGTGGCCATGGCCGACGCGCCGGTGTCGGGTGGCACTGGCGGTGCCGCAGCCGGGACCCTGACCTTCATGGTCGGCGCCACGCCTGAACTGTTCGCCACCCTGCAACCGGTGCTGGCGCAGATGGGTCGCAACATCGTCCATTGTGGCGAAGTCGGCACCGGGCAAATCGCCAAGATCTGCAACAACCTGCTGCTGGCGATCTCCATGGTTGGCGTCAGCGAAGCTATGGCGCTCGGTGATGCACTGGGGATCGACACTGGCGTGCTGGCCGGGATTATCAACAGTTCCACGGGACGTTGCTGGAGTTCGGAGATGTACAACCCGTGGCCGGGCATCGTCGAAACGGCACCTGCGTCGCGAGGTTATACCGGTGGTTTTGGTGCCGAGCTGATGCTCAAGGATCTGGGACTTGCCACGGAAGCGGCACGTCAGGCGCACCAACCGGTGGTGCTTGGCGCGGTGGCCCAGCAGTTGTATCAGGCGATGAGCCAGCGTGGGGAAGGGGGTAAAGACTTCTCGGCGATCATCAACAGCTATCGCAAACCGCAATAACGACCTGCTTCAACCTGTGGGAGCGAGCCTGCTCGCGATGGTCGTTAACGATAACGCGGGGGAGTCTGACACCCCGCGTTGTTCACGAGTTTTTCGCCAGCAAGCCGGCTCCTACAGGTGAGGTGTGTGCGCATCGACATTTACCGGGAAATCACGTCGGGTGATCTCCCGGTTTTTTTGCATCAGGCAAACACGAAATACTTGCGCACGGTTTCAACCACTTCCCACGTGCCTTTCATCCCCGGCTCGATGACGAAAATATCACCGGCACGCAGATGGATCGGCTCCTTTCCTTCCGGGGTGATGATGCAGTAACCCTCGCGGAAATCGCAGTATTCCCACTTCACGTATTCCACATACCACTTGCCCGGCGTGCAGATCCAGGTGCCCATGATCTTGCTGCCGTCTTCGCTGGTGTAGGCGTTGAGGTTGACGGTGTGCGGATCGCCTTCGAGTTTTTCCCATTTGCAGGCGTCGAGTACTGGCAGCGGGTGGGTGTCGCGAAGAACGGTAATCGGTGCGGACATGATGACTCCGAGCGTGATGGAGAACTGAAGTCGCACCCTATCGGGCTTGATGCGGCGTCAGTTGTCTGTGCTCGACATCGAGGTATCCAGAAACGCTGGATTCACTGCGCTCGCCATAAAAAACGCCCCGGCATTCATCGAATGCCGGGGCTTTTTTTTTACGCGATTACTGAGTCACTGACAGCTTTCGGTGCCTGGCCATGCGCAACCGATAGCAACCGTAGATGAGCAACACCCACACCGGCATGGCGTACACCGAGGCGCGCACCGGCGGGATCATCCAGATGACGCAGATGATCACGGCCATGAACGCCAGGCACAGGTAGTTGGTGTACGGCGACCAGAAAGCCTTGAAGCCTGGCACGATGCCGCGCTGGACCATGGCCTTGCGGAACTTCAAATGCGTGAGGCTGATCAGCGCCCAGTTGATCATCAAGGACGCGACCACCAGGGCGAACAACAACTCAAGCGCTTCGTGCGGCGCGACGTAGTTGACCAGCACCGCCAGCATCGTGATCAACGCCGAAACGCCCAGTGCCAGCAACGGCACGCCCTGCTTGTTCAACTTCATCAGCACTTTGGGCGCGTCGCCTTGTTCGGCCAGGCCGTAGAGCATGCGACTGTTGCAGTACACGCCGCTGTTGTAGACCGAGAGCGCGGCGGTGAGCACCACGAAGTTGAGGATCTGCGCGGCGGTGTCGCTGCCGATCAGGGCGAAAATCTGCACGAACGGACTGCCGCTGTAGGCATCGCCCGAAGCGCCCAGTGTCTGCAGCAGTTGGTCCCATGGGTACAGCGACAGCAACACGGTGAGGGCGCCGACGTAGAAGATCAGCACCCGATAAACCACCTGGTTGATGGCCTTGGGAATGACCTTGCGCGGTTCGCTGGCTTCAGCGGCGGTGATGCCGACCAGCTCCAGGCCGCCGAAGGAGAACATGATGAACGCCATCGCCATCAGCAAACCGTTGGTGCCATTGGGGAAGAAACCGCCGTGGCTCCACAGGTTGCTCACCGATGCTTGCGGGCCGCCGGTGCCGCTGAACAGCATGTAGCAGCCCAGGAGGATCATGCCGATGATGGCCACGACCTTGATGATCGCGAACCAGAACTCCATCTCGCCAAACACTTTGACGTTCAGCGTATTGATCAGGTTGACCAGCACAAAGAACACCGCCGCGCTGACCCAGGTCGGCACCTCCGGCCACCAGAACTGCACGTACTTGCCGACGGCGGTCAGCTCGGCCATGCCCACCAGCACATACAGGACCCAGTAGTTCCAGCCGGACAGGAAACCGGCAAAGCCGCCCCAGTAGTTGTGAGCGAAGTGGCTGAACGAGCCGGCCACGGGTTCCTCGACAATCATCTCGCCCAGTTGGCGCATGATCAGGAACGCGATGAAACCGGCAATCGCATAGCCGAGGATCATCGACGGTCCGGCGGACTTGAGCACTCCGGCGGAGCCCAGGAACAGCCCCGTACCAATGGCGCCGCCCAATGCGATCAGTTGAATGTGCCGATTTTTCAACCCCCGCTTGAGCGTTGCCTGTTGCAAGATTTCATCCGCCATCTGGTTCCCTTTTGGTTGTTGTGGCCAGGCTTGATTTGAAAGGGCAGATATTACTCTTCGCAGCCTTCGTCATACAGGTGCCTGTTGGGCCAAACACTGGTTTTCAAAGGCTCCCGGCCCGGTTTGCAGCGCACAACGCGTCGAGCAAGGCTCTGGCGTAACCGGGCAGGCCCGCGAACGAGCGGGCGCACAGCAGCAGTTTGCGCTGCGCCCAGGCTTCCTGCAGGGCAACGTGATTGAACGGTTGATCGACGGCCCGGCGCTCGATCGCCGCCAGCGGCACAATCGCCAGCCCGGCGCCGCGAGCGACCATGCGAATCACCCCGTCGAAGCCTTCCGCCCTGATGCGGATTTGCATGCGCATGCCCGCGTGCAGCGCCTGTTCTTCGAGGTACACCGCCAGTGCACTGTTGGCACTCAGGCCGACGTAATCGTGATGCAGCGTCTCGCTGAAGCTCGGTGTTGCGCGGTCAGCCAATGGATGCCCGGGCGGCATGATCAGCACCAGCGGATCGTCGCGAAAGGGCAGGGTTTCGAGGGCGTGGGTGTCGACGGCGTCGGAGACGATGCCAAGGTCCGCCGCACCCTGATGCAGTGCATGGACGATGCGCAGGCTCGGCAATTCCTGCAGATCAATGTCGAGGTTGGGATGGCGGCAGAGGAAGTCCGCCAGCACTTCCGGCAGGTACTCGGTGATTGCTGTGGTGTTGCATAACAACCGCACCTGACCTTTGACGCCTTTGGCGTATTCGGCCAAGTCCTGCTGCATGCGGTCGGCGTGCTGCAGTAGTAGTCGGGCGTGTTGCGCGAGGGCTTTTCCGGCGGGCGTGGGGGTGACGCCGCGACGACCGCGTTCCAGAAAGTCGATGCCGAGCGAAGCCTCCATCGCACGGATTCGCGCGCTCGCCGCCGCCAGCGATAAATGGCTGCGCGCGGCGCCGGCGGTGATGTTGCCGGTGTCGAGGATGTTCAGGTAGAGGCGCAGGTCGGTCAGGTCGAAGTGCATTAAAGCAACCTCAGAATATGTGTTGGTTGCACTGACGCCATCGCGAGCAGGCTCGCTCCCACATTTGGAATGCATTCCCCTGTAGGAGCGAGACCGGCTTGCCGGCGAAGGCGTCAGTCAGAACAACGAAGTTATCAGCCTCTACCGAAACAAGAGGCACCCTCAGTATATGGCGAATTTTCACACGGCCAATCCAGGCGCAGGATCAGCCCATGAATACACTCGCCACGTTCTACCAAAATCTTGGCCTGGCCCTTTCTCTGCTGGTCATCGCCACCTTCCTCCTGGCCGGCATGATCAAAGGCGTGATCGGCCTCGGCCTGCCAACCATCGCCATGGGCTTGCTCGGTCTGGCTATGGCACCGTCGCAGGCTGCGGCGCTGCTGATCATTCCGGCGACCCTGACAAACGTCTGGCAACTGGCATTCGGCGGGCATTTGCACGGGTTGGTCAGGCGGCTGTGGCCGATGCTGCTGGCAATCTTCATCGGCACCGGTGCCGGGACGGTGTGGATCGGCATGGCGGGTGGTCATTGGGTGGTGCGGGGGTTGGGCGCGGCGTTGTTGCTCTATGCGTTGAGCGGTTTGTTCTTGCCGACTTTGCGCGTCAGCCGTCAGACCGAGCGCTGGCTCGGTCCGCTGTGCGGCGTGCTGACCGGCGTCATCACCTCCGCCACCGGCGTCTTCGTGATTCCGGCGGTGCCGTATCTGCAAGCACTGGGTTTGAACAAGGATGAACTGGTGCAGGCGCTGGGCCTGTCCTTCACCGTATCGACCCTCGCCCTCGCCGCCGGCCTGTTGTGGCGCGGGGCGCTGGGCGGTGGCGAATTGAGCGCGTCATTGCTGGCGCTGATCCCGGCGGTGCTCGGCATGTTGCTCGGGCAATGGCTGCGCCAGCGGATCAGCGCCGTGCTGTTCAAACGCGTGTTCTTCATCGGCCTCGCAGTGCTCGGCGGCCACTTGCTGATCAGCGGGTAGCGGACGACGGGCTGAGCATCTCGATGGCACGGATATCGAAATCCTGTTCCAGGAATTCGTCGCGCTGTTCAAGGAACTGCTTCATGTGCGGCAGGTTCGAGTGCACGTCGAGGTGCGCCTGGGATTGCCAGATTTCGAAGAAGATAAACAGCGTCGGGTCCTGTTTGTCGCGCAGCATGTGGTACTCGATGCAGCCTGGCTCGGCACGACTCGCTTCGACATAGCCGCGGAAGAACGCTTCGAAGGCGTCGGATTTTTCCGGGCGGGTTTTGGCGTGCAGGATGAAGCCTTGTATTTCACTCATCAGGAGTCTCCTCAAAGTCAGAATCGGCGCCAGTTTATGGCAACAATCGCCTGTTGATTCGTGCGTATAGGTCAAATGAATTTTGCGAATTCAGGACTTATTCCGCGCGAGGCCGGTCGCTAACCTGCCGCCATCCACTTTCTGACCCTTCCGAGATTCCTCATGAAAAAAGTACTGTTGCTCAATGGCGGCAAAAAGTTTGCGCACTCTGATGGCCGCTACAACACCACCCTGCATGAAGCTGCGTTGAGCGTGCTGGATCGCGGCGGCGTTGACGTGAAAGCCACTTTCATTGACGAGGGGTACGACGTCGCCGAAGAAGTTGCCAAATTCCTCTGGGCCGACGTGATCATTTATCAAATGCCGGGCTGGTGGATGGGCGCGCCGTGGACGGTGAAAAAGTACATCGACGAAGTCTTCACCGAAGGCCACGGCAGCCTCTACGCCAGTGACGGCCGCACCCGTTCCGATGCTTCGCAAAAGTACGGCAGCGGTGGTTTGGTGCAGGGCAAGCAATACATGTTGTCGCTGACCTGGAACGCGCCGCAGCAAGCCTTCGACGACCCGACCGACTTCTTCGAAGGCAAGGGCGTGGACGCGGTGTACTTCCCGTTCCACAAGGCCAACGAATTCCTCGGCATGACCGGTTTGCCGACGTTCCTGGCGGTTGATGTGATGAAACGCCCGAACATCGAAGGTGACATGGCGCGTTATGAGCAGCACCTGACCGAGGTGTTCGGCCTGAAAGCATAAGGTTCGGCTACTATCGATAACTGTAGGAGCCGGCTTGCTGGCGATGGCGTCTTCGAAAACGCTATCGCCAGCAAGCCGGCTCCTACACATTCGGCGGTGACTATCGATAAGGAACACAGGTGAAAGCCAGATCCGATGAGTTGCAGATTTTCGTCTGCGTGATTGAGTGCGGATCGATTTCCGCTGCGGCCGAACAGGTCGGGCAGACGCCTTCGGCGGTCAGCCGCACGCTGTCGCGGCTGGAGGCCAAGCTCGATACCACGCTGATCAACCGCACCACGCGGCGCATGGACCTGACGGAGGAGGGCAAGTATTTCTTCGAGCACGCCAAACTGATTCTCGATCAGATGGAGGAGCTTGAAGAACGCCTCAGTTCACGTCAGCAAACCCCGTCCGGGCGTTTGCGGATCAACGCCGCCTCGCCGTTCATGCTGCACGCCATCGTGCCGTACATCGACGAGTTCCGCCGGCTCTACCCGGACATCCAGCTCGAACTCAACAGCAACGACCTGATCATCGACCTGCTCGAGCAAAGCACTGACATCGCCATCCGCATCGGCACGCTGGCCGACTCGACCCTGCACGCCCGCTCGTTGGGTTGCAGCCCGCTGCACATCGTCGCCAGCCCGGCTTACCTTGAGCAACACGGCACACCGCTGGTGGTCGAGGACCTGAGCGGGCATGCGCTGTTGGGCTTCACCCACAATGAAGGCCTCAACCAATGGCCGCTGCGTTATGTGCATGGTGACCGCTGGCCGATTCAGGCGTCGATCAGTGCGTCCAGCGGCGAGACGATCAGGCACCTGGCGCTGGAAGGTCAGGGCATTGCCAGCCTG
Organism: Pseudomonas sp. PDM03; assembly: GCF_014852385.1. Lineage (NCBI taxonomy): Bacteria > Pseudomonadati > Pseudomonadota > Gammaproteobacteria > Pseudomonadales > Pseudomonadaceae > Pseudomonas > Pseudomonas sp. PDM03. The sequence continues at coordinate 245,428 of NZ_JACVBM010000006.1, read as the reverse complement.
TCGCATTTCATGACCATCGAAGACATCCGTGCCGGGCGCCTGAAAGTGCTGCTGGCGGATTTCAACAGCGGTTATCGCCAGCCGATCAACGCGGTCTATTACCGTAACTCGCAACTGGCCCTGCGGATTCAGTGCTTCCTGGACTTTATCCAGGGCAAATTGGCGGTGTACGCGAATGCGGATTTCGAAGGTTGATTCATGACTCCTGCGCAAGAGTGAATTGGGTCAACGGGGATTTTTCAGTCGTGATGACTGCTTGATACTCGTTGCATCACTTATTCACGCAGGGAGTTTCTCCATGAACGTATTCGTTACCGGCGCTGCAGGTTTCATCGGTGGCTCCATCGCTACAGGCCTGGTTCGCGCTGGCCACAAGGTCATCGGCCTGGTGCGCAGCAGCGAACAAGCCAATGAGCTGAGCGCGTTGGGCATCACGGCGGTCATCGGCACTCTTGACGACAGCGCACTATTGGCCGAACAGGCCCGCGCTGCCGACGCGGTGATCAACGCCGCCAGCAGCGACCATCGCAGCGCGGTGGAAGCCTTGGTCAATGCCTTGCGCGGTTCCAACAAAGTGTTCCTGCACACCAGCGGTTCGAGCATCGTCGGCGATGCGTCGGGCGGCCAGTTCGGCGACGCCATTTATTACGAAGACACGCTGCCGGAGCCTACTGTCGACAAGGCGGCCCGCGTGGCCATCGACAACCTGATCCTCGACGCGGCGAGCGACGGGGTGAACTCGGCGGTCATCTGTAACACGCTGATCTACGGCCACAGCCTGGGCGTCAAGCGCGACAGCGTGCAGTTGCCGCGCCTGCTGAAACAGGCTCGCAAAAGTGGCGTGGTCCGGCATGTCGGCACCGGCCAGAACATCTGGTCCAACGTGCACATCGAAGACGTGGTGTCCCTGTACTTGCTGGCGCTGACCAAAAACGTACCGGGCACGTTTTACTTCGTTGAAAGCGGTGAAGCGTCGTTCGTCGACATGACCACGGCGATTGCCCAGGCGTTGAATCTCGCTGAGCCGCAAGACTGGCCGCTGAAAGAGGCCGAAGCCGAGTGGGGTTATGAAATGGCCAACTACGGTTTGGGTTCCAACAGCCGGGTGCGCGGCAAGCATGCGCGGGAGTTGCTCGGTTGGGTGCCGAAGCGGACTTCGGTGGTTGAGTGGATTCGGGACGAGATGGTTTGAGTTCGCTCTAAACCGCGTCGCTGCCATCGCGAGCAGGCTCGCTCCCACATTGGATCTCCATTAGACACATATTTTGTGTACGACGAAGGTCCCTGTGGGAGTGAGCCTGCTCGCGATGGCATTTTCTGCCACCCTGCAACTGGCCGGGTTTCCCTCAATTCCGTACCATCCGCCCCCTCTTCCCCAGTTGTGTCCAGTCCTCCCCATGAAAGCAAACCGTCTGCGCGCCGATGTCCTGGCCGGGCTCACCACCTCTTTCGCCTTGTTGCCAGAATGCATCGCCTTCGCGCTGGTGGCTCACCTCAATCCGCTGATGGGCCTGTATGGCGCGTTCATCATTTGTACCCTGACCGCGCTGTTCGGCGGCCGGCCGGGCATGGTGTCGGGCGCGGCCGGTTCGATGGCCGTGGTGATCGTCGCGCTGGTGGTGCAGCACGGTGTGCAGTACTTGCTCGCGACGGTGTTGCTGGGCGGGTTGATCATGCTGGCGTTCGGGTTGTTGAAACTCGGCAAACTGGTGCGGATGGTGCCGCATCCGGTGATGCTCGGCTTCGTCAACGGCCTGGCGATCATCATCGCGCTGGCGCAACTGGAGCACTTCAAGAGCGGTGACAACTGGCTCAGCGGCTCACCGCTTTATGTGATGAGCGGATTGGTGGCGCTGACGATGGCGATCGTCTATCTGCTGCCGCGCCTGACCCGCGCCGTGCCGCCAGCGCTGGTGGCGATTCTGGGCGTCGGGCTGGCGGTGTATCTGCTCGGCTTGCCGACTCGCACCCTGGGCGACATGGCGCACATCGCCGGTGGTTTGCCGACGCTGGCCTTGCCAGACATTCCGTGGACGCTGGACACCCTGCGCATCATCGCCCCTTACGCGATATTGATGGCGCTGGTCGGCCTGCTGGAAACCCTGCTGACCCTGAACCTCACCGACGAAATCACCGAGAGCCGTGGCTTCCCGGATCGTGAATGTGTGGCGCTGGGCGCAGCCAACATGGTCTCCGGTGTGTTTGGCGGCATGGGTGGCTGCGCGATGATCGGCCAGACCGTGATCAACCTCAGCTCCGGCGGCCGGGGTCGGCTTTCCGGCGTGGTGGCCGGCGTGCTGATTCTGCTGTTCATTTTGTTCTTGTCGCCGCTGATCGAGCGCATTCCGCTGGCCGCATTGGTCGGCGTGATGTTCGTGGTGTCGCAACAGACGTTTGCCTGGGCTTCGCTGCGGGTGGTCAACAAGGTGCCGCTGAACGACGTGCTGGTGATCGTCGCCGTAACGGTCATCACGGTGTTTACCGACCTGGCCACCGCCGTGCTTTGCGGGATCATCATTGCGGCGCTCAACTTTGCCTGGCAGCAGGCCCGCGAGCTGTATGCCGACAGTCACCTCGAAACCGACGGCAGCAAGCTTTACCTGCTGCATGGCACGCTGTTTTTTGCCTCGACTACACCGTTTCTCAACCAGTTCGACCCCGCCAATGACCCGTCCGTGGTGACGATTGATTGTCGTCACCTGAGCTTCGTCGACTACTCGGCCATCGCGGCGCTGAAGACCCTGCGCGAACGTTACGCCAAGGCGGGCAAGCATCTGCGGGTGCTGCATCTGTCTGAGCGCTGCAAGAAACTGCTCAAGCGCGCTCGGGTGAATCACGACTGAGGTCCTGATCCTGTAGGAGTGAGACCGGCTTGCCGGCGATAGCGGTGTATCAGCCACATCATTGTTGACTGACACTCCCTTATCGCGAGCAGGCTCGCTCCCACAGGGGGGGGGCGGATGTAAATCCGTGCGCCTGATTTTCATATTCACCGACCTCGCATACCTCTGCGCGACAACCCTTACCCCTCTACGAAAATTACTTTCACCTCGTTTGAGTTTCACGCTTCGAAATGTTTTAAGAGTTTCACAAAACTTTCGACGTGACCCTTTCGAGGAGTACCGCATGACCCTGTCCTTCGGCTATTGGCTGCTGGTGTATGCCGCCATCGCCATCATCGCGCTGATCGTTCTGATCGCCCGTTACCGGCTCAATCCCTTCATCGTCATCACCCTGGTCTCCATCGGCCTGGCATTGCTCGCCGGCATGCCGCCGTCCGAGGTGGTCGGCGCGTATGAGGCCGGTGTCGGCAAGACCCTCGGGCACATCGCGCTGGTGGTGGCGCTGGGCACGATGCTCGGCAAGATGATGGCCGAGTCCGGCGGCGCCGAGCAGGTGGCGCGCACCTTGATCGACCGTTTCGGCGAGAAGAACGCGCATTGGGCGATGGTGTGCATCGCCTTCCTGGTCGGGTTGCCGTTGTTCTTCGAAGTCGGTTTTGTGTTGCTGGTGCCGATCGCGTTTACCGTGGCGCGCCGCGTGGGTGTGTCGATCCTGATGGTCGGTTTGCCGATGGTCGCCGGGCTGTCGGTGGTGCATGCGCTGGTGCCGCCGCACCCGGCGGCGATGCTGGCGGTGCAGGTGTATCAGGCGTCGGTGGGGCAGACGTTGATGTATGCGATTTTGATCGGCATTCCGACGGCGATTATTGCCGGCCCGCTGTACGCCAAGTTCATCGTGCCGCGCATTCAACTGCCGGCGGAAAACCCGCTGGAACGCCAGTTCCTCGAGCGCGAACCGCGCGACAGCCTGCCGGGTTTCGGCATCACCATGGCGACCATCCTGTTGCCGGTGCTGTTGATGCTGATCGGCGGCTGGGCCAATCTGATTTCTACGCCGGGCAGTGGCTTCAACCAGTTTTTGCTGTTCATCGGCAACTCGGTGATCGCGCTGCTGCTGGCGACCCTGCTGAGCTTCTGGACCCTCGGCCTCGCCCAGGGCTTCAACCGCGAATCGATCCTCAAGTTCACCAACGAATGCCTGGCGCCGACCGCCAGCATCACCTTGCTGGTTGGCGCCGGTGGCGGCTTGAACCGGATCCTGGTGGACGCCAGGGTCACCGACCAGATCGTCAGCCTGGCCCACGAATTTCACCTGTCGCCGCTGCTGATGGGCTGGTTGTTCGCGGCGTTGATGCGCATCGCCACCGGTTCCGCCACCGTGGCCATGACCACCGCCTCCGGCATTGTCGCGCCGGTGGCCATCGGTCTGGGTTATCCGCACCCGGAGTTGTTGGTGCTGGCGACCGGCGCCGGGTCGGTGATCTTTTCCCACGTCAATGACGGCGGCTTCTGGTTGATCAAGGAATACTTCAACATGAGCGTCACCCAGACGTTCAAGACCTGGACCGTGCTGGAGACCATTATTTCGCTGGTCGCCTTTGCGTTGACCGTGGGTCTTTCTTACCTGATTTAACCGGAGCCGCCTGCCATGGACATCCTCTACCAGATCCGCGCCCGTCAGGATTCCTTCAGCGCCGGCGAAGGACGCATCGCGCGGCTGATGCTCGACGACGTAGGATTTGCCTCTGCTGCCAGCCTCGACGAGCTGGCGCTGAGAGCGGAAGTCAGCACCGCCACGCTGTCGCGTTTCGCCCGCACGGTGGGTTGCCGCGACTTGCGCGACCTGCGTCTGCAACTGGCCCAGGCCAGCGGCGTCGGCAGTCGTTTTCTCGACCCGGCGGGCACGCCCGATCAGTCGGCGTTCTATGGGCAGATTGTGGGCGATATCGAGTCGACCTTGCGTCAGCACCTGTCGGCGTTCGACGAGTCGCGCTTCGCCGACGCGGTGAAACTGTTGGGCAAGGCGCGGATGATTCATGCCTTCGGTATGGGCGGTTGCTCGACCTTGTGCAGCGATGAACTGCAAGTGCGGCTGGTGCGCTTCGGCTACCCGATTTCGGTGTGCCACGACCCGGTGATGATGCGGGTCACCGCGGCCAGCCTCAGTGCCGAGCACGTGGTCATCGTCTGCTCGCTGACCGGCATCACCCCTGAGTTGCTCGAAACGGTGGAACTGGCCCGCAACTACGGCGCAAGGATTCTGGCCATCACACGCAGTGACTCGCCGTTGGCGCAACTGGCCGACATCGTGCTGCCGCTGCAAAGTGCGGAAACCTCGTTCATCTACAAACCCACGGCGGCGCGCTACGGCATGCTGCTGGCCATCGACGTGCTCGCAACCGAGCTGGCGCTGGCCAATCCTGAAGACAATCAAGAACGTCTGCGGCGGATCAAACTCGCCCTCGACGATTACCGCGGCGGCGACGATCACTTGCCGCTGGGAGACTGACATGATGTACGACACGCTGATTCGCAACGCCCTGATCATCGACGGCAGCAACGCCCCCGGTTACCCCGCCGACGTGGCAATTCTGCACGGCCGCATCGAGCGCATCGGCGACCTGCACGACGCCACCGCCAGCGAAGAAATCGACGCCGCCGGCCGGGTCCTGGCGCCGGGTTTCATCGATGTGCACACCCACGACGACACGGTGGTGATCCGCCAGCCGCAAATGCTGCCCAAGCTCAGCCAGGGCGTGACCACGGTGATCGTCGGCAACTGCGGGATCAGCGCTTCGCCGGTGAGTTTGAAGGGCGATCCGCCAGACCCGATGAACCTGCTCGGCACCTCGGCGGCCTTTGTTTACCCAACGTTCCGCGACTACCGCGCGGCGGTCGAAGCGGCGAACACCACGTTGAACGTCGCCGCTCTGGTCGGCCACACCGCGTTGCGCAGCAATCACCTTGATGACCTGTTTCGCACGGCCACGTCGGATGAAATCAGCGCGATGCGTGAGCAACTGCGCGAAAGCCTTGAAGCCGGCGCGTTGGGTTTGTCCACTGGTTTGGCGTACGCCAGCGCGTTCTCGGCGTCCACTGATGAAGTGATGCAACTGACCGAAGAACTGACCGCGTTCGGCGCGGTGTACACCACCCATTTGCGCAGCGAATTCGAGCCCGTGCTGGAGGCCATGGACGAGGCGTTCCAGATCGGCCGTCATGCGCAATCACCGGTGATCATTTCCCACCTCAAATGTGCCGGTGCCGGTAACTGGGGGCGGAGTCCGCAACTGTTGGCCTCACTTGAAGAAGCCGCGAAAACCCACCCGGTGGGCTGCGATTGCTATCCCTACGCGGCGAGCTCTTCGACCCTGGACCTCAAGCAAGTGACCGATGCGCACCGCATCACCATCACTTGGTCCACGCCGCACCCGGAACTCGGTGGCCGCGACCTGATGGATATCGCCGCCGAATGGAACGTTCCGCTGCTGGAGGCCGCTCGCCGGCTGCAACCGGCTGGCGCGGTGTACTACGGAATGGACGAGTCGGATGTACGAAGCATCCTCGCGCATCCGCTGTCGATGGTCGGTTCCGACGGCTTGCCGGAAGACCCGTTCCCGCATCCACGTTTGTGGGGCGCTTTCCCACGCGTCCTCGGGCATTTCAGTCGCGATGTCGGGCTGTTTCCGCTGCACACCGCGGTACACAAAATGACCGGGTTGTCCGCGGCGCGATTCGGCTTGAAGGAGCGCGGCGAAATCCGTGAAGGGCATTGGGCCGACCTGGTGCTGTTCGATCCTGCAACCATCCGTGATGTCGCGGATTTCAACGATCCGCAACGGGCGGCAGAAGGCATTGACGGGGTGTGGGTCAACGGTGTGTTGAGTTACAGCGAAGGGCAGGCGAACGGGAAACGGGAAGGGCGGTTCCTGGCGCGGGAAGGCGATTTGCGTGACGGTTTTCAGAGCCTCCACAAACCCCTGTAGGAGCCAGGCTTGCCGGCGAAAGCGATCAGCCAGTCGACAAATCTTTTGAACTGCTTCACGTGGTGGCACATTGCAATTAAAGAAAGCCATCGCCAAGCCGAAGCGCTGACACTAGCCCGGCTACACTCAGGGCCTTACCAGTCTGGGAGCAACTTGATGAGCTTCGGCAAAACCACCCCGATCCTGCGGATTTTCGACGAAAACAAGGCCGTGGAGTTCTACGTCGACTTCCTCGGCTTCAAGATCGACTGGCAGCACCGTTTCGAGCCGAATTTCCCGCTGTACCTGCAAGTCTCCCGCGGCGAATGCGTGTTGCACCTGTCGGAACATCACGGCGACAGCACGCCGGGCTCGGCGCTGCGCATCGAGACCGATGAGCTGGAGGCGTTTCAGCAGCAATTGCTGGCCAAGGACTACACGTTTTCGCACCCACAGATCCAGGCCATGCCGTGGGGCAGCCAGGACATGACCATCGCTGATCCGTTCGGGAATCGGTTGGTGTTTACCAATGCGATTAGTGTTTGAGTACGGTCTGACAGATTGATCGCCATTGATCTGTAGGAGCCGGCTTGCTGGCGATAGCCGTGTGTCAGGCGCAATCCATGTTGATGGATCCGCCGCAATCGCCAGCAAGCCGGCTCCTACAGGGTTGGTGCCATCCTGTGGGAGCGCCGCTTGTCGACGAATGAGGGTGACTCAGACCCTGAAGTGACTCACCATCATCTGCAACTGATTACCCAACCGCGCCAGTTCAACACTGGATTTAGCGGTTTCGTCGCTGGCAGCGGCGGTCTGTTCGGACACGTCGCGTACGTCGACGAGGCTGCCAGAAAAAGGTTTCTACATAAATTAGTATTGGCTGTAAGTGGAAGCCGTTCGTCGCAACTGTCATTTGTTACAGCTATTTATTGTGCGGCACAGATACTAAAAGGAGAGATAAAGGAAGCGGTAATCGCGACCGTTGAAGGAATACTGAAATTATGAACAACGAAGAAAGAGTATTTCCATCTCCCCCTTTGCCTCCCCAGATCACTTCCCCCATTAGTGCCGTTGACAATACCTTTGTTTTTAAGATTCAGGCAATTACGGCTCGGAGGGAAGTTGGCTCGAACTGGAATTTGCAGATTCGCGAATTTCTCACTGGCCGTATTATTAGCGAAATTCTCAAGCCAGCTCCCTCAGTAACATTTGAGCACAGTGTTCCCCTGGGAACTATTTTACCTGGCACATCTTTCGAAATCGCCATTCAATGTGTAGAAAGAGGCTACCTCACTCCATGGGGTTATAAACTTGTTGGAAGAATGGGACTCGGAATCCCGTATATGCTAAGCGCCTCCGGTGACATTCATACAAATAAACCATTGCTTAAACTAAGCGGTTCTCCTAAAGCCACCATCAGATTGTATAAAGCTGGTTCGGGCGCAATTGTTCATGGCGAGGGAGAGGCAGGGGCGGATGGTACTGTTTGGATCCAGGTTGAGGTGCCGCTGAGTTCAGGCCATTTTCCAATGACTGCTAATCAGACCTTTAACGGTGAGACGTCCGGTTGGATGGGGACGCGGGAATTTAATGTTCCTTGAACATCATCATGCCAATAACAGGTAATCAGGAGGCTCGCAGTAATGCGAGCCGCCTTCAAAACACGTCAAAATCTTTGCTGACGTGTTTGAGTACAGTCAAACCCTGAAGTGACTCACCATCATCTGCAACTGATTACCCAACCGCGCCAGTTCAACACTGGATTTAGCGGTCTCGTCGCTGGCAGCGGCGGTCTGTTCGGACACGTCGCGTACGTTGATGATGCTGCGGCTGATCTCTTCGGCCACGGCGCTTTGCTGTTCGGCGGCGGCAGCGATCTGCTGGTTCATCGACTGGATGTTGGACACCGTGCGGGTGATGTTTTCCAGTGACACACCGGCCTTGCGGGTCAGGGCGACGCTGCTGTCGGTGAGGGCGCGGCTGTTGTTCATTACGGCGGACACTTGTTGCGTGCCGTTCTGCAAACCGGCCACCAGGCCTTCGATTTCCTCGGTGGACTTCTGCGTGCGCTGGGCCAGCCCACGCACTTCGTCGGCCACCACGGCAAAACCACGACCGGCTTCACCGGCACGTGCCGCTTCAATGGCAGCGTTGAGCGCCAGCAGGTTGGTCTGTTCGGCCACGGCCTTGATCACGTCCATGACGCTGCCGATCTTGTCGCTTTCGTGTTGCAGCACGCTCATGGCTTCGGTGGAACGCACCACTTCGCTGGCCAGGCGCTCGATCTGGGCGATGGCTTCGTTGACCACTTTGTCGCCTTCGCGGGCTTCGCCGTCGGCGGCGGCCGCTGCTTGCGACGCTTCTTCGGCATTGCGCGCGACTTCCTGCACGGTGGCGGTCATCTCGTGCATGGCGGTGGCCACCTGATCGGTCTCGATCTTCTGGCTGTTAACGCCGGCGCTGGTTTGCCCGGTCACGGCCGACAATTCTTCGGCGGCGCTGGCGATCTGGGTAACGCCGTCGCGGATACCGCTGATCAGGTCACGCAGGGTCACGCCCATGCGCGCGATGCCTTGTTGCAACACGCCGAGTTCATCGCGGCGCGTCACTTTGACGTCCTGGGACAGGTCGCCGCCGGCGATGCGCTCGACCACTGCCAGCGTATCGCGCAGCGGGCGGGTGATCTGACGGGTGATGATGACGGCGGCAATGATCCCGACCAGCAATGCCAGCAAGGTGCTGATCAGTTGCAGGGTGCGGGCTTGCGCGCTTTCAGCGTCACGACGGTCGAGCTGGATCTGATACAGCTGCTCGCTGAGGGTCACGATAGCGGCGCCCTGATCGGTCATTTCCTTGCGCGCCTGCACAGCATCGTTGCTCGCGGCTTTATAAGCCTGCAAAGCGCTGCGGTAATTGCTCAATGCCGTTTCCAGTTGGCGCAACTCGTCCAGCATAGTGTCGGCGAATTGCACATTGAGCTGTTTCAGGCTGGCGATGGCCGCGTCCAGTTGGCCGACGGCTTTCTGCTCGGTCTCGGCGTTGGTGGTCGCGGTGTAGCCGCGAACTTCGTAGCGGGCCAGCATGAACGCTTCCTTGGCGGCGGTGATGGCCTGGAATTGTTCGAAGCGCTGATCGCTCAACGGCATTTGTTGTACGCGGGTACTGATGGCGTTGATCAGCGAATTCGCGTTTTCCGCGTTGGCGCCCATGGCGTCGCGCGCGCTGTTGCCGGCGCGGTAGGCGCTGCGCATTTTGTTCAGGGACGTTTTGTACGCGTCAATTTGCGTACCTTGCTCTTTGAGCAGCTTGAGGTTTTCCGGGCTCTTGAACTTCACCAGCAGCGCTTGTTGCTGAGCGGCAAACGCATCCAGCGTGGTCTGGACGTTCTGCGCGGTGGTTTCATCGCCGTTGGTCAGCATGTATTGCAGGCGAACCACACGCAGTTTGGTCAGGCCGGCATTGAGCTGGGTGATGTCACTCATCCAGTTGCTGCGGTCAATCAGGCTGCCCAGGCTCGTCCAGCCGGTCAGGGCGAGGACGCAGGTCAGTGCCAGGACCAGGCCAAACCCCAGGCCCAGTTTCATGTTCACGCTGATGTTGCCGAACCAGCTATTCATCAAATTCCTCCAGGAACGTTGCGCTTTTGGTCGTCGGTTGGCTGGAAGATTGTTGTTTTTGGTAGCCAAGGGTGTGTAGCAGGTCTGTATCGGCAGCAATCGCGAGAGCTGAAAGGATTTTGTCAGACGGTTCTGTAACAAAAGTTTTTGCAGGGGGCTTAAGCTTTTTTTCACATGGGTTTCACCGGCTGCCGACGCGAGCCTCTCTACCCTCGCGGCATCGAATGTAAGTGATGCATGCCGGTGAGGCGGCCTGATGTGGAATTGAGACTGAGTCTGTTCGGGGTCAAACGCTCGATTGATCTGAGCCGTTTTACCCGCTATCGAAACACCGCAGTGGTACTCGCCTCGGCGCTGTTGGTGATCCCGTTGACCGTCTGGCTATTGCGGCCTGCCGCCGTTCCGGACCTGGCCCATGGCAATGTCTCGGGCGCCCGGGCGTTGTTATCCGGTTGGGCCAAGGGCGACATGATTGTGCTGGTGCGTCATGTCGAGCGCTGCGATCACTCGACGGCCGCGTGCCTGACGGGCAATGACGGCATCACGGATCGCTCGCGCAGCGTCGCCGTGAGTGTCGGTGCGCAATTCGAAAGGCTCGGCCTGGGCAAGGCTGACGTTTACAACAGCCCGATGATGCGGACCGCGCAGACGGCCTCCTACATGTTCAACAAGGTGAGTACTCATGAGGAGTGGTTGATCAATTGCAAGGGCACTATGTTGCGTGACGCGCTGGCGCACAAAGTGCCAGGGCGTAATCTGATTCTGGTGACCCACAGTGAATGCATGGCGCAGATCGAGAAAGGCCTCAAGCTGCCGACGGCCACTCTTGGCTATGGCGCCTCTTTGTTTATCTCCGCCGAATCGCTACAGGCGCCGCGAATGCTTGGTTACATCGAAGCTTCCGACTGGCGCACGGTGACCAGCCAATGAGTAATCCCATGCGTTTTTACTACTTCAACTTCGGTATTCCACTGGCCTGCGCGGCCGTCGTTTTTCTGATGTTCGACATGACCAAAATCGACATCGCGTTCAGTAATCTTTTTTTTGATCCGCTGACCCAGACCTTCCCGCTCGACCAGGTTCACTTCTTTGAAAAGCTCACCCATAAATGGGCGCGCATCATTCCGAACTGGACTGCTGAAATTGCCTTGATCGGCGCGATGCTGTCGTTTGTCTGGCCCCTGATCAACCCGCAAAAGCGTCCGCGTCTTGGCCGATTCCTGGAGCGGAGCAAAGCCGCTCCGGTGCTGAAGTTTGCCTATGACCATCGCCGGGATTTTCTGTTTGTGGTGTTCGCGTTTGCCATTTGCACCGGGGTGATCCATTTCCTCAAGGCGCACACCAGCGTGTATTGCCCGATTGAAACGACCCTGTATGGCGGGAAAATTGCCCACATGGAGTGGTACGAAAACTTCCAACTGTTCAGGGAAGCCGGTGAAGGGCGCTGCTGGCCGGGCGGGCATGCTTCGGGCGGGTTCACCATGCTGGCGTTGTACTTCGTGGCGCGCCGCTATCGCTGGCGCTATTCGAAAGCGCTGATGTACGGCTCGCTGCTGCTCGGTTTTGTCTACGGCACGACGCGGGTCCTGCAAGGCTGGCATTACATGTCCCACACGTTCTGGGCCGGGATTTTCGTGTGGCTGGCGTGTTTGCTGACGGCGTTGGCGTTTTATGGGCGAGCGCGGCTGGATGTGCCGGTGGATCAGATGACATCACTGTCGGCTGGCCGTCCGTCATCGCGAGCAGGCTCGCTCCCGCAAGGGAACGCGGTCCAGTGTGGGAGCGAGCCTGCTCGCGATTAACGATGACGCGGTATGCCTGCCTACTCCTGCGGGTCAACGTTATCCAGTGCCTGGTTCACTGCCAGCTCCGCGAGCATGATGATCTGCGCAATGGCCAGCGCGGTGTTGCGCTGTGAACCGTCGAGGTAGGTGGCTAAATCGCTGGTCATGACGCTGGCGGATGCCAATGACTCGCAGGCATGGGCGAGGAGGTTTTCGGTGCCGATGTCGGGGAGGATCGTGAAAAAGGGGCTGGGGCGATAGGGTTTGTTGGTGGGGGGATCGGGGATTAATTTATCCACTAGAAGGTTCCTTTCGTAGTCGGAGCCATCAACTCCCGATCTCACTCGGCGAAGAGGTGGCAGCTATGTGCGGAGTGAGATCACCGGCAAAAGGAACCCGGCCAGACCAAAGTCTGCCCGCACACAGCCGCCATAAAGTATTGCGGACAGCGAAAAGCTGGCGGCAATTATGGGGGGACTGGCGCTCGTTTCCAATTGCTGAGCCGGGGATCTCACACCCGATCACTGAGTTTTCAGTGACAAGCAAAGACTAAAGAGCCCGCTTCCGAGCAACAACCCTAAAAATCTGTGGGCGTTTTCTTCGTTTTTGGTAGGACATGTCCTGCAATGAAGACGACATTTTTCGACAGTGAAGTCGCCATCGCGAGCAGGCTCGCTCCCACAGGGGAGCGCGGTCCAATGTGGGAGCGGGCTTGCTCGCGAAGAACGATGACGCAATTTACTTTGCGTACGAGTCAAGGCTTGCCAGCGGCAAGGTCACGATGAAGATACTGCCCTGGCCGGTGCCATCGCTTAGGCCGATCACTTTGCCGCCATGGGCTTCGACCAGCTCACGCACCACCGTCAGGCCAATGCCCAGACCTGCGCCATAGAAGCCCACTGCATGAACATCCTGCACAAAGGGCTCGAAGATAAACGGCAATGTCTCAGGCGAAATACCGATGCCGTTATCGCCAATGTTTATTTTCAGCTGATCGGCTTCGGTGGTGACCGACAGCGTGACCGTGCCGCCCGCCGGCGTGTATTTGGCGGCATTGCCCAACAGGTTGCCGAGAATCTGAGTGAGCCGCAGAGGATCGCCGTTCACCGCCAACGCGCACTCGGGCAGTTCTGCGCTGAATTGCAAGTTGTTAGCGAGCATGACCGGCTTACAGATTTCTATCGCCTCGCGGATGATCTGAACCATATCGACCTTGCGGCAAGTGAGGCGAAACTTGCCGGTGCTGGCGCGGGCGACGTCAAGCAAGTCTTCCACCAACCGAGACATATGCTGCACCTGACCCTCGATCAGCTGCTGCATGCGTGGCAATTCCTCACTCGGCACCCGTACCAGTCGACCGGCAATCATGCTGATGGGCGTCAGCGGGTTCCGCAGTTCGTGGGCCACCAAGGTGAGGACCTTGCGTTGCTCCTCCAGCGCGCGTTCAGCCGCCACCTGCAGGTGTTGTGCGCTCAGCGCGGCGATCACCAATTGCTCGTTGGCTTCGCGTATCTCCAGGTACAGTTGCTGTTCTGCCTGCGCGAGTCTTGGCCTGTCAGCCTCCGATTGCGCCGACAGAATCGCCAGTACCAATTGCTGATTGGCCTCGATCAGTAGCTCGACCTGTTGACTATCGACGAACTGGGTGTTGGCTTCGCTCAGCTCCTTGTTCAACGCCGCCAGCACCGCGCGCGCCTCGACGGTTTTCTGGCCGAGCAAGAACAGTTCGCGTGCCGCAGTGGCAATTGCTTGCTCATTCTCGCCCTTGGCCTCGTTCATGATCTTTTGCTCATCCTTTGTCTGTGCCCACATGCTGCCGGGTAGGCCGGCCACCGAGCAGGCCTTCCTGATCCGGCAGCATTTCGCCGATCTGCAAGCCGTGATCGTCGATGCGGTACAGGCGCAGTTCATCGGAGTGGGCACTGGCCCGTACCTTGACCACGGCCATGATGCGCAACAGGCGGCTCTGCACTTCAATGTAGCGCTGAACGATGATCGCGTCGGTGAGAAACGCCGTCCCATAGGGGCTGAAGCGCAGGTCGGTGTAGCGGTCTTCCAGTTCCGAGGTCAGCAACACGCTGACCCCGACGCTGGTCAGGGCCGTGACCATGCGTGACAGCGACTCGCGAAAGTCTTCGCGGAAGGTCGGGGCCAGTGCCAGTTCGAAACCCGATAAAGAGTCGATCACCACGCGGGTGGCTTTCAGTCGGGTGATTTCACTCAACAGCAACTGCACGATTTCGTCGATGGACAAGTCCGGTGCGCGGCTGTCCACCAGGCCGACCTGTCCGTTCTGGATCAGACCGGCGAGGGTGGCGTTCTGCGAGTGATTGGGCCGTTGCTCGAATACCGCAATCACGCCGGTTTCGCCATTGCGCGCGCCTTCAGCGAGGAACGTCGCGGCGAGTATGCTTTTGCCTGAGCCCGAGGGGCCGGCCACCAGCAGCGAATAACCACGCGGCAGGCCACCGCCGAGCATCTCGTCGAGCTGGGGCACGCCCATTTTCAGGCGCTTTATCGGGAACTCCAGCGGAGCTTCAACCGGGTTGAGTGCCGCTGGCGCGAAGACTTTGATCCCCGACGTGGCGATGCGGAACGTGTGCAGTCCCGGCAGCGTCGGCTGGCCACGCATCTTCATGATTTCCATCTTGCGCACCATGGAGTTGCGCTGAACGCTCTGGCGCAGCCAGATCAGGCCATCGGCCACGGTGAAAATCGGGTTGGTGTCGGTTTCGGTGAAATACTCGCCAATCAGGAAGGTGGTGGCCTGCCAGGTGGTCATTAACATGCCCAGTTGTTGAACGAACTGCGGCAGGTTGTTGTTCGGGTTGTCCTGAGTCTGGCTCGCCAGCACCACAGAGCGGAAGGAATCGACGAACACCAGCGCCGGGGAGTGCGCCTCGACTTCGCTGACGATGCGCCGCAGCACTTCGTCCAGATTCCCGGCGAGGGTGTCGTCGGCCAGGTTGATGTAGCGGATCGACTGGTTGATCGCTTCGCTGTCGAAAAAGTCGAATTGCTGCTGATAACGCAGCATCTTCAGCGGCGGCTCACCGAGCACTGTAAAGAACAGCGCCGGACGCTCGGGCGTCGCCAGGGCAAACATCATCTGATGCGCGAGGGTGGTTTTGCCGCAGCCCGGGGGGCCGGCGATCAGGTTGAACGAAAACTCCGGCAAACCTCCGCCCAGCACCTCGTCCAGTCCTGGCACACCGGTGGCCAGGCGGTTGATAGTCACTTTGGTGCTCATGGCGAATTTTCCTGCGAAGGGGTGTCGCTCAAAGAAGGTTCCCACACGCCACGAAGCAAACGTGCGGTGAGCGAGGGCCCGATCAGCGTGGTCAGTAGCTCGTAAAAGGTTGTCAGCAACACTTCACCGAAAAACAACGCATCGGCTTCGCTTTGCTCAACGAGTACGGACTTGAGGGCGGTCATATCCGGGAAGGCCTGCACACTGTCATAAGTGCCGGCCAGATGTGGATGGTTGGAGACGCACAGATGAAGGCTGCGGCGATAAAGTGCGGCAACCCCTTGCTGGCCGATGATGGGCGAGAGGGCCGCATCCATGGCCTGCAATATTGACGCGATTGCTTCTGCGACGGTTGTAATGTCAGCGTTGGGGCCAAAGCGGTGCGTCAGAGAAGATACGATCTGACGGCTCTCTTCGCTAAGCGTGGACATGGCTAACTGATATCTGAAGGACTGGCTTTGATGGTACACCCGACGGGAGTCGGGGAGGGATTTGTGTCGGATGCAGGTTTGCTGGGAAACGGGCAAAAAAAGCCCGCGGGAGGGCGGGCAAACCGTAGTTTCTTGAATGAGCGAGCGCACTGTACCGAGTACTGTCGCGGGTCGGGGTGAAGAAAAATTCATCTGCGCAGTGCACTTTGGTCGCTCGCTCATCGCTCATCGCTCATCGCTCCTGCGCCAGTAGCCGTGGTTGAAACGGGTGACTGGACTCAAGGCAAATGATCGGCCGCAAAGTCCGCCTCCGACCGTGCCCGCAAACGCCCCTTGCGACACGCTTGCTGGAAGCGTTCGAAGTCGCGGTCATTCTGTTCGGTATAGGTTTTCGCATACTTGAACAGCGCATCGGCCAGCGCATCGCTTTTGCCGATATAACCGCTGATCTGCGCGGCATGCCCGGACGATTTGGCGTGCGCACGGGCGAGGGCGCGGCCGCAGATTCGGCCGTAGGCGGCAAAGGCTTCGGCGTCGAAGGTTTCCAGTTCGGCGGAGATTTTCATGTCGCGCAACTGACGCACGTAAAAATGGCGACCGTTGGGGCCGGTGGTCCAGCCGAGGAACAGATCACTGGCGGACTGCATCAGCCGTTGACCATCGACCACGCGCTGACCGTTATGCCGAACGCGAGACTTGGCCTTCACGTAGTCGGCGAGCACCGACCGCCGTGCTTCCTTGAATTGCAGGAACAACGGGAACTCTTGCTCGTCAGTCAGCAGCGCCACCAGGCAGCGCGTGCCGACACTGCCGACACCGCCCACTTTGAACGCCAGGTCCTGAACATTGAAGCGCGACAACAACCCGCGCCGGTCGGCTTGCAGGGTCGTCCGATATTCGCTCATGAACGTCTCGTAGAGCGGTTGCCAGTCCGCGAGTCGCAGCCAGTCATCGTCGGCATCCAGCAGCGTGGTGTTTTTGTGCAGATGAAAAATTTCCGGCAGGTCATCGCGAATGATCAGGCGGCCTGCGGCGTCACGCTCACTGATTTTCGGCAACAGTTCGGCATGGGTACGGCGTTCGGCTTTGGCGATGGCGCGCTCCACATGCTCCAGCGTGGCTTTACTCGCCTGTTGCCGCAGGTCTTCGTAATTGATGGACTCGTACCAGTTCTCCAACGCGCTTTGCTCCGCGCATTCGAGCATCGTTTGCTGATACGCGGCGACCATTTCGCGGCAGACTTTTTCTTCCACGGTTTCGCCATGGCGCAGGTCACGGGCGGCCACCATGAAACTCGCCACCAGACGTTTGACATCCCACTCCCAGGGGCCGGGATGGGCCTCATCGAAGTCATTGACGCTGAACAGCAGGTTGCGCTCTGGGGTGGCGAAACCGCCGAAGTTCATCAAGTGACTGTCACCACAAATCGTCGACACCAGACCCATGTTCGCCGTGCCGGCCAGGTCGTGAGCCTGCAACAGCGCGTTGCCGCGATAAAAGGTGAACGGCGACACCAGCATGCGACCGTAGCGTAACTCGACCAGAGAATTGACCCGTCCCTCACTGGAGCGCTTGATCAACGGCAGCGGGTCACGATTGGTTTTTCCGGTGGCCGCTTGAGCACTGCGAGGGCAGTTTTTTCGAGCGTCCTTGCCTTGCTTCAAGCGGTCTTTGAGGGTGGTCATGGCGACTCTGCGTTGTGGGCTTGTGCGGATTGAGTGTAGGAGGGCCATGAAACTTCGTTCATAGAAAAAAAACGCGGAAAGTGTATGAATCGTGGCCTCACGCAAGCGAAACTCGCCGAACTTGCCCGACTGACGCGTCGCAAAGTCATTGCTGTGGAGAAGGGCGCTCTTTCGGTGAGCATGCTTGCTTACTGAAGGGCGGTAATTCGCCTTGGCCGAGGCTTCTTGGTTACGGGTTCACGCTGTCGTTGCTGGTGTGCGTTGTTGGGGCTGCAACGACTGTCCACGGCGCTGGAAGACCTGGAGTACGACACGTTGATGTAGTCTCGTTGGCGATTCTACTGGCACAAAAAAGGCACTGGGAAAACCACCAGGAACCTTTTTCTGAGCCAGGGCATTACGTCGACTGAGAGTGGTGGGAGCTCAACAAAAAACACGACCAGTATGAGTAGACGTCCGGATCGTGGTACTGTTTTAACAGCCGGCTGATACCGAAATGTTTTAGAAAAACAATAGGTAGAGCGCAGGGCTTTATTGTAAAGTATCGTCTAATTTAATAGTTGTTAAAAAAATAACAGTGGTCGCACTGCAGCAAAGGATGTCGTCATGCTGGTTGTCTTTGTGGAAGAAATGGTGGAAGTTTGTGATTGATTTTAAAGTTAAGCCAGTCATGAATTCGAAGTGCCTGATTTTAGCCGGCTCTTTCGCTCTGGTCACTTGTTTTGTATTATTGCTTTGTTCATTGTTGTATCCGATATGGGAAACAAATGATGATGTTGCAATGTCGATGATCGCTCATGGTTACGGCATAGCATCCAGTGGTTCTCCACCGACCCTTATGTTTTCAAACGTTTTGTGGGGGTACTTTGTACGATTTATTCCGGAAGTTAATGGTGTATTAGGTTATTCCATTGCTACCATGGGGACTCTGGTTGTAGTTGGGGCATTTATTGTTAATGGACTGTTCCGGCTTGGCGTGAGTTACTTGGGTTGTTTGTCTGTCTTGATACTTTTGCTTGCACGCCCAACACTTTTTCCTCAATTCACCATTAACTCTGGTTTTTTGATGGTGGCCGCCTTTGTCTGCTGGCATTTGTATGAGAGGGAACGTGATTTTCGAATGTTGGTGTACGGCTGTGTTCTAGCCTTTTTTAGCTATATGATTAGAAATCATGAATTTTTGCTGGTGCTTCTCGTTGCATGGCCGCTACTTCGCTGGAAAAAAATACTTTTACTAAAACAGGCGAAAATTTCTTTTGTTGTTCTCGCTTTGGCGGTGGCAGTAGCAGCCTTCATCGACCACCGAGCCTATCAGGGCGACGAATGGGGAGCATTCAGTGAGCTTAACCCCGCGCGCGCCCCTTTTACGGATTTTGGTGCTGCAGAAAACCTTAAACAGCGGCAGGATATTCTATCGCACCATGGTTACAGTTCTAATGATGTAAGCCTGATAGAAAACTGGTTTTTTGTGGATTCAGTTGTTGCAAAGCCGCAAGTATTACAGGCAATGCTGGACGAGTTGGGCGCCGTGCCGACTCAGGACATTGCACTGGGTAACGGTTGGCTAGGAATCCAGGTCTTGTGGCATCCTGTGCTCTTGGTTTCTGTATTGGCTGCGTTATCGTTGCTATTAATCAGGCCTAGTTGGCGATTGGCGGTAAGTTGGGGTTTGTGTGTTTCTGCGATGTTTGCATTTGGGTTGTTGGGACGCCCTGGGATCTTGCGGGTATATGTTCCACTTGTCGGCTTGCTGTTAATTGCTCCGTTTTTTACTGTGATGGCTTCGGGGTGGCGCAAGAAGTTGAGTGTCGCTATCCCGCTTGTGGCTGCGTTGATTACGGTGGTAAATTTATATCCGGAAGTTGAAGGCTCAAAAAATAGAATAGTAGCAGCCAGTGAGTCTTTTCACGACTTCCCTGATTATCCAATAGTTGTATGGGGTGTTGGCGTGCCCTTTGAAGCTATTTATCCTGTAATGGGCGCTGCAACGACGGCGATGCAGTATCAGTTTTACGGTCTTGGCGTTTCTACGCTTGCGCCTTTTTCAGTCGCTTTTTCAGAGGCTGCAGGAGGCCGAGGGATGGTTGATAAACTCCTGGATAAGGCTGGAGTGCCCGTGATCTCAAGTGAAAAGATGCTTGAGTATCTTGATATTTATTGCGGTGAGCATCATGGCGGTGTTTTGAAATATTTAAGCACACAACAGTTCGGTCCTTATGTACTGAATAGGGTCCGATGCGAAATCCTGAAGTAGTCGTGGGTCATGTACTCATCAAATCGTTTGCTATGGCGCACCGCGTATGGAGGTGTGGCGTTTTAGGTGGTTGGCCGAATCGAATGGAGAGCGCCCAGGTAAAAAAGCCGTAAAAATTCAATTTTCCGAGGATTTACGGTTTTTTTTCAGCGACAACGCGTGATCAAGGCGTTGCTATAGCCAACCATTGTGACTGATGGCGATGTGGGGGGTAGAGTTGCAGCGAATGCGCGATCCTGAAGAGGCGCTGCTCATTTCGTCAGGCTGCCTGGCGACTGATCAACGAGCGAAGCTCAACCATGCGGACACAAAAAAGGCACTTGCGATAATCGCCAAGTGCCTTTTTTGTCTAGCTTGTTTGGTGGGCCGGGGTAATTTGAAACAAGTCGGTATCTATCTGTTTTTTCTGGTTAATAATTTATTGGTCAACTTGCTTGGAATACCAGTTGGAACGCTGCGTGGTCTGGATTCCGATGGACGGTGCTTTTTGAGCTCCGCCCCATAAATGAATCGGGATCGAATCTATCAAGCAAATGGTCGCGCTGTTGATTGATGCCCCTGCGCGTACGATGTCCCCACTCGCCGCACGTACAGGGGCTCCTAGCAAACGATAGCGTCAATAATTGCTGTGCTGGTTAAGCCGACTCTCGAAGTATTGCGCAGTCTCTTTGTCGGTGCAGTACAGGTAGCAACCCTTCATCCCCCGTGTCATCAGGGTTCGGTATGTATTTTTGATGATCACGTCTGTTTCATTTTTCGCGAGGGTAGGTTGCTCTTTCATCATTTTTTTCCAGCCGCGAATCGATTTATCGTGCTTGTCGCGCTCATCCGGGGATGTCACTACCTTACCGTCACGTACGACTAGGTCTGGCCCGATGATCACCCCGATGTAGTCGACTTCCAAACCCTGGCAGGTATGAATGCAGCCAACCTGCTCGATGGAGTTCTCAGCGATGATCCATAGGCTGCCATCCTGATCCAGGTTCCATTGGCGTTTGTAGTCACCAATGACGATATCAGCTGCGGTGGGGTCTTTCTTGCTCAACCAAGGCCAGCAATAGCCCGCGACCACACGAGCCTTGTTTCCATGGTTTTTCTCGTCAATGGCGTCATGCAGCGCCTGCGGTGAGTCGAATACCTTGAACTCGTACTCCGAGGTGTTGAGCGTCGGATTTGCTGTCGAGCGAATGCCAAGCACGTCATCCAGCCATGCCATGTAACCGTCAGAACCACTGCAGCGAAACTGTGAAGACAGCACATATTCCTCGACCACAGCACCCTTGGCTTTGGCAAAGGCGCGTATTGCCTGCTTGCTGCCAATGTCGCTCAGGGTCACACGCTGGTCTTCATCGATGAAGAAAATTGAGCATTTCGCTGATTCAATCAGCTCCTTGATCTGGTTTTCGCCAAGGTTCCCATAAAGCCCGCTTTTCTCATTCAGCCGGTGAGCTTCGTCCACGATAAGCGCATCGAATGTGTTGGGCTCAGTGTCGATGAACGCCCCAGAGCCTGAAAAGAAATTCGAGAAATGGCTGCGTTTTATGGTGCCAACCAGTTTGCTTTCGTAGACCTTGCGTGGGGCGGCATTCTTCGAGACATATTTGCTTAACAGCCTCAATTCTGTGAGCCTCACCAGTAAATTGATAGCCAGAACAGTTTTCCCGGTGCCCGGGCCCCCCTCAATGATCAGCACCTTTGGTGCCTGGTCCGAGGCTTCGCTTGCTGCCGCAAGCGCTGATTCAAAAATTGCTTTTTGATCGTCAATCAATACGAACTCTGGCTTGCCTGTCATCAGCCCTTCGAGGGCTTCGGCTAGCGCTTTGGACGGACGGATTTTCCCATCGGACAGTTCGTAAAGAACCTCTTTGTTGTCGCCGTGAGCAATATGCTTTTTCAGGAAGCTTCTGAGTTTGGTGAGCTCGTCCGGCCCTTTCAGGAACAGTGGGGCTTTGCTGATGTGGGGCTCGTAGTGCGCTGAGTCGATGATGCCGTCGCTGACGTAGTTATGAAGGTAGGCACACGGACGGATCTCGATGCTTTTGTCATACACCGCTTCGTTGAAGCCCTCCAGCAGCGCGGCGTATGACCATACCTGATAGGACGGGTGAATGGTCTCAACGAGGCCGCCACCCAATGCCGTTTTGACGATGGCATCCTTGGTAGTGGCGGTGGCCTTGCTCCATTGCTTCAATTCGATCAAGACGGCTTTTTTTGCCTGATTTTCGTCGCGACCGGTGAGCAGAAAATCGATTCGCTTCGACGACTGCGGAATGTGCAACTCAATGGCCAGGCCCGCGTCGCTCGGCAGGCCTTCATCCCTAAGGACCTTGGCCATGTACGTTAGCGATCCTTGCCACGACCTGATTTCCGACCTGCCAACGGTCTTGCCGGTGGCTTCCTTGTAATGCCTGAGGATCACGTCCTCGATGTCATCGTTATCGTTGTCTTTTAGAAATTGCTGTTTGGTCGCAGCGTAAACGATCACGGGTTGTCCTTAGATTCGGGTTGATCAGAGTCGGTCGTACTTTTTGCTGTTGCTTCTGGCTTTATCCACGGGATATTTCTGGCCGTTCGAGGCAAGTTTCCGTGTCACCGCTTCGTTGAGGTCAATGCCGAGTACGCTGCTCAGGCGAACCAGGTACATCAATACGTCCGCCAATTCGTCCTCAACGGCCTGGCCCATTTCCGGGTTTTTTGCGGCGGAGAGCGAATCGGCATCGCTCAGCCACTGGAAAATCTCGCACAGCTCTCCTACCTCGCCAGTGAGAGCCAGAATGAGATTTTTGGGGGAGTGGAACTGTTGCCAGTCGCGATCATCTGCGAAACGCTGAAGGGATGCGGCAAGCTTCACTACGTCAACCAGTGGCGCGGATGAGCTGTCTGAGTCACTCACGGGGCTATCTCTTGGGTATCAATGGGGGCAAAAAATGTGTAGGAAATCCGGCCTTGGATTGTAAGAGTTTTCGTTGTTTGCGCGGGGTTTTTTGTGTTTTTCTCTCACGCGCTGTCTGCTGGCCGAATTGCTTGCCAGCGTTCGCTATATCCTTTGAGCATGGCGAAGTGGGCCGGCTACAAACAGGTCTTCCAGTGCCTGTCGGCGGGCGTGCCCCAGCGGTGATCTGAGGCTTTCCATCCGAAGAACCGAAATCTGGTGTGCTTCGCTGTCTGCTTGAGATAGCTTGGGCGAGCAGGTGAATAAATCCAAAGGTCAGCACCTTAAACCGAGGCTCGCAAACCAATCATCCAGAGTCAAAGCCCGTGACGTTGTTAAGTTAGCTAGGCGTTGGGGTGATTCCGCTTGATTTCGCTCCACTTTTAATTCTGCTTGATGGATTTTTAGTGCTTTTTCCTGCTGTGCTTTTTTTGACTTTAGCTTTACCAGCAGCCGTGGTTTTCTTTTGAAGCTTCTTTGTTGCTACCTTCTGAGCAGCCTTAACACGGTATGCTGCAGATTCAGGGATGTGCAGGAGTTTAATCCCGTATCCGTATGAAGTTATAGTTTTGCCGCAATTTTGAAGCGTCACTTTGCTAAAGAATGGGATGTCTAGACTAGAGGAGTTCTCACCATCAATTATTGCGTATACGATATCGTTTCCTTTAGCTTCAAATTTCTCTGGTAGCGCAGGGAAGCCTTGTTTTGCTAGCTGCTTATTTACATCCTTAACGAACTCAGATTCACGAACTAAAAGCGTAGAAGCAACTAAGCCTTGAGCAAACAAGTGACTAAGATTGGAAGAGCCTCGCCCTCTCTTTACGTGGATGAATTCCCCTCTTTCGCCACCGCCTTGCTTCTTATAAATATCACAGACCTCAATTTTGTCATAGCTGCCGCCAAATCTAATTAGCTGCCGATCAAGCATCGCATGAGTGGAAGACGCCTGAGCGCACACGTACTCATTGTATTCTCCTTCACCGGAGTGATCGTACTCCACAAAAGGAACAGCAAAGATTTTCTTGTCAAGATCAGAGTAGTACCTTTCAACAGATGCTTGGAAAGAGTCTTCTACGCCAAACCAGCTGCCGGCATGCAAGATAAATAACTTCGCCTTATGCTTTATCTCAGCATAAATGCACTTGAAGGCACTAAATTTTGCCGGTGCCCGGCCATCAGTGTGAATCATATAGATATCACGACGTTTAACAGTATCTAGCGTCGCGTCACTTCGAAAAGTGTCGAGAAATTTTTCAAGATACAGAATCTCCTGTATATCCGTGCCCTCGGCTTCTGCCCGATAGGAAAACCCAGCCACATTACTCCAGTCGACAATATCGGGGATTGCAAGCCACATATTATGCTTTTCGGAAGATATCAGCGCGCTCCAAAGCTGCGCCTCTAGCTCTTCAATAACATCTTTGTCCTTCACAGGAAGTAAATTTTCGACCCAAGAGAACTCACTATTATGGCCATCGACACTTCGGGTCAAGTAGTCCTTAGAAGCAGACCGATCTAGCACCGTCGTAAAAAACATTTTTAGCCCTGCTAGTTCCGCAGGAACTGAAGCCTTAAATGAGTCAATTCCAGCGATTAATGGCCCAAGAACATCAGAGTATTCAGGCTTTGTAAATCCTACCAATCCCCTCAGCAGATCCTGTTCAGCATTAATCATGTAGTCAGAGACTGAGGACGCCTTTATAGTTTGTGTTCGGCTTATTCTTGGGGATGCATCAAAAGTCTGCCGATCAATTGAGGAAATTCTGTCTGGCGAAACGCTATTTAGCACAACCCTTATGCCAAACCTATCTTCTATCAACCGCGGCTCAATCATGTGCCGCCCATGTCCAAAGGCGACCGCGAACTGTCTTGAATTATGAGTCACTATGAGAAGAGCAGACACGCTTTTATTTGTCCAGCTCTTAGTCTTTACGCTCTCATTTAACCCCTGGGCGATGAATGAGAGCCAATCAGGTGTAGTTTCAAGTATTGGTTTCCGAATGAAGAGAGTACCGTAAATCCCTTCGGGGCCCAGGAGGTGTTTTTCCGTCTGAATTTTCTGGGGTTTACCGCCTGATCCTATTGGGCTTGCAATTACGTCTTTATCGTCCCACAGGACTCCATTGTTTTCTTTCAGCAAATAGACGTTTAGCGGTATCTTTTTCCCGTTCCCTTTTACGCTCATCGCTCCTCCTAAGCGCAGCGATAGTCGCTGCTTGGCTAATACATGCTCAAAGTGGCCCATTGCCATCCACTGCAGAGTACCCCAGGCCTCTACCGTTTGCTAATGAGTCCAAAAGCCGAACAGGACTGCTGAAAGCGTCTTTTCAGCACGGCGCCACGTGAAATCTGAGTCCGGTAACCTCTACCGAGATTAAAGATTTCAATCTCAGGCGCGTACTTTTCTACCGTCAAATCCACGTCCGACTTTTTCAACAGAATCGGCCGTTTTTTGACCTTCGTCTACCGGTTGAACTGCCAGGGTTTTCCTAAGCGATGAGTGAGTAATTGCATGGTCAGCAAATAGTAATAGCGCGTCGATTCAGTGTGCTGGTTTAGGTGGTGATTCAAAAACCACGCAAGATGCTTTCTCTGCCAAGTCCATGGATTGTCGCGTTGCCAACGCTCAGAGATTGCTGTTTGGATCGTCTTCGCCTGACGAAGGTGGCGTTGGCGTGTGGTATGCGACCCGGTCAGGACGCCTGACAGGAACAGTTCCATATCGAATGGCTTGCTCATGCTCGACTACCGATGTAAGCCGATACCACGTCAACACGACCGTGCCCTAGCTCATAGCTGATTTGCATTCGGGCCTCCTGATCGAGGCGTCGCTCGAGTTGATAGCAATGGCCATCGTTGATAGGCGCGGGATGCAGGGTGATTTGCTCATAGCGTTCGCATGCAAAGGCCGCCCGTAATTCATGAAAGCCTTTGAGGTTGTGCTTATGGAGGATCTCCCGTGCGGGGCGGACGATTCCCTGCAAGAAATCGAGGTAGCGTTCGTTCGGTGCAAGTAGGTTGCGGCTACCGTCGGGCGAGACCTTTTCGGCAAACCTCAGGGCGTCACGAATATGATCATCTACCGTAATCCAACGAGGTGCTGACGCGCCTGAACGGCCACCTTTGGTGCCGTCCTGAATGTTGATCCTGCCTAGATCGTTAGCCTCACGGCTTAACCGTGGAAGGTCAGCCAAGATGGCCTCACGTAAGCGCATGCCGGTGGCTCGCGCTAACTGAGCGATGGCCGCGGCGCGTGACTGCTGGTGTTCGCAAAGCACCTCTACGATCCGCTTCACCTGTTCGCGGTCTTGGCCTTGCGGCACTGAATGACGAATACTGGTGCGCCGCATTCCCAGCGCCTTACTTGGACTTGGCACTTTCACATATTGATCACCGCGAAGCGCAGCCATGGTCCGATTCACACTGGACAACCGGTTTTGTGCAGTTGCGATGGCCAACTCACCTCGTTCAACTTGTTGGCGCAGATGTCCGGCGTAGTCCATCAAGGTCTGCCGATTAATCTGCCGCGCATCGTTAAACCCCGGGCCATCCTCCGACCGACACCAGCGCACAAAAGCCTGCCAACGCTCACTGTGCGCCTTGACGGTCCCGTAATGGCCGCCGTCAAACAGATCGCGCAATGCCTGCGGCCCGGCATAGCTCAGTTGTCGGCCATAGCCAAAATTGCGGCCACCTCGTTTGCCCACCAGTGCCATGATCGAACTCCTCTCGAAGCTAAAACTTTTAAAACTTTCCCCACGCCATCCCGCCAAGAATGTTGAGTGTTATCAGGGATCAAGGCCCCTGCGACCAGTGAGGGTTGTCCACTAACGCGGGACTGGCGGCTCTTTACGACCGGGAGCTTGGGCATCTCATGATCTGGCCTCCTGAGCACTCCCGAAGAAGTGGGCGGGTGGAGGCTGCACTGGCTGACGAGACCAAGCGCCGCGAGATCCTGAGTCGGGTGAAGGCAGTGAGGTGATGACCGGGGCATGCCTGACTGTCAGTCAGGTGCAGTCCACTCCTTGGGCTGCGGCACCATCATCTGCATCGCTGTTGCGGGTGACTTCGGTGTTTGTCACGCCGATTGTCACGAGGGGAAATGCCGCAATGCCTTGTACGAGGTGGGCTGCAGCAGTGGTAGGAGCGCCCGTCTCTTTCCAGAAGAAAGAGACGGGCGAAGGTTGGCGCAAGATTCGGCCAAGCGGATAGGTTGCTGCAGGGCAGCGAAGTAGGAAGTGTCTTCTGGCGCACGAGGGCCATGATCTGAAGTAGGCATCCATCACCGGGGAGGTGACCGGGCGAGCTGCCGGACGCTAATCGCCTTATGGGGGGAACCACCGCGGGAGCGGCGTGACCTTCAAGGTTCGGGCCACCTGGGTTGCTGTCATCGACAGCGCTTGCACGGCCAGTTCTACGCCTGTGGATAAACCCGGTCAAGGTTCTAAATTCATCGCCACTTTGGACTTGAAGAACGGTTATCCACCGGTGGAACTCCGTGGTAAATCCTGGACAACGTGGTCGCTTTTAGCTCTTCAAAGTAAGGTCCATCCAAACAGGGCGGCTTTGCAGCCCCGTTTGGATGGACCCGCGCTTAGTAGCGGATAAGCGAGGCTGCTTGCCCCGAATCTTGAACGTTCAGTTGTTGCTGCAGTTCTTGCGCCTGTACAGCGCTAGCGAATCGGCACCACGTTCTTGTCTCTGACTTGGCCGTACGCTGAGGCGAGCAGGCTGCCGGTGGCGGCTTTCTGGATGTACTCACTCCACCAGGCCATCATCGGGCGCCGGCGCTCGATGTAGTCGGCTCGGTTGTAGGCGCTACGCACCTCATCCTTATCGACGTGCGCCAGTGCGACCTCAATGAGTTCCGGGTCCCAGCCATGTTCATTCAAGATAGTACTGGCTATCGAGCGCATGCCGTGGCTGACCAAGCGATCCTGGAAGCCCATGCGTTTCAACGCCATGTTGGCCGTTTGGCTATTGGCGTGGGTACGTGGATTTCTGTCTGCCGGGAAGACGTATTCGCGATGGCCGCTGTGAGTTTTCAGTGACTCCAGCAGTGCGACAGCGTGATCACTCAACGGGATGCTGTGTGGACGGCGCTTCTTCATCCGCTCCGGTGGGATATTCCAGACACGCCTTTCAAAGTCGATGTCCGCCCAGCGGGTAGTCGCCGCCTCGGCGGGGCGAGTCATCGTGTGCAACTGCCATTCGATCAGGCAGCGGGTGGTGCGTTTGATGCTGGCATTCGCGATCTCCAGCATAAGCTCGGGGAGCTCTTCGGGTGGAAGCGCGGCCATGTTCTCTTTCTTGGGCTTCTTGAATACTGCCCTGATACCGCTGAGCGGGTTGGCGAAGATCAAGCCGGAATTTACGCCGTAGGTCATGATCTCGTTTAGCCGCTGGCTAAGACGCTTGACCGTCTCCAGGCTGCCTTTCGCTTCGATAGGGCGAAGTAATCCAATCACCATCGGCGCGGTGATTTTCACCAGTGGTGTCGTTTTCAAGTCGGGGAGCACATGCAGCGTGAGCGACCGCCAGATGTCCTCGGCGTAGGCCGGGGTGACCGAGTCTTTCTTGAGCTCGAACCAGGCGGTGGCCACGTTCTCGAAGGTGTGTTCAGTTTCTGCGCGCTTGGCTTCATTCAGCGTATTGCGCTGCACCTTCGGATCAATGCCCTGTGCGAGCAGCTCGCGCGCATCGACTGCCATCTTTCGTGCATTCGCCAGTGACAGTTCGGGGTAGGTCCCGAAGCCGATGTTGATGCGCTTTTTGGTCACCGGTTCGCGGTAGTTGAAATTCCACAGCAACGAGCCGTTGCTGCGTACGCGGAGTTGCAAACCGTCACCGTCGGTGAGGACGTAATCCTTGGACGCGGGTTTGACTCCCTTGAGCTGTCGATCGGAGAGGCGGAGATTTTGAGCAGGCATGAGATTGTCCTCAGGCGCTGATTCGGTATTCCAAAGATTAGCACCGGATGAGCTGGAATACTGTCTGGAATACCCGAATGGCTGGAACTCAAAAACTCTCAAAAGACCGAAAAAGCGCTGGAGGCCGCGGATTTACTGGATCACAGGCACAAAAAAAGACGTCCGTGGACGTCTTTTTTTGATCATTTGGTGGAGCCGGGGGGATTTGAACCCCCGTCCGCCAGTACTCCGCTGTCGGTACTACATGCGTAGCCGTGTCTATTAAGTTAACCCTCAGCGACCCGACGGGCAGGGTGCTTTGGGCGAGTTGTGTAAGTTTTAGCCGCTTCGTCCACAACGTACTGCACGGCGATTCTGTTCTATATGACAATCACTTTGGGTTTACAGACATCCCCTGATGATTGCTGGACCCGAAGGTACCAGAAGGGAAGGGCTAAGGCTGCTTACGCAGCGAGAGCGTATTCCCCGTAGGTTTCGTCATTGGCAACTATAAGAAGTTGCAACAGTGGATTTACGAGTTCTGTTACCAACTCGGCATGCACCTAAAGTTTCGCGACCGGCGTCGAATCCTAAACGGCCCCGTGCCTGTTGCTCTGTGAATCAAAGTGAGCAGCAAGCCTGCGCAGTGTACGCCAACGTGGCTCAGAAGGCCACCCGATGCTTGGCGCGAGTGATCATGGGTTGGGATCTTTGCTCAGTTTGCCAGCGACAATCCCTGGGTGGCCTCGGTGACGCATTTTTTGTCGTCCCCGGCCGCTTTTGAAGCTTCGGCGCTGGCCAGCAGTCTTTTGATCTCCATTGTGGTGTTGTCGGCGCTCGCCGGCAGTGAATTCACTTTGGCTTTGAGCTGTTGCAGCTTGCTCGTACACAGGTCGTTGTCCGCTGCAAATACGGGAGAAGCCAACAGTGCAGCAGACATGAGCAAACCAGCGATCGCGGTACGTTTCATGGGTATTTCCTTGTACGGGTAGTCTCGGTGCTGCCATAGGGGCGGGGGCTCGGCCGAGGTCGAAAAACAAGCCACGATTGATCGGCCCTACTTAAAAGACTACGACGTTGTGCAGGAATTCGTTTTTCCCCAAGCGCTATGGAAAAAAAGGTTCATGCAGGACCAAACCCCAGAGGCAACAAAACCCGCATTTGGCGGGTTTTGGTTTGTTTCGCATTGGGTGGAGCCATCCTGAGCGCTCCCTGGCCTGTTGCTCTGTGGATCTTGATGAGCAACAAGCCTGCGAGTTGAACGCCAGGAAAGCCCACCCGAAGGTTGGCATTGTGCCGGGTTACTTCCCGCCTTTGTTCGCGTCCTTGATTTGCTTGATCGTTTGTTCTGTCTCGGCGATGCAATCGTCAGTCCCTTCCTTGGTGCCTTTTGCCTGATCGGCTTTGGCTTGCTTGACGCTGTCCATTACCTGGTCAGCGATTTCCGGAGGAGTCTGGGCCTTGGCATTTTCGATGGTTTTAATGTTGACCGCACAGAGGTCTTCGGCGGCAAACGAGGGGGACGCCATCAGCGAGACAGTAACGAACAGACCTAACAGTACAGAACGTTTCATGAGTATCTCCTTGAACTGAGGGCTCAGGTGTTTACCGGCCATCAGAACGGGCTGCCGAGGTTGGGTAAGGCCCGGCAATGTCCGGGCTTAACCAGTGGACTACGACGTTTCGTCAGGGTTCTATTTTTCTTCAGATGCCCCTCGGCTGTGTGACCCGATCCACCAGATAGACCAGCCCGTGGTAGTCAATTCCGCCATGTTGCGTCAGACCGATCTCACAGGTGCGGCTGGTCGAAATCCCCTCGCTGCACTGTTGCACCGCGTCCTTGAGCGTACGCAGCGAATGGGCGTTCAGCTCCGGCGTGGTGAAGCCCTTGTCGCCGGCAAATCCACAGCAGTGAATGCCTTCGGGGATGACCACGTTTTTGCTGCACTTGCGCGCCAGATCAATCAGCGCCTGGCTTTCCCCGAGGTGCTGGGTACTGCACGTGACATGCACGGCGATGGGCGCTTCCTGCGGTGTGAAGTCGAGACGATCCATCAAATGCGTACGGATGAAACGCACCGGGTCGTACAGGTCCAGTCGAACATCCCCCAGGTCCTGAACCAGTCGCAAGGTGCAGGGGCTGGTGTCGCAGTAGATCGGATCGAGCCCGCCACGGCTGGCGTGCAGTAGTGCGCCAATCAGTTCCTGGCGCTTGTGTTCGGCCTGTTCGGCGTAGCCCTTGGAGGCAAACGGCTGGCCGCAGCAGAGGTTGTCCTGGTTGTCCGGAAAGACTACCTGGTAACCGGCTTTTTCCAGCAGACCACGGGTTTTGTCGTACAGCGACATTTGCTCTTTATCACCGGCCGCCGGGCCCATGACCCGTGAGACACAAGCCGCCAGGTACACCACACGAGGGCGCTCGTCCGACACGATCGGGCTGAAGCGAATGGCCTTTTCTGGCTGCGGCATGGCGTTGGTCCATTGTGGGACCTGGCCTTTGGACAACTTCGTCAGCGTTGCCGAAAGCTTCGCCAGGCGTGGCGCCCCCAGCAGCATCCGCGCGCCATTGGCCACATGCAGGGTGAAGCGGGCGCCTTGCAGCGCGGTGGCGAAATTGCCTTCCAGCCAATTGGCGGTTTTCGTATGCGTCGCCTTACGGCTGCGAAGCTTTTTCACCAGCTCGCCTGTGTTGATTCCTACAGGGCAACGCTGTGCGCACAACCCGGTGGCGGCGCAGGTGTCGATGCCCTGGTATTCGTAAGCGGCTTCGAGTTCCGTAGTGTCCACGCCGGCGCGTTTTTTTGCCTGAATGTCTCGCCAGATCACGATGCGCTGGCGCGGGCTCAGGGTCAGGCCTTTCGACGGGCAGACCGGCTCACAAAAACCGCACTCGATGCACTTATCCACAATCTCGTCGGCGGCCGGCAACGGCTTCAGGTGTTTGAGGTGAATCTGCGGATCGTCACTGAGCACCACGTCCGGGTTGAGAATGCCGTTGGGGTCGAGCAGGCGTTTGAGCTGCCACATCAACTGGTAGGCATCGCTGCCCCATTCCAGCTCCACGAACGGCGCCATGTTGCGACCGGTGCCGTGCTCGGCTTTCAGCGAGCCGCCGAATTCCACCGCGACCAGCTGCGCCACGTCGTCCATGAACGCCTGATAGCGTGCGACTTCTTCCGGGTTGTTGAAGCCTTGGGTGAAGACGAAGTGCAGATTACCTTCCAGCGCGTGTCCGAAAAGGATCGCTTCGTCGTAGTGATGCTTGTCGAACAACTCGATCAAACGATTCACGCCGATGGCCAGTTGTTCTACCGGGAAGGTCACGTCTTCGATGATCACCGTGGTGCCGGTTTTGCGCACCGCGCCGACGGCGGGGAAGGTGTCCTTGCGAATGGCCCAGAGGCGGGCGTTCTCGATTGGGTCTTCGGTGAAGTCGACCTGCTTTTCCACTGGAAACGAAGTCAGCGACGCCATGATGTGCGCCAGTTGCTCGTGCAGCAACGTCGACGACGCAGCGCGAGATTCGATCAGCAGCGCGCAGGCGTTATTCGACAGGTGCTGTACGAAATCCGGCATGCCGGGTTTGTTCTGCACTGAACGCAGACTGCGACGGTCGAGCAGTTCCACGGCCGACACCGGTTGGCTTTTCAGCACGGTGACGGCGTTGCAGCAGGTCTCCACATCCGGGAACACGATCAGCGCCGACGCCTTGTTCGGGTGGTCGATCACCGTGTCGTAGGTCACGGCACTGATGAACCCCAGGGTGCCTTCGGAACCCACCAGCAAGTGGCTCAAGATATCTACAGGCTCGTCGTAATCCACCAGGGCGTTGAGTGACAGGCCGGTGGTATTTTTCAGACGGTATTTGTGGCGGATTTTTGCGGCCAATTCGGAATTGGCGCGGGTCTCGCGGCCCAGTGTCGCTAAACGTTCAAGCAACGCTACGTGGCTCTCACGAAACGCCGCGACACTCGCCGCATCTTCGGTGTCGAGACGGCTGCCGTCGGCGAGCACCAGGCGAATCCCGGCCAGCGTGTGATAGGTATTTTGCGCCGTGCCGCAGCACATGCCGCTGGCGTTATTGGCGACGATACCGCCGATTTTGCAGGCGTTGATCGAGGCCGGGTCGGGACCGATCTTGCGTCCGAACGGCGCCAGCCAAGCGTTGGCCTGCGCGCCGATGACGCCCGGTTGCAGACGGATTTGCGTGCCGTGGCCGCGGATCTCGCGCCCATTCCAGTTATCCCCAAGCACGATCAGCACCGAATCGCTGATGGCCTGGCCGGACAGGCTGGTGCCGGCGGCGCGGAAGGTCACCGGAACCTGATCCCGTTGCGCCAGTTTCAGCAGCGCCACCACTTCATCTTCAGACTCGACGCGGATCACCAGTTGCGGAATCAACCGGTAGAAACTGGCATCGGTGCCGAACGCCAATGTCGACAGCGGGTCGTCGAACCGCCGTTCTTGAGGTATCAGTTGCTGCGCATCTCGCAGGAAAGTCGCCGGTAGAGTCATTGGTCCTCCAGGATCAAAACCACCAGGTCTTTCGGGCCGTGGGCACCGTAAGCCAGGACTTGTTCGATGTCGGCCGTTTTCGATGGGCCGGACACTAACAGCGCGTTGGTCGGCATGCCGTGAGCCCAGTTGAACTCCTGCTGCACCTGATAGAAGTTGTCACGGATTTCACTGGCCTTGAGCAGGGCGAAATGTACGGGTGGCACCAGGCTCATCAAGCGCGGTTCTTCCCGCGTCGGCCAGAGAATCAGACTACCTGTGGCGGCGATTGCGCCGAGGGTGGTGGTCAGACTGGCCGGTGTGTCATTGAACAGCTCGGATTTCCATTCTTCCACCGGACGGTCGTAGGCCTGTAGCGTCGGCAAGCCAGGATTTTTCGCCCAGTGCTGAGTGACACGTTGACCGTGCGGCGTCGTCGGCGCGATCAACAGGCTCGGCAACTGACGATCCTGCAGCAACTGAGCAAGCAACGAAGGCCAGGCTTCGCCGGACGTCAGATGGATTTCCGTGTGCACCGCTTCCATCAGTTTGCGCAGCTGCGGAATGCGTTGTTCGGGGGCGTAGGTGTACGGCGCTGTCACCAGTTCGACGTCGAACTCGTCAGGCACGGGCGTGGTGCCGGTCAGACTTTTCCGTAACTTGGCGAGGATGTTTTGCTTGGCGCTCATCAGCGGTCTCCCTGTTTGGCCAGATGCTCGCGGGCCATGTCGTGCAGTGAGCGGGCAGCCGGTTTCGGGGCGCTGTGGTTTTGCGTCCAGGGGCCGACGTTGCTCGGTGCGAGGGCGCGCAGACGCGTGGCGACAAAGCCGAACAGTCGATACAGCGTCGGCGAGCTGTTGAGTTTCGCCCAGGCATTCCAGATAAAACGCTCCTTGCGCGAATACTTGCTGCCCTGGCCGCGCATCACTTGATGCGGGCTGTCCGGGGCTTTGACGTTCTCTTCCCGCAGGCGACGCAGTAGGGAAGGGATAGGAATTTTTACCGGACAGACTTCGCCGCAAGCACCACACAACGACGACGCACTCGGATGATCCGGAACATTCGCCAGGCCGACCATGTGCGGCGTGATGATTTTTCCGATAGGCCCAGGGTAAACCTCCCCATAGGCGTGGCCGCCGATTCGAGTGTAGACCGGGCAATGATTCATACAGGCGCCGCAGCGAATGCAGTTCAGGGTCTGGCGCAATTCACTGTCGGCAAAGGCCTGGCTGCGACCGTTGTCCAGCAGCACAAGGTGCACTTCCTGCGGGCCATCGAGTTCGTCGGCCTTGCGTGGGCCGGAGATCATGTTGACGTAGGTGGTGATCGGCTGGCCGAGGGCCGAGCGGGTCAACAGTGACACCAGCGGCACCACGTCACGCAGGTTTTCCACGACTTTTTCGATGCCGGTGACCGCGATGTGTACCGGCGGCACCGTGGTGGTCATGCGCCCGTTGCCTTCGTTTTCCACCAGCAGCAAGGTGCCGGTTTCGGCCACGGCGAAGTTGACGCCGGAGACGCCGATGTCCGCTTCGAAGAATTTCTGCCGCAAGACTTTGCGACCGATTTGAATGAGTTGGTCAACGTCCTTGGTGTATTCCACGCCAAGTTTGTCATGGAACAAGGACGCGACCTGACCGGCATTCTTGTGGATCGCCGGCATAATAATGTGTGAAGGCTTCTCGTGGTCGAGCTGGACGATGTACTCGCCCATGTCCGATTCCAGGCATTCAATGCCCCGTTCAGCGAGGAAATGGTTCATCTCCATTTCTTCGCTGACCATCGATTTGCCCTTGATCACTTGCCGCCCCTCGTGAGCGCGGATGATCGAGAGGACGATGCCATTGGCTTCGTCCACCGTTTCCGCCCAGTGCACTGTCACACCGTTGCGGGTCAGGTTCTGTTCAAGTTGCTCGAGCAGGTCGGGCAACTTCGATAACGCACGGGCGCGGACAGCATTGCCCAGCGCTCGCAAATGTTCTCTTTCATGGGCATCGCTGAAGGACGCTGCCCGTTTTGTCATCAGAGAATCCATCGCAGTGCGAAAGTTGTTTCGCAGTTGCTTGTCACCCAACGCCTTGTGCGCACGGGTGCGGAAATCTTCTTCTACGGCAACCGTAGGAATAATCGCGGAAGCGTTCATTGAACACCTCCGGTGCGCTGCCAAAGGAAACTGGCCAGGTGTTGGCCGCGCAACGCTTCCTTCTGTTTCTCCAGCGAGCCATTGATGTTCATCAGGCAACCGCAATCGGCACTGAGTACCTTGTGCGCACCGGATTCCTTCAACGACCGGGTCTTGTCAGCCACCATCGCGCCGGAAATGTCTGGCATACGGACGCTGAAAGTCCCACCGAAGCCACAGCATTCACTTTCATGGCTGTGCTCGACTCGCTCCACATTCCCCAACTGCGCCAACAACTCGCGGCCGTGCAAGTGGGTGTTCATCTCACGACGTGCCGAACACGATGTGTGCAACGCCACTTTGACCGGTTCGCCGCTGTCCTTGAGCTGCACCTTGCAGACAAACAACAGAAACTCGGCCAGCTCATACGTCCGGGCCGCCAGGGCCTGAACCTGTTTCAACGTTTGCGGCTCGTCCTTGAACAAGTCGGCATAGTGCTCGCGCAGCATGCCGGCGCACGATCCCGACGGCACCACCACCGGATAATCTCCGGCGAACAGCGCCAGTTGCGCACGCGCCACGGTCCGGGCCTGGTCGGTGTAACCGGAGGTGTAGGCCGGTTGTCCGCAGCAGCTTTGCCCTTGCGGGTACTCGACACGAATGCCTTCGCGTTCCAGCAGGTGAATCGCATCCATCCCGGCTTCCGGGTAGAACAGATCAACCACGCAGGTCCCGAACAGGTAGACCCGTGCCGGTTTTTCGCTGGGATATTGCCGAGGCTTGGGCAGTGGCGGGGCGACGCGGGTCGCGTTCGGCACGGCGTTGTAAAAAAGCTCGCTCATCAGGCGTGT
Organism: Pseudomonas sp. PDM03; assembly: GCF_014852385.1. Classification (NCBI taxonomy): domain Bacteria; kingdom Pseudomonadati; phylum Pseudomonadota; class Gammaproteobacteria; order Pseudomonadales; family Pseudomonadaceae; genus Pseudomonas; species Pseudomonas sp. PDM03. The sequence goes on along the minus strand of NZ_JACVBM010000006.1, from coordinate 209,291 downwards.
CTCCGGGTGGTCCCGGTTATCCGTCCGCTGAGGCTGCTGAATATAGAGAGAGATTCTTTCAGCAGCCTTACAGACCGGGTTGTGAATAGCTGACGCCGGAATCGTGGTCCGGCGTCGGTTTTTGCGTTTTTTCTTGTAGTACTTAGTGCACCAGCATGCCGGTGAACCAGTAGGCCTGAGCCAAGGTGATCAGGCCGACGATGGTTGCGAAGAACAGGCTGTGCTTGAGGGTGAAACGGAACAGGTCCGATTCCTTGCCGACCAGACCGGTCGCGGCGCAGGCCACGGCGATCGATTGTGGCGAGATCATCTTGCCGGTCACGCCGCCGCTGGTGTTTGCCGCCACCAACAAGGTGTCGTTGACGCCGATCTGGTGCGCGGTGGTCGCTTGCAACGAGCTGAACAGCGCGTTGGACGAGGTGTCGGAACCGGTCAGGAACACACCCAGCCAGCCAAGGAACGGCGAGAAGAACGGGAACGCCGCGCCGGTGCCTGCCAATACCAGCGCCATGGTCGACGACATGCCCGAGTAGTTGGTGACGAAGGCAAACGCCAACACCATGCCGATGGACAGGATCGGCCAGCGCAGCTCGTAGAACGTCTCTCTAAAAGTGGTCAGACCAGTTTTTACGTTGATCTTCAACACCAGCATCGAGATCAGTGCGGAGAAGAAAATCGCCGTGCCGGTCGCGGAAATCGGATCGAGTTTGAACACGGCCGGGATGGCGGTCGGAGCGGTCACGATTGGTGCGACCTTGATCACCATTTGGTCCAGGTGCGGAATGGCGAAGTTGAACACCCAGCTGTACATCGAGCCGCCGGCGGCGAACATCGCCTTGAACGGCTTCAGGGTCCAGATGGTGACCAGCACGGTGAGGATCAGGAATGGCGACCAGGCTTTGAAAATTTCACCGAGGCTGTAAGGCGAGGCCACGGTTGTGCGCGGCTGGCCGAAACCGCCGGCGCTGGCGGTCACAACGGAGGCCGAAACGGCGCCGACGATGTGTTGGCCTGCGGCGCGTTTCGGCTGCCAGACTTTCAGGAACAGCGTCAGGGAAATCAGGCTGGCCAGGGCCGAGGTGATGTCCGGCAGTTCCGGGCCGATGAAGTTCGACGTGAAGTATTGGGTGATGGCGAAGCTCAAACCGGCCACCAGTGCTGCTGGCCAGGTTTCCCGCACGCCGCGCAGGCCGTCCATCATGAACACCAGCCAGAACGGGACGAACAGCGACAGCAGCGGCAGTTGGCGACCGGTCATGGCGCCGATCTTGAACGCGTCGATACCGGTCACTTGCCCGGCCACGATGATCGGAATCCCCAAAGCGCCGAAGGCCACTGGCGCGGTATTGGCGATCAGGCACAGGCCTGCGGCGTACAGCGGGTTGAAGCCGAGTCCTACAAGGAGGGCGGCGGTAATCGCTACCGGTGCGCCGAAACCGGCTGCACCTTCAAGGAATGCACCGAAGCAGAAGCCGATCAGCAGCACCTGCAAACGCTGGTCGTCGGTGATCGACAGGACGGAGCTGCGAATCACCTCGAACTGACCACTCTTGACCGTCAGTTTGTAGAGGAACACGGCGGCGACGATGATCCACGCAATCGGCCACAGGCCGTAGGCGAAGCCATACCCGGCGGCGGCGAATGCCATATCGACCGGCATCTGGAACGCGAAGATGGCCACCGCAATGGACAAGGCCAGCGTGATGCTGCCGGCCACGTGCCCTTTGAGTCGGAACACGGCCAACGCCAGGAAGAAAAACACGATGGGGATAACGGCTGCGAGCGCGGAAAAGCCGAGGCTGCCGAGCGGGGTATAGAGCTGTTGCCAGGTTTGCATATGGGGTGGCCCCTAATTGTTGTTGGTCAGGCACTGATCAGCGTTCTTGGATAATTGGTAATACCAATTTACAATCGCTGTTCGCTAGGGTAAAAGCCTTGTAGGCGGCGTGTCAATTTGCCGCCCTAAAACTTTTGTCGAACAAGCGCTGTGGCGCCTGTTTGAGCCGGTCGTACAAATGCCGTCTGGTAGGTGCTGGCAAAGCGCCGATAGGCCAGAATAGAGAGCCCGGCGAGCCGTCGGGATCGTGGAGAATTGAGTTATGGGGTTTGATCAAATTCGTCAGCGCCGTTTGTCTGACGATATTGTCGAGCAGCTCGAGGGGATGATCCTCGAGGGCACGCTCAAGGCTGGTGAGCGCTTGCCGGCCGAGCGCGCATTGGCCGAGCAGTTCGGCGTGTCACGCCCTTCGTTGCGCGAAGCGATTCAGAAGCTGGCGGCCAAGGGCTTGCTGGTCAGCCGCCAGGGTGGCGGCAACTATGTGGTGGAGTCACTGGGCACGACCTTCAGTGATCCGCTGCTTCATCTGCTTGAAAGCAACCCTGAGGCCCAGCGCGATCTGCTGGAGTTTCGCCATACCCTGGAAGCGTCCTGCGCCTATTACGCAGCAATGCGGGCGACAGATGTCGATCGCGAGCGGCTGACCGCGGCCTTCAATGAATTGCAGGACTGCTACACCCGTCACGATGAAGTGAGTCGGGCGGAAGAGGGGGCGGCGGACGCGAAGTTTCACTTGGCAATCGCCGAAGCCAGTCACAACGCGGTGTTGCTGCACACCATTCGCGGGCTGTTCGATCTGCTCAAACGCAACGTGGTGACCAACATTGGCGGCATGTACAAACAGCGCACGGAAACCCGCGACATGCTGATCACGCAGCATCGGGAGTTGTACATGGCGATTGTCGAGGGAAGGGCGGAGCAGGCGCGGGAAGTTTCCAGTCGACACATTCTGTATGTACAGGAGGTGCTGGAAGAGGTGCGTCAGGAAGTGCAGCGCGTGGCCCGGGCGGAGCGGCGCAAGGGGATGTAGTCATGAAACATTCGCGGGCAAGCCTCGCTCCTACAGGATCGCGTGATCTGTAGGAGCGAGGCTTGCCCGCGAAGAGGGCCTCAAGGCGAAAAATTACTCTTCCTTGCCCTTGTTGCGCACCGCTCGCTGCAACTCGCGACCGGCGTCGCGTTCGCGTTCGGTATCACGCTTGTCGTATTCCTTCTTGCCCTTGCCCAGAGCGATCTCGCACTTGACCATGTGCTTGCTCCAGTACCAGGACAGGCATACGCAGGCGTAACCCTTTTGCTGCACGGCGGCGGCCAGCTTTTCCAGCTCGCGGCGGTTGAGCAGCAATTTGCGGGTGCGCGTCGGATCGGCGATGACGTGCGTGCTGGCGGTCGTCAGGGGCGTAATGTGGCTGCCGAGCAGCCAGGCTTCGCCATCCTTGAGCAGCACGTAACTGTCGACCAGTTGCAGCTTGCTTGCCCGCAGACTTTTTACTTCCCAGCCGGCCAGGACCAGACCAGCCTCGAACCGATGTTCGATGAAGTAATCGTGTCGCGCCTTTTTATTCTGCGCGATGGTCCCTGTTGGGTGTTTCTTCTGTTTAGCCATAGGGGCGGCATTATAGGGAGTTGCACGCGAGTCGGCTACGGTGATGCTGCGTGCTTGAGCAGGTTGATTGAATCCCGGACAATGCGCCCTCTTTTTTCAATGCTTGGACGTGGTAACGATGTCGACTGACAAGGTTTCTGTCCACGGCAGTTGGGCTAGCCGCTGGGTCTTCATACTCGCCGCGACCGGTTCGGCCGTGGGCCTGGGTAGCATCTGGAAGTTCCCGTACATGGTCGGGGTCTACGGCGGCGGTGCCTTTGTATTGATGTTCCTGGCCTGTATCGCACTGATCGGCGTACCGGTCATGCTGGCTGAAACCCTGATCGGCCGGCGCGCCCGGCAAAGTCCGGCCAATGCCTTGAAGGCGCTGGCGCTGGAGGCCGGGCATTCGGGCAAGTGGTCCTGGGGCGCATTCGCCGGGATGATCACGGCGTTGCTGATCCTGTCTTTCTATAGCGTCGTCGGTGGTTGGTCGCTGGATTACATCATCGACATGGGGCGCGGCGACTTTCAGGGGGTAACGCCGGATCAGGTCGGTGCGTACTTTGGCAAGGTGATCGCCGATCCATGGCGCCTGACACTTTGGCATACGATTTTTATGCTGTTGTCCGCCGTCGTCATCGCCAGGGGCGTAGTCGCCGGCCTTGAACGCAGCCTGCGCATCATGATGCCGCTGCTCTTCGTGATGATTCTGGTGCTGCTGGGTTACAGCATGACCACAGGCCATTTCATGGAGGGCGTGCATTTCATGTTCGACTTCCATCCGGAAAAAGTCCTCGACGGCTTGCTGCCGGCCATGGGGCACGCGTTCTTTTCTCTGAGCGTAGGCGTTGGTTCGATCATGATTTATGGCGCCTACATGCCGAAACACTCGTCGATCTCCGGCACCGTGGTTGGTGTCGCGCTGCTCGATACCTTTGTTTCGCTGGTCGCGGGCCTGGCATTGTTTCCGATTGTGTTCGCTGCCGGCCTGAATCCGAGCGAGGGCCCTGGCCTGATGTTCGTCAGCCTGCCATTTGCCTTTGGCAACGTAGCGTTTGGCCAGTTGATGGGGGTAGTGTTCTTCGTCCTGGTCGCGATTGCAGCCTGGAGTTCGGCGATTTCATTGCTCGAACCGATGGTGGCTTACCTGGTTGAGCGCACTAAAGTCAGCCGCGCGTGGGTGACTTTCTGGCTGGCGTTCACCTGCTGGTTCGTCGGTCTGGGCACGGTGTTTTCCTTCAATATCTGGAAGGAAGCCAAGTTTTTCGTGAACGAAGGCGGGATGTTCCATCTCTATCAGTGGGGTGCGGCCGGCGGTCTGGATTTCTTTGGTGTGATCGATTTCTTTACCTCGCGGATCATGTTGCCACTCGGTGGTTTGTGTTTCGTGGTGTTTGCAGGATGGGTGATGGGGCGTGAAGCGGTGCGCGACGAGTTGTCGATCCGCAACCCCATGCTGTTCAATCTGTCCCTGTTTTTGATGCGCTATGTGGCGCCCATCGGCATTCTTGTAGTGTTTGCCGCCCAGCTGTGGAAGTGACGCTGACATGACGACACACATTCAACGTTCGGCTCTGCTGCCGTACCCGGCACAAGCGTTGTATGACCTGGTCAATGACGTGGCACGTTACCCGGAGTTTTTGCCGTGGTGCTCGTCGGCCGAAGTCCTGGAAAACTCCCCCGAGTACATGCGCGCGAGCGTTGGCGTGGCCAAGGGTGGCCTCAGTCAGCATTTCGTGACGCGTAACACTCTGGTCCCCGGGCAATCGATCGAGATGAATCTCGAGGAAGGCCCATTCACGCAGTTGCATGGCATTTGGGTGTTCAAGGCGTTGACCGACAAGGCCTGCAAGATCAGCCTGGACCTGTCGTTCGATTACGCCGGGCCGATTGTTCGCGCGACCCTGGGGCCATTGTTCAATCAGGCGGCCAATACGCTGGTGGATGCGTTCTGCCAGCGCGCCAAACAGATACATGGTTAAGCCCGTGATCGAAATCGAGGTGGTGTATGCCGCCGTTGATCGTCAGGTGCTTCGCTGTGTGACGGTGCCCGCAGACACAACAGTGCGCGCAGCGCTGCTTGATTCGGGAATAGGCGAAGCGTTTCCAGAGCTGGATCTGGGCGAATGCCCTGTCGGGATTTTCGGCAAGGTGATTGCCGATCCGGATACACACCAGGTTCGGGCGGGGGATCGTATCGAGATCTATCGGCCTTTGCTGGCCGATCCGAAAGAGGTTCGCCGGTTGCGCGCAGCCAAGGCTGCCGAGGCAAAAGCCCGAAATCAGTGACCTGGTTAAATGCCAGACAATAAAAAACCCGGACATTCCGGGTTTTTTATTGCGTCGCAAATTATTGCGGCGAAGTTTCCAGCGGTTCTGGCGTCGGGACTGGAACGGTTTCTACGCCGTCCACGTCCTTCTGGATCTGATCCAGCAACGAACCTGGCTTGACCGGTTTTTCCGGTTTCGGCTTCTCGGCGTTTTCAACAGGTGCGGTCACATTAGTGCCACTGTCCTTGCCGAGAATGGCTTCGTCCCGGCTCACGCCTGGCATGAAATCACCAGAGAGGCTGACAAGTTGGTCATTTGGGTTGAAGATAACGCTAATGCGTTCCTGTTGGCGTTCACCGCCACCGGGTTGCAGGCTGTACAGATAATCCCAGCGATCGGCATGGAACGTGTCGGTCAACAGGGGGTTGCCCATGATAAACCGTACTTGCTTACGGGTCATTCCCGGGCGTAACTGGTTTATCATGTCCTGCGTGACGACATTGCCCTGCTGGATGTCGATTTTGTAAACCCCGGGGAATGAACAACCGGCGAGTGCGAGCAGTCCCACAAAGGTGAAACTGGTTAGCAAGAGCTTGGTGTTTTGCATCGGTGGGCGACTTCCACTATCTTGGCTGGGACAACGTAAACGCCGATCATACCCGCATTAAGAGAAGCTGCGAAGCAGCATCGCGAGAAAGCTGACCATGGTTGAAAATAGCGAACTACGCAAAGCCGGTCTCAAAGTGACCCTTCCACGGGTCAAAATTCTGCAAATGCTCGATTCCGCCGCGCAACGCCACATGAGTGCCGAGGATGTTTACAAGGCGCTGATGGAGGCTGGTGAGGACGTCGGTCTGGCCACGGTTTACCGTGTACTGACTCAGTTCGAGGCAGCTGGCCTTGTGGTGCGGCACAACTTCGACGGAGGCCATGCGGTCTTCGAGCTGGATGACGGCAAGCATCACGACCATATGGTCAACGTCGAAACCAGCGAAGTGATCGAATTCTTCGACGAAGAAATCGAGCGCCTGCAGAAAGCCATCGTCGACAAGTACGGTTTCGAGATGGTCGATCACAATCTGGTGCTGTACGTGCGCAAGAAAAAGTAAGCATGTCGCGCGAATTTCACATTCGCGAAACGAACGAAGGCGACCCCAGGGTCGCCTTCGTGCTGTCTGCCGTTCTTAAATCTTTGCGGTAACGACCATTTTTTTCGCGTGCGCCAGGGATTCCTTGGTGAGGTCGATGCCGCCCAGCATCCGCGCGACTTCTTCAACGCGATCATTCTTGCTCAGCTTGGAGACGGCCGTGTGGGTCGCCTCTTCGCCACGCACCTTGTGCACAAATAGATGCTGATGCCCTTGCGCCGCCACTTGCGGCAAGTGAGTCACTGTCAGCACCTGTCCGCGCTCACCGAGGCGACGCAGTAACTGGCCGACAATTTCGGCCGTCGGGCCGCCGATGCCGACGTCCACTTCGTCGAATACCAGGGTTGGCACCCGTGAGGTCTGTGCGGTGATCACCTGAATCGCCAGGCTGATCCGCGACAGCTCACCACCCGAGGCTACTTTGGCCAAAGCTTTCAAGGGCTGGCCGGGGTTGGCGCTGACCAGCAGTTCTACCTGTTCGAGCCCGTTAGGCAGCAGCTCATCGCTGCTGTTGGGGCGCAACTCGATGGTGAAGCGGCCGCCGGGCATGCCCAGTCGCTGGATTTCCTGCTCCACGGCGCTGGCCAGGCTGCTGGAGGCTTGGTGGCGCAAATCGCTCAGTTCGCGAGCCTTCTCCTGATAATGGCGGGCATAAGAGGCCAGTTCATCGCTCAGGCGCTCGATGGATTCATCATTGGCATTGAGGGTTTCAATTTCATCCAGCAAGCGCTGCTGCATCTCGGCGACCTCGGTCGGCTGGATGCGGTGCTTGCGCGCCATGGTGTAGATCGCATCGAGGCGTTCTTCCAGGTACTGCAAGCGCGCCGGGTCGGCATCGAAGTTATCGAGGAAGCGATTCAGTTCGCCCACGGCCTCTTCAACCTGGATCTGCGCACTGGTCAGCAAGCTGCTGGCTTCGCCCAGCGCGCCGATCGAGTTGTTCACGCTCGACAGGCGGTTGAGGCTGGCGGTCAGGGCGTTCAGGACATTGCCTGAATCACTTTCGCTGCATTGTTCGACCACTTGCCGGCAGATGCCCAGCAGGGTTTCGGCGTTGGTCAGGTTCTTGTGTTCCTGCTCCAGCTGCTCCAGCTCGTTGTCACCGAGGCCGAGATTTTCCAGCTCTTCGAGTTGATAGCTGAGCAGTTGATGGCGGGCGCGTTGTTCGTCGCCGGAGTTGGAGAGGCGCTCCAGTTCCTGGCGAGTCTGGCGCCAGCGTTGGGCGGCCAATTGCACCTGGCGGGCAAGGTCGGTGGCGCCGGCGTATTCGTCGAGCAGGCGGCGGTGGGTGTCGGTCTTGAGCAGGGATTGGTGCTCATGCTGGCTGTGGATATCGATCAACAACTCGCCCAAGGCCTTGAGATCGCCGAGCGGGCAGGGCGTGCCATTGATATAGCCGCGGGAGCGCCCTTCAGCGGTGATCACCCGGCGCAAGATGCACGGGCCGTCGCTTTCAAGGTCGCGCTCGGCCAGCCAGGCACTGGCTTCGGGAATATCGACCAGGTCGAAGGTGGCCAGGATGTCGGCCTTGTCGGCGCCCGGGCGGACCACGCCACTGTCGGCGCGATCGCCCAGGGTCAGGCCGAGGGCGTCGAGCATGATCGACTTGCCTGCGCCGGTTTCCCCTGTGATCACACTCATCCCGCGATCGAGTTCGAGATCGAGATGTTCAACGATGGCGTAATTGTGTACGGACAGGTGCACCAGCATAAAGGCCGCTCCCAGGCTTTAGGTCTGGTTATTTATACAGTGTTTTATTTGCGGCTGACAATGCCCTCTCTTAGCTCGATTTGATTGATCCGACGAAATCGTTAGCGCATCGGGAAATGACAATGCAGCTGTTTTTTGTAGGGTTAATCACAACAAACCCCTTGAAGCTGATTTTTGCGGCCCCATATAGCTGGGCAGAAGCGCGAGTTGAGCTCGCGGACGATATTGAAAGGAGAAATCTATGGCTGACGAACAGACAGTGGATACGCAAAATCAAGAAGCCAACCAGGGCTCCGCGGCTTCGGGTGAAGACCTCGCGGCTCGTGTACAAGTGCTCGAAGAGCAACTGGCAGGCGCGCAGGATCAGGCTTTGCGTGTTGCCGCCGATCTGCAGAACGTCCGCCGTCGCGCCGAGCAGGATGTTGAAAAGGCTCACAAATTCGCTCTGGAAAAATTTGCCGGTGATCTGCTGCCGATCATCGACAGCCTTGAGCGTGGTCTCGAGTTGTCCAACCCGGACGATGAAAGCATCCGCCCAATGCGCGAAGGCATCGAGCTGACCTTGAAAATGTTCCAGGACACCCTGAAGCGTTATCAGCTGGAAGCGATCGATCCGCATGGCGAACCGTTCAACGCCGTTCTTCATCAGGCAATGGCCATGCAGGAAAGCGCTGACGTCGAGCCGAACAGCGTGCTCAAGGTGTTCCAGAAGGGCTATCAGCTCAATGGTCGTCTGCTGCGCCCGGCCATGGTCGTGGTCAGCAAGGCACCGGCACCGGTTTCGCCTTCGATTGACGAGCAGGCTTGAAATTAGCCGCAAGGCCCCCATTTAGAAGTCAAGCGTTTAAGTGCTACCGCAGTTAGCCACCACTGCTGCGGCAACCAAATCCAAAGTTTCGGGAGAGTGAACATGGGCAAAATTATCGGTATCGACCTGGGGACTACCAACTCCTGCGTCTCCGTGCTTGAAAACGGCGTAGCCAAAGTTATTGAAAACGCTGAAGGCGCGCGTACCACGCCGTCGATCATCGCTTACGCCAACGACGGCGAAATCCTCGTTGGTCAGTCGGCCAAGCGTCAGGCTGTGACCAATCCGCACAACACCCTGTATGCGGTGAAGCGTCTGATCGGTCGTAAGTTCGACGAAGAAGTCGTACAGAAAGACATCAAGATGGTCCCTTACAAAATCGCCAAGGCTGACAACGGCGACGCTTGGGTTGAAGTGAACGGCCAGAAAATGTCGCCGCCACAGATCTCGGCTGAAATTCTGAAGAAAATGAAGAAGACCGCCGAAGACTACCTCGGCGAGCCAGTGACCGAAGCGGTGATCACCGTTCCGGCCTACTTCAACGACAGCCAGCGCCAGGCGACCAAAGACGCCGGCCGCATCGCGGGTCTGGACGTTAAACGTATCATCAACGAACCAACCGCAGCCGCTCTGGCTTACGGTATGGACAAGGCGAAAGGCGATCACACCGTGATCGTTTACGACTTGGGCGGCGGTACTTTCGACGTTTCCGTGATCGAAATCGCTGAAGTCGATGGCGAGCACCAGTTCGAAGTATTGGCCACCAACGGTGACACGTTCCTGGGCGGTGAAGACTTTGACATTCGTCTGATCGACTACCTCGTCGACGAATTCAAGAAAGAAAGCGGCATGAACCTCAAAGGTGATCCGCTGGCCATGCAGCGCCTGAAAGAAGCCGCTGAGAAAGCCAAGATCGAACTGTCTTCGAGCATGTCGACCGACGTGAACCTGCCGTACATCACTGCAGACGCCACCGGTCCTAAGCACTTGAACGTGAAAATCTCCCGCGCCAAGCTGGAAGCGCTGGTTGAAGACCTGGTTCAACGCACCATCGAACCTTGCCGTATCGCTCTGAAAGACTCCGGCATCGAAGTTGGCTCGATCAACGACGTGATCCTGGTAGGCGGTCAGACCCGTATGCCACTGGTTCAGAAGCTGGTGACCGAGTTCTTCGGTAAAGAAGCACGTAAAGACGTGAACCCGGACGAAGCTGTTGCCATGGGTGCTGCTATCCAGGGCGCCGTATTGGCCGGTGACGTGAAAGACGTTCTGCTGCTGGACGTCAGCCCGCTGACCCTGGGTATCGAAACCATGGGTGGCGTGATGACCGCGCTGATCGAGAAAAACACCACGATTCCTACCAAGAAATCGCAAGTGTTCTCGACTGCCGACGACAACCAGGGCGCCGTGACCATCCACGTGCTGCAAGGCGAGCGTAAGCAAGCCGCCCAGAACAAGTCCCTGGGCAAGTTCGACCTGGCCGAGATTCCACCAGCACCACGTGGCGTGCCACAAATCGAAGTGACCTTCGACATCGACGCCAACGGCATCCTGCACGTAGGCGCCAAAGACAAGGCCACCGGCAAGGCTCAATCGATCGTGATCAAGGCAAACTCCGGTTTGTCCGATGAAGAGATCGAGAAAATGATTCGCGATGCTGAAGCGAACTCCGAGGAAGACCGCAAGTTCGAAGAGCTGGCCACTGCCCGCAACCAGGGCGATGCACTGGTTCACTCGACTCGCAAAATGGTCACTGAGGCAGGCGATAAAGTGACTGCTGAAGAGAAGACTGCAATCGAAGCTGCTGTTGTTGCTCTGGAAGCCGCTGTTAAAGGCGACGACAAAGCTGCAATCGAAGCCAAGGTTGAAGAGCTGTCGAAAGTCTCCGCTCCAGTGGCGCAGAAGATGTACGCCGAACAGGCTCAGCCTGCTGAAGGCGCAGCACCGCACGACGAAAAAGCTGAAAAAGCCGACGACGTTGTCGATGCCGAGTTCGAAGAAGTCAAAGACCACAAGTAAGTTGTTGGTCGCCCGGTTGACTGCCTTTAGGCGGTGACTGGTAGGATGTCGCCGCGCGGGAGCCTGCTCCCGCGTTGGCGTGTCTGGAGTACACGAATTTTTACAGCATGCGACAACGCTCGTGTGCTGGCGGTATGGCCGGGAATGCTCCTGCTTTTCGAGCCGAAAGTACCGCAATGAATCAAAGACCAGGATCGTTGAATTGACGTGAGTTGGGTCCGGGCCTGTATTGGGGCTCAACGAGTTCGGCAGGGCTCAGGAGAGGTTTGCCGAACGTCCTTAAGAGTGCAAAGACTTATGGCAAAGCGTGACTATTACGAAGTATTGGGTGTTGAGCGTGGCACAAGCGAAGCGGACCTGAAAAAGGCCTACCGTCGCTTGGCGATGAAGCACCACCCGGACCGTAATCCCGATGACAAAGCGTCGGAAGAGATGTTCAAGGAGGCCAACGAGGCCTACGAAGTGCTGTCCGATTCCAGCAAGCGCGCGGCGTACGACCAATACGGTCATGCCGGTGTCGACCCAAGCATGGGCGGCGGCGGTGCCGGGTTTGGCGGTCAGAACTTCTCCGACATCTTTGGCGATGTCTTCAGTGACTTCTTCGGCGGCGGTCGCGGCGGTGCTCGTGGCGGCGCTCAGCGCGGCAGCGACCTGCGTTACACCCTGGAACTGAATCTGGAAGAAGCGGTACGCGGTACCACCGTGAATATCCGCGTTCCGACACTGGTCAACTGCAAGCCGTGCGATGGCTCGGGTGCCAAGAAAGGCTCTTCGCCAGTCACTTGCCCGACGTGCGGCGGTATCGGTCAGGTCCGCATGCAGCAAGGTTTCTTCTCGGTGCAGCAGACCTGCCCGCGCTGCCATGGCCAGGGCAAGATCATTTCCGACCCGTGCAACTCCTGCAACGGTGACGGTCGCGTTGAAGAGTACAAAACCCTTTCCGTGAAAGTGCCGGCCGGTGTCGACACCGGTGACCGCATTCGCCTGTCCGGCGAAGGCGAGGCGGGCGCTCAGGGTGGTCCGACGGGCGATCTCTACGTGGTGATCAACGTGCGCGAGCACGCGATCTTCCAGCGTGACGGCAAGCACTTGTTCTGCGAAGTGCCGATCAGTTTCGTCGATGCGGCGCTGGGTGGCGAGCTGGAGATTCCGACCCTTGATGGTCGGGTCAAGCTGAAGATCCCTGAGGGGACTCAGACCGGCAAGCAGTTCCGTGTTCGCGGCAAAGGCGTTGCGCCTGTGCGTGGCGGCGGTGCCGGTGACCTGATGTGCCGTGTTGCGGTGGAAACCCCGGTCAATCTGGGCCGTCGTCAGCGCGAATTGCTGGAAGAGTTCCGCAGCTCCCTGGCAGACGACAACAGCCATTCGCCGAAAACCACCGGTTGGTTCGAAGGCGTGAAGCGCTTCTTCGGCGATCTGTAAGGAGTGAGCATGCGACGTATAGCTGTGATGGGCGCCGCTGGCCGCATGGGCAAGATCCTGGTTGAAGCGGTGCAGCAACGTGCACCGCTGACCGGTCTGACAGCCGCCATCGTGCGCCCCGGCAGCACGCTGATTGGCGTGGATGCGGGCGAGCTGGCTTCGCTGGGGCGTATCGGTGTGCCGCTGTCCGGTAATCTGGATGCGGTCGCGGATGAATTCGATGTGTTGATCGATTTCACGCTGCCGGAAGTCATGCTGAAAAACCTGGCGTTCTGCCGCAAGGCGGGCAAAGCCATGGTCATCGGCACGACGGGGCTCGATGCTGCGCAGAAGCAGTTGCTGGCTGAGGCGGGCAAGGACATTCCTATCGTGTTCGCGGCCAACTTCAGTGTTGGTGTGAACCTGTCGCTGAAGCTGCTCGACATGGCTGCGCGCGTGCTGGGTGATGATGCAGACATCGAAATCATCGAAGCTCATCATCGGCACAAGATCGATGCGCCTTCCGGCACCGCCCTGCGTATGGGGGAGGTGATTGCCGGTGCGCTGGATCGTGACCTGCAGAAGGTCGCGGTCTACGGGCGTGAAGGTCACACCGGTGTGCGCGAGCGTGAAACGATCGGTTTTGCCACTGTGCGCGGCGGTGATGTGGTCGGTGATCACACCGTGCTGTTCGCCTGTGAGGGCGAGCGCCTGGAAATCACGCATAAAGCGTCCAGTCGCATGACCTTCGCCAAGGGCGCTGTACGTGCGGCGTTGTGGCTGGACAGTCGTGAGCCTGGCCTCTACGACATGCAAGACGTGCTCGACCTGCGTTAAGATGCAGCCGAAACCGGGTTCCAACATTACGTTTGGGCCCGGTTTTATTACGCCAAGCGACGTCCTGTCGCATTCTCCGGCCTTTAGGGCTCATTGGCGGTAGACCAAAAAAGCCTTTTTCTGTAAGCTACAGCTTTAGTGTGTCCACTAAAAGCGCGCAGAATAATTCAGTGAAGAAGCGGGGTGACGTGTCCATACGTCACTCCGCTTTTTTACAACCTGCGATCGCCCTTTCAGGCTTTATTTACGGGAGGTCTTCTTGACTAAGCCAGCCATACTCGCCCTTGCTGATGGCAGCATTTTTCGCGGCGAAGCCATTGGAGCCGACGGTCAAACCGTTGGTGAGGTGGTGTTTAACACCGCAATGACCGGCTATCAGGAAATCCTTACCGATCCTTCCTACGCCCAACAGATCGTTACCCTGACTTACCCGCACATCGGCAACACCGGCACCACGCCGGAAGACGCCGAGTCCGACCGCGTCTGGTCCGCTGGCCTGGTCATCCGTGACCTGCCGCTGGTTGCGAGCAACTGGCGTAACACGATGTCCCTGTCCGACTACCTGAAAGCCAACAACGTTGTGGCAATCGCCGGTATCGACACCCGCCGCCTGACGCGCATCCTGCGTGAAAAAGGCGCGCAGAACGGCTGCATCATGGCCGGTGACAACATTTCCGAAGAAGCTGCCATCGCCGCGGCTCAAGGCTTCCCTGGCCTCAAAGGCATGGACCTGGCGAAAGTCGTCAGCACCAAGGAAACCTACGAGTGGCGCTCGACTGTCTGGGAGTTGAAGACCGACAGCCACGCGACCGTCGACGCTTCCGAGCTGCCGTACCACGTGGTTGCCTACGACTACGGCGTCAAGCTCAACATCCTGCGCATGCTGGTCGAGCGCGGTTGCCGTGTGACTGTGGTGCCGGCGCAAACGCCTGCTGCTGACGTGCTGGCGATGAAGCCGGACGGCGTGTTCCTGTCCAACGGCCCTGGCGACCCGGAGCCTTGCGACTACGCGATCCAGGCGATCAAGGACGTGCTGGAAACCGAGATTCCGGTATTCGGCATCTGCCTCGGTCACCAACTGCTGGCCCTGGCCTCCGGCGCCAAGACCCTGAAAATGGGTCACGGCCACCACGGTGCCAACCACCCGGTCCAGGATCTGGACAGCGGCGTGGTGATGATCACCAGCCAGAACCACGGTTTTGCGGTAGACGAAGCGACCCTGCCAGCCAACGTTCGTGCGATTCACAAATCGCTGTTCGACGGCACCCTGCAAGGCATCGAGCGTACCGACAAGAGCGCCTTCAGCTTCCAGGGTCACCCGGAAGCCAGCCCTGGCCCGAACGACGTAGCGCCATTGTTCGATCGCTTCATCAACGAAATGGCCAAGCGACGCTGATCGCTCGCCTTGATGCAGCAAAGCTTGAGGGCGGTCCCGACATCGGCGGCCCCCTCAAGGCTTCAAAGATTGAACAAGACGGCTTGCCGACTGACCTGCGGATTTGAGTGACAAACCCATGCCAAAACGTACAGACATTAAAAGCATCCTGATTCTCGGCGCTGGCCCGATCGTTATCGGCCAGGCCTGCGAATTCGACTACTCCGGCGCCCAGGCCTGCAAAGCCCTGCGCGAAGAGGGTTACCGCGTCATCCTGGTGAACTCCAACCCCGCGACCATCATGACCGACCCGGACATGGCCGACGCCACCTACATCGAACCGATCAAATGGCAGACCGTTGCCAAGATCATCGAGAAAGAGCGTCCGGACGCGCTGCTGCCAACCATGGGCGGCCAGACCGCTCTGAACTGCGCACTGGACCTGGAGCGCGAAGGCGTTCTGGAGAAGTTCGGCGTAGAGATGATCGGCGCCAACGCTGACACCATCGACAAGGCTGAAGACCGTTCGCGCTTCGACAAGGCGATGAAGTCCATCGGCCTGGACTGCCCGCGTTCGGGTATCGCCCACAGCATGGAAGAGGCCAACGCCGTTCTTGAGCGCCTGGGCTTCCCGTGCATCATCCGTCCGTCCTTCACCATGGGCGGCACCGGCGGCGGTATCGCTTACAACCGTGAAGAGTTCGAAGAAATCTGCGCCCGTGGTCTGGACCTGTCTCCGACCAAAGAGCTGCTGATCGACGAATCCCTGATCGGCTGGAAAGAATACGAGATGGAGGTTGTCCGCGATAAGAAGGACAACTGCATCATCGTCTGCTCCATTGAAAACTTTGACCCGATGGGCGTGCACACCGGTGACTCGATCACTGTTGCGCCGGCACAGACCCTGACGGACAAGGAATACCAGATCATGCGTAACGCCTCCCTGGCGGTACTGCGCGAGATCGGCGTGGAAACCGGCGGCTCCAACGTTCAGTTCGGCATCTGCCCGGACACTGGCCGCATGGTCGTCATCGAGATGAACCCGCGGGTATCCCGTTCCTCGGCCCTGGCCTCGAAAGCCACCGGTTTCCCGATTGCGCGTATCGCTGCCAAGTTGGCGATCGGCTATACCCTGGACGAACTGCAGAACGAAATCACCGGGGGCGCTACTCCGGCGTCGTTCGAGCCGTCGATCGACTACGTCGTCACCAAGCTGCCGCGTTTCGCCTTCGAGAAATTCCCGAAAGCCGACGCACGCCTGACCACTCAAATGAAGTCGGTCGGTGAAGTCATGGCCATCGGCCGGACCTTCCAGGAATCCCTGCAGAAAGCCCTGCGCGGCCTGGAAGTGGGCGTTTGCGGCCTGGACGAGAAGCTCGACCTGGGCAACCCGGAAAGCATGAGCATCCTCAAGCGCGAACTGACCGTGCCGGGCGCCGAGCGCATCTGGTACGTGGCTGACGCCTTCCGCGCCGGCCTGTCGGTCGAAGACATCTTCGGCATGAACATGATCGACCCGTGGTTCCTGGTACAGATCGAAGATCTGATCAAGGAAGAAGAGAAGGTCAAGACCCTGGGTCTGGCCAGCATCGACCGCGACTTGATGTTCAAGCTCAAGCGCAAAGGCTTCTCGGACATGCGTCTGGCCAAGCTGCTGGGCGTGACCGAAAAAGCTTTGCGTCGTCACCGTCACAAGCTGGAGATCTTCCCGGTCTACAAGCGCGTTGACACCTGCGCTGCCGAGTTCGCCACCGACACCGCCTACATGTACTCGACTTACGAGGAAGAGTGCGAAGCCGCGCCGTCGGGCCGCGACAAGATCATGATCCTCGGCGGCGGTCCAAACCGTATCGGCCAGGGCATCGAGTTCGACTACTGCTGCGTACACGCGGCACTGGCCCTGCGCGAAGACGGTTACGAGACCATCATGGTCAACTGCAACCCGGAAACCGTTTCCACCGACTACGACACCTCCGATCGCCTGTACTTCGAACCAGTAACCCTGGAAGACGTGCTGGAAATCTGCCGGGTCGAGAAGCCGAAAGGCGTAATCGTCCAGTACGGCGGCCAGACTCCACTGAAACTGGCTCGTGCCCTGGAAGAAGCTGGCGTGCCGATTATCGGCACCAGCCCTGACGCCATCGACCGTGCCGAAGACCGTGAGCGCTTCCAGCAAATGGTTGAGCGTCTGAACCTGCGTCAGCCGCCAAACGCCACCGTGCGCAGCGAAGACGAAGCGATTCGTGCCGCGGCCAAGATCGGCTACCCGCTGGTAGTGCGTCCGTCCTACGTACTGGGCGGCCGTGCGATGGAAATCGTCTACGAAGAAGAAGAACTCAAGCGCTACCTGCGTGACGCAGTGAAAGTGTCCAACGACAGCCCGGTGCTGCTCGACCACTTCCTCAACTGCGCCATCGAAATGGACGTGGATGCGGTCTGCGACGGCACCGACGTGGTGATCGGCGCGATCATGCAGCACATCGAGCAGGCCGGTGTTCACTCCGGTGACTCCGCATGCTCCCTGCCGCCGTACTCGCTGCCTGCGCACATCCAGGACGAGATGCGCGAACAGGTCAAGAAAATGGCCCTGGAGCTGGGCGTTGTCGGTCTGATGAACGTTCAGTTGGCTCTGCAAGGCGAAGACATCTACGTCATCGAAGTCAACCCGCGCGCTTCCCGTACCGTACCGTTCGTGTCGAAGTGCATCGGTGTTTCCCTGGCGATGATCGCGGCACGCGTCATGGCCGGTAAAACCCTGAAAGAAATCGGCTTCACCAAAGAAATCATCCCGAACTTCTACAGTGTGAAAGAGGCAGTCTTCCCGTTCGCCAAATTCCCTGGCGTGGACCCGATCCTGGGCCCAGAGATGAAATCCACCGGTGAAGTGATGGGCGTGGGCGACACCTTCGGCGAAGCGTTCGCCAAGGCTCAGATGGGCGCCAGCGAAGTGCTGCCGACCGGCGGTACTGCGTTCATCAGCGTGCGTGACGACGACAAGCCACTGGTTGCAGGCGTGGCCCGTGATCTGATCAACTTGGGCTTCGAAGTGGTTGCCACTGCCGGTACTGCCAAGCTGATCGAAGCCGCAGGCCTGAAAGTGCGCCGTGTGAACAAGGTGACTGAAGGTCGTCCGCACGTGGTCGACATGATCAAGAATGACGAAGTCACCCTGATCATCAACACCACCGAAGGTCGCCAGTCGATTGCTGACTCGTACTCCATTCGTCGTAATGCCTTGCAGCACAAGATCTACTGCACCACCACCATTGCTGCTGGCGAAGCCATCTGCGAAGCGCTGAAGTTCGGTCCCGAGAAGACCGTACGCCGCTTGCAGGATCTACACGCAGGATTGAAGGCATGATCAAGTACCCTATGACCGTCCAGGGCGCGAAAGCCCTGGAAGAAGAACACGCTCACCTGACCAAGGTCGTCCGTCCGAAGCTCAGCCAGGACATCGGTACGGCCCGGGAATTGGGTGACTTGAAGGAAAACGCCGAATACCACGCTGCTCGCGAGCAGCAAGGTATGGTCGAGGCGCGGATTCGTGACATCGAAGGCCGGATTCAGAATCAGGTCATCATCGACGTCACGAGCATTCCTCATACCGGTAAAGTGATTTTCGGCACCACCGTTGAAATCGCCAACGTCGAGACGGATGAGCGCGTCACTTACCACATCGTGGGTGAGGACGAGGCTGACTTCAAACTCGGCAAGATTTCGGTAGGTTCGCCATTGGCCCGTGCCTTGATTGCCAAGGAAGAGGGTGATGTGGTTGCCGTGAAAACGCCGGGTGGCGTTATCGAGTACGAGATTGTCGAAGTCCGCCACATCTGAAAGAAGGCGCCCGCTGCGTGCGGGCGCCATGCTTTGGCAGTTGACTCAGATGTTGTGGGTCGGCGGCTTGTGGTTGTTACACATCGGTCTGCTGCCGGTGCTGGGCCAAATTGGTCTGGCGCCGCTGCTGATCGAAGAAATTGCAGGCATGCTGAATGCGCTGATGGTGGGTTTCGCCTCGGCGTGTGTAATTTTTCAGGCTTTGGTGCTGGTTCAGGCCGAGGGCCTTGGCAGTCTATGGCGCGATATTCGCGGGCAACTGCTGATGATGGCGCTGTATGCGTGTGCGATGTTTTTCGCGGTGCGTATCGGCTGGCCGGATGCGGTGCGTTGGCAGGTGTTCAGTCATCTTGTTCTGGGCTTTTCCGGGCTGGTGCTGGTCTTGCAGCCGGTACCGGGATGGAGCGGCAGGGTGCGCGAAGCACACCCTTGACCCTTGCCATCACTTGAAGCGATGGACGTTCGACAGCTGCTTGTTGACGCTGAAGTTCTTGCGGTAAATCAGTGCCATCTTGCCGATGACTTGAACCAGATCCGCTTTGCCGACCTTGCAGAGTTCTGCAATGGACGCCAGGCGCGATTCGCGATCGAGGATGTTGAGCTTGATCTTGATCAGCTCGTGATCCGCCAAAGCGCGTTCAAGTTCGGCTAGCACACCTTCAGTCAGACCGTTGTCAGCCACAATCAAAACTGGTTTCAGGTGGTGGCCAATGGATTTGTACTGTTTCTTCTGCTCTTGAGTGAGCGGCATAATCTGACCCTTTCGTCTGGATTCTGTAAAATGGCGGCCATTTTACCCGAGGGTTCGTGGATCCGCCCAACTAATCACGACCCTTATCATCGAGGTGCCCAATGGCGCGTTCCAAGACAAGCCTTGGTTGGCTGAAAAGACATGTCAACGATCCCTATGTGAAGCAGGCGCAGAAGGATGGTTACCGCTCGCGTGCGAGTTACAAGCTTCTGGAGGTCCAGGAGAAATACAAGCTGATCCGTCCGGGTATGAGCGTTGTCGACCTGGGCGCGGCGCCCGGCGGCTGGTCGCAGGTCACCAGTCGGCTGATCGGTGGTCAGGGGCGTCTGATCGCCTCGGACATCCTGGAAATGGACAGCATTCCGGACGTGACTTTCATCCAGGGTGACTTCACCGAGGACAAAGTGCTCGCTCAGATCCTTGAGGCCGTCGGTAATTCGCAGGTGGACCTTGTGATTTCCGATATGGCCCCCAATATGAGTGGTACGCCTGAAGTGGACATGCCAAAAGCCATGTTTCTATGTGAGCTGGCTCTTGATCTGGCTGCCCGGATACTCAAGCCGGGTGGTAATTTCGTGATCAAGGTGTTTCAGGGCGAAGGGTTTGATGCTTACGTGAAGGACGCTCGTCAGAAATTCGACAAGGTCCAGATGATCAAGCCGGACTCTTCCCGTGGCAGTTCCCGCGAGCAATACATGCTGGCTTGGGGCTACCGCGGTCGTAGTGAGTAAATCGAGGTTTTTTTGCGGGGCGATAGGTTTTTCGTATTTCGCCTTGTGGGAATTAGCGAATATTGTGTAGGAAGTGTTTCACAAAGGGTTACAGACGGCGCCTGCCAGTGTTGTAGGTAATGTAGTAAGTTAGGCCGGTGAATATCATGCGAAGCGCGCGCCATTAGCGGCGCTTGCTTCAGAGGGTAGTTAATTGAACGATATGGCAAAGAATCTGATCCTGTGGTTGATCATCGCGGCTGTCCTGGTGACAGTGATGAACAACTTCTCCAGCCCTAACGAGCCGCAGACCCTCAACTATTCCGACTTCATCCAGCAGGTCAAGGATGGCAAGGTCGAGCGCGTAGCCGTTGATGGCTATGTGATTACCGGTAAGCGCAACGATGGCGACAGCTTCAAGACCATTCGTCCTGCAATCCAGGACAACGGTCTGATCGGCGATCTCGTGGACAACCACGTGGTAGTCGAAGGCAAGCAGCCTGAGCAGCAAAGCATCTGGACTCAACTGCTGGTCGCGAGCTTCCCGATCCTGGTGATCATCGCCGTGTTCATGTTCTTCATGCGGCAGATGCAGGGCGGTGCCGGAGGCAAGGGCGGGCCGATGAGCTTCGGCAAGAGCAAGGCGCGCCTGCTCTCCGAAGATCAGGTGAAAACCACCCTGGCTGACGTTGCCGGTTGCGACGAAGCCAAGGAAGAAGTCGGCGAGCTGGTCGAGTTCCTCCGCGATCCGGGCAAGTTCCAGCGTCTGGGCGGCCGCATTCCTCGCGGCGTGCTGATGGTCGGTCCTCCAGGTACCGGTAAAACCTTGCTGGCCAAGGCAATTGCCGGTGAAGCCAAGGTGCCGTTCTTCACCATTTCCGGCTCCGACTTTGTCGAAATGTTCGTCGGTGTCGGTGCCAGCCGTGTTCGCGACATGTTCGAGCAAGCCAAAAAACACGCGCCATGCATCATCTTCATCGATGAAATCGACGCCGTCGGTCGCCACCGTGGCGCCGGCATGGGCGGTGGTCACGATGAGCGTGAGCAGACTCTCAACCAGTTGCTGGTAGAGATGGACGGCTTCGAAATGAATGACGGCATCATCGTCATCGCTGCAACCAACCGTCCGGACGTACTGGACCCTGCGTTGCTGCGTCCGGGCCGTTTTGACCGTCAGGTTGTGGTCGGGCTGCCGGATATCCGCGGTCGCGAGCAAATTCTCAAGGTCCACATGCGCAAAGTGCCAATGGGTGACGACGTCGCTCCGGCCGTGATCGCTCGTGGTACGCCTGGTTTCTCCGGTGCCGACCTTGCCAACCTGGTAAACGAGGCGTCGCTGTTCGCTGCCCGTACCGGCAAGCGCATTGTCGAGATGAAAGAATTCGAACTGGCGAAAGACAAGATCATGATGGGCGCCGAGCGCAAATCCATGGTCATGTCCGAGAAAGAGAAGCAGAACACCGCCTATCACGAAGCAGGCCATGCCATTGTTGGTCGCGTCGTGCCTGAGCATGACCCAGTCTACAAAGTGTCGATCATCCCGCGCGGTCGTGCGCTGGGTGTGACCATGTTCCTGCCGGAAGAAGATCGCTACAGCCTGTCCAAGCGCGCGTTGATCAGCCAGATCTGCTCGCTGTACGGCGGCCGTATCGCTGAAGAGATGACTTTGGGCTTTGACGGTGTCACCACCGGTGCATCCAACGACATCATGCGTGCCAGTCAGATTGCACGGAACATGGTGACCAAGTGGGGTCTGTCGGAGAAACTCGGTCCATTGATGTACGCCGAAGAAGAGGGCGAAGTGTTCCTCGGTCGTGGCGGCGGTGGTCAGAGTGCAAGCTTCTCCGGTGAGACAGCCAAACTGATCGACTCCGAAGTGCGCAGCATCATTGACCAGTGCTACGGCACGGCCAAACAGATCCTCACGGATAACCGTGACAAGCTCGACGCCATGGCTGATGCCCTGATGAAGTACGAAACGATCGATGCCGATCAGATCGACGACATCATGGCGGGTCGTACGCCTCGCGAACCTCGCGACTGGTCGGGCGGCACCGGTACCTCCGGAACGCCTCCGGTGGTACAGGATGAGCGCCCGGAAACACCGATCGGCGGTCCGGCTGCTGACGTTTAAGGTTTGAAATGACTTCTGTTCAGTCCTCGACCCGGTTGCCTTGCGGCAACCGGGTTCTTGATTTGGCCCAGACGCATGTCATGGGCATTCTCAATGTCACCCCTGATTCCTTTTCCGATGGCGGCCAATACAGCCAGCTCGATGCGGCCTTGCGCCACGCCGAGGCCATGGTGCTGGCCGGCGCGACGCTGATTGATGTCGGTGGTGAGTCGACCCGGCCCGGTGCCAGGGCGGTTTCGCCGCTCGAAGAACTGGAGCGTGTAGCGCCGATCGTCGAGCGCATCAATCGCGAGCTGGATGTGATTATCTCGGTCGATACCTCCACGCCAGCGGTCATGCGTGAAGCGGCGCGGCTGGGTGCGGGTTTGATCAATGACGTCCGCTCGTTGCGTCGAGAGGGCGCTCTGGATGCGGCCGCCGCCACTGGCCTGCCGGTCTGTCTGATGCATATGCTCGGTGAGCCGGGCGACATGCAGGACAATCCGCATTATCAGGATGTCACCCGAGAGGTCGGCGAGTTTCTTGTCGAGCGCATGGCGCAGTGTGCGTCAGTCGGAATTCCGGCTGAACGGATCATCCTGGATCCGGGTTTCGGCTTCGCCAAAACCTTGCAGCACAACCTGAGCTTGTTCAAACATATGGAAGTCCTGCATGCCTTGGGGCGGCCCCTGTTGGTCGGGGTTTCGCGAAAGAGCATGATAGGTCAGGCCTTGAATCGCCCCGTCGGTGAACGACTGCATGGCGGTTTGGCACTCGCGGCGCTGGCTTCATTCAAGGGGGCGCGTATATTGCGCGTCCATGATGTGGCCGAAACCGTCGATGTGGTGCGGATGATCGCCGCAGTGGAATCAGCCGAATAAGAATGATGGAGCACTTATGACTAAGAAATATTTTGGCACCGACGGTATTCGTGGTCGGGTCGGCGTGTACCCGATTACCCCTGAATTCATGCTCAAGCTCGGCTGGGCTGCGGGCATGGCGTTCCGCAAAATGGGCGCCTGCAAAGTGTTGGTAGGCAAGGACACCCGGATCTCCGGATACATGTTCGAATCGGCGCTCGAGGCCGGGCTGACTTCGGCGGGTGCCGACGTGATGCTCCTGGGCCCGATGCCGACGCCGGCCATCGCCTACCTGACGCGTACGTTCCATGCCGAAGCTGGCATCGTGATCAGTGCCTCGCACAATCCTCACGATGACAACGGCATCAAGTTTTTCTCCGGCAAGGGCACCAAGCTGCCGGATGAAGTCGAGCATATGATCGAAGAGTTGCTCGACACCCCGATGACCGTGGTTGAGTCGAGCAAGATCGGCAAAGTGTCGCGAATCAACGATGCTTCGGGCCGTTATATCGAATTCTGCAAGAGCAGCGTACCGACCGGCACCAGCTTTACGGGCCTGAAGATCGTGATCGATTGCGCTCACGGTGCGACCTACAAAGTAGCGCCGAGTGTGTTCCGCGAGTTGGGTGCCGAAGTTGTCGTGCTTTCAGCGCAGCCAAACGGCCTGAACATCAATGACAACTGCGGTTCGACCCATATGGGGCAGTTGCAGGCTGCCGTTCTTGCCGAACATGCTGATCTCGGTATCGCGTTCGATGGTGATGGCGACCGGGTCCTGATGGTCGATCACACGGGTGCTGTTGTCGATGGTGACGAGCTGCTGTTCATCATCGCCCGCGACTTGCATGAGCGTGATCTGCTGAAAGGCGGTGTGGTCGGAACATTGATGAGTAACCTGGGGCTGGAGCTGGCCCTGGCAGATCTGTCGATTCCGTTTGTGCGTGCCAACGTCGGTGACCGTTATGTGATCGCGGATCTGCTGGAGCGCAATTGGCTGGTCGGTGGTGAGAACTCGGGTCATATCGTCTGCTTCAATCACACCACCACCGGTGATGCGATCATTGCAGCGTTGCAGGTGCTGATGGCCTTGCAGACTCGCTCCGAAGGACTGGCTCAAGCCCGTCAGTCGCTGCGCAAGTGTCCTCAGGTGCTGATCAACGTGCGTTTCGGTGGCGGTGCGAGCCCGCTGGATCATCCGTCGGTCAAAGAGGCCAGCGAGCGCGTTACCAAGGCCATGGCCGGGCGTGGGCGCGTGCTGTTGCGCAAGTCCGGCACCGAGCCGTTGGTGCGTGTCATGGTCGAAGGCGAGGACGAAACACAGGTTCGCGGCTACGCCGAAGAGCTGGCAAAACTGGTTACTGAAGTTTCTGCCTGAATTCGGCTTGCCAGCCATGATTGTGTTGGGTAACATCTGCGCCCACTTTGACCGACGAGGTACAGCATGCGTCGCCCTATGGTAGCTGGTAACTGGAAGATGCACGGTACCCGCGCCAGCGTCGCTGAGCTGATCAACGGCCTGAGTCATTTGGCCTTGCCGAGCGGTGTTGATGTCGCGGTATTCCCGCCTTTCCTGCATATCAATCAAGTGATTGAGGGTTTGAAAGGCAAGTCGATTTCGGTCGGCGCGCAGAACTCTGCAGTGGAATCCATGCAAGGTGCTTTGACCGGCGAAGTTGCACCGAGTCAGTTGGTGGATGCAGGTTGTACCTTCGTACTTGTCGGGCATTCCGAGCGCCGCCAAATGGGCGAGCAGGACGGAATGCTGATTCGCAAGTTCGCAGCGGCACAGGCATGTGGCTTGATTCCAGTGTTGTGTATAGGGGAGACCCTGGAGCAGCGCGAAGCTGGAAAAACTCTTGAGGTTGTCGGGCATCAGCTTGGCAGTATCATTGAGGAGCTGGGTGTTGGTGCTTTTGCAAATGCAGTCATTGCTTACGAGCCGGTCTGGGCCATTGGCACCGGGCTGACTGCTTCGCCGCAACAGGCGCAGGATGTGCACGCAGCCATTCGCGCTCAGTTGGCGGCAGAGAATTCTGAGGTCGCACAAGGTGTGCGGCTTCTATACGGCGGCAGCGTGAAGGCGGCCAATGCGGTCGAACTGTTCGGCATGCCGGATATCGATGGGGGGCTCATTGGTGGAGCTTCCCTGAATGCAGATGAGTTCGGTGCGATTATTCGCGCCGCGGGAAACTGAAAAAATGCTGGAAACAGTCGTAGTCGTTTTTCATCTGCTGGGTGCATTGGGCGTAGTTGCTCTGGTATTGCTGCAGCAGGGTAAGGGTGCGGATGCTGGCGCGTCTTTCGGAGCAGGTGCTTCAAATACTGTGTTCGGAAGCCAAGGTTCCTCTACCTTTCTTAGTAAGTTTACTGCTATACTTGCCGCCGGTTTCTTCATAACCAGCTTAGGGTTAGGTTACTTTGCTAAAGAGAAGGCTCACCAGCTGACTCAAGTAGGTTTGCCAAATCCAGCAGTGTTGGAAGTTCCAAAGCAACAACCGGCTTCTGATGATGTGCCGGTGCTTCAAGAGCAAAAGTCGGCTACTCCAGCGACTGACGTACCTCCAGCTCAAGAGCAAAAGTAAGAAGGGTTTCAAACGTAGTATTGCCGAGGTGGTGGAATTGGTAGACACGCAACCTTGAGGTGGTTGTGCCCATAGGGTGTAGGGGTTCGAGTCCCCTTCTCGGTACCAATTATCAGGAGAGCCCGCTGTTGCGGGCTTTCTTGTAGGTGGAAGGTTACATTGACCCTGTCAGGGATCGGTCGTATACTTCCGCCCCAGCTTTGTCGCGGGGTGGAGCAGTCTGGTAGCTCGTCGGGCTCATAACCCGAAGGTCGTCGGTTCAAATCCGGCCCCCGCAACCAGTTTAAGGAGCCCCTTTTAAGGGGCTTTTTGTTAGCTGGACACTTTCTACGCCGCTGTTCGACGGCGTTTCAAGGATGGGCGTTTCGCCCATTTTTTTATTTTGCATAGCATGCACATACATGCACGAGGGGGTTCAGGTGTCGAGCAAGCTAGAAGAGTTGCAGGCCTTGCTGGCCCCGGTGGTCGTGGCCCTAGGCTATGAATGCTGGGGTATTGAGTTTTCGGCTCAAGGTCGCCACTCAATGTTGCGCGTTTATATTGATAAGGAAGGCGGCGTGCTGGTGGACGATTGTGCCATCGTCAGCCGTCAGATCAGCGGTGTCCTGGATGTTGAAGATCCAATCGCCGTTGAGTACACCCTTGAAGTTTCCTCGCCTGGCATGGAACGCCCACTGTTCACTATTGAGCAGTTTGCAAAATTTGCCGGTGAACAAGTGAAGATCAGGTTGCGCTCGCCTTTTGAAGGACGACGCAACTTTCAGGGCCTTCTGCGCGGTGTAGAAGAGCAGGACGTCGTGGTGCAGGTAGAAGACCACGAGTTTCTGTTGCCGATCGATATGATCGACAAGGCCAACATTATTCCCAGTTTTGACTGAGACGCGGATCCCGCGGATCCAATGGCTTGCGAAAGGCGAGGCGTACGATGAGCAAAGAAGTACTGCTGGTTGTTGAGTCGGTATCCAATGAAAAGGGCGTACCGGCAAACGTAATTTTTGAAGCGCTGGAGCTGGCTCTGGCCACTGCTACCAAAAAGCGTTTCGAGGACGAAGTCGATCTGCGTGTGGAAATCAATCGCCACACCGGTGCTTACGAGACCTTCCGTCGCTGGACGGTTGTCGAAGAAGCAGACCTGGACGATCCGGCCATCGAAACCTGGCCGAGCAAGGTTGCCGAAACGCATCCTGGTGCCCAGGTTGGTGATGTAGTCGAAGAAAAAATCGAATCCATCGAGTTCGGCCGCATTGCTGCACAGACTGCCAAGCAAGTCATCGTGCAGAAAGTTCGCGAAGCCGAGCGCGCTCAGGTCGTTGACGCCTATCGCGAGCGCCTGGGGGAAATCATCTCCGGCACCGTGAAGAAAGTGACCCGCGACAATGTGATCGTCGACCTGGGCAACAACGCTGAAGCGTTGCTGGCTCGTGAAGACATCATCTCTCGCGAAACCTTCCGGGTTGGCGTGCGTCTGCGTGCGCTGCTCAAGGAAATCCGCACCGAGAACCGCGGCCCGCAGCTGATCCTGTCGCGTACCGCGCCGGAAATGCTGATCGAGTTGTTCCGCATCGAAGTGCCGGAAATCGCTGAAGGCCTGATCGAAGTAATGGCTGCCTCCCGTGACCCGGGTTCGCGCGCCAAGATCGCGGTCCGCTCCAAGGACAAACGCATCGACCCGCAGGGCGCTTGCATCGGTATGCGCGGTTCGCGCGTCCAGGCAGTGTCGGGTGAGTTGGGCGGTGAGCGTGTTGATATCGTCCTGTGGGACGACAACCCGGCTCAGTTCGTAATCAACGCCATGTCCCCGGCTGAGGTTGCGGCAATTATCGTTGACGAAGATGCCCATGCAATGGACATCGCCGTTGGCGCAGACAATCTGGCTCAGGCCATCGGTCGCGGTGGTCAGAACGTGCGTCTGGCTAGCCAGTTGACTGGCTGGACCCTGAACGTGATGACCGAATCGGACATCCAGGCTAAGCAGCAAGCAGAAACCGGCGACATCCTGCGCAACTTCATCGACGAGCTGGAAGTCGACGAAGACCTGGCACAGGTGCTGGTAGATGAAGGCTTCACCAGCCTGGAAGAGATTGCCTACGTACCGTTGGAAGAAATGCTCAACATCGACGGCTTTGACGAAGAAACCGTCAACGAGCTTCGCGCTCGTGCCAAGGATCGTTTGTTGACCAAAGCCATCGCTACTGAGGAAAAGCTGGCAGACGCCCATCCGGCCGAAGACCTGCTCTCGCTTGAGGGTATGGACAAGGATTTGGCGATGGAACTGGCGGTGCGCGGCGTAATTACCCGCGAAGACCTGGCCGAGCAGTCTATTGACGACCTGCTCGACATCGACGGCATTGACGATGATCGTGCCGGCAAGTTGATCATGGCCGCCCGAGCCCACTGGTTCGAGTAATTAGGCGCGGCCTGAGGAGAGAAGTGCATGACGCAAGTCACGGTGAAACAACTGGCCGATGAGGTCAAAACACCGGTAGAGCGCCTGTTGCAGCAGATGCGTGAGGCAGGTCTGCCGCACACCGCCGCCGAAGAACATGTGACTGACAGTGAGAAGCAATCTTTGCTGACTCACTTGAAAAGCAGCCACAAGGCGAAAGTGGAAGAACCACGCAAGATCACACTGCAGCGTAAAACCACCAGCACCCTGCGTGTTGCTGGCAGCAAAAGCATCAGTGTTGAAGTCCGTAAAAAGAAGGTTTTCGTACAACGCAGCCCGGAAGAAATCGAAGCCGAGCGCAAACGCGAACTGGATGAACGTCGCGCAGTAGAAAATGCTGCTCGTCAGAAGGCTGAAGAAGAAGCCAAGCGTCGCGCCGAAGAAGAAGCGCGTCGCCAGCCTGCTGCTGCGCAAACCGCTACCAACGACGCTGTTGCAGCGCCGGTTGCCGTTGCCGAGCCAGTGCGTGAAAGCGCTCCGGTTATTGCAGCTGCTCCAGCTCCGTCTGCTGATGTTCGCAACAAGCAGAACGAACAGCGCCGTCCGGACAAACCACGTGCCGACGATAACAATCGTCGTGGCAGTGGCGATGGCGAGCGCAAAAACGCTCCGCATCGTGCTTCGGTTAAAGAGAAAGCGCCTGCTCCACGTGTTGCGCCACGTACTACCGACGAAGAAAGCGATGGCTTCCGTCGTGGTGGTCGCGGTAAGGCCAAGCTGAAGAAACGCAACGCTCACGGTTTCCAGAGCCCAACCGGCCCTGTAGTGCGCGAAGTGAAGATCGGCGAGACCATCACTGTTGGCGATCTTGCCCAGCAGATGTCGGTCAAGGCTGCTGAAATCATCAAGTTCATGTTCAAACTGGGTACCCCAGCGACCATCAACCAGGTACTGGATCAGGAAACTGCCCAACTGGTTGCCGAAGAGCTGGGCCACAAAGTGACCCTGGTCAGCGACACCGCCCTGGAAGATTCCCTGGCCGAGTCCCTGAAGTTTGAAGGTGAAGCGTTCTCCCGTGCTCCGGTCGTGACCGTAATGGGCCACGTTGACCACGGTAAGACCTCGCTGCTCGACTACATCCGTCGTGCCAAGGTTGCTGCTGGCGAAGCCGGCGGTATCACCCAGCACATCGGCGCGTACCACGTTGAAACCGAACGCGGCATGGTCACCTTCCTCGACACCCCTGGTCACGCCGCGTTTACCGCCATGCGTGCTCGTGGTGCCAAGGCGACCGACATCGTGATCCTGGTGGTTGCAGCGGACGACGGCGTGATGCCGCAGACCGTTGAAGCCGTTCAGCACGCCAAGGCTGCCGGTGTTCCGCTGGTTGTAGCTGTGAACAAAATCGACAAGCCGGGCGCCGATCTCGATCGCATCCGTAGCGAACTGTCGGTTCACGGCGTGACTTCGGAAGAGTGGGGCGGCGACACCCCGTTCGTATCGGTTTCGGCGAAAGTCGGTACTGGCGTGGACGAGTTGCTCGAAGCTGTTCTGCTGCAAGCTGAAGTTCTCGAACTGAAAGCAACTCCGTCGGCTCCGGGTCGTGGCGTTGTGGTTGAATCGCGTCTCGACAAAGGTCGTGGCCCGGTTGCTACCGTTCTGGTTCAAGACGGTACCCTGCGCCAAGGCGACATGGTCCTGGTCGGTTCGAACTATGGCCGTGTACGTGCCATGCTCGACGAGAACGGCAAGCCAATCAAAGAAGCCGGTCCTTCCATCCCTGTCGAGATCCTCGGCCTGGACGGTACGCCGGATGCTGGCGACGAGATGAGCGTGGTTGCCGACGAGAAGAAAGCCCGTGAAGTGGCTCTGTTCCGTCAAGGCAAGTTCCGCGAAGTCAAGCTGGCCCGTGCTCACGCCGGCAAGCTTGAAAACATCTTCGAGAACATGGGTCAGGAAGAGAAGAAGACGCTCAACATCGTCCTCAAATCCGACGTCCGTGGTTCGCTGGAAGCGTTGAACGGTGCCTTGAATGGCCTGGGTAACGACGAAGTGCAAGTGCGTGTTGTCGGTGGCGGTGTCGGTGGTATCACCGAGTCCGACGCCAACCTGGCACTGGCCTCCAACGCTGTACTGTTCGGCTTCAACGTGCGTGCCGATGCCGGCGCTCGCAAGATCGTCGAGCAGGAAGGTCTGGATATGCGTTACTACAACGTGATCTACGACATCATCGAAGACGTCAAGAAAGCCCTGACCGGTATGCTCGGCAGTGATGTTCGCGAGAACATCCTGGGTGTGGCCGAAGTGCGTGACGTGTTCCGTTCGCCGAAGTTTGGCGCGATCGCCGGTTGCATGGTTATCGAAGGTGTTGTTCACCGTAACCGTCCAATCCGTGTACTGCGTGAAGACATCGTTATCTTCGAAGGCGAGCTGGAATCCCTGCGCCGCTTCAAGGATGACGCTTCCGAAGTACGTGCCGGCATGGAATGCGGTATCGGCGTGAAGAGCTACAACGACGTCAAAGTCGGTGACAAGATCGAAGTCTTCGAGAAGGTTCAGGTTGCTCGCAGCCTCTAACTCGCGCACTTCAAGGGCCACGATGGGCCGCTGCATGCAAATGCGCGGCACAGCGTCAGGACTCTAAACGCAACGCCCGGTCTGGCTTTTGTCAGGCCGGGCGTTTGCCGCTTTCAGACCCCACGGGTTTCACCGTGAGGCAGTAACAGGTAACAAGACATGGCAAAAGAATATAGCCGTACCCAGCGTATCGGCGATCAGATGCAGCGTGAGCTGGCACAGCTGATCCGTCGTGAAGTCAAAGATCCGCGCGTAGGCCTGGTCACCATTACCGCTGTTGAAGTCAGTCGTGACGTCGGTCACGCCAAGATTTTCATCACCGTGATGGGCCAGGACAGCGCCGAAGATATCGCGCAAAGCATCAAGGTGCTCAACTCCGCCGCCGGTTTCCTGCGTATGCAGTTGGCCCGCGAAATGAAGTTGCGCAGCGTTCCGCAGTTGCACTTCCACTACGACGAAAGCGTCGTGCGTGGTGCGCATCTGTCGGCCCTGATCGAGCGTGCGGTGGCTGAAGACAATCAGCACCCGGTTGCGGCAGAAGTCGAAGACACCAAGGAGTAATCGGTGGCTCAGGTCAAACGTATCCGTCGTAACGTCAGCGGCATTATCCTGCTCGACAAACCGCTGGGGTTCACCTCCAACGCAGCGTTGCAGAAGGTTCGCTGGTTGCTGAACGCCGAGAAGGCCGGGCACACCGGCAGTCTTGATCCGCTGGCCACCGGCGTGTTGCCGTTGTGCTTCGGTGAGGCCACCAAGTTCTCGCAATACCTGCTCGATTCCGACAAGGGTTATGAAACCCTGGCGCAACTGGGCAAAACCACCACCACGGCGGATGCCGAAGGTGAAGTTTTGCTGGAGCGCCCGGTGACCGTTGGTCGATCCGATGTCGAAGCGGTACTGCCGAAATTTCGTGGGCAAATCAGTCAGATACCGCCGATGTACTCGGCGCTCAAGCGTGATGGCCAGCCGCTGTACAAGCTGGCACGTGCAGGCGAAGTAGTGGAGCGCGAACCGCGTTCTGTTACTATTGCGCGCTTGGAATTGCTGGCCTTTGAAGGTGATACTGCGCGGCTTGCGGTGGATTGCAGCAAAGGCACCTATATCCGCACCCTGGTGGAGGATATCGGTGAGCAACTCGGTTGTGGCGCTTACGTTGCTGAATTGCGACGTACCCAGGCCGGGCCTTTCACGCTGGCGCAGACTGTCACGCTTGAAGAGCTGGAAGCGGTACATGCCGAAGGCGGCAACGAAGCGGTCGACCGCTTCCTGATGCCATCGGACAGCGGCCTGCTGGATTGGCCACTGCTGCAGTTCTCGGAAGCGAGCGCGTTCTACTGGCTCAACGGCCAGCCGGTTCGTGCCCCGGATGCTCCGAAGTTCGGCATGGTACGGGTACAGGATCACAATGGTCGCTTCATCGGTATCGGTGAAGTGAGCGAAGACGGGCGCATCGCGCCGCGTCGACTGATTCGGTCAGAATGACCGGACGAGGGTGGCTGTTAACAGGCACGGTCACTACTCATTTTTAGATACAGGGATTTGTCCCTGGCCTGTTGAAACTGTTTCTTTGAAACAGTTTCCTGATAAAAGGATTGCCTCATGGCTCTCGACGTTCAAGAAAAAGCTCAAATCGTAGCTGACTACCAGCAAGCTGTTGGTGACACTGGTTCGCCAGAAGTGCAAGTTGCACTGCTGACCCACAACATCAACAAGCTGCAAGGTCACTTCAAGGCCAACGGTAAAGATCACCACTCCCGTCGTGGTCTGATCCGCATGGTAAACCAGCGTCGTAAGCTGCTGGACTACCTGAAAGGCAAGGATCTGGGTCGTTATCAGACTCTGATCGGTCGCCTGGGTCTGCGTCGCTAATAAGCGATTGCGCTAGAGGTTGGTTGTCTGCCGTGCATCAGTGGGTTTCCCGCGGGTGCATGGCAGGCTCCCAGCCTCAAGTTTTATCTGGATACACCGTTTTACCCTGGACAGGCGTTGGGCCGATTCCCGGCATTGCCCAAGAATTTCGCAAGAAGACAAGTT
This sequence comes from Pseudomonas sp. PDM03, assembly GCF_014852385.1. Lineage (NCBI taxonomy): Bacteria > Pseudomonadati > Pseudomonadota > Gammaproteobacteria > Pseudomonadales > Pseudomonadaceae > Pseudomonas > Pseudomonas sp. PDM03. Next base: position 176,450 of record NZ_JACVBM010000006.1, on the reverse strand, counting down.
CCCCAAGAGCCACAAAAGAAGGTAGGACACCGTGAACCCGGTAATCAAAAAATTCCAGTTCGGTCAGTCGACCGTTACCCTCGAGACTGGCCGTATCGCCCGTCAGGCCTCCGGCGCAGTATTGGTCACCGTTGACGATGACGTCAGCGTATTGGTGACCGTAGTCGGTGCCAAGCAAGCCGATCCAGGCAAGGGCTTCTTCCCTCTGTCCGTTCACTACCAGGAAAAGACTTACGCTGCCGGTAAGATCCCTGGCGGTTTTTTCAAGCGCGAAGGCCGTCCTTCCGAGAAAGAAACCCTGACTTCCCGATTGATCGACCGTCCGATCCGTCCGCTGTTCCCGGAAGGCTTCATGAACGAAGTGCAGGTAGTCTGCACCGTCGTTTCCACCAGCAAGAAGACCGATCCGGACATCGCTGCGATGATCGGTACCTCGGCTGCGCTGGCCATCTCCGGCATTCCTTTCGATGGCCCGATCGGCGCTGCCCGCGTTGCGTTCCACGAAAGCACCGGCTACCTGCTGAACCCGACTTACGAACAACTGAAAGCATCGAGCCTGGACATGGTCGTTGCCGGTACTTCGGAAGCCGTTCTGATGGTTGAATCGGAAGCCAAAGAGCTGACCGAAGACCAGATGCTGGGCGCGGTACTGTTTGCTCACGACGAGTTCCAGGTGGTGATCAACGCCGTCAAGGAACTGGCCGCCGAAGCTGCCAAGCCGACCTGGACCTGGGCTCCACAACCAGAAGCCACTGCTCTGCTGGGCGCTATCCGTGCCGAGTTCGGCGACGCGATCTCCCAGGCTTACACCATCACCATCAAGGCCGACCGTTACGCTCGCCTGGGTGAGCTGAAGGACCAGGTTGTTGCCAAGCTGTCCGGTGAAGAAGGCCAGCCTTCTTCCAGCGAAGTCAAAGCTGCTTTCGGCGAAATCGAATACCGCACCGTTCGCGAAAACATCGTTAACGGCAAGCCACGTATCGACGGCCGCGACACCAAGACCGTACGTCCTTTGAACATCGAAGTCGGTGTTCTGCCAAAGACCCACGGTTCGGCTCTGTTCACCCGTGGCGAAACCCAGGCTCTGGTCGTTGCAACACTGGGCACCGCCCGTGACGCACAACTGCTGGACACCCTGGAAGGCGAGAAAAAAGACCCGTTCATGCTGCACTACAACTTCCCTCCGTTCTCGGTAGGTGAGTGTGGTCGCATGGGTGGCGCTGGTCGTCGCGAAATCGGTCACGGCCGTCTGGCCCGTCGTTCGGTTCAGGCCATGCTGCCTGCTGCTGACGTGTTCCCGTACACCATCCGTGTTGTATCGGAAATCACCGAGTCCAACGGTTCGAGCTCCATGGCTTCGGTCTGCGGCGCTTCCCTGGCCCTGATGGACGCTGGCGTTCCGATGAAGGCACCAGTTGCCGGTATCGCGATGGGTCTGGTTAAAGAAGGCGAGAAATTCGCTGTCCTGACCGACATCCTGGGTGACGAAGACCACCTCGGCGACATGGACTTCAAAGTAGCCGGTACCGCCAAAGGTGTTACCGCGCTGCAGATGGACATCAAGATCAAAGGCATCACCGAAGAAATCATGGAGATCGCTCTGGGCCAAGCCCTGGAAGCGCGCCTGAACATCCTCGGTCAGATGAACCAGATCATTGGCCAGTCGCGTACCGAACTGTCGGAAAACGCTCCGACCATGATCGCGATGAAAATCGACACCGACAAAATCCGTGATGTCATCGGTAAAGGCGGCGCGACCATTCGTGCGATCTGTGAAGAGACCAAGGCTTCGATCGACATCGAAGACGACGGCTCGATCAAGATCTTCGGCGAAACCAAGGAAGCGGCTGAAGCAGCACGTCAGCGCGTTCTGGGCATCACCGCAGAAGCTGAAATCGGCAAGATCTATGTCGGTAAAGTTGAGCGCATCGTCGACTTCGGCGCATTCGTCAACATCCTGCCGGGCAAGGACGGTCTGGTTCACATCTCGATGCTGAGCGATGCTCGCGTTGAGAAAGTGACCGACATCCTGAAAGAAGGCCAGGAAGTGGAAGTGCTGGTACTGGACGTGGACAACCGCGGCCGTATCAAGCTGTCCATCAAAGACGTAGCAGCAGCCAAGGCTTCGGGCGTTTAATCACTCCCCACGCCTGACCGCTTCAACGTTATAAAAAATGCCCCGCAGTGAAAACTGCGGGGCATTTTTTTGCCTGCGAAAACTGGAAACGGTTTGTGGATTTGCCCGCTTCCAATCTCGATGCTAGGTTTAGCTCACCGCCCGTGTAGCTCAGCCGGTAGAGCAGCGCACTCGTAACGCGAAGGTCGCAGGTTCGATTCCTGTCTCGGGCACCATCCCCTGTTATTTCACCTTGCTTCTCAGATCATCCACGGCGCGTTTCAGCTGATCCAGTTGGCTGTCCTGATTGCTGACGTCCCGCTTGAGGCTGGACAGGTCACTGGAACTCGCGCTGGAACTCGACCCGGCGCTACGCTTCAAGTCTTCCACCTGACTGGCGAGCCTTTTCAAGTCGTTGTCCTGTGCGCTGACGGTGCGCTTGAGGTCGCTCACTTCGCTGGAGCTGGAGCTTGAACTGGAGTTCGAGCCGCTGCTGCGCTTGAGATCGTCCATTTGGCTGGCGAGCTTTTTCAGGCCGTTGTCCTGTTCACTGACCGTGCGCTTGAGGTCGCTCACTTCGCTGGAACTGGCGCTTGAGCCGGAATTCGAGCTGCTGCTGCGCTTGAGATCGTCCACCGCTTTGGCGAGGTTTTTCAGGCCGTTGTCCTGTTCACTGACAGAACGCTTGAGGTCGCTCACTTCGCTGGAACTGGCGCTTGAACCGGAGTTCGAGCTGCTGTTGCGCTTGAGTTCGTCCACTGCTTTGGCGAGGTTTCTCAGGCCGGTTTCCTGTTCACTGAGCGTGCGCTTGAGGTTGGCCACTTCGCTGGAACTGGAGCTGGAACTCGAACCACTGTTGCGTTTGAACTCCTCCAATTGCTTGGTGAGTTCTTTCAGGTCCTTGTCCTGTTCGGTGGCTGTGCGTTTGAGGTTGGTTATCTCACTGGCACTCGAACTGGAGCTTGTTCCGTTGTTGCGCTTGAGTTCCTCAATGAGACGAGCCTGCGCTTCGAGGAGATTCTTGAGTTCCTTGATGTCATCCGTGTTGGTTTTAGCGGTGCGTTGCAGTGTTTCCACACCCTCGACACTGAGATTGCTCCTGACCATGACGTCTTTACCATACAGTCTGTGAAAGACGAGGAAGCTGTCGGTGGAGGAAGGGTTGTCTGAGGCGAACTCCAGACCGGCTTGGGCCGTATTGGCCATTGCCATGTTGCCAAGAAAAAGGGCGGCCATGCCTGTTGCCAACAGGGTAGACGGAAGCTTCTTGAAAATGCGCATCACCTGAGTTCCTTGTGAAGTGCCTAGATGGCACATCGCTATGACTTTGCTTTTTGAAGGTTGTTCCTGTGTGGCGAGGGAAAATTTTCAGAAAAACCGCTCGGCATTTTTTTTGTAGATTTGATGTAAAAGTCCATATAAATCGTCTTCCAAACGTCCTATATTCGGACATTGCACGAGCATCACCCTGCAGTTTTCAAATGATCCACGAATGGTTCTGAAGGCCAGACAAACCGGGCTTCACACGGTTTTTTGCGTCAGAGAGATCCTTGATGATCCAGATCCATCTTCCATTCCCCCGATCAGCGAGAACGAAATGACCGTTAAAGAATTGACCCAGGAAGCCAGGCACGAAGAAGCGCTGAAGAAGTACGTGCTTGAGTCGCCCCAGCTAGCCGAAGAGATCAAGGACTTGCCAGCCGACGATCAGAAAGACCAGATTCAATGGGCGTTCGAGGATGAAGCAGAAGCCCAGGGCCTGCAGCCGTGGGAGCTGACGCTCAAGTACACCTCGACCCCGGAAGAGTTTGAAGCGGCGCGACTAGTGCTGCACAAAGAGGCGGCCGAGGTATTGGGCGTCGAGTGGGAAGAGTACTGCGAGATGAATAATCTGGTGGTCTGACCCATGTAGGAGCCGGCTTGCTGGCGAAGGCGGCGTAACGGGTAAACCGCGTCGCCTGGATCGCCAGCAAGCCGGCTCCTACAGTTTCATGTCGTTCAGGAAATTTCAGAGGCTTAAACGCATCGACAGATCGACAGCCTTCACGTCCTTGGTCATCGCACCAATCGAAATGTAATCCACCCCGGTTTCCGCGATCGGCAGCAGCGTGCTTTCGTTGATGCCGCCGCTGGCTTCCAGTTTTGCCTTGCCGCCATTCAGGCGCACGGCCTCGCGCATGTCATCCAGGCTCAACTCGTCGAGCATGATGATGTCGGCACCCGCCGCAAGCGCTTCCTTCAGCTCTGCCAGGCTTTCCACTTCGATCTCCACCGGTTTGCCCGGGGCGATCTTGTGCGCGGCGTTGATCGCTTCAGGGATGCCGCCGCTGGCAGCAATGTGGTTTTCCTTGATCAGGAAGGCGTCGTACAGGCCGATGCGGTGGTTGTGGCAGCCGCCGCAGGTCACGGCATACTTTTGCGCCAGGCGCAGCCCCGGCAGGGTTTTGCGGGTGTCGAGCAGCTTCACCTGCGTCTCGGCGACGAAATCCGCCAGGTATTGCGCACGAGTGGCCACGCCGGAAAGCAATTGCAGGAAGTTCAGCGCACTGCGTTCGCCTGTGAGCAGGGAGCGGGCAGGGCCTTCGAGGTGGAACAGCACTTGATTGGGCTTCACCCGTTCGCCATCGGCCACCTGCCAATGCACGGCAACCCGTGGGTCCAGTTGCCGGAAAACCGCGTCAACCCAAGCGGTGCCGGCGATGACCGCGGCGTCGCGCGTGATGATGGTGGCTTTGGCCAGGCGTTCGGCCGGGATCAGCTGCGCGGTGATGTCGCCGCTGCCGATGTCTTCGCGCAACGCACGGCGTACGTTGGCTTCGATTTCGGCGGTCAGATCGGCGAGACGTAGATTCGGCATAACGGACTCCACAAACAAAGTGGCTCGATTATAGGGCCATGGCGCGGGGCAACCCAAGGCGCGCGAGACCTTCCAGTCGTTCTGAAACCTGCATTTGGTCGAATCTCTTGAGCCTGTGAGGTTCAGCAGCGGTCCTTTGCAGGCGTCTATTTCAAAGAGAAACACAGAGTCTGCTGGCATACGGGACATCTTTTGCAAGATAATGCGCCTTGCATTTGACGTCATGTCTTTGACGTGTCTTTGGTTCGCTGATTATTGAATGACCGCGGGCGGGCATTGTCTTCTGTTGCGCACGGCTGTGAGGCTGGCGTACTCGATCTTTCCAACCGAACCGAAGCATCACCGTTTCAGGAGGCCAGGATGCACAACGACGGGAATGTAGTGCCTTTGCACAAGGCAACTACCGATCAGGCGAGTCACTCGCCGCTCGCCCGCCTGCCTGTGATTCTGCTTCAGGTTCGCGACAAGGCCGCTCAACAGCTCCGGCATGCTCTGCAGGAGCTGTTCGATAACGCCGACGACACGCTGTTCGAAATGGCTGACCGGGCCCGCAATGACGTCGAGCAGAACATCTTTTTTGAAGCCATGCGCGATTTGCGCCTCAAGCGCAAAAATATCGAGCGGGCGTTTCTCGAGCAGTTCTTCGAAGCGTTTGTCGGTCTCGCAGGCAGTATTCAGACGGTCTTGCCGCCGGCATTGACCCTCGATATTCAGGCGCAACAGTCCGGTGATGAGCTGGAACGTCGCGTGGCAGTGGAGGCCATGGTCAATAAAGTGCTGAACCGCGACGGTTTTGCGCTTGATCAATTGACCGCCCGGCTCAGCACGTTGCTGGGCAAGCAGCTGGTGACTACGCGCAATCCCCTGGGCCCGGCGATGCTCTGTGAGTATTTCATGCAGGCCGGGCGCAACCTGGGGGTCGAGATCAAGGTCAAGTTGATCATCCTCAAGCTTTTCGAGCGTTATGTGCTCAGTGATGCCGATCAGCTCTACACCGAAGCCAATCAGATATTGATCGCCACCGGCATATTGCCCGACCTGAAGCCGGCCCCGAATCGGCGTGCCATTGATCGTGCGCAGGCCAGTGTTCGTGCCGAGCCCGACGAGGCTGGCAACCGTTGGGACAGCACGCCAATCGATGACAGCGTGCAGGAAGTGTTCGCGGCATTGCAGGAGTTGCTGCTCCACGTGCGTGGCAGTGTCGCGCCAACGCTGGAAACCAGTGCTCAGACGCAACCGATATCCACCCGCGACCTGCTGCGGCTGCTCTCGCACTTGCAGCAGTACGTGCCGGCTCTGGCGGTCCAGGACGAATTCGACCTGCGAAACCAGCTTGAGCAACTGCTGACCCGGGTCAGCGTCAAAAGCGGCAAGTCGCGTGTGGTCGGCGTCGCTGACGAAGATGTGATCAACCTGATCGCCATGCTCTTCGAATGCATCCTCGATGACCGCAATCTGCCGGATTCTCTCAAGGCGCTGATCGGGCGCTTGCAGATCCCGATGCTGAAAGTGGCGGTGATCGACAAGAGTTTCTTCAGCCGCAGCAGTCACCCGGCCCGCCGTCTGCTCAACGAAATCGCCGCCGCGGCCCTGGGCTGGGGCGAGTGCGATGACCACGAGCGCGACAGCCTGTACCTGCGCATCGAGCAAGTGGTGCAGCGTTTGTTGAACGACTTTGTCGACGATCCGGCGATCTTCTCCGAATTGCTCGCGGATTTTCTGGCGTTCACCAGCGACGAGCGTCGTCGCAGCGATTTGTTGGAGCAGCGTACCCGCGACGCCGAAGAGGGCCGCGCCAAAACCGAACTGGCCCGGCAACGCCTCGAGCTGGCGTTGAATCAGGCGTTGTTGGGCAAAGTGCTGCCGCAACGGGTGGTGGCGTTTGTTCAGGACGCCTGGAGCCAGGTGCTGCTGCTGACCTGCCTCAAGCACGGCGATCAGTCCGCCGAGTGGCATGCGGATGTGCAAACCATGGAGCAATTGATCTGGAGCGTGCAGCGCCATGACGACGCTGACGCAAGCCTGCGCCTGTTGGCACTGGTGCCGGGGTTGCTCAAGTCCTTGCGCGACGGGTTGAGCAGTTCGGCGTTCGATCCGTTCGCCACAGGAGAGTTTTTCAGCGAGCTGGAAGGCTTGCACGTTCAACTGTTCGAACGAGCGGACCTGGCACCGGCCGCCACCCGTCCAGCCGATGCGCCGCTGATGGTTGAAGTGCGCGAAGAAATCGTGCTGCTCACCGCCGACGAAGGGCCAGTCGAAACGGCCTCGGTGCGCTTGCCGGCGGATGATCCGGGCCTGCTTCAAGTCGATCAGTTGCACGCGGGTTGCTGGGTCGAGTTTCAGGAAGACGAGGAAAACACCCTGCGCTGCAAGCTCGCCGCGATCATCGAAGCCACGGGCAAGTACATTTTCGTCAACCGCACCGGCATGAAAGTGCTGGAGCGCAGCCGTACCGGGCTGGCACTGGATTTCCGTCGTGGCGCGGTGCGTACCCTCGACGACACCTTGCTGTTCGATCGGGCCCTGGAGTCGGTGGTCGGCAACCTGCGGCGGCTCAATCGCGGCAAGTGATCGCGCGCCGAGGGTCTATCGCGGCATACTGGGCACCAACACAGTCGTCGTTGAAGGAACCTGTATGCAGTTGGACCCCGCGAGCGGTTGGTGTCAGGGCGTGAACGTTTGCCCTTCACCCAACTTCAATGCGCGCCCCACGGGCGAAATTTCCCTGCTGGTGATCCACAACATCAGTCTGCCGCCGGCGCAGTTTGCCACCGGCAAGGTGCAGGAATTTTTCCAGAACCGGCTGGATGTCACAGAGCATCCCTACTTTGAAGGGATCGCTGACCTACGGGTGTCTGCGCATTTTCTGATTGAGCGTGACGGCACCGTCACTCAGTTTGTCTCTTGTCTTGAACGCGCCTGGCATGCCGGTGTGTCGTGTTTCGACGGCCGGGAAACCTGTAACGATTTTTCCGTGGGCATCGAGCTTGAAGGCACGGATGATCTGCCGTTCACCGATGCTCAATATGACGCGCTGACGGCCCTGACCTTGCAACTGCAAAGCGCTTTTACGGGCATCACCGCGCAGCGCATCTGCGGGCATAGCGACATCGCGCCGGGGCGCAAGACGGATCCCGGACCTGCGTTCGACTGGGCGCGTTATCGCGCGGCCCTGGCTAAAGAGGAACCACAATGAGTTTTCTGGTGTTGCTGTTGGCGGTCTGGATCGAGAAGTTCTCGGCCCTGCGCCATCGGGTTCAACGTGATGGCGGTTGGGTGGCCGAGTTGCACAAGCTTGAAGCCAACCCGCGTCTGGTCAATCGTCCGTGGTTGATTTTGCTGGTTCTGGTGCTGCTGCCGGTGGCATTGCTGGGGTTGCTGCTGGTGGTGCTGGAGCCGGTCGCTTACGGTCTGTTGGCGCTGCCGGTGCATTTGCTGGTGGTGATTTATAGCCTGGGGCGCGGTGATCTGCTGGCCGATCTCGGACCGTTTCGCGATGCCTGGCGCCGGGAAGACCTGCAAGCTGCCGCTCATGTAGCGAAACGTGACCTGGACATTTGTGCCGAAAACGGCGAGCAACTGCTGGAGCGGGTTGAGGGGCATCTGCTCTGGGAGGCGTACCATAGTTTTTTTGCGGTGATTTTCTGGTATTTCCTGCTGGGCCCGGTGGCGGCGCTGAGCTATCGACTGCTGGCCCTCGCCGAAGAACACGGGCAGAACCCGGCCGTCGTCGAGCGCGCCGCACAACTGCGTCACGCCTTCGATTGGGTACCGGTGCGTCTGTTGGCGGCGAGTTTTGCGCTGGTCGGCAATTTTGTCGCCGTCAGTCGGGTGATGCTGAGCGAACTGCTGAACTGGAACATCAGCGCCGCCCAATTGATCGAGAAGATCGGGCTGGTGGCCGGTGAAATTCCTGCGCCAGTGGTCGGGCCCGATGGCATCAACAGCCTCGACCGGATCTGGGAGTTGCTGCTGCGTGCGGCAGTGCTCTGGTACGCCGGTTTCGCGCTGTGGACAGTCTTCCCCTAAACACCACACCCTTGTAGGAGCCGGCTTGCTGGCGATAGCATCGACGCGGTGTTCCTGAGACACCGAGGTGCAACCATCGCCAGCAAGCCGGCTCCTACACGGGCGTTAGCGGCAAGGCGATTTGTGCCGTTAACCTTAAGTTACAAAACCTCCCGTCGATTTAAGCTATACAGAGGTAGCACTCAATAGTGGCTATCTGCTGCTTGTCTGTGCCTGCCAATAAAAATAAGAAACCCAAGGGAGACTTCCAGTGAAGAGCTTGCTCTATCCCGCCGTCGCGCTAATGAATCGCCTGAGCTTCGGCATGAAGTTCAGCCTGATCAGCGTTCTGTTCCTGGTGCCCATGCTGGTGACCAACTTTTATCTGGTGCGTGATTCCTATCGCGAATTCCAGGGCACCCGGGTGGAACTGCAGAGCCTCGACCTGCTGGGCAGCAGCCTGACGCTTAGACGCGACCTGGAAACCCTGAACAACCTGGTACAGATTAACGTCATCCTTGGCCAGTCCGGCAAGGCCGGCAATCTCGAATCCCAGATCACATCCCTGGAGCAAAACGTTCTGGCCCGCCTGCAAGGGCTGACAGCGATGACCACCGATCCGGAACTGATCACCGTTTTCGATGGCAAGCGCGACGAGATGATCAGCGCGTTCAAGGCCCAGCAAACGGAAAACTCCCTGCAAAGTAAAAGTGCGCTGATCAGCAAGTTGCTCGGCAATGCACAGATTTTCAGCCAGATCATCGCCAGTCAGGCGGGTTTGAGCCGTGACAATCAGAGCGACATGCGTCAGCTCACCGAACTCATCACCAATGTCACACCGCCCGTCACCCAGACGTTGGGCGATGGTCGCGCCATGGGCTCTTACTCGTTGGGGCAAGGGTTTCTCAATTCGTCTTCGAGCACCCGTTTCGATGAATTGCTGGTGCAGATTGAAAAGCTGCAGGCCGAGTACGGTCTGAAGTTGCAGGATGCGCTGGGGTCGAGCAAGGCGGCACGTGAAACCCTGGCGGCGCAGGCCGAGAGCAGCAAGGCGTCGCTGAAAAAGGCCAGTGAACTGTTCGAAGAGCAGGTGGTGATGGCTGACACCCTCGATGCGCCGTGGCTGGCCTTCTACGATCAGGTCAGCGGCCTGATGGACCAGACTTACCAACTCAACGAAGCCACCCTGAAATTCCTCGACACCCAATTGCAACAACGACTGAGCCAGAACCGCACGCACATGGTCTTGCAGGCCGTGGCGCTGTCGGTGGTGTTTGTGCTGATTTTTTACCTCTACGGTGGCTTCTACGCCTCGACCCGCACCACCCTCAAGCGCCTTGGTGCGATGATGGACAAGGTTGCGGCCGGCGACATGACCGTGACCTTCAACGCCAACAGCCGTGATGAACTGGGCGAGTTGGGCGAGGTGTTCAACGGCACGGTGAAGAAAATCCATGACTTGATCGAGCGTGTCGGCCAAACGGTCGGGGAAGTCGAGCGTCAGGCCGGTCAGGTCGAGAACGTGTCCGCCCAGAGCAACCAGGCTGTCGCGGGGCAACGCACGCAGATCGAACAGGTCGCCACGGCGATGAACCAAATGTCGGCCACCTCATTGGAGGTGGCCCGCAGTGCCGCCGCGGCGGTCAGCAGCGCTCACAGTGTCAACGACGAAACCATCAGCGGTCGCGGGTTGGTGGAGTCTCAGCAGGGCAGCATCGCTGCGCTGGCCAGCGAGATCGATCAGTCAGTGCTGGTGATCAATCAACTGGCCAGCGACAGCCAGTCCATCAGCCGCGTGCTGGAAGTGATCAAAAGCATCGCCGAACAGACCAACCTGCTGGCGCTCAACGCCGCTATCGAAGCAGCGAGGGCGGGGGAGCAGGGGCGTGGTTTTGCGGTGGTGGCGGACGAGGTCCGGACCCTGGCCAAACGCACCCAGCAATCGACCGAAGAAATCGAACAGATGATCGCCAAGCTGCACAGCGGTGTCGGCGCCGCGGTGAAGGCCATGGGCACCAGTCATCAAATGGCCAACGGCACGGTGGGGCAGTCGGAAAAGGTCCAGCAGGCGCTGGAAAACATCCTTGGCGCTGTCGGCATGATCGTCGATCAGAACCAGCAGATTGCGGCCGCCGTAGAGCAGCAGACCGCCGTGGCCCACGACATTGACCAGAACATCGTCGAGATCAACCGGGCTGGCGAACGCACCGCCGAAGGTGCGCACCAGACCGAGGACGCCAGCCGGGCGTTGTCGGCGCAGGTGGTGGAGCTCAAGCAGTTGATCAGCGCGTTCCGGGTCTGAAGAACCGCATAACCCTGTAGGAGTGAGCCTGCTCGCGATGGCGCAGGTACATTCACCCTTCAGGGTGTCTACCAGACCGCTATCGCGAGCAAGCTTGCTCCTACAGGTTTTCGCGTTGTCTGTAGTACTTGTTCCTTCCACAAGTAGGCGGTGTCCGATTTCCCTACAGAGTCTGGTTTTTGGTCTTCAATGAGGGATGATCCACAACCCTGACCTACTCTGAGGAGGCTCGGTTATGTCCTTCGCTACAACTGGAATCCAGGGCCATTGTGCTCATTGCGGATGCTCACTCCTGCTCGAACCCTGGCAACTCAACGCCATTGCCATCCATGAAGCCTTCGCCTGTTCCCACTGTCACAAAGCCTTGCAACTGAGCGACCCGAAACAGATCAGGCGCATCAAATCCCTCGACTCACTCGCGATGCTACGTGCGAGTACGTTGGTGATGGTCTGCACCGCGTTGCTGGTGGCGTTGGTGATGGAATGGGTGGGGATGCTCAGCGTGGTCGAGCAGCTGAATTTTTCGTTGATCGCGATTCTGGTCTACTTCGCGGTTATCCGGTTCGCCCGTCACCGACAACACATGACGCTGATTCTGGAAGCTGCCAAGGCTCACGCCGACTGATTACCAGTTGAACAACTCACACGCATTGGCCGTGCTCGCGGCGGCCAACTGCTCGGGTTTGATCGCCATGATGTCAGCCAGTGCCGAACAGATCGCCGGCAAATGCGCCGGGCTGTTGCGTTGACCGGGAAACATGGCGGGGGCCATGTCCGGTGAGTCGGTTTCCAGCACCACAGACTCCAACGGCAGCTCGGCGAGCACCCGGTGCATGCGCAAGGCCTGCGGCCAGGTCGCCGCGCCGCCGAGGCCCAGTTTGAAGCCGAGCTTGATGTACTCGCGGGCCTCTTCCTTGCTGCCGGCGAAGGCGTGAATAATCCCTGCGCGTTTCAACTTGAAGCGCTTGAGCGTGGCAATCACCGCCGCATGGCTGCGTCGCACGTGAATCAAAGCCGGCAGATTGAAGTCCGCCGCCAATTGCAGTTGCGCGTCGAACAACGTCTGCTGGCGTTCGCGGTCGAGGGTTTCGATGAAGTAATCCAGGCCGATCTCGCCCACCGCGCACAGCTGTCGGTGACCGGCCAGGCGGGTCAGCCACTCGGCGAGTTCGCGTAGGTCCTCAGGCCGATGCTCGTCCAGATACACCGGGTGCAAACCGAACGCCGCGTGCAGATCGGGATCGCTTTGCACCAGATCCCAGACCCGCTGCCAATTGGCCTGATAAACCCCCAGCACCACCATCCGCCGCACGCCGAGGGCGCGGCTCTCGGCGAGCAGCGCCTGACGATCCTCGTCGAAGTCCGGAAAATCCAGATGAGTGTGGCTGTCGATCAGCTCCACGGTTCAGTCCTGGCGAATACGCTGCTTGAAGGTCCGCGCAATGGCTTGCACACCGGGCTGGTAGTCGGACAGCTCGATGGCGGCGAGGGCCAGTTCCAGCGCTTTGTCGGCGATCAACTGGTGTTGCTGGGCCATGGCGTTGACCGGCAGCGGCAGAAAATCCAGCAACTGCGTGTCGCCGAATGTACCGAGGCGCAGCGGGCGGTTTTTCAACGGGAAGTCGTGCAAGGCGTCGAACACACCCTGGAGCAGCACGTAGGAAGTGGTCACCAGCGCGTCCGGCAAATGCCCCAGGCGCTGAAGCATTTCTTCCATCAGTTGCTTGCCGTACTCACGGCTGAACGATTCGCCGTGTTCGATCAGGATCTCGCCTTTGAACCCGGTCAGCGCTTCCTTGAAACCGGCGGCCCGCTCCTGGCTGATGCTCAGTTCGGGGCGCGCGCCGATCAGGGCGATCTGCTTGGGCAACGGATCGAGCAGGCTGCGCGTCAGTTGCAGGCTGGCTTCACGATCATCACTGATCACCGAGCAGAAGTGCTCGGGCTCCATGACCCGGTCGATGGCGATGATCGGAATGCCTTTGGCTTGCAACTGGCGGTAACTGTCGTCGCCGGACGGCAGGCAACTGGCGACGATCAACGCGTCGCAGCGTCGGGCGCGGAACAGTTGCAGCAGTTGCCGTTCGCTGTCCGGCGCATCGTCGGAACTGGCGATCAGCAACTGATAACCGCGGGCCCGGGCACCTTGCTCCAGCAGCTTGGCGATACGTGCGTAACTGGGGTTTTCCAGGTCCGGCAGAATGAAACCCAGCGTGCGGGTGTGCCGACTGCGCAGCCCGGCCGCTTGCGGATTGGGCGTGAAGCCATGTTCTTCAACAACCGCGCGCACGCGCTCGACGGTGGCACTGCTGATGCGTTGCTGTTCCGCCTTGCCGTTGATGACATAACTGGCGGTGGTCACGGACACACCGGCCAGTTGGGCGATATCACTGAGTTTCAACTCGGGATTTCCTTGTTTTTCGGCCGATACTTTCGCCAATCCTACCCGATTCAGGCAGGGGACTATTGTCGCAACATATCCGACAAGTTGGACTTCAAGGATGGGACATTATCGAGTAACGTGCCAATCATTCTAGATTAAACGTTTCAGCAAGCGTATTTTCTACGCATCAGGTGCACTTGGCCGGTTCTGCCGCGAAACCGCCAAAAGTGATGATTAAGCGCCTAAGCTGACTCATTCAAAACAATACCTGGCACCTCAAGGTGCCAAAAAGGAGAAAGCATGCTCGAGCTCACTCTAGAGCAGATTTCCATGGGCCAGTCGGCCGTGGACAAGTCCGCAGCACTGCATTTGTTGGCGCAGCATCTGGTCAACGACGGCCTGGTCGCCGACGGTTATCTCGCCGGTTTGCAGGCGCGTGAAGCCCAGGGCTCAACCTTTCTCGGTCAAGGTATTGCCATCCCCCACGGTACGCCGGAAACCCGCGACCAGGTGTTTTCCACTGGCGTGCGGCTGATGCAGTTTCCCGAAGGCGTGGATTGGGGCGACGGTCAGATCGTCTACCTGGCGATCGGCATTGCGGCCAAATCCGATGAACATTTGCGCCTGTTGCAATTGCTGACCCGCGCCCTCGGCGAAACCGATCTGGGCCAGGCCCTGCGTCGCGCCAGTTCTGCCGAAGCCTTGCTGAAACTGCTGCAAGGCGCGCCGCAAGAACTGGCGCTGGATGCGCAGATGATCGGCCTCGGGGTGTCGGCCGATGACTTCGAAGAACTGGTCTGGCGCGGTGCCCGTTTGCTGCGTCAGGCGGATTGTGTGAGCAATGGTTTTACTGCGGTTTTGCAGCAAGTCGACGCGTTGCCGCTGGGCGACGGTTTGTGGTGGTTGCACAGCGAGCAAACGGTGAAGCGTCCGGGCCTGGCGTTTGTCACGCCGGACAAACCGATGCGCTACCTCGGCCAGCCGCTCAGCGGTCTGTTCTGTCTGGCCAGCCTGGGCGAGGCGCACCAGGCGTTGCTCGAACGCCTTTGCGCGTTGCTGATCGAAGGCCGTGGCCATGAACTGGGACGCGCCACCAGCAGCCGCAAAGTCCTCGAAGTGCTCGGCGGTGAACTGCCGGCGGACTGGCCGAGCGCACGCATTGCGCTGGCCAATGCCCACGGTTTGCATGCGCGCCCGGCGAAGATCCTCGCGCAACTGGCGAAGAGTTTTGAAGGCGAAATTCGTGTGCGCATCGTCGATGGCCAAGACAGTGCGGTGTCGGTGAAAAGCTTGAGCAAACTGCTCAGCCTCGGTGCCCGTCGCGGTCAGGTGCTGGAATTCATCGCCGAGCCGAGCATCGCCGCCGATGCCTTGCCGGCGTTGTTGGCGGCAATCGAAGAGGGGCTGGGTGAAGAGGTCGAGCCTTTGCCTGCCGTGAGCCCGCAGCGCGAAGTGATCACCGAGGTGGCCGAAGTGCTGTTCGCCCCGGCGTCCGGCAGCCTGGTTCAAGCCATCCCCGCCGCACCGGGCATCGCCATCGGTCCGGCGCATATTCAAGTGCTGCAAACCATCGAATACCCGCTACGCGGTGAGTCCGCCGCCATTGAGCGTGAGCGTCTTAAACAAGCGTTGGCGCACGTGCGTCACGACATCGAAGGCTTGATCGAGCGCAGCAAGTCCAAAGCCATTCGCGAAATCTTCATCACCCATCAGGAAATGCTCGACGACCCGGAACTGACCGATGAAGTCGAGACGCGCCTCAAGCAGGGCGAAAGCGCCGAAGCGGCGTGGATGGCGGTGATCGAAGCGGCGGCGAAACAACAGGAATCGCTGCAGGATGCATTGCTTGCCGAGCGTGCGGCGGACTTGCGCGATATCGGCCGTCGCGTGTTGGCGCAACTGAGCGGCGTCGAAACCCCGAGCGAACCCGATCAACCGTACATTCTGGTGATGGACGAAGTCGGTCCTTCCGACGTGGCACGTCTCGATCCGACCCGAGTCGCCGGCATTCTCACCGCCCGTGGCGGCGCCACCGCGCACAGTGCCATCGTCGCCCGTGCGCTGGGTATTCCGGCATTGGTCGGCGCAGGTGCGGCGGTGTTGCTGCTGGCGCCGGGCACGCCGTTGCTGCTCGATGGCCAGCGCGGTCGCCTGCACGTGGACGCCGATGCGGCGACCTTGCAGCGCGCCACCGAAGAGCGCGACACCCGCGAGCAACGCTTGAAAGCCGCGGCAGAACAACGTCATCAACCGGCGCTGACCACCGACGGCCATGCGGTCGAAGTGTTCGCCAACATCGGCGAAAGCGCGGGCGTCACCAGCGCGGTGGAGCAGGGGGCCGAAGGCATTGGTCTGCTGCGCACCGAACTGATTTTCATGGCCCACTCGCAGGCGCCGGATGAGGCAACTCAGGAAGTCGAATACCGCCGCGTGCTCGATGGCCTCGCCGGTCGACCACTGGTGGTGCGCACCCTCGACGTTGGCGGCGACAAGCCGTTGCCGTATTGGCCGATTGCGAAAGAAGAAAACCCGTTCCTCGGCGTGCGCGGTATTCGCTTGACCTTGCAGCGTCCGCACATCATGGAAGCGCAATTGCGCGCCCTGTTGCGTGCCGCTGACAACCGCCCGCTGCGCATCATGTTCCCTATGGTCGGCAGCGTTGACGAGTGGCGTCAGGCGCGGGACATGACCGAGCGTTTGCGCCTGGAAATCCCCGTGGCGGACCTGCAACTGGGGATCATGATCGAAGTGCCATCGGCCGCACTGCTGGCGCCGGTGCTGGCCAAAGAGGTCGATTTCTTCAGCGTCGGCACCAACGATCTCACGCAATACACCCTGGCCATCGACCGTGGTCATCCGACCTTGTCGGCCCAGGCTGACGGCTTGCACCCGGCGGTGCTGCAACTGATCGACATCACCGTGCGCGCGGCCCATGCCCATGGCAAATGGGTCGGTGTGTGCGGTGAACTGGCGGCCGATCCGCTGGCGGTGCCGGTGCTGGTCGGCCTCGGTGTAGACGAGTTGAGCGTCTCGGGCCGCAGCATTGCCGAGGTCAAGGCGCGCATCCGCGAACTCAGCCTGACCCAGACTCAAACCCTTGCCCAACAGGCGTTGGCCGTGGGCAGCGCCAATGAAGTGCGCGCATTAGTGGAGGCCCTGTAATGGCCAAGATCCTGACCCTGACACTCAACCCGGCGCTGGACCTGACGGTTCAGTTGCCGCGCCTTGAGCCCGGCCAGGTCAATCGCAGCGACAAGATGCACACCCACGCCGCCGGTAAAGGCGTGAACGTGGCGCAGGTGCTGGCAGACCTCGGGCATTCGCTCACCGTCAGCGGCTTTCTCGGCGAGGACAACCTTCAGGCGTTCGAAACCCTGTTCGCCAAGCGCGGTTTTGTCGACGCGTTTATCCGCGTTCCCGGTGAGACCCGCAGCAACCTCAAACTGGCGGAAAGCGACGGGCGCATCACCGACATCAACGGTCCCGGACCCAAGGTCAGTGAAGCGGCGCAGCAGGCGTTGCTCGATCGACTGGATCAGATTGCCCCGGGGCATGACGCGGTGGTCGTGGCCGGCAGCCTGCCGCAAGGCGTCAGTCCTGAATGGTTGCAGGCGTTGGTACAGCGCTTGAAAAACCTCGGCTTGAACGTCGCGCTCGATACCAGTGGCGAAGCATTGCGGGCGGCGCTCAAGGCCGGTCCGTGGCTGATCAAACCGAACACCGAAGAGCTGGCCGAAGTGCTCGGCTGCGAGGTTGTTTCGGTTGCGGCTCAAGCCGAAGCCGCGATCCGTTTGCATGCCCAAGGCATCGAGCACGTGGTGATTTCCCACGGTGCCGACGGTGTGAACTGGTTCAGTGTCGGCTCGGCGCTGCACGCCACTCCGCCCAAGGTCAGCGTTGCCAGCACCGTGGGCGCAGGGGATTCGTTGCTGGCCGGCATGCTTCACGGTTTGCTTAAGCCCGATACGCCGGAACAGACCCTGCGCACCGCCACGGCGATTGCGGCGATGGCGGTCACGCAGATCGGTTTCGGTATCGGCGATGCGGCGCAGTTGGCGCGGCTCGAACAGGGTGTGCGCGTGCGCCCCCTGACAGAACAATAAGAGGGTTTGTCATGAAGTTAGCCATCGTTACGGCTTGCCCCAACGGCATGGTCACCAGCGTGCTGTGCGCCCGTTTGCTCGATGCCGCGGCGCAGCGTCAGGGCTGGAGCACCAGTGTCGAAGTGGTGGATGTGGCGCACCCGGAACGCCAGTTGTCGGCGGCCACGATCGAGGCCGCCGAGTGGGTGTTGCTGGTCACCAGCGCGCCGGTGGATATGTCGCGATTCGTCGGTAAGCGTGTGTTCCAAAGCACCCCGGCACACGCCCTGCAAGATGTTGAAGCGGTGCTGCGACGCGGTGCCGAAGAAGCGCAGGTTTACGCCGCAGCCGAAGCCACCGTCGAACCTGCAGCCGTTACCAAAAGCGCCCCGCGCCTGGTCGCGATCACCGCGTGCCCGACCGGCGTTGCTCATACTTTCATGGCCGCTGAAGCCTTGCAGCAGGCTGCCAAGCGATTGGGCTATGACCTGCAGATCGAAACCCAGGGCTCGGTCGGTGCACGCAATCCGTTGAGCGCCGCCGCGATTGCCGACGCGGACGTGGTGCTGCTGGCCTGCGATATCGAAGTCGCGACCGAGCGTTTTGCCGGCAAGAAAATCTACCGTTGCGGCACGGGCATCGCCTTGAAGCAAGCCGAAGCGACGCTGAACAAAGCGCTGGCAGAAGGCAAGCAGGAAAGCGCCGCGACCGGGGCCAAAGGCCCGGCCAAACAAGAGAAGACCGGCATCTACAAACACCTGCTGACCGGCGTGTCGTTCATGTTGCCGATGGTGGTGGCGGGCGGTCTGATGATTGCCTTGTCGTTCGTGTTCGGCATCACCGCGTTCAAGGAAGAAGGCACGCTCGCCGCCGCGCTGATGCAGATCGGCGGCGAGACCGCGTTCAAGCTGATGGTGCCGCTGCTGGCGGGCTACATCGCCTACTCGATTGCCGACCGTCCGGGCCTGGCGCCGGGGATGATTGGCGGCTTGCTGGCGAGCACGTTGGGTGCCGGTTTCATCGGCGGGATCATTGCCGGTTTCATCGCCGGTTACGCGGCGCAGGCGATCAACCGTTACGCGCGATTGCCGCAAAGCCTTGAAGCGTTGAAACCGATCCTGATCATCCCGTTGCTGGCGAGTCTGTTCACCGGGTTGGTGATGATCTATGTGGTCGGCAAACCGGTGGCCGGGATGCTCACCGGGCTCACGCATTTCCTCGACAGCATGGGCACCACCAACGCGATTCTGCTCGGCGTGTTGTTGGGCGGGATGATGTGCGTCGACTTGGGCGGGCCGATCAACAAGGCCGCTTATGCATTCTCGGTGGGGCTGTTGGCGTCCCAGAGTTACGCGCCGATGGCCGCGACCATGGCCGCCGGGATGGTGCCGCCGATTGGCCTGGGCATTGCCACGTTCATTGCGCGGCGCAAGTTTGCCCAGACTGAACGCGAGGCCGGTAAAGCAGCGTTGGTGCTGGGGCTGTGTTTCATCTCCGAAGGCGCGATTCCGTTTGCCGCCAAGGACCCGCTGCGGGTGATCCCGGCGAGCATTGCCGGTGGTGCGCTGACCGGTGCGCTGTCGATGTACTTCGGCTGCAAACTGATGGCGCCGCACGGTGGATTGTTCGTGTTGGCGATTCCGAATGCGATCAACCATGCGTTGTTGTATTTGCTGGCGATTGTCGCGGGGAGTTTGCTGACGGCGGTGGTTTATGCGGTGGTCAAGCGACCTGAGGTTGTCGAGTTGGCAATAGAACCCGTCAACGCATAATCCACCCTTGTAGGAGCCGGCTTGCTGGCGATATCGGTTTTGAAATCGCCATCGCCGGCAAGCCGGCTCCTACAGGTGTGAGTCGATCACAAAATGGATGAACGACACGGACCTGTAGGAGCAAGCTTGCTCGCGATGGGGCCGGCGGCAACACCGCTAAATCGTGGTTTTGTACTCATTCTCCCGCTGCGACGCCCGCGCCTGAACCACATCCAGCACTGCACAACCTTCACGCATGAGCAGATGCACGGCGCGGGTGACCCGCGTCAGGTCACAGTCGGAAATGTTTTTCAGATTCAGGCTGGTCAGCGTGTCTGCCAAATCGCGAACCACGGTGAAGCGATGCATGGCGCAGGCTGTGAGTTCACTGAGTTCTTTGTGGGTGTTGACGAAGAGCACCGGTGTTTCGGCGTCGTAGGTATCGATGGGGAGGTAACGCGGCATGACTTGGAACATAGGTGTAACTCCAAATAGAGCTACCACCGTTCGCGGCCAAGCGAAAAAGGTGGCAGCTGTGTGCGGGTTGGCCGACCGGCACACCCAACCCCGGCACACCCTGAGGTGTCCCGCGCACAGCTGCCATAACACGACATCCAGACATGAAAATGCCTAAACAATGACGCTGATGCGTTTGGTGTGGTCGACCGGCCAAGGTCGTTCGCGGTGTTTTCCGCGAGCACGAACTATGGAGTCGATCCCGAAACGCGGCAACAAGATACGTTGTAGGAAACGTCTTGAAAAGTTGTGTGCCTCACGACGATCATTTTCACCCGTATGGGAAAACGACGCAGGCCTTGTAGGAGCCGGCTTGCTGGCGATGGCCGTTTTGAAATCGCTATCGCCAGCAAGCCGGCTCCTACAAGGTCGAGTCGATTACAAAATGCGTGAACGACACGGACCTGTAGGAGCAAGCTTGCTCGCGATGGGGCCGGCGGCCACACCGCTAAATCGTGGTTTTGTACTCATTCTCCCGCTGCGACGCCCGCGCCTGAACCACATCCAGCACAACACCGCCCTCACGCATGGCCAAACAAAGAAGGTGGCAGCTGTACGCGGGTTGGCCGACCGGGCACAGGAACCGGCACACCCGAAGGTGTCCCACGTACAACTGCCATAAAATACTCAAGCGGGGGATGCCGAAGGTTCACATATAGCTGCTGAGATACAGCATTAGCTTCCTGCGTAACTGAATCATTGCGAGATGCTCTATTGCCGTGATCTGCCTGGCAGTTAGAAGATGGCTCGCCATGGCATCCTCTTCTTCATGCCAAGCCATTATCGGCATCAGGACATCCGTGGTAACGGTCGGGGGCAAATCGGTTTCGAATACAGCCAGGTCGCTGGCTTCTTCTCTTCCGTAAATCTGAAACTTCAAATCATATTTCATTGTTCAACCTTCCTGGTTCTGTTTGCTGGCTTTGTCTGTGCTCGGTATTCGAGTTGAAACTACTTGGATCGCTCAGATGCTGGCGTTAGGACTATTCCCAATTGCGGTGTTGAAATTTCCTATTCTTTGATAGGACTTGGAGCCGCGATGTTGCCCCCCCACAAGGGGAAGCTGTGGCGTTGATGATTTTTGTGTCATGCCCGGTTCACACGGCCATGCTTTAGTTTTCCTTTTTCAGGGAGAACACCATGAGCGAATTCAACCTCGGTCGCCGTCGTGTCATGCAAGCGGTCGGCGCCGGGATTCTGCTTCCCGGTCTTGCGCCTGCGGTGATTGCCTCGGTCAAGGATCGGCCGCAGCTCACCGACGGCGTGCAGTCCGGCGACGTGCTGGGTGACCGGGCGATGGTCTGGAGCCGCAGCGATCGTGCGGCGCGGATGGTGGTGGAATGGGACACCCGTAGCCTGTTCACCAACCCTCGGCGTTTTGTTTCGCCGCTGGCTGATGCCCGCAGCGATTTCACCGCGCGGGTCGAGCTCACCGGTCTGCCCGCCGACCAGGCGATTTTCTATCGCGTGCATTTCGAAGACGCCCAGAGCGGCGTCACCAGCGAACCCTGGTTTGGCCACTTGCGCAGCGTGCCGCAAACCCGGCGCGACATCCGTTTCGTCTGGAGCGGCGATACCGTTGGCCAGGGCTTCGGCATCAACCCGGACATCGGTGGCATGCGCATCTACGAAGCGATGCGTTTGCGCCTCCCGGACTTCTTTATCCACAGCGGCGACACCATCTACGCCGACGGCCCGGTGCCGGCAAAGCTTGTGACTGAAAGTGGCCGCATGTGGCGCAACATCACCAGCGACGCCAAGAGCAAAGTCGCCGAAACCCTCGACGAGTATCGCGGCAATTACCGCTACAACCTGATGGATGAAAACGTCCGTCGATTCAACGCCGAAGTGCCGCAGATCTGGCAGTGGGACGACCACGAAGTGGTCAATAACTGGTCGCCGGGCAAGCAACTGGATGAGCGTTACCAGAGCAAGGATATCCACAGCCTGGTAGGCCGCGCACGTCAGGCGTGGCTGGAATATGCGCCGATGCGTTTGCAGAGCGCGGATAACGGCGGGCGGATCTATCGCAAGCTCGGTTATGGGCCGATGCTGGATGTGTTTGTGCTCGATATGCGCAGTTATCGCGAGGCCAATGATGACAACCTCGGTGCAGCCAAACCCTTTCTCGGGCGTGAACAGCTGGACTGGCTCAAGCGTGAATTGAAAGCCTCCAGCGCCCAGTGGAAAGTCATTGCCGCCGACATGCCGATCGGCCTCGGCGTGCCCGACGGCGAAGTCAGCCCCGGTGTGGCGCGCTGGGAAGCGGTGGCCAACGGTGATCCGGGCGCGGCCCAGGGGCGTGAGCTGGAAATCGCCGAACTGCTTGGTTTTCTGCGGGCGCAACAGGTGCGCAATTTCGTGTTCCTGACGGCGGATGTGCATTACTGCGCGGCGCATCACTACCATCCGGATCGTGCGGCGTTTCAGGACTTTGAACCGTTTTGGGAGTTTGTTGCCGGACCGTTGAACGCGGGGAGCTTCGGGCCTAATCCGCTGGATAAAACCTTCGGGCCTGAAGTGGTATTCGAGAAGGCGCCGCCGGCGCAGAACATGTCGCCGTTTGCCGGGTTTCAGTTTTTTGGCGAGGTGAATATTGAGGGGGCGACGGGGGAGATGAGTGTGGTACTGCGGGATCTGGATGGGGTCAGTGTGTTTGAGCAGAAGTTGCAGCCGGTGTGAGAAAGAACAGGAATTACTGACTTGAGTACCGTGTCGGCTTATAGCCAATAAATATAGTTATCTGTCATTTCTTACAGGTGTTTTTTGATGGGTTTTATTTAGGCTGAATCAAAACCAATCGAGTAACAGCTGATGAAATATATGAATGGACAACCAGGGTCAGTATGGAAGACCGTTGTATCTTTACTCTTCTGTGCGCTTGCGCTCACAGCTTGCCAAAAAACCAATGAAACTAATGAAACCAATGCAGGTATATGTAATGGGGATTGGGGATTGGGGATTAGTCGCCGGTTATGTCTGTGATATCGGTTTTCCGGGAAATGAAAAGAACTGCTTTATTTTCGCGAAGGATGTAGATCGTGACGGTGCATACAGAAGCGCTACGAGCGACGTCTGTATTCTTGATTTTCAGACGGATCAAGAAGCTATTGACTGCAACAAGATGTGCCGGGATCACGACTGTTCTAAAGTTCGATGCCCAGCGGCTCAGGACGCCGAACGTCTTGATAAGCGGCTCAATATCAAATAACGGTCAACAAGCAGTGACCAATCGACGTCACCTTGAACTTATGTTGAGCGCCTGCCCTGACGCCACATTGTAATGTGACGTCAGGTGATTCATTACCCCGCTCAATAAACGTCGCGGCGGTAGCGGCCTTGCTCGATCAAGCGCTCGACTGCCTCAGCCCCGAGCACTTCGTTGAGCACCTGATCCACCCCTGAAGCCATTCCCTGCAAGCTGCCGCAGATGTAAATGACGGCACCGTCATCCAGCCATTGCTTGAGCAAGCCGGCGGATTCACGCAGGCGATCCTGCACGTAGATTTTCTCGGCCTGATCTCGCGAAAACGCCAGGTCCAGACGCTCGATGTCCCCTGAAATCAACCACTCTTCAAGTTCGTCGCGGCACAGGTAGTCGTGCTCGCGGTTGCGCTCGCCAAACAACAGCCAGTGACGTTGCTGCCCATCGGCGATCCGCGCCTTGAGCAAACTGCGCAGCCCGGCCAGGCCGGTGCCGTTGCCCAGCAGGATCATCGGCAGCGGTTCGACCGGCAGATGGAAACCGCTGTTGCGGCGCACCCGCAGGCTGATGGTGCTGCCTACCGGCGCGTGTTCGGTCAGCCATCCGGAGCCGATACCCAGGCTGCCGTCGGGGTGCAGTTCCTGGCGCACGATCAGTTCCAGCACACCGTCGGCGGCAATCGAGGCGATGGAGTATTCGCGCATGGCCAACGGCACCAAAGCATCCACCAGCGCTTGCGCGTGCAAGCCGACAAGGTGCGTGCGGTTCTCGGGCAATTGGCGAGTCGCGAGTGCTTGTTCCAGCGCTTGCGACAGGCCATCGAGTATCACCGAGGCGCGACCGTCGATCCCAAGGCCATCGAGGAAATGCTCGATCGCCCACGGGCAGTTACGCGGCAACACTTCCACCAGATCACCGGCCAGCCAGCTACTGGTGGTTGGCGCGCTGAGGCCCAGCAGGTACACCGGCGAGCCGCTGCTGTCCGGGTTCATCACGTCGCGGCGGCTCAGCGTCCAGTTGTCGTAGCTCGGCGCTTGCCAGGTGTCCACGGGGGCTTGTCCAGTCAGCAGACCAAGTTGCTGCTGCCAGTGACGCAAGGCGTAAGGGTCGCCGCAGTCGACTTCCACCGGCGCGAACAAATGCTTGCCGCCGTGCTCGCCGAGCCAGGCATGCAAGCGTCGGGCGAAACCGCAGAAGTGTTGATACTGCCGGTCACCCAATCCAAGCACCGCATAATTCAGGCTCTCCAGGCTCAATGCCCGGCCCAGCACTTTGCGTTCGAAACCACGGGCGCTGTCCGGCGCTTCGCCGTCGCCGAAGGTGCTGACGACGAACAGCGCGTTGCCGGAGTTCCGCAGGTCATGCTCGCTGACGCTGGCCAGTGGCTGAACCTTTACCGGCAGGCCTGCTGCCTGCAGTTGGCCAGCGGTCTGCCACGCCAGTTGTTCGGCAAACCCGCTTTGGCTGGCGAAGCCGATCAGCCACGCCGGAGTATCGCTTTCCGGTTGTTCGAGGCCTTTGCGGGCGTCCTTGATCTGCTTTTTCTTGCGTCGACGATCGAGGTACAGCAACCAGCCCGTGACGAAAAACAGCGGCATGGTCAGCGCGCTGAGCGTCAGGACGATCCGCCCGACAATCCCGAAGTAACTGCCGACGTGCAGCGCGTAGATGCTCGTCAGCAATTGCGCCTTGAAGCTTTTGTCGCTGTAGCGGTCATGGCGTTTGACGACGCCGGTGGCCGGATCGAGGGTGATCTGGTTCAGCGCGCGGTCGTGGGGCGAGGTGGTCAACAGGTAGAACACCGTCGCGGGTTGCCCGGCCACGGGCGGCATACGAATGTTGTAGGCACTCAATGCCGGGCCGGCAGCGCTGTAAATGCTGCTCCACATCGATGCGTAATCGGCCGTCGGTGCCGGGCCTTCCGGTGCCGGGCCACGATTGCGAACGCGTTCATTCTGCGGCGCATCGGACAGCAATCGGGTCAGGCCCTTGTTGTACCACTCATAGGACCAGGACAACCCGGTCAGCGCTGCCAACAGATAAAACACCAGGCACCAGGTGCCGGCCACCGAGTGCAAATCCCAGTTGAAGCTGCGGCCTGTTTTCTTCCAGTCGAGGGTCAGCCAGGCGCGCCAGTTTTTCCATTGGCGCGGCCAGCGCAGGTACAGGCCGGACAGGCAGAAGAACAGCAGAATCAGCGTGCACGCGCCGGTGATCTGCCGACCGGTATCGCCCATGGCGAGGAAGCGGTGCAGTTTCAGCATCAGGTCGAAGAAACCCTGGCCGGTGGCGTCGCCCATGAACTCGGCGGTGTACGGGTCGAAGTAGCGCATCTCCCCGCGACGCTCACCCGGTGGCGGGGTGAAGTTCACCCGTGCGGCGTTACCGCTGTCGGTGTCGACCCAGAGCATCGAGACTTTCTTGCCCGATGCACCCTCGATTTTTTCCACCAGTTCAGCGGGCGGCAGCACACCGGCGACCTGTTTCTCGACTTGCAACACCGACGGGTTGAGTGCGCGCAGGATTTCATCCTCAAACGACACTATCGCCCCGGTGATGCCCATGAGGGCCAGGACCAGCCCGGCACTGATACCGAAAAACCAGTGCAACTGGAACAGGGTTTTCTTCAACACGTCACTCGCCTTGTTCGTTCGAAATTGTCATCACGGCGCGCATTATGCCGTGGGTTGTCCGTACACAAACTTTTTACGCACAAAAGCCCCGTTCAATTGCGTGAACGGGGCCTGTCCCTGATTCCAGCCTTCATCTGCACACCTGTAGGAGCACAGCTTGCTGGCGATGGCGGTGTGTCAGACAACATAAATGCTGTCTATGCCGATGCCTTCGCGAGCAAGCTTTGCTCCTACAGGGTTGTGGTGTGGTCAAAAGTGGAAGTTGGCGCTCAGCAGGGCGGTACGGCCGGCCGCTACGTGGGCGTAGTGGGTCTGCAGTATCTGGTCGAAGTAACGCTTGTCGGTCAGGTTCTGCACGTTGAGTTGCAGGTCGACGTTTTTGGTCAGACGGTAGCTGGCCATCGCGTCGTAACGCCAGTAGGACGGGATCTCCACCGAGTTGGCGATGTTGCCGAACTGCGAGTCAACAAAAGTGGCACCCGCACCCACGGTAAGCTTGTCCGGCACCACGTCGTAAGTCGACCACAGGGTGAAGTTGTTCCGCGGGGTGCTCGGCATGTGGTTGCCTTCATCGGCGGCGAGGGTGGTTTTGACCACTTCGCTTTCCATGTAGGTGTAGCCGCCGAAGACTCTCCAGTTGCGGGTCAGCTTACCGGTGTACGTCAGCTCGAGGCCGTTGACGGTTTGCTCGCCGTCCAGCACTTGCGAGGTGGCACCATCCGGATCGTTCATCCGTGCGTTGGTTTTCTCGGTGCGGAACAGTGCAGCGGTTAGCGACAGGTCGTCACCGAAGAAGTCCCATTTGGTGCCGATCTCGTAGTTGCGGTTCTTTTCCGGGTCCAGATCGGTGTTGTTCGCCGCCAGATCCAGGCCACCGTTGCCGCTGGTTTCACCGGACGGGTTGCTGGAGGTGGAGTAGGCCGCGTAGATGCTGCCGTTAGGCAACGGGTTGTAGACCACGCCGATCTGGTAGTTGACCAGGTCGCTGGTGTTCTCGCGGGAGAAGTCGTTCGCCGGCGCTGTGCTGCTGGCGTTGGCGTGGCCGCTGGATTCGACCTGGTAGTTGTCATAACGCAGGCCCAGGTTCAGGGACCATTGATCGTTGAACTTCAGCGTGTCGAACACGTAGGCCGCGGCGGTCTTGGTGTCGGTATCGGTGAACGCGGCGCTGTCGGTGATCTTGCCGTTCCAGGTATCCCCAGGCGTCGGGTTGTACAGACTGGTGCAGTCGCCGGAGCGGAAGAGTGCAGTGTTGCACGTCGTGCCGCTGGCGGCCGAAGTCAGGATGTAAGGGCGGTTGTGGGTGTCTTGATAAGAGAACTCAATACCGGTGACCAGGCTGTGTGCGATGGTGCCAGTGTCGAACTTGGCGCTCAGGTCGGTCTGGTTGATCCAGCCGCTGGACGTCGAATTACGGCTCTTGGCGCCACGGTACACACTGCCCTTGGCGACGTTGCCCTTGCTGTCGTCCGGGTTGGTGACGATGTAGTCCAGCGTCGAACGGGACATGCGGAAGCTGTTGGACACGGTCAGGTCTTCATTCAGATCGTGCTCGATCTTGAAGGTGCCGCTGTCATTGGTGGTTTCGCGGAAGTCGCGGCTGGTGACGCCGTAGAAGTTGTCGCGATCGACATGCACCGGTTTGTCGACGTTGTACTTGCTGCGAGCCGGGTTCAGGGTCAGCGGAATGCCGTAGTCCGGCATGTCGTCGGTTTCAACGTGGTAGTAACCGAGGGTCATGCGGGTATCGGTGCCCAGGCCGAAGGCGAACGTCGGCGCGACACCCCAGCGGCTGACGTCCACGGTGTCACGACCGGCGACATTGGCTTCGTGTTTCATCAGGTTCAGGCGGAAGGCCGAGGTATCGGTCATCTGCTGGTTCAGGTCGAGTGTGGTGCGCTTGGTCTGATCCGAGCCCCAGGTGAAGCCGCCATTGTAGAAACTGCCCAGTTTGGCGGTCTTGCTCACCAGGTTCAGGCTGCCACCGGTGGAGCCGGCGCCGGTGTAGGCCGACCCCGGGCCTTTGCTGACTTCGATCGATTCTACGTTGAAGATTTCGCGGCTCTGGGACGCCGGGTCGCGCATGCCGTCGACGAACGTGTCGCTTTCAGCGCTGAAGCCACGAATGATCGGACGGTCGCCCGCCGGGTTACCGCCTTCGCCAGCACCGAAGGTGATGCCGGGTGTCGTGCGCAAGGCGTCGACCAGGCTGGTAGCGCCTGTGTCGCGGATCACCTGCTGCGGAATCACGGTGACACTTTTCGGTGTTTCACGCAGCGGTGCGGTGTATTTCTTGTTGGCCGAGGTATCGGTCTTGTAGGAGGTATCGTCCTGCGCCTCGCCGTTGATGGCAGTGGCGTCCAGGGAAATCGCATTGTTCGGCGCTTTTTCGGTCTTTTCAGCCGCGAAAACCATATGCCCCGCAGAGCCGGCGGTGATTGCTACGCCAATCGCAGAAGCGAGCAAACGCGGTGAATTGACAGGTAATTGTGGTTGTTGGCGTGACATGTGAATTCCCCTCCCCAAGGATTTGAGGCCGCGGAATATAGGGTAGACGCGTCTATGTATCAATTGCGAAACGTTTCTATTCGCACTGAATTTACATTCTTTACAATTTACCCTTACGGTTTTTGCTGTTTCATTCGTCATGGGGGTTTTACAGTGTCAATAAGAATCAATACCATTGGCGCCCCTTTGCCTTCAGGTGGTCCTCATGCTGCTGCACATACCCGGCTTGTTCACTAAAGAAGAAGTGCAGCGCATCCGCGAGGCTCTGGAACAGGCGGATTGGGCCGACGGCAAGATCACCGCCGGCTACCAGTCGGCCAAGGCCAAACACAACCTGCAACTGCCGGAAGGTCATCCGCTGGCCAAGGAAGTCGGCGCGGCGATGCTGGAACGGTTGTGGAAAAATCCGCAGTTCATGTCAGCGGCGTTACCGCACAAGGTCTTTCCTCCGTTGCTGAACTGTTACACAGCGGGCGGCAGTTTCGACTTTCATATCGACAACGCCGTGCGCCAGCCCAAAGGCAGCATCGAGCGCGTGCGTACGGATTTGTCGGCGACCCTGTTCTTCAGTGAACCGGACGACTACGACGGCGGCGAACTGGAAATCCAGGACACCTACGGCACCCAGCGCGTGAAGTTGCCGGCCGGCGACATGGTCTTGTATCCCGGCACCAGTCTGCACAAGGTCAATGCCGTCACGCGTGGTACACGGTTCGCCTCATTCTTCTGGACCCAAAGCCTGGTCCGCGAAGACAGCCAGCGCGCCTTGCTGTTCGAGATGGACGGTGCGATCCAGCAACTGACGCAGGACATGCCCGACCACCCTTCACTGATCCGCCTGACCGGCACGTATCACAACCTGTTGCGTCGCTGGGTCGAGGTATGAGTTTTCAACTGCGCCGCGAAGAAGTGCTCGACGGCGATCACCTCAAAACCATGCTTGAGGAAAGTCCTGCGCGTGCTGCTCAGGCAATCCTGATCGCTGCCCGCGAAGGCGTGCTAGACGCGCAAGCCTTGCTCGGCCAGATCCTGCTGGACGGACAGGGCATCGCGCTGGATCAACCGCTGGCGCTGCGCTGGTTCGAGATAGCCGCTCAGCGCGGGCACCTGATGGCGCGCAACATGCTCGGTCGCTGTCATGAACATGGCTGGGGTTGTGCGGCAGATGCTTCGGTTGCAGCGCAGCATTATCGCGTCGGCGCTGAAGCCGGACTGGATTGGGCGATGTACAACTACGCCAACCTGCTGGCGACCGGGCGCGGGGTGATCGAGGATCAGCTACAAGCGCTGAACCTATATCGCCGCGCTGCGGAGCTGGGCCATGCGAAGTCGATGAACCTGCTTGGGCGTTACCTGGAGGAAGGACGGATTTGCCCCGCGGATCTGCAAGGCGCACGCGAGTGGTATCGACGCTCGGCCGATGCCGGGGATTTTCGTGGGCAGTTCAGTCATGGCGCGGTTTTGGTGGAGCAGGGCAGGCTTGACGAAGGAATGGCCTGGTTGCGCCAGGCGATGGTCAACGGCAATCAGCGGTTCCTGCGGGTCAGTGTCCAACGCTTGCGCGAAGCGTCCGACCCTGCGCTCAAGTGTTTGGCTGAGGAATATGCCCATCACGAACAAACACTGTTCGGTCGAGCCTGAAAGACGCTTCATATAAACATGAAGTAGGTTGTTTTGCAGGTTTGTATTCTTTTCTTATATATGCCCCTCAGGGTTTCTTTGACAGCACTTTTATAAGTGGATTAGTCTTTTGTTCGGCGCAGTTAAATTGGATTTGACCGTGCGCCGTTACGATCTGCTTTAAATTATTTAAATATATTCATGCCTATAGTTAATAGAGTAGTTATGAGCAATGACACATTGTGGGAGAACTCTTTACGGGGGGCGAACTACGAGAAGATTACCGAGTTTGCAACCGAAGTTCCAAAGATCCTGTCCGATGCGTCCAGCGCGGATGCGGATAATGTGACGCGTGAAGCCGGTTTGTTACTGACAAAAAAACAGATCATTGATCTGCGCAAGTACGAAGCTGCAGGCTTGGCCCTTCCTTATACCTTGAAGGATGTCACCGACTATCTGCGTTTCGGTGCAGGGCAGGATGGCGGTGCCGGTCTCAGGGCCGCCGACTTCCTGAAGACGTTTACCGATACCCGTGATCACGCCAGGCGCTGGTCACCGTTACGCGAACGCATCATGATCACCGGGACCGAACTGAAGCTGTTTGGCGCAAGCATGCAGCGCTACGGTGAAGACATGGAAGAGGTCTACCTCGATCTGAAGTCCGGTCCATTGCTTGAAAAGTACAATGTCAAAACACTGGAGCAACTGAAAAAGTTGCAACTTGAACTGGGCGATAAATTTCCCGGTATAGAACTTGATGCGGATACGATTCCAGACATGAAGTTTTATCTGGGTAAAATATTCGACAGGGTTACATCCAATCTGGTGAGTGTTCGGGGTATAAAAACCGATCTGGACAAGTTTGGTTATGACCTGAGTGAAAAAGTGCTTCCAGGTATCAAGTTACGAGTGGCATTGATTCAAACCAATTCCTATCCAGCGGAAGTCAAGAAACTCGATGGAGTTATCGCCCGTCGTGCCGAAGAGATTCTGGAAAAGAATACCCAATACCAGGCGTTGGTCGACAAAGCGTTGGGTTCGGCAGCCGGGTTGAATCTTTTCGGCTTGGGAATGGCTATTTACTACGGTGTCGAAGCGGAGGCGGTACGAGCCGTACGCAAGGAACTGAACGCGGCGCAGGACAAAGACATTGAAGTCCTGAGAAACATGAACCAGACACTCGGTTCGTTGAAACGTGTCGAACAGGACCTGCAAAACCTGAGGGTCATCGCCGTCGATGCTGAACTGGCCACGCAGAATCTCATGCACGTCTGGAATGTGATGCATCGGTACGTCGATGAATCGTCGACCGCCATGTTGGGCATCACCGATGCGCTGACTTTGAGGCGCTTCATGTCGTCATTCCGAGAGGTCGTCGGCCCTTGGGCGAAAATCCACAATGATGCGGACCTCTTGATCGAAGTGTTCAAGGAAGCGGATCGGGAATACAACCAGGACCAAGGAAGGGCGGTACCCAGAATGACAACTTTTTCCATCAAGCAGAACTACCCGGAGCCGAATCTTCAGGTTCTGAAGGACAGCCATCACGCGATGCGTGACGATGCTGTCGCGGCCGAAGCCCTTTTTATCCGGCTCAATTACTTGCCGGGTGTATTCGATCGCTTCCAAAGATTGCTCGGCGATGTCGGTGCCGCAGCCCGGGATCTGCGTGAATCGAGCCTCAACAGCAAGATGGACCTTGAGTCCAAGGTCCGTAAGTTAGTGGCGCTTGAAAAGGAATTGACCGGTGCTGTTGAGGGTTCTGAGGAGTTCGACGAGATTGAAGAGGATCTCATTGCGGCATTGAAAAAAATGCTCGCCATCACGCGCAGCGAGGCGAGCAAAGTGAGTGTTCGCTTGGCCAACATCAGCGACGGGTATGACCGGCGCACCACATTGGGCTACATCGCTGGCCTGGAAAAAGACCAACTCGATGCCAAAGAGTCCAAACAAGCGTTGGGCGAGACTCAGGTCAAGCTTCAACGTGAGCTCAAGGTTTTGTCCGAGGCAATCAGCGCTATCGAAAAAGCCGGTATCGAGAAAATCGGCAAAGAGATTGCCTTGACCATCGATAAGCTCAAAGAGCTGGGCATGGCACCACCGCAAGCTCAGATCGTGATGTTTGCGATCGACGAACTGAAGAAAGCCATGGCCGATATCAATGCAGGCATCACGTTCGTCAACATGATTCATGAAAGCAACAAGCTTCAGGACAGGGTCAATGAGCTTGGCCGCAAGATTGCGCTCAAAGACCGGGATATTGATCAGTCGGTGGGCAAGATCGAGTTTATCCACTTGATTCATGCGCTGGAGGACCAACGCCAGCGTTACGTGGGCGAGTACAAGCTGGCTGTTGCTGCATTCAAGCAATTCCTGACGGTCATGGAGGGCAACACGGCGGGTGATGTCGCGACGCGCAGTGCCAGGGCCATAAAAGAAGCGAACCAGTTCATTGGTTTTCTGACGCCGGTTTCACTGCCGTAACGCCAGCATTCACTGATGGCAGGGGTGGCTTTCATCGAGCATCGCTACCCCTGCCGGATAGTGATCAGCGACGGTTTCCCACGCTGGCCTTCGTCAGTGTCATCAGGTTATTTGCCATGTATGAATTTTTGCTTGCGAAGACGCATTTCGTTGCGTTGAAAAAATACTTCGATTTCCTCCGCGCACTTCCCGCCACGCTGGATCAACTGAAAGGCCATTCGGACAACTTGCAGCGTCAGGGGCATGTGCCGACGACAGGGCCTGATGCCGAGCGTCTTAAAGTGCTGGCTTCATTCAGCACCGGTTATCTGGAACGGCTTGAGGCTGATATTTCGGCGCTGGGTAAGGTGTGTGATGAGAACTTGCACCACATCGAGGTGTTTGCCGTGGAGTGCCGAATACTGGCCAAACTGTCGCACAAGCAAGGCCGCTCTTTCAGTATCAGCTCCGTGAACTACAAATTATTCAGCCTGTCCCGATCGCAGTGGTGGATCTGGTTTCCTCCCAAGGATGTCGCTGACCTGGCTTTCGAGCTTTCTCTGCGCCTGGGTCGTACCAGGTCTGCACTGTTGGACTTCAAGGCTGTGCCGCAGGAATTGCACAATGATATCCAGAACGTGTTCGAGCGGTTTTTCCGCTCATTGACCTTGAAATCCTGTGAGTGTCACTCGCGCTATTCCCGACTTGAAGCCTGGTACGTGGATGGCGGATCAGGTCTGCCCGGGCTGAGTGGCGCTGCCGGTCCAGGCCTTTCTGTGCAGGCGCGTCAGGCCCGGGCGAACGAGCATCTGCGTGAACTGTTCGCGATCAAGACAGATGCCTGCTCGGCGATTCACAATCTGAGCGACTTCCTCTATGCAATGCAGCACTTTCTGACGGTAGCAGAGCTTGAATTACGTAACGTCAGGCCGACTATTAAACTCTCGCAATTGAACTGCGCTCTGGCGCAGGTCGAGCATGTGCTGGAAGAGGTCAAGTCGATGGCTGAACAAATGCGGTACTGGTCCCGGGCATAAAAAAAGGTCCATGACATGTCATGGACCTTCTGTTGTTACTGCAAGCGGTATTACACGTAGAACGATTTCAGCGGCGGGAAGCCATTGAACTCGACGGCGCTGTAGCTGGTGGTGTACGCGCCGGTCGACAGCCAGTACAAACGATCACCGATCGCCAGGTTCAGCGGCAAACCGTACTTGTAGTTTTCGTACATGATGTCGGCGCTGTCGCAGGTCGGGCCGGCGATAACCACTTCTTCCACTTCGCCTTTCTTTTCGGTCCAGATCGGGAACTTGATGGCTTCGTCCATGGTTTCGATCAGGCCGGAGAACTTGCCCACATCCGTGTACACCCAGCGCTCGACGGCGGTGCGGGATTTGCGTGCAACCAACACCACTTCACTGACCAGGATGCCGGCGTTGGCGATCAACGAACGGCCCGGCTCCAGGATGATTTCCGGCAGATCGTCACCGAAGTCTTCCTTGAGGAAACGGATGATTTCTTCAGCGTAGGTTTCCAGGCTGTTGGTGCGGGTGATGTAGTTGGCCGGGAAGCCGCCGCCCATGTTGATCAGCTTCAGGTGGATGCCGTCTTCTTCTTTCAGGCGCTCGAAGATCACTTTGACCTTGGCGATCGCTGCGTCCCAGACGCTGATGTCGCGCTGTTGCGAACCGACGTGGAACGAGATGCCGTAAGGCACCAGGCCCAGGTCGCGAGCGAGGATCAGCAGGTCCATGGCCATGTCGGTCTGGCAGCCGAATTTGCGCGACAGAGGCCAATCGGCAGTGGTCGAACCTTCGGTGAGGATGCGCACGTAGACTTTCGAACCCGGTGCAGCCTTGGCGATGTTGCGCAGGTCGGCTTCGGAGTCGGTGGCATACAGACGTACGCCCTTCTCGTAGAAGTAGCGGATGTCCTTGGATTTCTTGATGGTGTTGCCGTAGCTGATGCGATCCGGGCCGACACCCTGGTTCATCACTTTATCGAGCTCGTAGATCGAGGCGATGTCGAAGTTCGAGCCTTTCTCTTTGAGCAGGTCGATGATTTCGACGGCCGGGTTGGCCTTGACGGCGTAGTAGACCTTGGCGAATTCGAAACCGGCGCGCAGGTCGTCATAGGCCTGGCTGATCATCGCGGTGTCGATAACCACGAACGGGGTTTCTTGTTTGTCGGCGAAAGCCTTCATTTTCTGAAAGGTATCGCGCGCGAAATAGTCTTCGACGTTGATCGACATGCTGGGAACTCCTACTGGCAAACTAGATTAATCAATGGGTGCAAATGAACGTCCTCCGTATCCCCACTTTGGTTCGCCTACTTCCCAAGGCATGTCGCCGAAAGCAAAAAGGCCATGGGAAGCGGTGCTTTCCCTTGGCCTTGCTGTCTCGTCGTCAGTACTTGAGCCGGATGGATCGTTTCCAGCATGGACGTTCGGCGCGAACTTTAGGGCGTGAGGGGCTTGAGATCAACAAAAAATGTCGCGTTTTTGCACGCTTCCGTCGTGCGGTCCTGGACAGCTACTGATGTAACCGACCTGCATGACAGTGTGATGTTCCCGTTGGAGGTAGATTTGAGGGGGGGCAGGCGGGATTTGTGTTGCCTCAATCGCTAGCAGGCTAGCTCCCACAGGGGATTTGTGTTGTTGCACAGATTGCATGCACACCACGGATCCAATGTGGGAGCTAGCCTGCTAGCGATGGCGTCGGTCAGGCCAGCGCCGTCTCTGCGGGCGAAACGATGCTGGTCTTGCCCCCACGGGACTTGCCAGAGCTCAAGTACTCGGCAATCGATTCCTGCGTCACTTCCCCAAGGAACACCCGTTCGGCATCCATCACCGGCAACCACGAACGATTGAACTCGTACATCCGCGACAACAGGATGCGCAAATGCTCGTCGTACGCTGCCGTGGCATTGAACTCACGCAGGTACTGCGCGCAAGCCCCGGTCTGACGGTGCAGGTCGCGACGTCGTACATAGCCGAGCGCCTTGTTCTCACCGTCCGTGACCACGACATAACGCCGGTCATGTTCATCCATCAACTCCAGGGCCTCGGCCACTGGCGTTTCCGGGCTCACCGACGGCGCGTTGTCCGCCGCGTCTTCGGCCTTCACCAGCAACAGACGCTTGAGCGTGCTGTCCTGGCCGACGAAGTTGCTGACAAAGTCGTCCGCCGGGTGCGCCAGCAACGTGTCGGGGTGATCGATCTGCAACAGCTTGCCGGCGCGGAAGATCGCAATCTTGTCGCCGAGCTTG
Organism: Pseudomonas sp. PDM03; assembly: GCF_014852385.1. Taxonomy (NCBI): domain Bacteria; kingdom Pseudomonadati; phylum Pseudomonadota; class Gammaproteobacteria; order Pseudomonadales; family Pseudomonadaceae; genus Pseudomonas; species Pseudomonas sp. PDM03. Next base: position 140,739 of record NZ_JACVBM010000006.1, on the reverse strand, counting down.
ATCGCTTCGTCGATGTCGTGGCTGACCATGATCACGGTCTTGTTCAGCGCCCGTTGCATCTCGAAGAACTCGTTCTGGATCATCTCGCGGTTGATCGGGTCGACCGCGCCGAACGGTTCATCCATCAACAGCAACGGTGCATCCGCCGCCAGTGCGCGAATCACGCCGATCCGTTGCTGCTGACCACCGGACAATTCTCGCGGATAACGATTCAAATACTGCTTGGGCTCAAGTTTGATCATGCTCATCAACTCGCGGGCGCGGTCGTGGCACTTCTGTTTGTCCCAGCCCAGCAGGCGCGGAACGATGGTGATGTTTTCCTCGATGGTCATGTTCGGGAACAGGCCGATCTGCTGGATCACGTAACCGATGTTGCGACGCAGGGTCACTTCGTCGAGACCGGTGGTGTCTTCACCGTTGATCAGGATCTTGCCCGAGGTTGGCTTGATCAGGCGGTTGATCATCTTCAGCGTGGTGCTTTTGCCGCAGCCCGATGGCCCGAGGAACACACAGATTTCGCCTTCATTGACGGTCAGGCTGACCGAGTCCACGGCTTTCACGTCTTTGCCGTTGCTTTGGAAGGTCTTGCTGAGGTTTTGAAGTTCGATCATTTGAGCAGTCCTTTTGGAGTCAGCGTGCGTTGCAGCCATTGCAGAAGCAGGTCGGCGAAGATGGCCAGGAGACTGACCAACACGGCGCCGACGATCAGCATCGACATGTCGCTGCGGCTGATGGAAGCGAGAATGAGGACACCGAGGCCACCGGCGCCAATGGTCGCGGCGATGGTCATGACACCGATGTTCATGACCACCGCGGTGCGTACGCCGGCCAGAATCACCGGCACGGCGATGGGCAGTTCGACCATGCGCAGGCGCTGGCCGAAGGTCATGCCGATGCCGCGTGCGGCTTCGCGAATGCCCGGTTCGACGTTGGTCAGGGCGAGGTAGGTGTTACGCATGATCGGCAGCAACGAGTACAGAAACACTGCCGTAATCGCCGGCATCGGCCCCAGGCCCTGGCCGAATTTGGAGTAGAACGGCAGCAGCAGACCGAACAGTGCAATTGACGGTACGGTCAGCAGCACCGTGGCGCTGGCTTGCAAGGGGCCGGCGAGCGTCGGGAAACGCGTCATCAGAATGCCCAGCGGCACGCCGACCAGAATCGCCAGGGTCACCGCAATGCCGACCAACGTTATGTGCTGCCAGGTCAGATGCAGCACCTGCGGCCAGTCAAGATGGGAAAAGGCGTTGAGAAATTCCATGACTTTTCCTCCTTAGTTGATGGGGTGTTGGCGCAGGAAATCGGCGGCAACGGATGAAGGGCTTTCGTGATCGACATCGACCCGCGCGTTGAGCTGGCGCATGGTTTCGTCATCGAACAGTTCGGCCAGCGGCTTGATCTCGTCCGCCAGTTTCGGATGGGCATCGAGGTAAACCTGACGCACCACCGGCGCGGCGGTGTAGTCCGGGAAGTAATGCTTGTCGTCTTCAAGCAGTTTCAACTTGAAGGCGTTCAAGCGACCGTCGGTGGTGTAGACCAGACCGGCAAACACCTGGCCATTGCGCAGGGCGGTGTAGACCAGGCCTGCATCCATCTGGCGGATGTTTTTGCGCGTCAGGTTCATGCTGTAGAGGTCGACCATGCCGTCCAGACCGTCGGAGCGGTTGGCGAACTCGGTGTCCAGCGCGACCAGGTGACTGGTCTTCGCCTCAGCCTGCATCACCGTGTTCAGCTCGCTGATGGTGTTGATCTGCGGGTAGGCCTTCGCGGTTTTTTCCGGCAGGGCCAGGGCGTAGGTGTTGCTGAACTTCGACGGGGTCAGCCAGACCAGGCCTTTTTTCGCGTCGAGTTCTTTCACCTTGGCGTAGGACTGGGCGCTGTCGAGTTTTTCAGTGACATGGTTGTAGGCCACCAGCGACACGCCGGTGTATTCCCACATCAGGTCCAGTTGGCCACTTTCGTGGGCGCTGCGAGCTAGGTTGCTGCCCAGACCGCCAGTCACCTGGGTGTCGTAACCCTTGGTGCGCAGGTACTGGGAGGTGATTTCCGCGAGCAGGGTTTGTTCGGTGAACACCCGGGCGCCGATGCGGATCACCGGTTTTTCAGCGGCTTGGGCGATTCCCGAGAACAGCAGAACGCAGCCTAGTAAAAAGCTTGATGTCTTCATGATTATTCCTTTGCCGAGGCTTAAGACGGGCGCAAGCCGCGTTCGAGCCAGAGGCGGCTGGCGAGTGTCACCAGGCCGTCGAGCAGCAAGGCCAGCAGGGCGGTGCAGGCCGCGCCCAGCAGCAGTTGCGGCTGATTGTTCAGGGCGATGCCGGGGAAAATCAGGCTGCCCAGACTGTTGGCGCCAATCAGGAACGCCAGCGGTGCGGTACCGACGTTGATCGCCAGCGCTACGCGCACACCGCCGATGATGATCGGCACGGCGTTCGGCAATTCGACTCGCCACAGCACTTGAGTCGGCGTCATGCCGATGCCGACGGCCGCTTCCTTGAGGGAACCCTGGACATTTTTCAGGCCTTCATAGGTGTTGCGCACGATCGGCAACAGCGAGGCGAGGAACAGGGCGAAGATCGCGGGGCCGCTGCCGATGCCCAGAATCCCCAGGGCAATGGCCAGTACGGCAAGTGGCGGCACGGTGTTGCCGATGTTGAAGATCTGCATGAAGCGTTCGGCGCGTCCCACCATGGTCGGACGGCTGAGGAAGATACCGGCGGGTATGCCCACAACAAGGGCGGCCAGCATGGAGACGAGGACGAGAATCAGATGAGCTTGCAGGTAAAACAACAAATCGTCGCGGTACTGTTCGATCGTGTTGATGCCAATCCAGTGGACCAGCAGGGCCAGAAGGGCGACGACAACCGCACCTCCTGTCAGCCCTTTGCCATAGCGAATAGCCACAGGCGGACTCCTTTTTTCTTTGTCGGCGAACGCAGCTTCGTGTGGCAATGCCAGTCCTGGCTGCCGAAGTAAGCGTTCGCGAGAAGCAGCGCGTTCTATGCCCGCGGAGGGACATGAATCGAGCCATAAGCGCAGCCTCGTCAGGCTAACTTGCTGATTTTTCAGCCCCTGGGACGAGTGCCGTAACAGGGGAGTGGACGCCTCCACCTTTTAAAAGGTTCCATAATTAGCAGCAGATAGCCACCCTTGATGACCGAACACGCCCCCGCTCGATGCCATAACGCAACCCTGTAGGAGCCGGCTTGCCGGCGATGGAATCACCTCGGTGTATCTGACAGACCGAGGTGTGGCCATCGCCAGCAAGCCGGCTCCTACAGGTTGCATTTTTGCTGCTCCTCTCCGGGCGGGCGGTGGTCCGTGGCGGTCGGTTTGCGCTATACTCGCCGCCCTTTTTTGAATCACCGCCAGGCGATTTCCCATGACCAAACAGGCCGCCGAAGTCGCGAAACGCCGCACTTTCGCCATTATTTCCCACCCCGATGCCGGTAAAACCACCATCACCGAGAAGCTCTTGCTGATGGGCAAGGCGATTGCGGTTGCCGGCACGGTGAAGTCTCGCAAGTCCGACCGCCATGCCACCTCCGACTGGATGGAAATGGAAAAGCAGCGGGGTATCTCGATTACCACGTCGGTCATGCAGTTCCCGTATCGCGATCACATGATCAACCTGCTCGATACCCCGGGCCACGAAGACTTCTCCGAAGATACCTACCGCACCCTGACGGCGGTGGACTCGGCATTGATGGTCCTCGACGGCGGTAAGGGTGTAGAGCCACGGACCATCGCGTTGATGGACGTCTGCCGTCTGCGTGACACGCCGATTGTCAGCTTCATCAACAAACTCGACCGTGACATCCGCGACCCGATCGAACTGCTCGACGAAATCGAAGCGGTCCTGAAGATCAAGGCCGCGCCGATCACCTGGCCGATCGGTTGCTACCGCGATTTCAAAGGCGTTTATCACCTCGCCGACGACTACATCATCGTGTACACCGCCGGTCACGGCCACGAGCGCACCGATGTGAAAATCATCGAAAAGCTCGACTCCGATGAAGCCCGCGCGCACTTGGGCGACGAGTACGATCGCTTCGTTGATCAACTGGAACTGGTTCAGGGCGCCTGCCACGAATTCAACCAGCAGGAATTCCTCGACGGCCAACTGACCCCGGTGTTCTTCGGTACCGCACTGGGCAACTTCGGTGTCGATCACGTGCTCGACGCCGTGGTCAACTGGGCACCGAAACCGCTGGCCCGTGTCGCCAACGAGCGCACCGTGGAGCCGGTCGAAGAGAAATTCAGCGGCTTCGTGTTCAAGATCCAGGCGAACATGGACCCGAAACACCGCGACCGTATCGCCTTCATGCGCATTTGCTCCGGCAAGTACGAAAAAGGCATGAAGATGCGCCACGTGCGCACTGGCAAGGACGTGCGGATCGGCGATGCCCTGACGTTCTTCTCCTCCGAGCGTGAGCAACTGGAAGAAGCGTTTGCCGGCGACATCATCGGCCTGCACAACCACGGCACCATCCAGATCGGCGACACCTTCACCGAAGGCGAAGTCCTGGGCTTCACCGGTATCCCGCACTTCGCCCCGGAACTGTTCCGTCGCGTGCGTCTGCGTGATCCGCTGAAATCCAAGCAACTGCGCCAAGGCTTGCAGCAGTTGGCGGAAGAAGGCGCGACCCAGGTGTTCTTCCCTGAGCGCAGCAACGACATCATCCTCGGCGCCGTCGGTGTGCTGCAGTTCGACGTGGTCGCCAGCCGCTTGAAAGAGGAATACAAGGTTGAGTGCTCCTACGAGCCGATCACCGTGTACTCCGCGCGCTGGATCGATTGCGACGATAAGAAGAAGTTCGAGGAGTTCCGGGTCAAGGCCGTGGAAAACCTCGCGGTCGACGGCGGTGGTCACCTGACCTACCTGGCGCCGACCCGCGTCAACCTGGCGTTGATGGAAGAGCGCTGGCCGGACGTGAAATTCCGTGCGACGCGTGAGCACCACTAAGCGCTGAGCTGCAAAACCAAAAGCCCCGGTTGCGAAAGCACCGGGGTTTTTTAATGCCCGACACAAATCCCCCCCTGTAGGAACCAGCTTGCTGGCGATGGACCAGAGAACGCCGCGTTAATCCTGACAGCGCGCGTTATCGTTAACGACCATCGCCAGCAAGCTGGCTCCTACAGTGAGTGATTACGATTCGAGATAGCGGTTATTTCAAACCAATCTCCCCACCCACGGCATTTCCGGTCCTTCATTAGGGTCCTATTCAGGTGAACGCGGCCAATCGGAACTAAATTTCAATGAGGGCCGTCAGGCTCCCACGCATTACCCGCGAAGGATGGAATCAGCCATGAACATTTTTCAACGCATTGTGTTGTTGCTGAAGGTTTTGGTAATGCTGTCGGTCGGCATGTCGGCGGCAGCGTGGGCTGAATGCCCGGATCATGATGAGCAGGCGTCGAGCGGGCAGTTGACGCACACTGGCATGATGATCGCCAAGTCCGAATCAGAGCCCGGTGATCAGGGGCAGGGTGGCAGCGAGGGTGATGATGACTCGACCACTGACGAGCCTGACAGTGATGAGGAAGAAGGGACGTAACCAAGAGGCAAAATAAAACCCCTTCGACCCGATTGACGCGCAATCGAACCAGAAGAGGTTTTTGAACAGAACACCTATCCCTTGTAGGAGCGAGCCTGCTCGCGATGGAGTATCAGTAACAGCCGTGTTGGCTGACACTCCATCGCGGGCAGGCTCCCTCCTACAGGTTTTTCAGCCCACTGTTACGCCGCGCCGTCGAGGAATTGCTCGGCGTAGTGGCAAGCCACCTGGCGGTTATCGAGAGGGCGCAGGGCTGGCTCTTCGGTTTTGCAACGGTCGGTCGCGTACGGGCAACGCTTGTGGAAAGCGCAGCCCGACGGCGGGTTCAACGGGTTGGGCAACTCGCCGACGATCTTGATCTTCGGCTTGTTCGGGTCCGGGTGAATGGTCGGTGTGGCCGACAGCAACGCCTGGGTGTACGGGTGCAGCGGACGCTCGTAGATGTCGTTCTTCGGGCCCATTTCCACCGGGCGACCGAGGTACATCACCATCACGTCATCGGCAACGTGTTGAACCACGGCCAGGTTGTGCGAGATGAACACGTAGGCGGTGTTGAACTCTTGCTGCAGGTCCATGAACAGGTTCAACACCTGCGCCTGGATCGACACGTCCAGCGCCGAGGTCGGTTCGTCCGCCACCAGCACTTTAGGCTGCAGCATCATGGCGCGAGCGAGGGCGATCCGCTGGCGCTGACCGCCGGAGAACATGTGCGGATAGCGCTGGTAATGCTCAGGGCGCAAACCCACCTGCTTCATCATCGCCTGCACTTTCTCGCGACGCTCGGCTGCGCTGAGGCTGGTGTTGATCAGCAGCGGCTCGGCGAGTTGATCACCGACTTTCTGCCGAGGGTTCAACGAGGCGTACGGGCTCTGGAACACCATCTGCACGTCTTTGCGCAGTTGTTTGCGTTGAGCCTTGTCAGCCCCGGCGACTTCCTGCCCGGCGATTTTCAAGGAGCCGGAAGACGGCTCTTCGATCAGCGTCAGGGCGCGGGCCAGGGTGGATTTGCCGCAACCGGATTCGCCCACGACAGCGAGGGTCTTGCCGGCTTCCAGTTCGAACGACACACCGTTCAGGGCGCGTACGGTCGCATGGCCCTTGAACAGGCCGCGGGACACTTCGTAGTGACGGGTGAGGTCGCGGGCGGTAAGTACGACGGCCATTACGCCACCTCCTGGTTCAGCGGGTAGAAGCAGCGGGCGAGGCTGTTGCTTTTCGGGTCAAGGGCCGGACGCTGCGCACGGCAGGTGTCCTGCACATACGGGCAGCGCGGCGACAGCAGGCAGCCTTGCGGACGGTCGTAACGACCGGGAACGATGCCCGGCAATGTCGACAGGCGTGAGGCGCCGAGGCTGTGTTCCGGAATCGCCTTGAGCAGCGCTTCGCTGTACGGGTGCGCCGGAATGTCGAACAGTTGTGGCACATGACCGACTTCTACGGCCTGGCCGGCGTACATCACGCACACACGCTGGGCGGTTTCGGCCACGACCGCGAGGTCGTGAGTGATCAGTACCAGGCCCATGTTCTGCTCTTTCTGCAACGCCAGCAGCAGGTCCATGATCTGCGCCTGAATCGTCACGTCCAGTGCGGTGGTCGGCTCGTCGGCGATCAGCAGTTTCGGCTCGCCGGCAATCGCCATGGCGATCGCAACACGCTGGCTCATACCGCCCGACAGTTGATGCGGGTAGGCGTCCATACGGCTGGCGGCGCCCGGGATTTCCACTTTTTCCAACAGTTCGATGGCGCGTTTGCGCGCTTGCTTGCCGGACATTTTCAGGTGCAGGCGCAGCACTTCTTCGATCTGGAAACCGACGGTGTAGCTCGGGTTCAGCGCGGTCATCGGGTCCTGGAAGACCATGGCCAGGTCTTTGCCGACGATTTGTCGACGTTGACGGTTGCTGAGCTTGAGCATGTTCTTGCCGTCGAAATTCAGGGCGTCGGCGGTGACGATCCCCGGATGTTCGATCAGGCCCATCAGCGCCATCATGGTCACGGACTTACCCGAACCCGACTCGCCAACGATGGCCAGCACTTCGCCCTTGTCCACGGAAATGTCGAGCCCGTCGACCACCGGAACGGCGTTCTTGTCGCCGAAGCGAACGTTGAGATTCTTGATTTCTAACAGTGACATTTGAATCTCCTCAGGCGGCGTTCTTGAGTTTCGGGTCCAGCGCATCGCGCAGGCCGTCGCCCATCAAGTTGATTGCCAGCACGCTGAGCAAAATGGTCAAACCAGGCAGGCTTACTACCCACCAGGCGCGTTCGATGTAGTCGCGAGCCGAAGCCAGCATGGTGCCCCACTCAGGGGTTGGCGGTTGTACGCCAAGGCCGAGGAAGCCAAGGGCTGCGGCATCGAGAATCGCCGAGGAGAAACTCAGAGTGGCCTGAACGATCAGCGGCGCCATGCAGTTGGGCAGCACGGTGACGAACATCAGGCGCGGCAGACCGGCACCGGCCAGGCGCGCGGCGGTCACGTAGTCGCGGTTCAGCTCGCCCATCACCGCAGCACGGGTCAGACGAACATAGGACGGCAACGAAACCACGGCGATGGCAATGATGGTGTTGATCAGGCCAGGGCCGAGGATGGCGACAATCGCCACGGCCAGCAGCAGCGAGGGCAGGGCCAGCATGATGTCCATCAGACGCATGATGGTCGGGCCAAGGATGCGCGGGAAGAAGCCGGCGAACAGACCGAGCAGGATGCCCGGGATCAGCGACATCACCACCGACGACAAGCCGATCAGCAGGGACAGGCGCGAACCGTTGATCAGACGCGACAGCAGGTCGCGGCCCAGTTCATCGGTGCCGAGCAGGAACTGGATTTGCCCACCTTCCAGCCAGGACGGCGGGGTCAGCAGGAAGTCACGGTATTGCTCGCTCGGGTTATGTGGCGAGACCCACGGCGCGAAGATCGCGCAGAAGATCACCAGCAACATGAACATCAGGCCGGCGACGGCGCCTTTGTTCTTGGAGAACGCTTGCCAGAACTCTTTGTACGGGGACGGGTACAGCAGGCTTTGATCGACTGTTACCGCTTGATTTGCAGTTGAAGCTGGAGTGGTCATGGTCATGATCTCAGCGCTGGTGACGGATGCGTGGGTTGGCGAAGCCGTAGAGGATGTCCACGATGAAGTTCACCAGAATCACCAGGCAGGCGATTAACAGGATGCCGTTTTGCACCACGGGATAATCCCGTGCGCCAATGGCTTCGATCAGCCATTTGCCGATGCCGGGCCACGAGAAAATGGTTTCGGTCAGGACCGCACCGGCCAGCAATGTGCCGACTTGCAGGCCGACCACGGTCAGTACCGGAATCAGTGCGTTGCGCAGGCCGTGCACGAACACTACGCGCGACGGCGACAGGCCTTTGGCCTTGGCGGTCCGGATGTAGTCTTCGCGCAGCACTTCGAGCATCGAAGAACGGGTCATCCGCGCAATCACCGCCAGCGGGATAGTGCCGAGCACGATGGCCGGCAGGATCAGGTGATGCAGGGCATCGAGGAACGCACCGACGTCATCGGCCAGCAGCGTGTCGATGAGCATGAAGCCGGTGCGCGGCTCGATGTCATAGAGCAGGTCGATCCGCCCGGACACCGGGGTCCAGCCCAGGGACACCGAGAAGAACATGATCAGGATCAGGCCCCACCAGAAGATCGGCATCGAATATCCCGCCAGGGAGATGCCCATCACCCCATGGTCGAACAGGGATCCTCGCTTGAGTGCCGCGATCACCCCGGCCAGAAGGCCCAGGATGCCGGCGAACAACAGGGCGGCCATGGACAGTTCCAGGGTCGCGGGGAATAGAGAGCTGAACTCGCTCCACACGCTTTCACGGGTACGCAGGGATTCGCCGAGATCGCCGTGAGCCAGTTTGCCGATGTAATCCAGGTATTGGGCATACAGCGGTTTGTTCAGACCTAGGCGTTCCATTGCCTGAGCATGCATTTCGGGGTCGACTCGTCGTTCGCCCATCATTACTTCCACGGGGTCGCCTGGAATCATGCGAATCAACGCGAAAGTCAGCAAGGTGATGCCGAAGAACGTGGGGATCAATAACCCCAATCGGCGGGCAATAAAACTAAACATCTTCTGGTGTACCTCATCAGCCGGTTAGGCGTGCCTGGTGTCCCTGGAGTCAGGGACACCGGGAGTTTTCTTATCTACTTCACCTGGGTGGTGGCGAAGTTATTAGTGGTGAGGGGGCTAATGTGATAACCCTCTACGTTGTTGCGCATTGCGGTGAACATTCTAGTGTGCGCCATGCTGATCCATGGCTGGTCCTGGTTAAAAATAACCTGGGCCTGCTCGTACAGCGCTGCCCGCTCGGCCGGATCGGTTTTTTCGCGAGCCTGGTCGATCAGCGCCTGGAACTTGTCATTGCACCAACGTGCGTAGTTTTCGCCGTTCTTCGCGGCTTCGCAACTGAGCATAGGCGTCAGGAAGTTATCCGGGTCGCCGTTATCGCCCGCCCATCCGGCGGAAACCATGTCGTGTTCGCCGTTTTTCGCGCGTTTGAGCATTTCGCCCCATTCCATCACGCGAATGTCGATCTTGATCCCGACCTTGGCCAGGTCAGCCTGCATCATCTGCGCGCCGAGCATCGGGTTCGGGTTGGTCGGGCCGCCACCGTTGCGGGTGAACAGGGTGAACGTGGTGCCTTCCGGTACGCCGGCTTCCTTGAGCAGGGCGCGGGCCTTGTCCAGGTCACGGGCCGGGTTTTTCAGGCTGTGGTTGTAGCCCAGCAGCGTGTCCGGGAACGGGTTGACCGCCACTGTCGCATTGCCTTTACCAAACAGCGCGTTGACATAAGCCTCTTTGTCGAAGGCAATGTCGATGGCTTTGCGCACACGCACGTCGCTCATGTACTTGTGCGTGGTGTTCATGGCGATGTACGAAACGGTCATCGCGTTCAGTTCATCGACGCTCAGTTTGGCGTCTTTCTTGATGCTCGGGATGTCATCCGGCTTCGGGTACAGCGCGACCTGGCACTCGTTGGCCTTGAGCTTTTGCAGACGCACGTTGTTGTCAGTGGCGATGGCCAGGATCAACGAGTCAGCCGGCGGCTTGCCACGGAAGTAGTCCGGGTTGGCCTTGAAGCGAACCTGAGCGTCCTTGGCGTAACGCTGGAAAACGAACGGGCCGGTGCCGACCGGTTTGTTATTGAGTTCGCCGGTCTTGTTCGTCTTGAGCAGCTGGTCGGCGTACTCGGCAGGGTAAATCGAGGAGAACGCCATGGCGATGTCGGCCAGGAACGGCGCTTCGCGACGGGTCAGGGTGAATTTGACCGTGTTGTCGTCAACTTTCTCGACGCTTTTCAGCAGTTCCTTGAAGCCCATGCTTTCAAAGTACGGGAAGCCCACGCTCGACAGTTTGTGCCACGGGTGATTCGGGTCCAGCTGCCGCTGGAAGCTCCAGACCACGTCGTCGGCGTTCATGTCGCGGGTCGGTTTGAAGTATTCGGTGGTGTGAAACTTGACGCCTTTGCGCAGGTGGAACGTGTAGGTCAGGCCGTCTTCGCTGATGTCCCAGGACTCGGCCAGTGCCGGAATCACTTCGGTGGTACCGGGCTTGAAGTCCGCCAGGCGGTTGAAGATGGTTTCGGCCACCGCATCGGCTGTGACTGCAGTCGTGTATTGAACCATGTCGAAGCCTTCCGGACTGGCTTCGGTGCAAACCACCAAGGGTTTGGCCGAGACGCCAACGGCAACACTCAGCAACGCGGCAGCGATGGCCGCACGTAGGGGAAGCATTTTCATCAAGAGCCCTCTGCAATCAGTTAAGGACAAAAGCCGAACGGTAGATTCGTCACTGAATCAGCCGTTCGGCGGGTGCATTACAGAACGTTGAACGGGATGGTGGTCACGAGACGGAACTCGTTGATGTTGCCGTCAGCCTGGTTTTCGCTGGCGCGATGCGTGGTGTAAGTCGCACGAATAGCGGTGGCTTTGAGCGGGCCGCTTTGTACGGCGTACGACGCACCGATACCGTATTCATAGTGGTGTTCGCCATCCTGGGCCTGGATGCCGTCGTAGCCTTTGTCTACAACACCGCCGTTGCCGTTGTAGTGAGTGCCATCAATGCCCCAGCCGCGGGCCTGGTAGATGTTGAACTTCAGGCCTGGCACGCCGTATTCAGCCATGTTCAGGCCGTAGGCGATCTGGAAGGATTTCTCGTTCGGGCCGTTGAAGTCCGACAGCAGGGAGTTGGCCAGGTAGATGCCGTTGGTTTCGTGCAGGTAGTCGAAGTACTCGTTACCGTTCACTTCCTGGTAGGAGAAGGTCAGGGAGTGAGCCTGGTGAGTCAGGCCGAACGACAGGGAATAGGTGTCGTTGTCGATGTCGCCGATCAGGGCTTTACCTTCGTCCTGGGTTTTGTAGTAGTTCAGGCCGGTGGTCAGGCTCAGCACCGAGCTGTCGCCCAGTACGTGGGACGCGCCGACGTAGTACTGGTTCCAGATGTCTTCGGCCTGGGTTGCCCAGAGGCTGGTGGTCAGGCTGGCGAACGGCGTGTAGGTGATACCGCCGGTGTAGATGTGATCGGATTCAACGATACCGTTGGCGTATTCGGTGCGGAATTTACGCTGGCTTTGTTCGGTACGCGGGGAGTTGCGGTCGAAGGTGCCGAGGTCGAAGGTCAGGTTTTCCAGCTCTTCGCTGTGCAGCGTCACGCCTTCGAAGCTCGAAGGCAGTGGGCGGTTACCGATGACATCCACTTGCGGGCTGCTGAAGTTCTGGCGACCGGCCGTCAGCGTGGTGTTGGAGAAACGGGCCTTGACGTTGGCCAGGCCCAGTTTGCTCCACTGGTCTACGGCATCGCCACCTTCTTCGGTCAGCGTACGGTTATACCCCGCCTTTGCACGATCACCCGGTGCACCACCGAAGCGAGAGGCCAGGTCTTCGCGATCACGATTCAAGGCGATGGCATTGTAGGCCGCGACCTCAGTGCTGAAACCGACAGTGCCTTCGGTAAAGCCCGAGTTGTACTTGATGATGGTGCCCTGGACCCAGTTGATACGGCGGTCTGTGTCGGTCAACACGCCACTTTTGTTGTACTGGAACTTGGCGCCGCGCTTCAGTTGCTCATTCGCATACCAGTTACGCGTGGAACCGGTGACCGATTGCCCTTCGACAAAGCCGGTGGCTTCGCTTTGGGCGCTCTTTTCCTTGACGGTGACCGGTGTGAAAGCCTGGCTCTGGGACTCAGCGTAGGCCGTGGCGGTAACGCTGCTGATGGCCAGGGCCAATAACGCGGTGCTGCTCAGTTTCATGGGTGAAGCTCCTTTCTTTCTTTCTTTTTTTTTAATGCCGGTCTTTTTTGGTGATCCGGCTATTGGTTTTGGAACTCATACAAGGCTTCGCAAACGTTTGCTGTCGGCCTGATCGGCAAATAACGGCAATACGCTTGCGTGAGGGCGGAATCCGCCCCCAGCGTTTTTTTGGCTAATCGGTTATTTGTCGATACTGACGCCCGAGAACACGTTGCGGCCGAAAGGACTTACCTTGAATCCTTCGACTTTGGCGCTTAACGGCTGGTTGACCGTCGAGTGGGCGACAGGCGTGATCGGCACTTGCTGCTTGAGCAACTGCTGAGCCTGTTTGTAAAGCACGGTGCGCTGGTCACGGTCGGTGACGACCTTGGCCTGCTTGATCAGCTTGTCGTAAGCCGGATCACACCATTGGGAGTAGTTGTTGCCGCCAATGGCGTCGCAGCTGTAAAGCGTGCCCAGCCAGTTGTCCGGGTCCCCATTGTCACCGGTCCAGCCAATCAGGCTGATGTCGTGCTCGCCATTCTTGGTGCGCTTGATGTACTCGCCCCATTCGTAGCTGACGATCTTCACTTTGAGACCGATCTTCGCCCAGTCAGCCTGGAGCATCTCGGCCATCAACTTGGCGTTGGGGTTGTAGGGACGCTGAACCGGCATCGCCCACAGGGTAATTTCGGTGCCTTCTTTCACGCCGGCAGCCTTGAGCAATTCCTTGGCTTTGTCCGGGTTGTAGGCGGCGTCTTTAATGGTCTCGTCGTAGGACCATTGGGTCGGCGGCATGGCGTTTTGCGCCAGTTGACCGGCGCCTTGGTAAACGGCGTTGAGAATGCTTTGTTTGTTCACCGCCATGTCCAGCGCCTGGCGCACTTCGAGCTGGTCGAATGGCTTGTGGCGCACGTTGTAGGCGATGTAACCAAGGTTGAAGCCAGGCTTTTCGATGAGCTTGAGATTCGCGTCGTTCTTCAGCGCTTCGACATCGGCAGGGCGTGGGTGCAGGGTGATCTGGCACTCGTTGGCCTTGAGTTTCTGCACCCGTACCGACGCGTCGGTGTTGATGGCGAAAATCAGGTTGTCGAGCTTGACCCGGCTCGGGTCCCAGTACTGCTTGTTGCCGCTGTAACGGATGTTGGAGTCTTTCTGGTAGCTCTTGAACACGAACGGCCCGGTGCCGATCGGCTTCTGGTTGATGTCGCTCGGCTTGCCTTCGGCCAGCAGCTTGTCGGCGTATTCGGCGGACAGGATGGCAGCGAAGCTCATGGCGATGTTCTGGATGAACGCGGCGTCCACGCTGTTGAGCGTCATGACCACGGTCAGCGGCCCGGTCTTTTCGACCTTGGCGATGTTCTTGTTCAGGCTCATCCCGTTGAAATACGGGAACTCGGTTGGATAAGCCTTACGGAAAGGTTGCTGCGGATCGAGCATGCGATTGAAGGTGAACAGCACGTCATCGGCGTTGAAATCACGGCTCGGTGTGAAGTACTTGGTCGTATGAAATTTCACCCCTTCGCGCAAGTGAAAGGTGTACTTGAGGCCGTCTTCGGAAATATCCCAGCTCTTTGCCAGGCCTGGTACGACGTTGGTGGCGCCTTTTTCGAATTCTGCCAATCGGTTGTACAACGGCTCGGCGGCGTCGTTATCGGTCGCGGTCGTGTACTGCGCGGTGTCGAAGCCAGCCGGGCTGCCTTCGGAGCAGAACACCAGGCTGTTGTTGGCGGCCTGGCTGATGGAAGTGGCGGCCAGCAGGCCGGTGCCCAGCAATGCGGATAAAACCAAGGTATGGCGCATGACGCTCCCTTTTCTCTTTCGCTAAGTGTTTTCAATGCGCCGCTGTCCCGTCCGGGGACGTGGAGGCGTCACTGATCTCAAGCCATGATGTGCAGCAAAAACCGAGAACCCACGCGTGCACTGGTCAGAACCCGACGGTAAGAGCCGCGAGTCTGGCAGTAAATGCGTAGAGTCCTAAAGACTCGTAGGAAAGGGCAACGCGTCCGACGCCGCAGCTGTAATGCTCAGCGGAATAGGATGTAGGTTGTTTCCTGCTTTCTCGGTAGAAAAAGCAACGGCGACGTCAAAAACGTCGCCGTTGCCAAATCTTATTTGCTGACGCTAACGCCGTAGAAGGAGTTCAAGCCGAATGGGCTGATCTTGAAATCCTGCACTTCGTTGCGCATGGGTTGGAACACCGTCGAGTGAGCGATAGGTGTCATCGGAACAGCGTCTTTGAGGACGTGTTGCGCCTGCTTGTACAGTTCGGTGCGCTTGCCCTGGTCGGTCGTGCGCTTGGCTTCTTTGACGATGCCGTCGAACTTCTTGTCGCACCACTTGGAGAAGTTGTTGCCTTGCAGCGAGTCGCAGCCGAACAGCACGTTCAGCCAGTTGTCCGGGTCACCGTTGTCGCCGCTCCAGCCAATCAGCATCGCGCCGTTTTCGCCACCTTTGGAGCGCTTGATGTACTCGCCCCACTCGTAGCTCTGGATTTTGGCCTTGATACCGATCTTCGCCCAGTCGGACTGCAGCATTTCTGCCATCAGCTTGGCGTTCGGGTTGTACGGACGCTGCACCGGCATTGCCCATAGAACGATTTCGGTGCCTTCCTTCACACCGGCTTCCTTGAGCAGCTCCTTGGCTTTCTCAGGGTTGTACGGAGCATCCACGATGGTGGTGTCGTAAGACCACTGGGTCGGCGGCATGGCGTTGACGGCCTTTTGACCTGCACCCTGGTAAACCGAGTCGATGATCTGTTGTTTGTTGACGGCCATGTCCAGTGCCTGACGCACTTTCAGTTGGGCCATCGGGTTCGGCTTGTCGTCACCCTTGATCTTGTCCATCACGTTGTAGGCGATGTAACCCAGGTTGAAACCAGCCTGGTCAGGCACCTTCAGGGTTTTGTCTTCTTTCAGCGCCTTCAGGTCGGCCGGACGCGGGAACAGAGTGATCTGGCACTCGCCCTTTTTCAGCTTCTGGATACGCACCGACGGGTCGGTGGTGATGGCGAAGATCAGGTTATCGATCTTGACGTCGTCAGGCTTCCAGTAGTCCTTGTTCCCGGTGTAGCGGATGTTGGAGTCTTTCTGGTAGCTCTTGAACACGAACGGACCAGTGCCGACCGGCTTCTGGTTGATGTCGGCGGCTTTGCCTTCCTTGAGCAGCTGGGCTGCGTACTCGGCGGACTGCACCGAGGCGAAGCTCATGGCCATGTTCTGGATGAACGCGGCATCTACTTCTTTGAGGGTGAACTTGACGGTGTGGTCGTCGACTTTATCGATCTTGGTGATGTTGGTGTCCATCCCCATGTCGGTGAAGTACGGGAATTCGGTCGGGTACGCCTTACGGAACGGATCATCCTTGTTAATCATGCGATTAAAGGTGAACAGCACGTCGTCGGCGTTGAACTCGCGAGTCGGCTTGAAGTACGGGGTAGTGTGGAACTTGACGCCTTCACGCAGGTGGAAGGTGTAAGTCAGGCCATCATCGGAGATGTCCCACTTGGTCGCCAGACCAGGAATAACGGCGGTGCCGCCGCGCTCGAACTGAGTCAGACGGTTGAACATGGTTTCGGCAGAGGCGTCGAAGTCGGTTCCGGTGGTGTACTGACCAGGATCAAAACCGGCCGGGCTCCCTTCGGAGCAGAACACCAGGTTAGTCGCCGCTTGGGCGAAAGGTGCGGCAGCTAACAAGCTGGCGCCGACTAAAAACGGAATGACCGCGTGTTTAAGCATGGTGGCCTCATGATTTGTTGTCATTTTTGAATTTGAGGACGACCTCGTGAGTCGTGCCTGCGGATACTTATGCAGGGGCCATACCCAATGCAAGATGTTGAATGGCCACAAGCCTTAAACAGTGGCACGAACGTACCTTAATGTCGCATATGTATAAATTGACGCGCATTTGACCGTTTGCGTGTAGTTTTTTCGGTGCAAACCACGCACTGACGGAGGGCAACCGGGGCGCTGGGCGCACCCGGTTGGCGCGCGGTGTTACTTATTTATACCCACACCATAGAAGGGTGTGAGGCCGAACGGGCTGATCTTGAAGTCGGTGACTTCCTTGCGCAGCGGCTGGAACACCGTCGAGTTGGCGATAGGTGTGATAGGCACCTGTTGCTTAAGGATTTGTTGGGCCTGTTGATACAGTTTCACCCGCTGCTGTTTGTCCGTGGACACCTTGGCTTGCTGGACGAGTTTGTCGTAGGCCGGGTCGCACCACTTGGCGTAGTTGCTGCCCTTCACGGCCGCGCAGCTGTAGAGCACGCCGAGCCAGTTGTCCGGGTCGCCGTTGTCGCCGGTCCAGCCGTAGATCATCGCGTCGTGTTCGCCGTTCTTCGCGCGCTTGATGTACTCGCCCCATTCATAGCTGACGATGTTGGCCTTGATGCCGACCTTCTCCCAATCCTGCTGGATCATCTGTGCCGACATCCGCGCATTGGGGTTGGAGGCACGCTGCACGGTCATGGCCCACAAATTAATGGTGGTACCGGGTGCAACCCCTGCTTCTTTCAGTAGCGCCCGGGCTTTTGTCGGGTCGTAGGAAGCGTCCTTGATGCTCGGGTCGTAAGACCATTGCGCCGGTGGCAAGGCGTTTTGCGCCAGTTGCCCGGCACTCTGGTAGACAGCCTTGATGATCGCCGGTTTGTCGATCGCCATGTCCAGGGCCTGACGCACCTTGAGCTGGTCCAGTGGCGGGTGTGTCACGTTGTAGGCCAGGAAGCCGAGGTTGAACCCGGCCTGCTTGAGCACGCGCAGGTTCGGGTCTTTCTCCATCACCTCGATGTCGGCCGGGCGCGGGTAACCGCTGACCTGGCACTCGCCGGTCTTGAGTTTCTGCAAGCGCACAGCGGCGTCCGGGGTGATCGAGAACACCAGGTTGTCGATTTTCACATCCTCGGGTTTCCAGTACGCCTTGTTGGCGACGTAGCGGATCTGCGAGTCCTTTTGATAGCGCTTGAACACGAACGGGCCGGTGCCGACGGGTTTCTGGTTGATGTCGGCTGCCTTGCCTTCCTTTAACAATTGCGCGCCGTACTCGGCGGATTGCACCGAAGCGAAACTCATCGCCAGGTTCTGGATGAAGGCGGCGTCGATGTTGTTCAGGCTGAAGCGCACGGTGTGCTCGTCGATTTTGTCGACGCTCTTGATCGTTTTGTTCAGGTCCATATCGGTGAAGTACGGGGACTCGGCGGGATAGGCCTTGCGGAACGCATTTTCCGGGTCGAGCAGGCGCTGGAAGGTGAACAGCACGTCGTCGGCGTTGAAGTCGCGGGTCGGGGTGAAATAGTCGGTGGTGTGGAATTTCACGCCGTCGCGCAGGTGGAAGGTGTAGGTGAGGCCGTCTTTTGACACGTCCCAGTTTGTCGCCAGCCCGGGTTCGACTTCGGTGCCGCCGCGTTTGAATTGGGTGAGGCGGTTGAAGACGGTTTCGGCGGAGGCGTCGAAGTCGGTGCCGCTGGTGTATTGGCTGGGGTCGAAGCCGGCGGGGCTGGCTTCGGAGCAGTAGACCAGGGTGGTGGTGGCTTGGGCCAGTGGGGCTGTGGTGATCAGGGCTAGGGCGAGCAGGAGTGGTTTGACGGTGGTTCTTTCCATGGAGTCCCCGGGGGATTGGGTCGCTGTGTTTTCCTCAGGGTAGCGTTGGAGGCGGGGTTGGCGGAAATATCCGTTTGTGAGGGGGACCCCTCTATCTCGGTATATTCAGGCTGGTTGCCTGTTGTGTGCACATTCAAAATGTAGGAGCCGGCTTGCTGGCGATGGCGGCCTGGTAGCCGACCATTTTTTTGGGGTGTACATATCCATTCCTGTGGTAACGGCCACTTACGGTTTCGCCCTTACGGCGACTCACTTTTGCAGACGCCCAAAAGTAAGCAAAACGCTTCGCCCCAGCGTCCGGCCCCTCGCTTAGGCTCGGCGTTCCCTCGCTCCGGTCCTGCTCCGTGGGCCCGCCGCCATCGGCCATCCATGGCCGGGGGCGGCTAGCCCGGCATCCATGCCGGGCTGCCCACTGCGCAGAACCTCCACTCGGCCTCCCGAAGGGGCGGGCAGATCAAAATCAAAAGCTGCAGGCGAGCTAACGCTCGGCCTGATGAGTGGTGAGAAGCGGGTGTACGCCGACCTGCTTTTGTAGGAGCCGGCTTGCCGGCGATGGCGGCCTGTCAGCCGACCCGATTTCGCGGATGTAATACGCCCTTTGTAGGAGCCGGCTTGCCGGCGATAGCGTCCTGTCAGCCGATCTGATTTCGCGGATGTACCACGCCCTTTGTAGGAGCCGGCTTGCTGGCGATGGCGGCCTGTCAGCCGACTTGCTTTCGCGGATGTACCCGAACTTTTGTAGGAGCCGGCTTGCCGGCGATGGCGGCCTGTCAGCCGACCTGATTTTGCGGATGTAATACGCCCTTTGTAGGAGCCGGCTTGCTGGCGAAAGATTCCGGATTTTACGGTGCTGCTACGGCCGCCATCGTCGGAACGCCGCCCGCAGCAAGCCGGCTCCTACAGGATCGGGTGGCGTCGATTTTCCCGGGCCATAAAAAAACGGCGATCACTCCGGTGATCGCCGTTTCTGTGTACGGGTTATCGAATCAAGGCATCAACACTTCAATCGACCCGTCCGCCGTCATGCTGACC
This sequence comes from Pseudomonas sp. PDM03, assembly GCF_014852385.1. NCBI lineage: Bacteria > Pseudomonadati > Pseudomonadota > Gammaproteobacteria > Pseudomonadales > Pseudomonadaceae > Pseudomonas > Pseudomonas sp. PDM03. The sequence continues at coordinate 121,306 of NZ_JACVBM010000006.1, read as the reverse complement.
TGGCTGGTGCCGGCTTCAACTTCCGGCGTAACCGGCGCGGCATCCATGCTGGCCGCTTTCATCATCATCGGCCCACGCATGTACGGTTGTGGATAACCGTTGCTGTTCAGGTTCAGGTTGACGATTTTGTAACCCTTGCCGCCCAGCGCGTCGGTGGCCAGTTGTGCACGGGCCTTGAAGGCGGTCACGGCGTCTTTGAGCAGGGCGTCTTCACTGGCCTTGCGGGTTGGTGTGGCGATGGCGAAGTCCATGCCGCCCATTTTCAGGTCGGTGAGCAGTTCGCCGGTCAGTTTCGACAGGGCGGCGAAGTCGGAGCTTTCCAGGCGCAGTTCGGCGCGCTCGCGCCAGCCAGTGATTTTCTGGCCCTTGGTGTCGTAGATCGGGTAGCTGTTGCGGCTGCCCTGGCGCAGGGTGATGTCTTTGACTTGCTTGGCCTGGGCCAGCGCTTTGTTCATGGTGGTGCTGACGTCGGCCGCGAGTTTGGCCGGGTCGGTGTTTTGTTCTTCGGTGTAGAGGGTCACGATCATCAGGTCGCGGGCAACTTCCTGACTGACTTCGGCGCGCAGGGAAATCTGGTTGTAATGCAGCTCGTCGGCGGCCAGGGCCGGGAGGCTGGCGACGGTGCCAACGCTGAGGGCGAGTAGGGCGGCGCTGCGGCGGAAAGTGTGCATGAAAACTCCTTGGACGATGCGCAGGGGTTAGGTCCGAGCCTGCGTGAAACCATCAGACTCTAGCTTCAATGATCCGGTTCGCACAGTTACAACTTCTATACAGATGGTTGCCCGCGAAGGCGGCCTTATAGACGCAGCTGATATTCCTGCCATGTGGCCGTTTGCCGCACTTTTGCCTGTCAGCCCCCGTGCTTGGTTATACTCCGTGCGATCCGCCTGGAGCGCTCATCAGGAGAGCTCATGCTCGCCCCCGTTCAAATCACTTCCGCAACTCGTCAGAATCTCTGGCGGCTGACGTTCATCCGCACATTGGTGTTGGCCGCTCAGGCCGGTTCCGTGGGCCTGGCCTACTGGCTCGACTTACTGCCGCTGCCTTGGTTCCAACTGGCCGCGACCCTCGGTTGCTCCATGTTGCTGTGCGCATTCACGGCGATTCGGCTGCGCACCTCATGGCCCGTCACCGAGCTCGAATACGCCGTGCAACTGGCCTGCGACCTGTTTATCCACAGCGCCTTGCTGTATTTCTCCGGCGGCTCGACCAACCCCTTCGTCTCTTATTACCTGGTGCCGCTGACCATCGCCGCCGTGACGCTGCCATGGCGTTATTCGGTGATTCTGTCGGGCATCGCCCTGGCGATGTACACCTTGTTGCTGGCGGGTTTCTATCCGCTGCAAACCTTCCCGATTGCCCGGGAAAACCTGCAGGTCTACGGGATGTGGCTGAGCTTCGCCCTGGCTGCTGCGGTGATTACCTTCTTCGCCGCGCGCATGGCCGAAGAGCTGCGCCGGCAGGAGGAGCTGCGGGCCATCCGTCGCGAAGAAGGCTTGCGTGATCAGCAATTGCTGGCCGTCGCGACCGAGGCCGCCGGTGCCGCCCATGAACTGGGCACGCCGCTGGCGACCATGAGCGTGCTGCTCAAGGAAATGCGTCAGGACCATCACGATCCGATGTTGCAGGACGACCTCAGCGTGCTGCAGGATCAGGTCAAACTCTGCAAAGAAACCTTGCAGCAACTGGTGCGCGCCGCCGAGGCCAATCGCCGCTTGGCGGTGGAGATGCAGGACGTCACTGATTGGCTCGACGAAGCGCTGAACCGCTGGCACCTGATGCGCCCGGAAGCCAGTTACCGCTTCCAGCGCCTGGGCCAAGGCACCGTGCCGCGCATGGCGCCGCCGCCAGACTTGACCCAGGCGCTGCTGAATTTGTTGAACAACGCCGCTGATGCGTGCCCCGAAGGGCTGCAAGTGACGCTGGACTGGAATGCCGAGGACTTGACCATCAGCATTCGCGACCACGGCGCCGGTGTGCCGCTGGCCATTGCCGAACAGATCGGCAAACCGTTTTTTACCACCAAGGGCAAAGGTTTCGGCCTGGGCCTGTTTTTGAGCAAGGCCAGCGTGACACGCGCCGGCGGCTCAGTGAAACTCTACAGTCATGAGGAAGGCGGTACGCTCACCGAGCTGCGCCTGCCCCGTGTCGCCCGAGGAGACGAACATGAGTGAAGAGATCCAAGTCGAAGGCGAAGAACTGCCGCATTTGCTGCTGGTAGATGACGACGCCACGTTCACCCGCGTGATGGCGCGCGCCATGGCTCGCCGTGGTTTTCGCGTCAGCACCGCCGGCTCCGCCGAAGAAGGCCTGACCATCGCCCAGGCCGATATCCCGGATTACGCCGCGCTGGACCTGAAAATGGACGGCGATTCCGGCCTGGTGTTGCTGCCAAAACTGCTCGAACTCGACCCGGAGATGCGCGTGGTGATCCTCACCGGTTACTCGAGCATTGCCACCGCTGTCGAAGCGATCAAGCGCGGTGCCTGCAACTACCTGTGCAAACCGGCGGATGCCGATGATGTCCTTGCTGCGCTGCTCTCCGAGCACGCCGACCTCGACTCCCTGGTGCCGGAAAACCCGATGTCGGTGGACCGCTTGCAGTGGGAACACATCCAGCGCGTGTTGACCGAACACGAAGGCAACATCTCCGCCACTGCCCGCGCCCTGGGCATGCACCGCCGTACGCTGCAGCGCAAACTGCAAAAGCGTCCCGTTCGTCGCTGAACCTGCGCTGAACGAATGCCGGCCGCGCCTCGCGACAAACCGAGCCGATCATCTATGATCGGTTCGTGCGTGTTCTTTTCTTTATCGAGCCTTTTCCATGAATCAGAACGCTGAATATTCCGCGGTCAACGATGCCGTGCGCGGGCAGTTTTTTCGCAAAGTCTGGGCGATGATCACGCCTTATTGGCAAAGCGAAGAGAAGGTCAAGGCCTGGACACTACTGATCGCGGTGATCGCGTTGTCGTTGATCAGCGTGGGGCTCTCGGTGTGGTTCAACACCTGGTACAAGGATTTTTACAACGCTCTGCAGAAGAAGGACGAAGCCGCGTTCTGGCAGCTGATTCTGTACTTCTGCGGGATTGCGGCGGTGGCGATCATCGGTGCTGTGTACCGACTCTATCTGACCCAGATGCTGACCATTCGCTGGCGTGCCTGGCTTACGGAAAAGCATTTCGCCCGCTGGCTCGGCAACAAGAATTACTACCAGCTGGAGCAGGGCGGTTACACCGATAACCCGGACCAGCGGATTTCCGAAGACCTCAACAACTTCACCTCCAATACCCTGGAACTGGGCATCGGTTTGCTGCGCAACATTGTCAGCCTGGTGTCGTTCTCGATCATTCTGTGGGGCGTGTCGGGCAGTATCGAAGTGTTCGGTTTCACCATCCCCGGCTACATGTTCTGGTGTGTGCTGGTGTATGCCGTGATCGGTAGCTGGCTGACGCATCTGATCGGTCGTCGCTTGATCGGCCTGAACAACCAACAACAACGCTTTGAAGCCGACCTGCGTTTCTCCATGGTACGGATTCGCGAAAATGCCGAGAGCATCGCGCTGTACAACGGCGAACCCAATGAAAACCGTCGCTTGAGCAACCGCTTCGGGCTGGTCTGGCACAACTTCTGGGACATCATGAAGGTGTCCAAGCGTCTGACGTTCTTTACCGCAGGTTATCAACAGGCCGCCATCATCTTTCCGTTCATGGTCGCTGCCCCACGTTATTTCGCTGGCAAGATCGAACTCGGTGATCTGATGCAAATCAGTTCGGCGTTCGGCAATGTGCAGGAGAGCTTCAGCTGGTTTATCAGCGCGTACCAGAACCTCGCCGCATGGCGCGCCACCTGTGATCGTCTGCTGAGTTTCCGTCAGGCCATGACCGACAACGAAGAGCGCGCGCCGGCCATCGACGTACAGAATCAGGGTAATGGGTTGAAGATTCACAACCTGGGCCTCGATCTGGCGGACGGTCGACATTTGTTGACCAATGCCGACATGACCGTGGAGGAGGGCGAGCGCGTGATGCTCAGCGGCCGTTCCGGCAGCGGCAAGTCCACGTTGCTGCGAGCAATGGGGCATTTGTGGCCAACAGGCCATGGCAGCATTCGTCTGCCGACGGCGCGCTATTTGTTCCTGCCGCAAAAGCCTTATCTGCCGATTGGCACACTGCGCGAGGTGTTGAGTTATCCACAGCCTGGCGAGACCTATTCGCAGGAACGCTACGTTCACGTGCTGGAAACCTGTCGTTTGCCGCACCTGGTTTCGCGCCTGGATGAAGCGAATCACTGGCAACGCATGCTTTCGCCGGGCGAACAGCAACGTCTGGCCTTTGCCCGTGCGTTGCTTTATGCGCCGCAATGGCTGTACATGGACGAAGCGACTTCGGCGATGGATGAAGAGGATGAAGCTTCGCTGTATCAGGCGTTGATCGATGAGATTCCGGGGCTCAGCATTGTCAGCGTCGGGCATCGCAGCAGCCTGAAACGCTTCCATCCACGGCATGTGCGCATCGACAATGGCTATCTGGTGGACCAGACCGTAACCGCATAATCACCACAATCCCTGTAGGAGCAAGCTTGCTCGCGATGGCCCTGATGTGGTTTTCCTGAAGAACCGCGTTATCGTTCTTCGCGGGCAAGCCTCGCTCCTACAGGGGTGGTGGTGATCGTACAACCGCGTTGAGCTATGATGCGGTTTCAGCCGAATTTTTCGAGACAGACGTTCACCATGGAAAACCCGATCGACGCACCACGCCTCCCTCGCAAGCGCCGCAGCCTCGCACAGGAATTGGTGACGGTGCTGTCCGAGCAGATCCGCGATGGTCACCTCAAGCGCGGCGACAAATTGCCCACCGAGTCGGCGATCATGGATGCCCATGGCGTCAGCCGCACCGTGGTGCGCGAGGCGATTTCCCGTTTGCAGGCGGCCGGGCAGGTGGAAACCCGCCACGGCATCGGCACCTTCGTGCTCGATACGCCGAGCCCGAGCGGTTTCCGTATCGACCCGGCGACGGTGGTGACGCTGCGTGATGTGCTGGCGATTCTGGAGCTGCGTATCAGCCTCGAAGTGGAATCCGCGGGGCTTGCTGCGCAACGCCGCAGCCCTGAACAGTTGGCGTTGATGCGCGCCGCCCTGGACGCCTTGAACGAAAGCGCGGCCCACGCCAGCGATGCGGTGGCCTCGGACTTCCAGTTCCACCTGCAAATCGCGCTGTCGACCGGCAACCGCTACTTCACCGACATCATGACCCACCTGGGCACCAGCATCATTCCGCGTACGCGCCTGAACTCGGCACGCCTGGCCCATGACGACCAACAGCACTACATGAGTCGCCTGAGCCGTGAGCACGAAGAGATTTACGATGCGATCGCACGCCAGGATTCCGATGCGGCGCGGGCGGCGATGCGCTTGCATCTGACGAACAGCCGCGAGCGGTTGCGTCATGCGCATGAAGAGGCTGAGGCGCAGCGGGGATAATATTTCAACCCGGGTTCCGGGTTGCCCGAGAGACCGCTATCGCCAGCAAGCCGGCTCCTACAGGAACGGTGTCGTACGCAAATTTTGTGTACGACGAAGAACCTGTAGGAGCCGGCTTGCTGGCGATGGGGTCAGTGGCCGTTACACCACAGCGTCAGCCAGCACGAAGAATCGAACGATCCACCCTCACCGCCAACCGACCTGCACCGGGCTTGGCATCGAACACCACATCCCCATGCTTACCCACCACCGCTTTGGCAATGGCCTTGCCATCAGCCAGCAATTCCAGTGGCGCACCCTTCAGCGAATCGCCCGAAGCCAATTCCAGTTTCAGTTTGATAGTCATCATCGATCTCCTTATCAGGCCACGTTGCCAGTCGGGTTGTAGTCCTTGAGCAGCAGGTAAGTGCTCCAGCCCCACCAGTCATCGACGGTGGCGGTGTCATTCAGGTTATTGACGTCCTTGCGCCGCAACACCTTGTTGCCCTCGACCTTGAAAAGCGGCGAGAAATTGCCCGTCGGGTTCAGTACCGCTTGCAGATCAGGCAGTTTTTTCAATGCCGCGAAACTGCCGGGCGACGGGGCGATGCCGCTGAGGTACGTCGCGAAAATTTCATCCGCCGACACCTGGACCGCTAGATTGACCTGGACGCGATTGGCGCTGTCGATTGCATCGAAGTAGCGCTTGTCGCCATAAGCGTGCCATTGAACGCCGTCACCGTTGCGCACATTGAGGCCGAACTTGCTGTCTTCGTCGTGCATGAAGCGGGTAATCAACGAGCCCAGATCACTCGGCGTGACCACCGCTGCCAACTGTTTGCGCGGCACCCGCAGGTGACCGGCGGAAAACAGGTCCGTCAGGTAGTGATCGGCGAAAGCGTTCATCGCGTAAGCCAGTTCCAGCGACGCGTCATCGCCACTGTTGTGGGCGATTACCGCTTGTTGCAATGCCGCCGTATGCCCGGCGATGTAGGCCAGCAGTGCCCACTCGGCGAAGTGGTCAGCGTTGTTGGCGGCCAGTTTCAGGTAGCGGCCCAATGGATACAGGGCCGAGACGAAACTGCCGCCGCCGGTGATTTTGTTCCACTCTTCCGACAACGTATCACCCAGTGCGTCATACGCCTCGTGGGGCTGTTTGCCGTCCTTTATCGCCTGTTTAACCGCAGCGATTTCCTTCTGCATGACGCCGAGGATCAGCTTCGCTTCGGCATTTGACGCCGGCAGCACCGCCAGGGAATTGAAGGCCTCGTTAAAGCGCTGGATCCGGTCTGCAGCGGTTGCGCCTTCGCTGACCGGTTTGTCCGGGATTCCATAGAAATCACCGCCCAGTGCAACAACCTGCCCATACGTCAGGGCCAGGCCGTTAGGCAGATGCAACTCGACCTGCGAGGCCGTTATCGCCGGTGCATCCTTGACGAAACGCAGCAGCGTGTTATCGCCGATGGCGGTGTGTTCACCACCCTCGAACCTCAGCTGTGGCTTGCCTTTCAAGGCGTTGCCGGATGCAGGGGCGGATGGCTGGTGGGAGTCGGTTCGGTGCTCGTCGAGGCGCAGGACCAGATGGTCATTACCCTTGATGGCGATGCCGTTCTCGGTGAACAGATCATCCAGGCCAGCAATGACCTGTTTTGGTTTTTCCTGAGTTTTTGTGTGTAGACCTGACATTTCTATCTCCTTGATATGTCGTTGGTATGTTTCAAAATAACTGTATGCATATACAGTTGTTCAGAGCATAGAGGAGATCTTTCCTACGTCAAGAAAATACTTTTCCGACGCATAAATTTTGGGTGCGGCGATGAAATGCAGTTGACGGTTGTTTTTTAAGTTGTACGATGACCTACAACTTCGGCGCAGGCTGAACGGTTTTCTCACACACACACAAACAAACGTTGCTACCCAGGGTGTTCGAATAATGAATCCACAAGAACTGAAGTCCATCCTCTCTTCCGGTCTGTTGTCTTTCCCGGTTACCGATTTCAATGCTCAGGGCGACTTCAATCGCGCGGGCTACATCAAGCGTCTCGAATGGCTGGCCCCGTACGGCGCCTCGGCTTTGTTCGCCGCAGGCGGCACCGGTGAGTTCTTCTCCCTGGCGGCCAGCGAATATTCGGAAATCATCAAGACTGCCGTCGACACCTGCGAAACCAGCGTGCCGATTCTCGCCGGCGTTGGCGGTTCGACCCGTCAAGCCATCGAATACGCACAGGAAGCCGAGCGTCTGGGCGCCAAAGGCCTGTTGCTGCTGCCTCACTACCTGACCGAAGCCAGCCAGGACGGCGTTGCCGCCCACGTTGAAGCCGTGTGCAAATCGGTGAAGATCGGCGTGGTGGTTTACAACCGTAACGTCTGCCGCCTGACCGCGCCGCTGCTGGAACGCCTGGCCGAGCGCTGCCCGAACCTGATCGGCTACAAGGATGGCCTGGGCGATATCGAGCTGATGGTGTCGATCCGTCGCCGCCTCGGCGATCGCTTCAGCTACCTGGGTGGTTTGCCGACCGCCGAAGTCTACGCCGCTGCCTACAAGGCCTTGGGCGTACCGGTTTACTCCTCGGCGGTGTTCAACTTCATCCCGAAAACCGCGATGGATTTCTACCACGCCATCGCTCGCGAAGATCACGCCACCGTCGGCAAGATCATCGACGACTTCTTCCTGCCGTACCTGGACATCCGTAACCGCAAATCCGGTTACGCGGTGAGCATCGTCAAGGCGGGTGCGAAAATTGCCGGCTATGACGCAGGTCCTGTGCGTGCGCCGCTGACCGATCTGCTGCCAGAAGAGTACGAAGCTCTGGCCGCGCTGATCGACAAGCAAGGTGCGCAGTAACACACCCGATTAAACAAGGCCGCTGAGCAATCAGCGGCCTTTTGCGTGAGGAGATTGTTGTGGCTGATACAAAGCGTTTCGATAACTACATCAACGGTGAATGGGTTGCCGGCAGTGAATACTGCGCCAACATCAACCCGTCCGAACTGACCGACACCATCGGTGAATACGCCAAGGCTGATCTGGCCCAGGTCCACGCCGCCATCGACGCCGCTCGCGCTGCGTTCCCGGCCTGGTCGACCTCGGGCATTCAAGCCCGCCACGACTCGCTGGATAAAGTCGGTACTGAAATCCTCGCTCGCCGCGAAGAGCTCGGCACCTTGCTGGCTCGGGAAGAGGGCAAGACCCTGCCTGAAGCCATCGGCGAAGTGACCCGCGCCGGTAACATCTTCAAGTTCTTCGCCGGTGAAACCCTGCGTCTGTCCGGCGACTACTTGCCGTCGGTACGTCCGGGCGTCAATGTCGAAGTCACTCGCGAAGCCTTGGGCGTGGTTGGCCTGATCACCCCGTGGAACTTCCCGATCGCCATCCCTGCGTGGAAAATCGCCCCGGCCCTGGCCTACGGCAACTGCGTCGTGCTGAAACCGGCGGATCTGGTGCCGGGTTGCGCCTGGGCGCTGGCTGAAATCATCTCCCGCGCAGGCTTCCCGGCCGGCGTGTTCAACCTGGTGATGGGCAGCGGTCGCGTGGTTGGCGATGCAATGGTTCAGAGCCCGAAAGTCGATGGCATCAGCTTCACCGGTTCCGTCGGTGTCGGTCGTCAGATCGCCGTCAGCTGCGTGTCGCGCCAGGCCAAGGTTCAGCTGGAAATGGGCGGCAAGAACCCGCAGATCATTCTCGACGACGCTGACCTCAAGCAAGCGGTCGAACTGTCGGTACAGAGCGCGTTCTACTCCACCGGCCAGCGTTGCACCGCTTCCAGCCGCTTCATCGTCACTGCCGGCATCCACGACAAGTTCGTCGAAGCGATGGCCGAGCGCATGAAGTCGATCAAGGTTGGCCACGCGCTGAAAACCGGCACCGACATCGGTCCGGTGGTCTCGCAAGCTCAGCTTGAACAGGACATGAAGTACATCGACATCGGCCAGTCCGAAGGTGCACGTCTGGTCAGCGGCGGCGGTCTGGTGACCTGTGACACCGAAGGTTACTACCTCGCGCCTACGCTGTTTGCCGACAGCGAAGCTGCGATGCGCATCAGCCGCGAAGAGATCTTCGGCCCGGTGGCCAACATCGTTCGCGTGGCGGATTACGACGCAGCACTGGCCATGGCCAACGACACCGAATTCGGTCTGTCGGCGGGCATCGCCACCACGTCGCTGAAGTACGCCAACCACTTCAAACGCCACTCCCAGGCCGGGATGGTGATGGTCAACCTGCCGACGGCGGGCGTGGATTACCACGTTCCATTCGGTGGGCGTAAAGGTTCATCCTATGGTTCCCGCGAGCAAGGTCGCTACGCGCAAGAGTTCTACACGGTTGTGAAGACCAGCTACATCGGTTCCTGATTTACGCAATACCTGTAGGAGCCGGCTTGCTGGCGATCGCATCACCACGGTGTAAATGACACACCGAGGTGCCTGCATCGCCAGCAATCGAGCGTCGACCGGCCGTTCCTACAGAACATCGTTATTACCCGCATAAAAATAATCAGTGGGAGTACATCTACATGCAAGCGACCAAGCCGACCCACGTCCGCTATTTGATTTTGCTCATGCTTTTTCTGGTGACCACGATCAACTACGCCGACCGGGCAACCATCGCAATCGCGGGCTCCAGCCTGCAAAAAGACCTCGGCATCGACGCGGTCACCCTCGGTTACATCTTCTCCGCATTCGGTTGGGCCTACGTGGCCGGGCAAATTCCCGGTGGCTGGCTGCTGGACCGTTTCGGCTCGAAAAAAATCTATGCGCTGAGCATTTTCACCTGGTCATTGTTCACCGTGCTCCAGGGCTATGTCGGCGAGTTCGGCATGTCCACGGCGGTGGTTGCGCTGTTCATGCTGCGCTTCCTGGTGGGCCTGGCCGAAGCGCCATCCTTCCCCGGTAACGCACGCATCGTGGCCGCCTGGTTCCCGACCGCAGAACGCGGCACCGCCTCGGCGATCTTCAACTCGGCGCAATACTTTGCCACCGTGTTGTTCGCGCCGCTGATGGGCTGGATCGTCTACAGCTTCGGCTGGCAGCACGTGTTTATCGTGATGGGCGTGATCGGCATCATCTTCTCGGGCATCTGGCTGAAGGTGATCTACAGCCCGCGCCAGCACCCGATGATCAACGACGCCGAGTTCAAGCACATCGCCGACAACGGCGGCATGGTCGATATGGACCAGGACAAAGGCAAAGGCAAAAAAAGCGACGGTCCGAAGTGGGACTACATCCGCCAGTTGCTGACCAACCGCATGATGCTCGGCGTGTACCTGGGCCAATACTGCATCAACGGCATCACCTACTTCTTCCTGACCTGGTTCCCGGTGTACCTGGTGCAAGAACGCGGCATGACCATCCTCAAGGCTGGTTTCATCGCCTCGTTGCCGGCGATCTGCGGTTTCATCGGTGGTGTGCTCGGCGGGGTGATTTCCGACTACCTGCTGCGCAAGGGCCATTCCCTGACCTTCGCTCGCAAGGCGCCGATCATCGCGGGCTTGCTGGTTTCCAGCAGCATCGTGGCTTGCAACTATGTCGATGTTGAATGGATGGTCGTCGGCTTCATGGCCTTGGCTTTCTTCGGCAAAGGCGTGGGTGCGCTGGGTTGGGCCGTGGTGTCCGACACCTCGCCAAAACAGATCGCCGGTCTCAGCGGTGGCCTGTTCAACACCTTCGGCAACATCGCGTCGATTACCACGCCGATCGTCATCGGCTACATCATCAGCTCCACCGGTTCGTTCAAATGGGCGCTGGTGTTTGTCGGTTGCAACGCACTGGTTGCAGTGTTCAGCTACCTGGTGATCGTTGGCCCGATCAAACGTGTAGTGCTCAAAGAGCCACCGGTCAGCGGCCCTGAAACAAACAACAAATTGTCACAAGCGCATTCCTGAGGAGCGGCGTCATGCAGTTGATTGAACATTCCGACTCGCCGCGCTACATCCGCCTGCACGAGCGAGACAACGTCGTGATCGTGGTCAACGATCAGGGCGTGCCGGCGGGCACCGAGTTTCCCGATGGCCTGGTCACCGTGGACTTCGTGCCGCAGAGCCACAAGGTCACCCTGGAGGACATTCCCGAGGGTGGCCAGGTGATTCGTTACGGCCAGACCATTGGCTACGCGTTGCAGCCGATTCCGCGCGGCAGTTGGGTCAAGGAAGATCAACTGCGCATGCCCACCGCGCCACCGCTGGACAGCTTGCCGCTGTCCACCGAAGTGCCGGCGGCGCAGGCACCGCTGGAAGGCTTTACGTTCGAGGGGTATCGCAACGCCGACGGCACCGTCGGCACGCGCAACATTCTCGGGATTACCACCACGGTGCAGTGTGTGACCGGCGTTCTGGATCATGCGGTCAAGCGCATCAAGGACGAGTTGCTGCCCAAGTATCAGAACGTCGATGACGTGGTCGCGTTGACTCACAGCTACGGCTGCGGCGTGGCAATCACCGCGACGGATGCGTACATCCCGATCCGCACCGTGCGCAACCTGGCGCGCAACCCGAACCTGGGTGGCGAAGCGCTGGTGATCAGTCTGGGCTGCGAGAAATTGCAGGCCGGGCAGGTGATGCACGAGAACGACAGCTCGGTGGATTTGAGCGATCCGTGGCTGTATCGCTTGCAGGATTCGAGTCACGGTTTCACCGAAATGATCGAGCAGATCATGGCCCTGGCCGAGACCCGTTTGAAGAAGCTCGATCAACGTCGCCGGGAAACCGTGCCGGCGTCCGAGCTGATTCTCGGCATGCAGTGTGGTGGCAGCGATGCGTTCTCCGGCATCACCGCCAACCCGGCGCTGGGTTACGCCTCTGACCTGTTGCTGCGCGCCGGTGCGACGGTGATGTTTTCCGAAGTCACCGAAGTGCGCGACGCGATTTACCTGCTGACGTCCCGCGCCGAAACCGAGGAAGTCGCTCAGGAACTGGTGCGGGAAATGGACTGGTACGACCGTTACCTGGCCAAGGGCGAAGCGGATCGCAGCGCCAACACCACGCCGGGCAACAAGAAGGGCGGGTTGTCGAACATTGTCGAGAAATCCCTTGGGTCGATCGTCAAATCCGGCAGCAGTGCGATCAATGGCGTGCTGGGCCCTGGCGAGCGCTTCAAGCGCAAAGGTCTGATTTTTTGCGCGACTCCGGCCAGTGACTTTGTCTGCGGGACGTTGCAACTGGCGGCCGGGATGAACCTGCACGTGTTCACCACCGGGCGTGGCACGCCGTATGGCCTGGCGATGGCGCCGGTGGTGAAGGTATCGACCCGGACCGAACTGGCGCAGCGCTGGCCGGACCTGATCGACATCGATGCCGGACGGATTGCGACCGGACGAGCGTCGATCGAAGATCTCGGGTGGGAGTTGTTTCACTACTACCTGGACGTGGCCAGCGGGAAGAAACAGACGTGGTCGGAGCGGCACAAGCTGCATAACGACATTACCCTGTTCAACCCGGCGCCGATCACGTAAGACCGCGTCATCGTTCTTCGCGGGCAGCCTCGCTCCTACAGGTCCGGTGATCTTCTGTAGGAGCGAGGCTTGCCCGCGAAGGCTTTCTACCAGACGCCAACGCCCTGGGTGGCTTATCATTAGCCCCCTAACGACGCCCACCCAAGGTGACCCCCGGCATGCTGGCTATCTTCCTCGAAACCCTGAACATCACCGCGCCGGTGTTTGCCATGCTGTTTCTGGGCGTGCTGCTCAAGCGCATCAACTGGATCAACGACAACTTCATCCACACTGCGTCGGCTCTGGTGTTCAACGTCACCATGCCGGCGTTGCTGTTTCTGGGCATCCTGCATGCCGACTTGCACGCCGCGCTGCAACCGTCGCTGCTGATCTATTTTTCGATTGCCACGCTGGTCAGCTTCGCCATCGCCTGGGGCTGGGCGATCTGGAAGTGCCCGCGTGAAGACCGCGGGATTTACACCCAGGGTGCGTTTCGCGGCAACAACGGCGTTATCGGCCTCGCGCTGGCAGCGAGCATGTACGGCGATTACGGCATTTCCCTCGGCGCGATTCTCGCGGCACTGGTGATCCTGTTTTACAACACGCTGTCGACCATTGTGCTGGCGGTGTACAGCCCGGTGATCAAGTCCGACCCGTGGAGTATCTGCAAAAGCGTGATGAACAACCCGCTGATCATCAGCGTGTTTGCGGCGGCGCCGTTTGCGTATTTCAATATTGCCTTGCCGGGCTGGCTGGAGAAGTCCGGGCAGTACCTGGCGCAAACCACGTTGCCCTTGGCGTTGATCTGCATCGGCGGCACGCTGTCGCTGGCGGCGATGCGCAAAAGCGGCAACATGGCACTCAGCTCCAGCCTGGTGAAGATGATCGGCCTGCCGGTGCTGGCGACGCTGGGCGCATGGCTCTGGGGTTTTCGCGGGGCGGAGTTGGGGATTCTGTTCCTGTACTTCGGCAGCCCGACCGCGGCGGCCAGTTTTGTCATGGCGCGTCAGGCCGATGGCAATCATGAACTGGCGGCGGCGATCATTGTGATCACCACGCTGATGGCGGCGGTGACCACCAATATCGGGATCTTTTTGTTGCAGTGGGGTGGGTGGATCTAGCTTCAGGATTTAGAGTGTTTTACAGGGCCTCATCGCGAGCAGGCTCGCTCCTACATTTGGAATGCGTTCCCCTGTGGGAGTGAGCCTGCTCGCGATGGCGGTAGATGAGCCACTACAGCATTCGAAGACTTACTCCGGCTTCTGATAGCTATCGATCACTTCCTGCGCCGCCCGAAACGCATCGATCGCCGCCGGCACACCGGCATACACCGCGCAATGCAGCAGTGCTTCGCGAATCTCCTCCACGGTGCAACCGTTGTTCAGCGCGCCGCGCACGTGGCCTTTCAATTCCTGCGGGCACTTCAACGCGGTCAGCGCGGCGAGGGTGATCAGGCTGCGGGTTTTCAGTGGCAACCCTTCGCGACTCCACACGCTGCCCCAGGCGTGTTCATTGACGAAATCCTGCAACGGCTGGGTGAACTCGGTGGCATTGCCCAATGCGCGATCGACGAACGCGTCGCCCATCACTTGGCGGCGGACTTCAACGCCGGTTTTTTTATTGTCGGTCATGGCAATTCCTTCTTGTGGTGTTGGCGACGCCAGGCGCGCAGCGACGTGAACAGCAAAAACGCCAACAGCGCCGGCAGGACGAAAAACAGCATCAGATGTTCAAGCTTGCCGGCCAGCGGCATGCCGGTGGTGAACGACACCACGTGCAGACCGTAAGCCAGGTACAAACCCAAAAACAGCAGACCTTCGGCGCGGGTCACCCGGTAGCCGGAATAGAACACCGGCAGGCACAGCGCTGCGACGCCGAGCATCACCGGCAAGTCGAAATCCAGCGCGTTGGGCGAGACCGACAGCGGCGACGGCGCGATCAGTGCGGTAACACCCAGCACGCCCAACAGGTTGAACAGGTTGCTGCCGATCACGTTGCCTACGGCGATGTCGCGCTGGCCACGCAATGCCGCGATCAACGAGGTCGCCAGTTCCGGCAACGAAGTGCTGACGGCGACGATGGTCAGGCCGATGATCCGTTCCGACAGCCCCAGATCCGTGGCGACCGACACCGCGGCGCCCAGCAGCAAATGCCCGGCGTAGATCAGCATCGCCAGGCCGGCGACGATCATCAGCAGGCTGCTGAACCACGGAACTTCAGGGCCTTCATGCGGGCTCGTTTGTGGGCGCGCCGAATGCCGCGACTGGCGCAGCAGCAGGCCCAGATACACCATCAGCGCCGCCAATAGCAGGACGCCGTCGACCCGGGTCAGTTCTTCATTCCATGCCAGGACGAACACCAGCAGGCTGGCGCCGATCATCAATGGAATATCCAGGCGCACCAGTTGCCGTGAGACCCGCAGCGGGATGATCAGCGCCGAAAGCCCGAGGGTGACGAGGATGTTGAAGATGCTGCTGCCGATCACGCTGCCGACGGCGATGTCGGCGTTCTGCGCCAGCGTGGCTTGCAGGCTGACGGCCATCTGCGGTGCGCTGCTGCCGAGGGCGACGATGGTCAGGCCGATGATCAACGGTCGAACGTGCAGTCGCGCGGCCACGCGCACGGCGGCGCGCACCATCAGTTCGGCACCGGCGATCAGTAGAACCAGGCCGCTGAGCAGTTCAATCACGCTGAGCAGGGGTAAGTCGGCAAGTCCGAAAATGGTCGGGGCTCCGTGAGTCAGTCGAGGGCTTGCACGCGAACCCGTGCGGTGCCGCTTTTGATCATGCCCAGTTGCTCGGCGGCTTCGTGAGACAAGTCGATCAGGCGCCCGCGAGTGTGCGGCCCGCGATCATTGATGCGGACCACACAGGATTTGTCGTTTTTCAGATTGGTGACCTTCACCCGCGTACCAAAGGGTAGTTGGCGGTGGGCAGCGGTCATGGAATTTTTGTCGAAACGTTCACCGCTGGCGGTGCGTTTGCCCTGGTGTTTGGCGCCGTAGTAGGACGCCACGCCTGTCTGGTCGTAACCGTGAGGATCGACGGCATCGGTGCTGGCGCAACCGGCCAGTAAAGACAACAGGGCGCAGGCCCCCAGTAGACGTTTCATAAACGGTTTCCCAAAAGCAAATGTGGGAGCGAGACCGGCTTGCCGGCGATGGTGTGTCAGCTGCATTGATGCCGACTGATACACCATCGCCGGCAAGCCGGTCTCGCTCCCACAGGGGGTAGAGCCAGGCTTGAATACTGGCTCCATGCTCATCAGCCTTCGAGCTTGCTTTTCAGCAGTTCGTTGACCTGTTGCGGGTTGGCCTTGCCTTTGGAGGCTTTCATGGCCTGGCCGACGAAGAAGCCGAACATCTTGCCGCGTTTGGCTTCGTCTGCCGCGCGGTATTGTTCGACTTGCTCGGCGTTGGCCGCGAGCATTTCGTCCAGCACTGCCGAGATCGCGCCGGTGTCGGTCACTTGCTTCAAGCCGCGCTTGTCGATGATCTCGTCCGCGCTGCCTTCGCCATTGGCCATCGCTTCAAACACCACTTTGGCGATCTTGCCGGAGATGGTGTTGTCCTTGATGCGCAGCAGCATGCCGCCCAGTTGCTCGGCCGAAACCGGCGACTGATCGATGTCCAGGCCTTGTTTGTTCAACAGGCTGCCCAGTTCAACCATGACCCAGTTGGCCGCCAGTTTGGCGTCGCCGCCAATGCTCGCGACTTTCTCGAAGTAATCGGCTTGCTCGCGGCTGGTGGCCAGGACGCTGGCGTCGTAGACCGACAGACCGAACTGCTCCTGGAAACGCTCGCGTTTCTGCGGTGGCAATTCCGGCAGGGTGGCGCGCACGTCGTCGAGGAACGAGTTCTCGATGACCACCGGCAGCAGGTCCGGATCGGGGAAGTAACGGTAGTCGTTGGCTTCCTCTTTGCTGCGCATCGGACGGGTTTCGTCCTTGTTCGGGTCGTACAGGCGAGTCTGCTGGATCACCTTGCCGCCGTCTTCGATCAGTTCGATCTGACGCTGCACTTCGGTGTTGATCGCCTTCTCGATGAAGCGGAACGAGTTGACGTTCTTGATCTCGCAACGCGTGCCGAACTCGGCCTGGCCTTTCGGACGGATCGACACGTTGCAGTCGCAACGCAGCGAACCTTCGGCCATGTTGCCGTCGCAGATGCCCAGGTAGCGCACCAGCGCGTGGACAGCCTTGACGTAAGCCACGGCTTCCTTGGCGCTGCGCATGTCCGGCTCGGAAACGATTTCCAGCAGCGGCGTGCCGGCGCGGTTCAGGTCGATGCCGGTGGCACCGTTGAACTCTTCGTGCAGGCTTTTACCGGCGTCTTCTTCCAGGTGCGCGCGGGTGATGCCAACGCGTTTGACCGTACCGTCTTCAAGGGCGATGTCCAGGTGGCCCTTGCCGACAATCGGCAATTCCATCTGGCTGATCTGGTAGCCCTTGGGCAGGTCCGGGTAGAAATAGTTTTTGCGGGCGAACACGTTGTGCTGGCCGATCTCGGCATCGATAGCGAGGCCGAACATCACCGCCATGCGCACCGCTTCCTGGTTCAGCACCGGCAAGACGCCAGGCATGCCGAGGTCAACCAGGCTGGCCTGGGTGTTCGGCTCGGAACCGAAAGTGGTGGAGCTACCGGAAAAGATTTTCGACCGGGTGGTGAGCTGGGTATGAATCTCCAGCCCGATCACGACTTCCCATTGCATGTGTTTCTCCTCAGAAGCCGGTTGGGGTGCGGGTGTGCCAGTCAGTGTTCAACTGATACTGATGGGCAACGTTCAACAGGCGACCTTCCTGGAAATACGGGGCGAGCAGTTGCACGCCGACCGGCAGGCCATCGACGAAACCGGCGGGCATGGACAAGCCCGGCAGGCCGGCGAGGTTGGCGGTGATGGTGTAGACGTCTTCCAGATAGGCAGCGACCGGGTCGCTGCTCTTGGCGCCAAGCTTCCAGGCCGGGTTCGGCGTGGTTGGGCCGAGGATGATGTCGACTTCATTGAAAGCCGCCATGAAGTCGTTCTTCACCAGGCGACGAATCTTCTGCGCCTTCAGGTAGTAGGCGTCGTAGTAACCGGCCGACAGCGCGTAGGCGCCGACCATGATCCGGCGCTGCACTTCTGCACCGAAACCTTCGCCACGGGAACGCTTGTACAGGTCTTCCAGGTTTTTCGGGTCTTCGCAGCGATAGCCGAAACGCACGCCGTCGAAACGCGACAGGTTGGAAGACGCTTCTGCCGGGGCGATCACGTAGTACGCAGGAATCGCGTGCTGCATGTTCGGCAGGCTGATTTCCTTGATCACGGCACCGAGCTTTTCCAGCTCCTTGATGCTGTTCTGGATCAGCTCGGCGATACGCGGGTCGAGACCGGCGCTGAAGTATTCCTTCGGCACACCGATGCGCAGGCCTTTCAGCGAATCGTTGAGGCTGGCGCTGTAATCCGGCACGGGCTCGTCGATGCTGGTGGAGTCATTGCTGTCGAAACCGGCCATGCCTTGCAGCAGGATCGCGCAGTCTTCGGCGGTGCGCGCCAACGGGCCGCCCTGATCGAGGCTGGACGCGTAAGCGATCATGCCCCAGCGCGAAACGCGACCGTAGGTCGGTTTCAGGCCGGTGAGGTTGGTGAACGCGGCCGGCTGGCGGATCGAGCCGCCGGTGTCGGTGGCGGTCGCGGCTGGCAACAGACGAGCGGCAACGGCCGCCGCCGAACCACCGGACGAACCGCCCGGCACGTGTTCCAGGTTCCACGGGTTTTTCACCGCGCCGTAGTAGCTCGACTCGTTGGCCGAACCCATGGCGAATTCGTCCATGTTGGTCTTGCCCAGGGTCACCGCGCCGGCGGCTGCCAGTTTGGCGACGACGGTGGCGTCATACGGTGCCTTGAAGTTGTCGAGCATCTTCGAGCCGCAGCTGGTGCGCACGCCCTGGGTGCAGAACAGGTCTTTATGGGCGATCGGCGCGCCGAGCAGGGCGCCGCTCTCACCATTGGCGCGGCGTGCGTCAGCAGCTTTCGCCTGCTGGAGCGCCAGGTCTTCGGTGAGGCTGATGAAACTGTTGAGCTGTGGATCGAGCTGGGCGATGCGCGCCAGCAGGACTTTGGTCAGCTCTTCGGAAGAAAACTTTTTATCGGCGAGTCCGCGGGCGATCTCGGCCAGAGTCAATTGATGCATTGCAGGCTCTTTCCCTTTAGTCGATGACTTTCGGAACCAGGTACAGGCCGTTTTCGACCGCTGGTGCGATGGACTGATAGGCCTCGCGATGATTGGTCTCGGTCACGACGTCTGCACGCAGGCGCTGGCTGGCTTCCAGTGGGTGGGCGAGCGGTTCGATACCGTCGGTATTGACCGCCTGCATTTCGTCGACCAGTCCCAGAATGCTGTTCAGGGCCGAAGTGATGTGTGGAAGATCGGCATCATTGAGGCCCAGACAGGCCAGATGAGCGATTTTTTCCACGTCGGAGCGTTCAAGCGTCATGGGATTCTCCAGTGGAAGGAAAACAGAACGGATGCTATCCGTGTGTTAGATTGTCGGAACACTACCGCATTTCTACGGTCATAAGGCCGCGATTGTGGGGGTTGGTGCACAGAAAAGCGGCCAATTTAACATATTGGCGCCTTGCCCAAAATCCCTGTCGTTGTTAGAGTTTGCCGCACTTTTTTACCCACGCGTTGCCTAGGGTCCCTTTCCCATGTTCAAGAAACTGCGTGGCATGTTTTCCAGCGATCTTTCCATTGACCTGGGCACTGCCAACACCCTTATTTACGTGCGCGAGCGCGGAATCGTCCTGAATGAGCCATCGGTTGTGGCTATTCGGACACACGGTAACCAGAAAAGTGTCGTTGCTGTCGGCACCGAGGCCAAGCGCATGCTCGGCCGTACGCCGGGCAACATTGCCGCCATTCGTCCGATGAAGGATGGCGTCATTGCCGACTTCAGCGTCTGCGAAAAGATGCTGCAATACTTTATCAACAAGGTTCACGAAAACAGCTTCCTGCAGCCTAGCCCTCGTGTGCTGATCTGCGTTCCGTGCAAATCCACTCAGGTTGAGCGTCGTGCCATCCGTGAATCGGCCCTTGGTGCCGGCGCACGTGAAGTGTTCCTGATCGAAGAGCCGATGGCGGCTGCGATCGGTGCCGGCCTGCCGGTTGAAGAAGCACGCGGTTCCATGGTGGTCGATATCGGTGGTGGTACCACTGAAATCGCACTGATCTCCCTGAACGGTGTGGTTTACGCCGAATCCGTACGGGTTGGCGGCGACCGCTTCGACGAAGCGATCATCACCTACGTGCGTCGCAACTACGGCAGCCTGATCGGCGAATCCACCGCCGAGCGCATCAAACAGGAAATCGGTACTGCCTACCCGGGCGGCGAAGTTCGCGAAGTCGACGTTCGCGGCCGTAACCTGGCCGAAGGCGTTCCACGCGCATTCACCCTGAACTCCAATGAAGTGCTGGAAGCTCTGCAAGAGTCCCTGGCCACTATCGTTCAGGCTGTTAAAAGCGCACTGGAGCAATCGCCTCCGGAGCTGGCTTCCGACATCGCCGAGCGTGGCCTGGTACTGACCGGTGGTGGCGCCTTGCTGCGTGACCTCGACAAGTTGCTGGCCCAGGAAACCGGTCTGCCGGTGATCGTTGCCGAAGACCCGCTGACCTGCGTTGCTCGCGGCGGTGGCCGCGCATTGGAAATGATGGATAAACACACCATGGATCTGCTGTCGAGCGAGTGATCGCCCGATGCAACTATGCTGTTGAGCGCGCAGGCGGCACTTTGCAGTGCTGCCTGTTTGCGTTTACCTTCTGTCAGTCTGTATCCAGGCCGGTCTGCCGTATGAATAAAGAAAACATTTGCCTGGGAGGAGCGGCTTATTAAACCGCTTTTCACCAAAGGGCCTTCACTGGGCGTGCGCTTGTTGGTGCTGGTCGTGCTATCGGTCGCGCTGATGGTGGTCGATGCCCGCTTCACACTGCTCAAGCCAGTGCGTAGCCAGATGTCGCTGGTGCTGATGCAGTCTTACTGGATCACCGACCTGCCGCAGCGGCTATGGCAAGGTGTGGCCAGCCAGTTTGGCAGCCGTACCGAGCTGGTCGCCGAAAACGAAAAACTCAAGACCGAAAACCTGCTGCTGCAGGGGCGCATGCAAAAGCTTGCCGCCCTCACCGAGCAGAACGTTCGGCTGCGCGAGTTGCTCAATTCCTCCGCGCTGGTCAACGAGAAGGTCGAAGTGGCCGAGTTGATCGGCATGGACCCCAACCCCTTCACCCATCGCATCATCATCAATAAAGGTGAGCGCGACGGTGTGGTCCTCGGTCAGCCGGTGCTCGATGCCCGTGGCCTGATGGGCCAGGTGGTCGAGTTGATGCCGTACACCTCCCGTGTGCTGTTGCTCACCGACACCACCCACAGCATCCCGGTGCAAGTGAACCGTAACGGACTGCGAGCGATTGCCAGCGGCACCGGCAACCCGGAGCGTCTGGAACTGCGTCACGTGGCCGACACGGCGGATATCAAGGAAGGCGACTTGCTGGTCAGCTCCGGTCTCGGCCAGCGATTCCCGGCGGGTTACCCGGTGGCGACGGTCAAGGAAGTGATTCACGATTCCGGCCAGCCATTTGCCATTGTCCGCGCCGTGCCGACCGCTGCCTTGAACCGTAGCCGTTACCTGTTGCTGGTGTTCAGCGATACGCGTACACCGGAAGAGCGTGCAAACGACGCCGCTCAGGCTCAGGAAAACCTCGATGCGCAAGGCGGCGGGCCAATCATTCCCGCCACCGTGCCGAAACCTGCTGCGGTGATTGCACCTGCTGCCGCCGCCGCCGTTCCAGCGCCTGCACCTGCTGCGACCCCGGCCAAGCCTGCTGCCACAACCCCGGTCAAACCCGCTGCCGCACATCCTGCCGCCGCCAAGCCGCCCGCGACTGCACCCGCCGCCAAACCACCGGCGACGCAACCCGCTGTCGTGAAGCCCGCTGCCAAACCGCCTGTCTCTGCACCGGCTACCACTGGGGGAAGAGAATAATGGTCGGTGCTACCGCCTCCCGAAACGGCTGGATGATCTGGCTGACGTTCGCCATCGGCATGTTGCTCAGCGTTTCGCCACTGCCGCAATTCATGGAAATCCTTCGCCCGCTGTGGCTCGCCTTGCTGCTGGCGTTCTGGGCATTGGCCCTGCCGCAGAAAGTCGGCATGGTCACCGCGTGGTGCCTGGGCCTGGCCGAAGATGTGCTTTACGGCACGCTGCTGGGCCAGAACGCGTTGATCCTGACGCTCATCACGTTCCTGGTGCTGTCGCTGCAACAGCGGCTGCGGATGTTCCCGATGTGGCAACAGAGCCTGGTGATCCTGGTGATCTTCGGCCTCGCGCAGCTTGTTCAGCTGTGGCTCAGCGCCCTGACCGGCAATCGTCAGCCAACGCTGGCGCTGGTCTTGCCGGCACTGGTCAGCGCGTTGCTCTGGCCGTGGATCAGCTTCGGTTTGCGCGGTCTGCGTCGACGTTACAAAATTAACTGATTCGGTCAGGCATTTGCCCACACCATGACAAGGGAGATGTCTTGATGAAACAGCTATTCCTCGCCTCAGGCTCGCCGCGTCGGCGTGAGCTGCTTACGCAGATCGGCGTGCCGTTCTCCGCCATCAGCGCGGACATCGATGAAACCCCTTTGAATCATGAATCGCCGTCGGCCTATGTCGAGCGCCTTGCGCGCGGCAAGGCTGAAGCCGGGCGTGGCGCGGTCGTGTCCGACGCCGATTTTTGCGTGTTGGGCGCTGATACTGCCGTAGTGCTCAACGGCAAAATTCTCGGCAAACCGGTGGACGAAGCCGACGCGTGCGCCATGCTTATGATGTTGGCAGGACAAGAACATGAAGTGCTGACCGCCATTGCCGTGCTTGACGGTGAGCGCTGCGAGTCTCGTGTTGTGCGCAGCCTGGTGCGTTTTCGCCCCATCGATCTCGATGAAGCGAAGGCCTACTGGGCTAGCGGCGAACCTCGGGACAAGGCGGGTGGCTATGGCATTCAAGGACTGGGCGCGGTGTTTGTCGCCGGGCTCAATGGCAGCTACTCGGCGGTGGTCGGACTGCCGCTGTGCGAAACCGCTGAGCTGCTTGGCCATTTCGGCATACCCTGTTGGCAAACCCTTAACGCGCGCTGAGCGTCGTACTGACAAGATGCGGCCATTATCGTGAACATGCCTGAACGAGACCCTGCCATGAGTGAAGAGATCCTGATCAACATCACGCCGATGGAATCGCGCGTGGCGGTGGTTGAAAACGGTGTCCTGCAAGAGGTCCACGTCGAACGCACGCAAAAACGCGGTATCGTCGGCAACATCTATAAAGGCAAAGTCGTGCGGGTGTTGCCGGGCATGCAGGCGGCGTTCGTCGACATCGGTCTGGACCGCGCTGCGTTCATTCATGCCTCGGAAATTTCCCTGCGCGAAGGCCCTGCGGTCGAAAGCATCAGCGCGCTGGTTCATGAAGGCCAAAGCCTGGTCGTGCAAGTCACCAAGGACCCGATCGGTTCCAAAGGCGCACGCCTGACCACACAACTTTCAATACCTTCGCGTTATCTGGTGTACATGCCGCGTACCGCGCATGTCGGCATTTCCCTGAAGATCGAAGACGAAGCCGAGCGCGAGCGCCTCAAGCAAGTGGTCACCGATTGCGTGGCCACGGAAGGTATCAAGGAAGCCGGTGGTTTCATCCTGCGTACCGCCGCCGAAGGCGCCGGGGCCGATGAGATCCTCATGGACATCCGCTACCTGCGCCGGCTCTGGGATCAGATCAACGAGCAGATCAAAACCATCAGCGCGCCGAGCGTGATCTACGAAGACCTTGGCCTGGCACTGCGCACCTTGCGCGACCTGGTCAGCCCGAAGATCGAGAAGATCCGCATCGACTCCCGGGAAACCTTCCAGAAAACCACGCAGTTCGTGGCCGAACTGATGCCGGAAATCGCTGATCGCCTGGAGCATTATCCGGGCGAGCGGCCGATCTTCGACCTGTACGGCGTCGAAGACGAAATCCAGAAAGCCCTCGAACGCAAAGTTCCGCTGAAGTCCGGCGGTTACCTGGTGGTGGATCCGGCGGAAGCCATGAGTACCATCGACGTCAACACCGGGGCGTTCGTCGGTCATCGCAACCTTGAAGAAACCATCTTCAAGACCAACCTCGAAGCCGCGACTGCCATCGCTCGCCAGCTACGTCTGCGCAACCTGGGCGGGATCATCATCATCGACTTCATCGACATGGAAGACGAAGAGCATCAGCGTCAGGTGCTGCGCACGCTGGAGAAACAACTGGAGCGCGACCACGCCAAGACCAACATTATCGGCATCACCGAGTTGGGCCTGGTGCAGATGACCCGCAAGCGCACCCGCGAAAGTCTCGAACAAGTACTGTGCGAGCCGTGCAACAGTTGCCAGGGGCGCGGCAAGCTCAAGACACCGGAAACGGTCTGCTACGAAATTTTCCGCGAAATCCTCCGTGAGGCTCGCGCCTATCAAGCGGAAGGCTATCGTGTATTGGCGAATCAGAAAGTCGTCGACCGCTTGCTCGATGAAGAGTCGGGCAACGTCGCCGAGCTGGAAGGATTTATCGGACGCACCATTCGGTTCCAGGTGGAAACCATGTATTCCCAGGAACAATACGACGTGGTGCTGCTCTGAATCGCTGTGTTTCAACCCAACTAGAACAGCTGGCCTCAGCTTTTTGCAGTAATTTTGCCATGGGAGCCAACTGACATGGACCGTCTGACACGCATTTTGGCCGCACTGACCCGCTGGGGTCTGGGCCTGTGCGCGTTGGCTTTGGTGATGATGGCGCTTTACGTCAGTCTCGGTCGCGAGCTGGCGCCGCTGGTGGCCGAGTATCGGGCCGAAGTCGAAACCAAAGCCGGCGCAGCCCTGGGCATGCCGCTGCATATCGGTGAGCTGGAAGGTAACTGGAGCGGCTTCGCGCCGATTCTGCTGGCTCACGACGTGATGGTCGGCGAGGGCGCCAATGCCCTGCGTCTGGATCAGGTGCGCGCGGTGCCGGACCTCTGGGCCAGCCTGGCGGCCCGTGAACTGCGCATCGCTCATCTGGAACTCAACGGTCTGAAGATCAGCCTCAAGGAAGGCGAGGATGGTCATTGGGCGCTGGAAGGCTTGCCAGTGCAGCAGGATCAGCCGCTGGATCCGGAACAACTGCTCAATCGCATGCAGATGGTCCAGCAGTTGTCGGTGCTCGACAGCCAAGTGACCTTGCAGCCACTGGATCACCCGCCGCTGACCTTGACCTACGTTGGCCTGAATCTGAAAACCGGCGTCTCCCGGCAACGACTCGATGCACGGCTGACCCTGCCCGACGGCCAGCCGGTCGCCATGAGCGTGCGCACCCGCATTCACGCCAGCCAGTGGCAGGACGGTGCAGCGGATGCGTACCTGAGCCTGCCGCAAAGCGACTGGTCGAAATGGCTGCCCGAGCGTGTGACCCAGCAATGGAACTTCTCCGAAATCAAGGCCGGTGGCGAACTCTGGGTCAACTGGGACAAGGGCGCTCTGCAAAGCGCCGCGATCCGCTTGAACGCGCCGCAACTCAAGGGCGCCTACGCCGAGCGCAAGCCGATCCAGATCAACAACCTGGCGCTCAACAGTTATTTCCAGCGCAGTGCCGAAGGCTTTCTGGTGACGGTGGACTCGCTGTCCATGAACTTCGGTGAGACCCGCTGGGAATCGCACCTGCAACTCAAACAGAGCCTGGCCACCGACACGACCGAAGAGCTCTGGCATCTGCAAGCCGACCGCCTCGACCTCACCCCGCTGACTCCGCTGCTGAATGCCTTGGGGCCATTGCCCGAAGGCCTCGCCACCGCCGTCGAACGGCTCAAGGTGACGGGTGGTTTGCGTAACGTGCTGGTCGACATCCGGCCCAACGCCACCGACGACGGCAAGGTCAGTTTTGCCGCCAACCTCGACCGGGTCGGCTTTGATGCCTATCACGGCGCCCCGGCAGCAAGGAATGTCAGCGGCAGCATCAGTGGTGATCTGGGTCACGGCGAACTGCGCATGGACAGCAAGGATTTTTCCCTGCACCTGGACCCGATTTTCGCCAAGCCATGGCAATACATTCAGGCCAACGCCCGTTTGACCTGGAAGCTCGACAAAGAAGGTTTCACCCTGATCGCGCCGTACCTGAAGGTGCTGGGCGAAGAGGGCAAGATTGCCGGCGACTTCCTGATCCGCCTGCATTTCGATCACACCCAGGAAGACTACATGGACCTGCGGGTCGGCCTGGTGGAGGGCGATGGCAAGTACACCGCCAAGTACCTGCCCGAAGTGCTCAGCCCGGCGCTGGACGAATGGTTGCGTACCGCAATTCTCAAGGGCGCGGTGGACCAGGGCTTCTTCCAGTATCAGGGCTCGCTGAACCATGGCGCCGCCGACACCGCGCGCAGCATCAGCCTGTTCTTCAAGGTTCACGATGCCGAGCTGGCGTTCCAGCCGGGCTGGCCGCATGTCAGCAAGGTCACTGGCGACGTGTTCATCGAAGACAGTGGCGTGCGGATTCTGGCCAGCAAAGGCCAGTTGCTCGACACACAAGTCAGCGATATTTACGTCAATATTCCCCACGCGCCCGCCGGGCAAAACCCTCACCTGTTGCTCGATGGCGCTTTCGCTGGCGGGTTGGGCGATGGCCTGAAAATTCTCCAGGAAGCGCCGATCGGCACCGCCGCCACCTTCGCCGGATGGGAAGGCGAGGGCGAGCTGAAGGGCAAGCTGAAACTGGATATTCCGCTGGCCAAAGGTGAACAGCCGAATATCCTCGTCGACTTCAAGACAGCCAAGGCGCGCTTGAAACTGGCCGAGCCAGTCCTTGAACTGACTCAGTTGAAGGGCGATTTCCGCTTTGACAGCACCAAAGGCTTGAGTGGGCAGAACATCACCGCTCGTGCCTTTGACAAACCCGTCACCGCACAGATTTTCGCCGATGGCAGTCCAGGCGACATCAAGACGCGCGTCACTGCTTCCGGCCAGGTCGAGGTCAAAAAGCTGACTGACTGGCTGAGTGTCACGCAGCCGTTGCCGGTCTCTGGTTTGATCCCGTATCAGTTGCAACTGAACCTGGATGGCGCAGACAGCCAGTTGATGGTCAATTCCAGCCTCAAAGGCGTGGCCGTCGATTTGCCGGCGCCGTTCGGCATGGCGGCCGATGTGGGGCGCGACACGACGTTCCGCATGACCCTGCAAGGGCCGGAACGGCGTTACTGGGTCAAGTACGGCGAATTGGCCAGCTTCACGTTTGCAGCGCCGGCCGGCAGTTTTGCCGACGGTCGCGGTGAATTGTTCCTCGGTGGTGGCGATGCCGTATTGCCAGGCGGCAAAGGCCTGCGGGTGCGCGGCGTGCTGTCGGAGCTGGATGTCGGCCCGTGGAAGGATCTGGTGGACAAGTATGCTGGCCAGGATCCGGGCGGCAGCGCCAAGCAGTTGCTCAGCGGCGCGGATTTCAAGGTCGGCAAGCTCAGCGGCATCGGTACCACGCTTGATCAGGCCTCGGTGCAGTTGAACCGCAAGCCGAGTGCATGGGCCCTGCAACTCGACAGCCAACAGGTCAAGGGCACCGCCGGTATCCCCGATGCGAAAGGCGCACCGATTGCGATCAATCTGCAATACGTGCGTTTGCCGGCACCGGACCCAACGGTTTTGGCCGATGAAAATTCGCCGGATCCATTAGCCTCCGTGGATCCGACGAAGATCCCGGCGCTGGATATCACCATCAATCAGCTGTTCCAGGGGCAGGATCTGGTCGGGGGCTGGTCGCTGAAAGTGCGTCCGACCGCCAAAGGTATCGCGCTCAATACGTTGGATCTGGGCCTCAAGGGCCTTCTGTTGCAGGGCAGCGGCGGTTGGGAAGGCGCGCCTGGTGCTTCCACCAGTTGGTACAAGGGCCGGGTCAGCGGCAAGAATCTGGCGGATGTGCTGAAAGGCTGGGGCTTTGCGCCCAGTGTCACCAGCGAAGAGTTTCATATGGATGTCGACGGTCGCTGGCCCGGTTCACCGGCCTGGCTGGCCACCAAGCGTTTCTCCGGGACGCTTGATGCGTCGCTGAATAAAGGCCAGTTCGTTGAGGTCGAGGGTGGCGCTCAGGCGTTGCGGGTATTTGGCCTGCTCAACTTCAACTCCATCGGCCGGCGCTTGCGGCTGGACTTCTCCGATCTGTTTGGCAAAGGCTTGAGTTACGACCGGGTCAAAGGCTTGCTGGTCGGGACCAATGGCGTTTACGTGACCCGTGAGCCGATTCTGCTGACCGGTCCGTCGAGCAATGTCGAGCTCAATGGCACGCTGGACCTGGTGGGTGATCAGATCGATGCGAAACTGCTGGTGACCTTGCCGGTTACCAACAACCTGCCGATTGCCGCGCTGATTGTCGGTGCACCGGCCATCGGTGGGGCACTGTTCCTGATCGACAAGCTGATCGGTGACCGCGTGGCACGTTTCGCCAGCGTGAAGTACACCGTCAAAGGCCCGTGGAAAGAGCCGAAAATCACCTTCGACAAACCTTTTTGACGCGCTTTTTCAGAACCCACACGCCGGGCCTATGGAGTAGCATGGACGCCTGTCTATTCAGGAGCGCGCCATGTCTGTAGCGGTGATTCAAATGGTCAGCCAGAGCGACGTGCTGGCCAATCTGGCCCAGGCCCGTCGGCTGCTCGAACAAGCGGCCGGCGGGGGCGCAAAGCTTGCCGTGCTGCCGGAAAACTTCGCCGCCATGGGCCGACGCGACATCGCTGATATCGGTCGCGCCGAAGCGTTGGGCGAAGGTCCGATCCTGCCCTGGTTGAAACAGACCGCCCGCGACCTCAAGTTATGGATAGTGGCCGGCACATTGCCGTTGCCGCCGGCGGATCAGCCGACGGCGAAAGTGCATGCCTGCTCGCTGCTGGTCAATGATCAGGGCGAAACGGTGGCACGCTACGACAAGCTGCACTTGTTCGACGTGGACGTGGCGGACAACCGTGGGCGTTATCGTGAGTCCGATGACTATGCTTATGGCAGTGGCGTGGTGGTCGTGGACACGCCCGTCGGTCGAGTCGGCCTGACGGTGTGTTACGACCTGCGCTTCCCGGAGCTGTACAGCGAGTTACGCGCTGCCGGGGCGGAGTTGATTACCGCGCCGTCGGCCTTTACTGCGGTGACCGGCGCGGCGCATTGGGATGTACTGATTCGTGCGCGGGCCATTGAGACCCAGTGTTACGTGCTCGCGGCTGCCCAGGGTGGAACGCATCCGGGGCCGCGAGAAACCTGGGGCCATGCCGCAATTGTCGACCCGTGGGGTCGAGTGCTGGCGCAACAGGATCAAGGCGAGGCCGTGCTGCTGGCCGAACGCGATAGCAGCGAACAGGCGTCCATCCGGGCGCGGATGCCGGTGTCCAGTCACCGGCGCTTTTTCTCGCAGGGCGCCCGGCGACCTGCCTCAGAACGATGAATTTAAGGCGTAAAGCATATGAGCGAGTTGTTGTCCTCAGTCAGTGAACACCTCCTGGCGCCCGGCGGCGTTACCATCGAAAGCCTGCAAGGTGTGCTCGGCGATCTGGCCGGCCCGGGCATCGATGCCGCCGACCTGTATTTCCAGGGGCAGATTTCCGAGTCCTGGGCGCTGGAAGACGGCATCGTCAAGGAAGGTAGTTTCAACCTTGACCAGGGCGTTGGTGTGCGCGCGCAATCGGGTGAGAAAACCGGTTTTGCCTACAGCAATGCCATTACCCTCGAAGCCCTTGGCGCTGCGGCCCGTGCTGCGCGCTCGATCTCCCGCGCCGGGCAGAACGGCACGGTGCAGGCCTTCACCACTCAGGACGTCGCCCAGTTGTACGGGCCGGACAACCCGCTGGAAGTGATGACCCGCGCCGAGAAAGTCGAATTGCTCAAGCGTATCGACGTCGCCACCCGCGCTCTCGACCCGCGTATCCAGCAAGTCACGGTGAGCATGGCCGGCGTCTGGGAGCGCATTCTTGTCGCTTCGACCGATGGCAGCCTGGCGGCGGATGTACGGCCGTTGGTGCGCTTCAACGTCAGTGTAATCGTTGAGCAGAACGGTCGCCGCGAGCGCGGCGGCCATGGCGGCGGCGGGCGTACCGATTACCGTTATTTCCTCAGCGACGACCGCGCCATGGGCTACGCCCGTGAAGCGTTGCGTCAGGCGCTGGTCAACCTCGAAGCCATTCCGGCGCCGGCCGGTACGTTGCCGGTGGTGTTGGGTTCGGGCTGGTCCGGCGTGTTGCTGCACGAAGCGGTCGGTCACGGTCTGGAAGGCGATTTCAACCGCAAGGGCAGCTCCGCTTACAGTGGTCGTATGGGCGAGATGGTTGCGTCCAAGCTCTGCACCATCGTCGATGACGGCACGCTGGCCGGTCGTCGCGGTTCGTTGAGCGTCGACGACGAAGGCACCCCGACCGAGTGCACCACGCTGATCGAAAACGGCGTACTCAAAGGCTACATGCAGGACAAGCTCAACGCGCGCCTGATGGGCGTCGCCCGCACCGGCAACGGTCGCCGTGAGTCCTACGCGCACCTGCCAATGCCACGCATGACCAATACCTACATGCTGGCGGGCGAAAGTGATCCGGCGGAAATCATCGCCTCGGTGAAGCGCGGCATCTACTGCGCCAACCTTGGCGGCGGTCAGGTGGACATCACCAGCGGCAAGTTTGTGTTCTCCACCAGCGAGGCGTACCTGATCGAAGACGGCAAGATTACGGCGCCGGTCAAAGGCGCAACGTTGATCGGCAACGGGCCTGAAGCGATGAGCAAGGTGTCGATGGTCGGTAATGACCTGGCGCTGGACAGCGGCGTGGGCACGTGCGGCAAGGATGGGCAGTCGGTGCCGGTGGGTGTCGGCCAGCCAACGCTGAAAATCGATGCGATCACTGTGGGTGGTACAGGATCGTAAGGGATGGAGCTTCGGGTGAGCCGCGTGGCGACTCACCCGAGAAGAGATTCAACGCAGACCGCGTTGAGTCTCGTCCAGCTCACGGATGTACTTGAAGATTTTACGGCTCGATGCCGGTGGCTTGTTGGTCGCCAGTTCGTGCTGGGCCTGACGGATCAGGGAGCGCAACTGCTGACGATCAGCCTCCGGGTAGTCGAGCACGAACTTCTCCAGGACTGCATCGTCGCCCGCGATCAAGCGATCGCGCCAGCGTTCCAGGCCATGGAAACGTTCGTTGTACTGCCGGGTGGAGGCATCGAGTTGATCGAGCAAAGTCAGAATGGCGTCAGTGTCCTGATCGCGCATCAATTTGCCGATGAACATAAGGTGCCGTTTACGCGCGATATTCGCGGTGTGCTTGGGCGCATCGCCCAGAGCCCGGCGCAGAGCGTCGGTCAACGGGAGTTTTGCCAGCAAGTCAGGCTTGAGCGTTGTAAGGCGTTCGCCGAGGTCAACCAGAGCATTCAGCTCGCGTTTAACCTGGGATTTGCTTTTTTCTCCCGTATCGAGGGAGTCGTCGTAAGAATCAACCATGGTGGCCGTCCGCAAAGAAACGCCGCCATGATAACCAGTCGGGGGCCGCTTGTCCGGCCCGGTCGCTCGAAGGCCTTTACCGAAAGCAGAATTTGAGTGGAGAACAGCATGAGTGCAGTTGAAAGCGTCGGCCCACAAGCGTTGCCGGCACTGCAAGAACAAGTCGAGCAGATCATCGCTGAAGCCAAGCGTCAGGGCGCCAGTGCCTGTGAAGTGGCGGTGTCCCTGGAGCAGGGCCTGTCCACATCAGTGCGTCAGCGCGAGGTCGAAACCGTCGAATTCAACCGCGATCAGGGCTTTGGCATCACCTTGTACGTCGGGCAGCGCAAGGGCTCGGCCAGCACGTCGGCCAGCGGTCCTGAAGCGATTCGTGAAACCGTCGCTGCGGCGCTGGCCATCGCTAAACACACCTCCGAAGACGAAGCTGCCGGCCTGGCGGATGCCGCGCTGATGGCCAAGGATCTGCAGGATTTCGACCTGTTCCATCAGTGGGACATCACACCGGAACAAGCCATCGAGATGGCCCTGAGCTGTGAAGCTGCGGCATTTGCCACCGACAGCCGGATCAAGAACGCCGACGGCACCACCCTCAGCACGCATCAGGGCTGCCGCGTTTACGGCAACAGCCACGGTTTTGTCGGCGGATATGCATCGACTCGTCATAGCTTGAGCTGCGTCATGATCGCCGAAGCCGACGGCCAGATGCAGCGTGATTACTGGTACGACGTCAATCGCCAGGGCAACTTGCTGGCCGACCCGGCGAGCATCGGCCAGCGTGCCGCACAGCGGGCGGCGAGCCGACTGGGCGCGCGTCCGGTGCCGACCTGTGAAGTACCGGTATTGTTTTCCGCTGAGCTGGCCGGTGGCTTGTTCGGCAGTTTCCTTTCGGCGATTTCCGGCGGCAGTCTGTATCGCAAATCGTCGTTCCTTGAAGGGACCTTGGGTCAGAAGCTGTTCCCGGAATGGCTGACCATCGATGAGCGTCCGCATTTGATGCGTGCAATGGGCAGCTCGGCGTTTGACGGCGATGGCCTGGCGACCTACGCCAAACCGTTCGTCGAAAAAGGCGAGTTGGTGTCCTACATCCTCGGCACCTATTCCGGTCGTAAACTCGGCATGCCGAGCACGGCCAACGCCGGCGGCGTGCACAACCTGTTCGTCACCCATGGCGATGAAGATCAGGCGGCGTTGCTGCGCCGCATGGGCCGTGGCTTGCTGGTCACCGAGCTGATGGGCCAGGGCCTGAACATGGTCACGGGCGATTACTCCCGTGGCGCGGCGGGTTACTGGGTCGAGAACGGCGAAATCCAGTTTGCCGTCCAGGAAGTGACCATCGCCGGCAACATGCGCGACATGTTCAAGCAGATCGTTGCGGTGGGTAACGACCTGGAATTGCGCAGCAACATTCGCACAGGTTCGGTGCTGATCGAGCGAATGACAGTCGCAGGCAGCTAACCCGCGACCGCTACACAAAAGGCGCGCCACCCAATGGGTGGCGCGCCTTTTTTTGTGCCCGCATAACACACCTGTAGGAGCCGGCTTGCTGGCGATTGCGGTCAATCAGTCGACATCGATGTTGAATGCCAGGTCGCAATCGCCAGCAAGCCGGCTCCTACAAGGGACCATGCTCGGGCTTGTGTTGGTTCTCATTATCATCTAATAATAAATCTCATTACCGAATGAGCCCCGGATCATGAGTTCTGCCTTGCACGAGCAGCCTTACCTCGAAAGCTGGCGCTGGATGAGTCGCCAGATCCGTTGCGGGATGGACCCTGACGAGCCGCGCCTGATCGAACACTACCTGGCCGAAGGCCGGTATCTGGCGTGTTGCACGGCGACTTCACCCTGGACCATCGCCGAAACCTCTTTCCGTCTGCTGCTCGACACCGCCGCCGACGTCGCGCTGCCCTGGCACTGGCGAACCTATTGCCTGGACCAGGCGTGGCGCCCGCTGCGCGAACTCGAACGCCTCTCTCTGTGCAAGTGCCGCCTCAAGCGCTGGCAAAGCTACACCTGGCAACTGGCGACCTGCGAGTTGCAGCCTTCGATTCCTCTCATAGAACTGGTGCAAGGATTTTCTGATGACCAAGACACGTATTGAGCGCGACAGCATGGGCGAGCTCCAAGTCCCGGTGGACGCCCTCTACGGCGCACAGACCCAGCGTGCGGTGAATAACTTCCCGATCAGCGGCAAGCCGATGCCCGTGCAGTTCATCCGTGCGCTGATCCTGGCCAAGGCCGCCGCCGCCCGCGCCAACGTCGAACTCAAGCAGATCAGCGAATCCCAGGGCAATGCCATCGTCGAAGCGGCGTTGGGTTTGCTCAAGGACGACTTCATGCAGCACTTCCCGGTGGATATCTTCCAGACCGGTTCAGGCACCAGTTCCAACATGAACGCCAACGAAGTGATTGCCACGCTGGCGAGCCGACTGCTTGGCGAGCCGGTGAACCCCAACGATCACGTCAACTGCGGGCAGAGCAGCAACGACATCATCCCGACCACCATCCACGTCAGCGCTGCGCTGGCATTGCATGAGCAATTGCTGCCGGCATTGGTGCGCTTGGTGCAGGTGATCGAGCAAAAGGCTGAAGAGGTTCACCACCACGTCAAAACCGGTCGCACTCACTTGATGGATGCGATGCCGGTGCGCATGAGCCAGGTGCTCAACGGTTGGGCGCAACAGCTGAAAGCCAACATCGGCCATCTGCAGGATCTGCTGCCGAGCCTGCAATCCCTGGCTCAGGGGGGCACGGCAGTGGGCACCGGTATCAATGCGCACCCTGAATTTGCCGGACTTTTCAGCCAGCAGCTGAGCAAGTTGACTCAGGTGCAATTCACGCCGGGCACCGATCTGTTTGCACTGATCGGCTCTCAGGACACCGCCGTTGCGGTCTCCGGGCAGCTGAAAACCACCGCTGTCTCGCTGATGAAAATCGCCAACGACCTGCGCTGGATGAACTCCGGCCCGCTGGCCGGCCTCGGTGAAATCGAACTCGAAGCCTTGCAACCGGGCTCGTCGATCATGCCCGGCAAGGTCAACCCGGTGATCCCGGAAGCCACCGCGATGGTCGCCGCCCAGGTGATCGGCAATGACACGGTGATCACCATCGCCGGGCAGTCGGGCAATTTCGAGCTGAACGTGATGCTGCCGATCATCGCTCAGAACCTGTTGAGCAGCATCGAATTGCTGGCCAACTCCAGCCATCTCTTGGGTGAAAAGGCTATCGCCAGTTTCAAGGTCAACGAAGCCAGGCTCAAGGAAGCGCTGTCGCGCAACCCGATTCTGGTCACGGCACTGAACCCGATCATTGGTTACCAAAAAGCTGCGGAGATCGCCAAGAAGGCTTATCAGCAAGGCCGGCCGGTGATCGATGTCGCTCTGGAGCACACCGAACTGTCGCGCAGCCAACTGGAAGAGTTGCTCAATCCGGAAAAGCTCACCGCAGGCGGCGTGTAATCACCGCAACCGCTTTGGAGGCTCACCATGGAGCACTGGAAACGCACGATCGAAAGGGCAAACCGTTGTTTCATGCTGGGCGAATACGTCGATGCCCGCGAGGCTTACTTGCAGGCATTGGCCCTGGCCCAGGTGTTGTTCGAGCGCTGGGCGGATGCCGACGAAGCGGTGGCGGCCTGTGTCATTTCCCATCACAACCTCGCGGACCTGCATTTGCGTCTGAACCAGCCGGAGGAGAGCGCCGAATACCTGTGCGCCATCCACCAGCGCTTGTTGAAGACCATGCAGGACCCGCGACTGGCGCCGGCATTGCGTGAAGCCGCACTGCGTCAGAGCAGCAAAACCTACGTCGAACTGCTGAATTTCATCAGCGAGCATGGCGAATACCCACGCACTCATCGTTTGCTGCACATCGATGCCGCGTCGCCTCCTGCGTCTCTACATCACGGAGTCCACTGAAATGGCTTTTAGCTTGCCTGCCTTGCCGTACGCCTACGATGCCCTGGAACCGCACATCGATGCGCAGACCATGGAAATCCACTACACCAAGCATCACCAGACTTACATCAATAACCTCAACGCCGCTGTCGAAGGCACCGAGTTCGCCGAGTGGCCGGTGGAAAAACTGGTGGCAGCTGTCCAGCAACTACCGGAAAAGCTCCGCGCAGCGGTGATCAATCAGGGCGGGGGTCACGCCAACCACTCGCTGTTCTGGGAAGTGATGGTGCCCAACGGCGGCGGTCAGCCAGACGGTGAATTGGCCAAGGCCATCGAAGACCAGTTGGGCGGCCTCGACCGTTTCAAGGAGGCCTTCACCAAAGCCGCGCTGACCCGTTTCGGCAGTGGCTGGGCCTGGCTGAGTGTGACGCCGCAAAAGACGCTGGTCGTTGAAAGCAGCGGCAATCAGGACAGTCCCTTGATGAACGGCAATACGCCGATTCTGGGGCTGGATGTCTGGGAGCATGCTTATTACCTGCGGTATCAAAACCGCCGCCCGGAATACATCAACGCTTTTTACAACGTGATCAATTGGCCCGAAGTCGCTGCGCGCTATCAGGCTGTACTGGTTTAAGTCTTCTATAAAAACAATCCTGGGCGGACTATGGGCACTGAAACGCTGGCGACCGGAAGTGGACGAATGTTTCGTTACGCGTTTGGGTCGCTGTTACTGCTGGCGGGCATGAGCCTGTTGGTTGCGCATGGGCTCGCGTGGCTGGACCTTGAGCCGAAACTGCTGCGTGCGTTGCAGGGCGGGGCCATTTGCGCCTTGGGCACGG
Source organism: Pseudomonas sp. PDM03 (assembly GCF_014852385.1). NCBI lineage: Bacteria > Pseudomonadati > Pseudomonadota > Gammaproteobacteria > Pseudomonadales > Pseudomonadaceae > Pseudomonas > Pseudomonas sp. PDM03. Next base: position 85,194 of record NZ_JACVBM010000006.1, on the reverse strand, counting down.
CTTTGGGCGCGGTGCCGGTGCTGGTGATTCGACGCATGCCCCAGGCGGTCAGCGATACGTTGCTCGGCTTCGGTGCCGGGGTGATGCTCGCGGCGACGGCGTTTTCGCTGATCGTGCCAGGCATTGCCGCCGCTGAAAGCCTGGGGCTGACACCTTGGGCGGCCAGCGGTCTGATCAGTTTCGGCATCATGCTTGGCGCGTTCGGGCTGTATCTGGTGGATCGAAAGGTCTCAGGTGCTTCGCCGGAAATGCTCGTCGGCACACTGGAGCGGCCGGTCATTCCGCCACGGATCTGGTTGTTCGTGTTTGCCATCATTGCCCACAACATTCCCGAAGGCATGGCGGTCGGTGTCTCGGCGGGTGGCGGCATGCCTGACGCCGACAGCCTGGCCATGGGCATCGCCTTACAGGATGTGCCGGAAGGATTGGTCATTGCGTTGGTGTTGGCCGGGGCAGGGATGTCGCGGGTCAAGGCGTTCCTGATCGGGGCGGCATCAGGCTTGGTGGAGCCGGTCTTCGCACTGTTGTGCGCCTGGCTGGTGAGTCTGGCCGAATTGCTGTTGCCGTTGGGCCTGGCGCTCGCGGCCGGGGCCATGTTGCTGGTGGTCACGCACGAAGTCATCCCCGAGTCGCGCCGCCATGGTCACGACAAGCTGGCCAGCCTTGGGCTGCTGATCGGGTTTTGTTTGATGATGGTGATGGATACAGCGCTCGCCTAGGCGAGCGTTATTCGCCTTCGTCGAAGAAGTTGTTGATCAACGCCACCAACGCATCCAGCGCTTCCTGTTCCTGCTCGCCTTCCGTGCTCAGGTGGATTGTGGTGCCCTTGCCGGCCGCGAGCATCATCATTGCCATGATGCTTTTGCCGTCGACCGTGGATTCCGGCGTGCGTCCAACCCTGATCGTGCAATCCTTGAACTGACCAGCGACACCAACGAATTTGGCGGAAGCACGGGCATGCAGACCCAGCTTGTTGATGATTTCGATTTCCAGAGCAGGCATCGCGATGTGAATCCTTTAGCTGAGGTCGCGGTGGCGGACCTGGACGTTCTTCAGGGTTTTTTGCAGGGCCTGACCCAGACGTTCGGTCAGATAGACGGAGCGGTGATGCCCGCCGGTGCAGCCGATGGCAATGGTGACATAAGCGCGGTTGCTGGCGGCAAAGCGGGGCAGCCATTTGAGCAGGTACGTGGAAATGTCCTGGAACATCTCTTCGACGTCCGGCTGGGCGGCCAGGTACGTGGCAACCGGCTCATCAAGCCCGGACTGATCGCGTAGCTCGGGTTTCCAATAGGGGTTCGGCAGGCAGCGCACGTCGAACACCAGGTCGGCGTCCACCGGCATGCCGCGCTTGAATCCGAACGACTCCACCAAAAACGCAGTACCGGGTTCCGGCTGGTTCAGCAGGCGTAACTTGATGGTGTCGCGCAGCTGGTACAGGTTCAGGTTGGTGGTGATGACCTTGAGATCGGCGAGGTCGGCAATCGGCCCGAGCAGGCTGGTTTCGTCGTTGATCGCCTCGGCCAGCGAGCGGTTGGCGCTGCTCAGCGGGTGACGACGGCGAGTTTCCGAAAAACGCTTCAGCAAGGTTTCTTCGTCGGCGTCCAGGTACAGGACGTCGCACTGGATATGCCGGCTGCGAACTTCTTCGAGCAGTTCCGGAAACCGGCTCAGGTGACTCGGCAGGTTGCGCGCATCAATAGAGACGGCAACCAGCGGCTGTGGCAGTTCGGTGTGGACCAGCGCGCGTTCGGCCAGTTCCGGCAACAACCCGGCGGGCAGGTTGTCGATGCAGTAATAGCCGTTGTCCTCGAGAACATCGAGCGCGGTGCTTTTACCTGAGCCGGAACGGCCACTGACGATGATCAAGCGCATGATTAGTGCCCGTTTTGCTCGTCCAGGACAACCTGATACAAGGCTTCATTGCTCGGGGCGCTACGCAGGCGATCGCGGACTTCCTTGCGATCGAGCATGCTGGCGATCTGGCGGAGCAATTCAAGGTGCGCATCGGTAGCGGCTTCGGGGACCAGCAAGACGAACAGCAGGTCAACCGGAGCACCGTCGATGGCGTCGAAATCGATGGGGGCGTCCAGGTGCATCAAGGCGCTGATGGGCGAGGTGCAACCTTTCAGCCGGCAGTGAGGGATAGCGATGCCGTTGCCAAAACCGGTCGAGCCGAGTTTTTCACGGGCAATCAACGCCTCGAAGACATCTTGCATCTCCAGATCCGGCACTTCCCGGGCGATCAGGTTGGCAATTTGCTCGAGGGCTTTCTTTTTGCTGCCGCCCGGCACGTTCACGAGGGAACGGCCGGGGGTCAGGATGCTTTCAAGTCGGATCATGGGTTGGGAGTGTTAACGACCGGTCGCGCCCTGGAGGAGGCTCTGGGTCTTTTCCTTATGCTTTTTGAGTTGTTTATCCAGCTTGTCGGTCAATGCGTCGATCGCCGCGTACATATCGGTATGTTCCGCGTTGGCGACCACTTCATTGCCGGGAATATGCAGCGTGGCTTCGATTTTCTGCTTCAGCTTTTCGACCGTCATCGTGACCTGCACGTTGGTGATCTTGTCGAAATGCCTCTCTAACCGTTCGAGTTTTTCGCCGATGTAGGTGCGAAGAGGTTCGGTCACTTCCAGTTGGTGTCCACTGATGTTGACTTGCATACAGCTTCTCCTTCGTTGCCAGTGCATAAAGCGGTAGACCAGATGATCTACCACTGGAACGCTGTGGCGTGGCTCTACATCAACCGCTTGCGTTCGCTCGAAGGCGCGATCCCGAGGGATTCGCGGTACTTGGCGACGGTGCGGCGAGCCACCTGAATGCCTTGTGCCTCCAGTAAACCAGCGATCTTGCTGTCACTCAACGGCTTTTTCTGATTTTCCGCGGCAACCAGTTTTTTGATGATCGCGCGGATCGCCGTGGACGAGCATTCACCGCCTTCGGAGGTGCTGACGTGACTGGAGAAAAAGTATTTCAGCTCATATATGCCCCGGGGGGTATGCATGAATTTTTGTGTGGTTACGCGGGAAATCGTCGACTCATGCATGCCCACCGCTTCGGCGATGTCATGCAGCACCAGCGGTTTCATCGCTTCGTCGCCGTATTCCAGAAAACCGCGCTGATGCTCGACGATCTGGGTGGCAACTTTCATCAGGGTTTCGTTGCGGCTTTGCAGGCTCTTGATGAACCAGCGGGCCTCTTGCAACTGATTGCGCATGAAGGTGTTGTCGGCACTGGTATCGGCGCGGCGCACAAAACCGGCGTATTGGGCGTTGACCCGCAGCCGTGGCACCGATTCCTGGTTCAGCTCGACCAGCCAGCGCTCGTTGTCCTTGCGCACGATCACGTCGGGGACGACGTACTCGGCTTCGCTGGATTCGATCTGCGAGCCAGGGCGCGGGTTGAGGCTCTGAACCAGTTCGATCACCTGGCGCAGTTCATCTTCCTTGAGCTTCATGCGGCGCATCAGCTGGCTGTAGTCGCGGCTGCCGAGCAGGTCGATGTAATCGGTGACCAGGCGCTTGGCCTCGGCCAGCCAAGGTGTCTTGGCAGGGAGTTGGCGCAATTGCAGCAGCAGGCATTCACCCAGGTTGCGGGCGCCGATGCCGGCGGGTTCGAATTGCTGGATGCGATGCAGGACGGCTTCGATCTCGTCCAGTTCGATGTCGAGTTCCGGATCGAAGGCTTCGAGGATTTCCTCAAGGGTTTCGTCCAGGTAGCCCTGATTGTTGATGCAATCGATCAGGGTCACGGCGATCAGGCGATCGGTGTCGGACATCGGCGCCAGGTTCAGTTGCCACAGCAGGTGGCTTTGCAGGCTCTCACCGGCGGATGTACGGGTCGTGAAATCCCACTCGTCGTCATCGTTGCTCGGCAGGCTGCTGGCGCTGGTCTGGTAGACGTCTTCCCAGGCGGTGTCGACGGGCAGTTCGTTGGGAATGCGCTCGTTCCAGTCACCTTCCTCGAGGTTGTCCACCGTCGGGGCGGTTTCCTGATAGGAGGGTTCTGAAACGTCGGCGTTGGGTTGCTGTTCGGCTTTGTCGGCCAAGGGGTCGGCGTTATCGAAGTCGTCGCCTTCTTCCTGGCGTTCGAGCATCGGATTGGACTCCAGGGCCTCCTGGATTTCCTGTTGCAGGTCCAGGGTCGACAATTGGAGCAGGCGGATGGCCTGTTGCAGCTGCGGTGTCATCGTCAGCTGCTGGCCCATTCTCAAGACTAGCGATGGTTTCATGGCAGGGGCTAAACACCTTATTCGCCGGCGCACATGCGCCATCCACTACAGGGCGCCGAAGCGCCAAACATAAGCAAATTATATGCCCGAAACCGTAGCGTTTGCCTAGAGCGCTGTAACAATAAAAAAGTATTGATTTTTTATCGAGACAAGCGCTCGGGCAGCCAGCCAGACACCTCTGTGCTTACAGGCGGAACTCATGGCCCAGATAGACTTCTTTCACGAGGTCGTTGGCCAGGATGGTGGCCGAATCACCTTCGGCGATCAGTTGGCCATCGTTGACGATGTAGGCGGTTTCGCAGATATCCAGCGTCTCACGGACGTTGTGGTCGGTGATCAGCACGCCAATGCCCTTGGCCTTGAGGTGGTAGATGATCTGCTTGATGTCGCCCACCGAAATCGGGTCCACGCCGGCGAACGGTTCGTCGAGGAGGATGAATTTCGGGTTGGTGGCCAGTGCCCGGGCGATTTCCACGCGGCGGCGCTCGCCACCGGACAGGCTCATGCCGAGGCTGTCGCGGATGTGGCTGATGTGGAATTCCTGCAGCAGGCTTTCCAGTTCCTTGCGGCGATCGGCCTTGTCGAGTTCCTTGCGGGTCTCGAGGATCGCCATGATGTTGTCGGCGACCGAGAGTTTGCGGAAGATCGACGCTTCTTGCGGAAGATAGCCGATACCTGCCTTTGCACGACCGTGCATCGGCTGGTGGCTGACGTCCAGATCATCGATCAGTACGCGACCCTGATCCGCCTGAACCAGGCCGACAATCATGTAGAAACAGGTGGTTTTACCGGCGCCGTTAGGGCCAAGCAGGCCGACGATCTGACCGCTGTCGATAGACAGGCTGACGTCGCGCACGACCTGACGGCTCTTGTAGCTCTTGGCCAAATGCTGAGCTTTCAGAGTTGCCATTACTGGGCCTTTTGCTCGTCGGTTTTCTTTTTCGGCTGGATAACCATGTCGATACGCGGACGCGACTCGGTCACATTGGTGCCCGTGGCACGGCCTGCGCTGGCAAGCTTTTTGTTGGTGTCGTAGACGATTTTCTCGCCTTGGGTGACGTTGCCGTCTTTATCGACAACTTTGGCGCGATCGATCAGCACGACGCGGTCTTGCGAGGCGTGGTACTGGATGGTGACGCCCCAGCCCTGAACCGGCTTGGTGTCGCCCGCCGTTTGCAGTTGTTCGAAATAGGCAAGGTTGCCCACCGAAGTCACCACGTCGATGTCGCCCGCAGGGGTGCGGGTCATGGTTACAGTATTGCCTTTAACGATCATCGAACCTTGGGTGATGATCACGTCGCCTTTATAGGTGGCAATACCGTTCTTGTCGTCCAGTTGGGCGTCGTCGGCCTGGATGCGGATCGGCTGCTGTTGATCGTTCGGCAGAGCCCAGGCGCTCACGCTTCCCAGTGCTGCGCTCAGACCGAGCAAAATAGGGAGAGTTTTAACGAGCCTCATACTGTCCTCTTACGTTCGATAGCAGGTGTATCCTGCTTTCTTTCAAATACGCTTTCATTCCCTTGCCAGTCGATACACCGCCAGCGCCGTCGATTCTAACGGGTTGCTCGGTCTGCGCATATTGCTGTTGCGGGAACACGGTCATACGGGTGGTGGTAATCAGGGTCTTGCGGTTTTTCTCGTCGAAACGCGTGATGCGCACCGAGTCGATCAGTTCGACCTGGGTGCCGTCCGGGTTGACCTCGCCGTGTTCGCTCTGGACGTGCCAAGGGAACTGGGTGCCGCGGAACAGGTTCAGGTCCGGGTTGGTCAGCAGCGTCACTTCGGTCGCCTTCAGGTGTTCAACCTTGTCGGACGTCATTTCGTATTGCAGTTTGCCATCCGGCAGGAACTGGACGCTGTGCGCGTTGATCGCGTAGTAGTCGATTTCGCTTTCATCGACCTTTGCCACAGGCTTGTCGAGGAAGCGCTCCGGGCTGATGTTCCAGTAGCCGACCGCAGCAAATATCGCTGCGATGCAACCGAACATCAGGATGTTGCGAAATTTCTTGCTCAGCATAGTTGGCTCACAGGTACGCGGCGTTGGCCGCATCGAGGCGGCCCTGGGCGCGCAGGATCAATTCGCAGAATTCGCGAGCGGCACCCTCGCCACCACGGGCCTGGGTGATGCCGTGGGCGTGTTCACGCACGAAGCTGGCGGCATTGGCCACCGCCATGCCCAGGCCAACGCGGCGGATCACCGGCAGGTCTGGCAGGTCGTCGCCGAGGTAGGCGACTTGTTCATAGCTTAGATTGAGCTGTGCGAGAAGCTCGTCAAGCACCACCAGTTTATCTTCACGGCCCTGATAAAGGTGGGGAATACCGAGGTTCTTCGCCCGTCGCTCGACCACCGGGGTCTTGCGGCCGCTGATGATAGCCGTCTGCACGCCCGCTGCCATCAACATCTTGATGCCATGGCCGTCGAGTGTATTGAATGTCTTGAATTCGCTGCCGTCTTCAAGGAAGTACAGGCGTCCGTCGGTCAGGACGCCGTCAACGTCGAATACCGCCAGTTTGATCTGTTTGCCGCGTTGCAGCAGGTCCGTGCTCATTACATTACTCCCGCGCGCAGCAAGTCGTGCATGTTCAAGGCGCCGACCGGGCGGTCTTCGCTATCGACCACGACCAGCGCGTTGATTTTATGGTCTTCCATGATTTTCAGGGCCTCGGCCGCGAGCATCTCGGCGCGGGCGGTCTTGCCGTGAGCGGTCATGACCTGGTCGATCGTCGCGCTGTGGATGTCGATGCTGCGATCCAGGGTGCGGCGCAAATCGCCGTCGGTGAAGATCCCGGCGAGTTTGCCGTCGGCTTCCAGGATCACGGTCATACCCAGACCCTTGCGGGTCATTTCCATCAGCGCGTCCTTGAGCAGGGTGCCGCGCTGGACTTGCGGCAGCTCCTGCCCGGCGTGCATGACGTTTTCCACTTTCAACAGCAGGCGTCGGCCCAGCGCGCCACCAGGGTGGGAAAAGGCGAAGTCTTCAGCAGTAAAGCCGCGGGCTTCCAGCAGCGCAACGGCCAGGGCGTCGCCCATGACCAGCGCCGCAGTGGTCGACGATGTCGGCGCCAGGTTCAACGGGCAGGCTTCATGCTCGACGTGCGCGTTGAGGTTGACCTCGGCGGCCTTGGCCAGCGGTGAGTCGGGGTTGCCGGTCACGCTGATCAGTTTGATGCCCAGGCGCTTGATCAGCGGCAGCAGGGTCACGATTTCGTTGGTGGAACCGGAGTTCGACAGGGCCAGGATGATGTCGTCGCGGGTGATCATGCCCATGTCGCCGTGACTGGCTTCGGCCGGGTGCACGAAGAATGCCGTGGTGCCGGTGCTGGCCAGGGTGGCCGCGATCTTGTTGCCGATGTGCCCTGATTTGCCCATGCCGACCACGACTACGCGGCCTTTGCTGGCCAGAATCATCTCGCAAGCGCGTACGAAATCTGCGTCGATGTGGGGCAGCAAGCCTTCTACGGCTTCCAGTTCGAGGCGGATGGTGCGTTGTGCTGATTGAATCAGGTCGCTGGATTGGCTCATGTCAGAAATCGTATAGCCTGATGAAAAGGCGGCGATTATAGCGGTAATGATCGAAACCCTCACGCAAGTTCGTCGCGCTTTGTCATTCCCTGTTACCGAAACCCTCCGAGTGAATGCTTTTTGCCTGTCATGTTGCTGAACATGGCCCGGCTTGGCGCTTGGGCGCTTGGCCTTTGCAGTGATATAGTTCGCCGCCAGTTCGGCCTGCCCGGGAGGTATGTGCTTTCGTCAGAAAGTCAGGCGTCCGAGTGAGAGGCTGCATCGCAAGGAGTTTAGATGAGTGCCGATAACGCCTACGCGGTCGAGCTGAAGGGACTGACCTTCAAGCGCGGTTCGCGCAGCATTTTCAATAACGTCGATATCCGTATTCCACGCGGCAAGGTCACCGGCATCATGGGGCCTTCCGGGTGTGGCAAGACCACATTGCTGCGTTTGATGGGCGCACAGCTGCGTCCCACCAAGGGCGAAGTCTGGGTCAACGGTCAAAACCTGCCGAAGCTGTCGCGCAGCGATTTGTTCGACGCTCGCAAGCACATGGGCGTGCTGTTTCAGAGCGGCGCACTGTTTACCGATCTCGATGTGTTCGAGAACGTCGCCTTTCCGCTTCGCGTTCATACCGAGCTTCCGGAAGAAATGATCCGGGACATCGTCCTGCTCAAATTGCAGGCCGTGGGCCTGCGTGGCGCCATCGACCTGATGCCCGAGGAACTGTCCGGCGGCATGAAGCGTCGTGTGGCGCTGGCCCGGGCAATTGCTCTCGATCCGCAGATTCTCATGTATGACGAACCCTTCGTCGGTCAGGACCCGATCGCCATGGGCGTCCTGGTGCGCTTGATCCGCCTGCTCAACGACGCGCTGGGCATCACCAGTATCGTGGTCTCCCACGATCTGGCCGAGACGGCGAGCATCGCCGACTACATCTATGTGGTGGGCGAAGGTCAGGTGTTGGGGCAGGGCACGCCCGAGGAGCTGATGAACTCGCAGGAGCCGCGAATTCGCCAATTCATGACCGGCGAACCCGACGGCCCGGTGGCGTACCACTTTCCAGCGACGGATTACCGCGCAGATCTTCTGGGGAAGCGTTGATGCGCAAGATTTCACTATTGGAGCGCGTGCGCCGGTTCGGCCACTCAGGCATCGATGTGCTGGCGGTGTTCGGTCGTTCGACGATCTTCCTGTTTCATGCCTTGCTCGGCCGTGGCGGTATCGGCGGCGGGTTCGGGCTGCTGATCAAGCAATTGCATTCGGTGGGCGTGATGTCCCTGGTGATCATCGTGGTCTCCGGGGTGTTCATCGGCATGGTGCTGGCGCTGCAGGGGTTCAACATCCTGTCCAGCTATGGTTCGGAGCAGGCGGTCGGGCAGATGGTTGCGCTGACGTTGCTGCGTGAACTGGGCCCCGTGGTCACGGCGTTGTTGTTCGCCGGGCGCGCCGGTTCGGCCCTGACGGCTGAAATCGGCAACATGAAGTCCACCGAGCAGTTGTCCAGTCTGGAAATGATTGGTGTCGACCCGCTCAAGTACATCATTGCCCCGCGCCTGTGGGCCGGCTTCATTTCCCTGCCGGTGCTGGCGATGATTTTCAGCGTGGTGGGTATCTGGGGCGGTTCGTGGGTGGCCGTCGACTGGCTGGGTGTCTATGAAGGTTCCTACTGGTCGAACATGCAAAACAGCGTGACCTTTGCCGACGATGTGCTGAACGGCATCATCAAAAGCATTGTCTTCGCTTTTGTCGTGACCTGGATCGCCGTATTCCAAGGCTATGACTGCGAGCCCACATCCGAGGGGATCAGTCGTGCCACTACCAAGACCGTTGTGTACGCCTCGTTGGCGGTACTCGGCCTGGACTTTATTCTGACCGCCTTGATGTTTGGAGATTTCTGATGCAAAACCGCACCCTGGAAATCGGTGTCGGCCTTTTCTTGCTGGCTGGCATCCTGGCTTTGCTGTTGCTGGCGTTGCGGGTGAGTGGCCTGTCCCCGAGCGCAACCAACGATACTTATAAACTTTATGCGTATTTCGACAATATCGCCGGTTTGACGGTCAGAGCTAAAGTGACCATGGCCGGTGTGACCATCGGCAAGGTCACGGCGATCGATCTGGACCGCGACAGTTTCACCGGTCGAGTGACGATGCAGCTGGAAAAGCGCGTAGATAACCTGCCGAATGACTCCACTGCATCTATCCTGACTGCTGGCCTGTTGGGCGAGAAGTACATCGGTATCAGCGTGGGCGGCGAAGAAGCCCTGCTCAAGGATGGTGGAACCATCCATGACACCCAGTCATCGCTGGTGCTCGAGGACCTGATCGGTAAATTCCTGCTCAATACCGTTAGCAAAGACGCCAAATGAGGAGCTTTTGAATGATCTCTACCTTGCGACGTGGCCTGTTGGTATTACTCGCGGCCCTGCCGTTGATGGCTAACGCCGTGGCGGCGCCTTCCGCGCACGAACTGGTACAAGACACCACGACCCGGTTGCTGGCGGATCTGTCGGCCAACAAAGAGAAGTACAAACAGGACCCGCAGGACTTTTACACGGCGCTGAACACCATCGTCGGGCCTGTGGTGGATGCCGAGGGCATCTCCAAGAGCATCATGACGGTCAAATATTCGCGCAAGGCCACGCCGGCGCAAATGAAGACCTTTGAAGAGAACTTCAAGAAAGGCCTGTTCCAGTTCTATGGCAACGCCTTGCTCGAGTACAACAACCAGGGCATCGTCGTCGACCCTGCCAAGGATGAGTCGGGAGACCGCACCAGCGTTGGCATGACGGTCAAAGGCAGCAACGGCGCGATCTATCCTGTGTCCTACACGCTCGAGAAGATCAACGGCGAGTGGAAGCTGCGTAACGTGATCATCAACGGTATCAACATCGGCAAGCTGTTCCGCGACCAATTCGCCGATGCGATGCAGCGCAATGGCAACGACCTGGACAAGACCATCAATGGTTGGGCCGGTGAAGTCGCCAAGGCCAAGGAAGCCAGCCAGAAGCAATCCACCGAGCAGCAGACCCAATGAGTGTATCGGCCATTCGCATGAACGAATCCGGTGAACTGATGCTCAGCGGCATGCTGGACTACCTCACCGGCCCGGGCCTGCGCAAGCAGGGCCAGGCGCTGATCAAGGCCAGCAAGTCCCCGGCACTGGTGGTGGACTGTTCGGCGGTGTTGAAATCCAGCAGCGTCGGCTTGTCGTTGCTGCTGTGTTTCATGCGGGATGCGCACGAGGCCGGCAAGACGCTGAGCATCCGCGCGATGCCCGAAGACATGCGCGAAATCGCTCAGGTCAGCGAAATGACCGAGCTGTTGGCGCATCCCTAACCGCATCGACAGAGAAGCCCCCCGTCAGAGTCCTGCTTCGCGGGGTTCGCAGGCGCGGGGCTTTTTTGTATGATGTCCGACCCGCGCGCACAGGGCGCCGATTGAGGTTGAGCATGCAGGCCGTAGAAGTGAAGAGCTTCCTTGAAGGAAAGCTGCCAAACACGCAGGTGGAAGTTGAAGGTGAAGGCTGCAATTTTCAGCTGAATGTGATTAGCGATGAACTGGCGGCGTTGAGCCCGGTGAAGCGTCAGCAGCAGGTCTATGCCCATTTGAACCCATGGATCACCGATGGCAGCATCCATGCGGTCACTATGAAATTTTTCAGCAGCGCGGCCTGGGCCGAGCGCACCTGAGCCCAAGGGCGTCGAGATTCTTATGGATAAATTGATTATTACCGGTGGCGCTCGTCTTGATGGCGAGATCCGCATTTCCGGGGCAAAGAACTCTGCCCTGCCGATCCTGGCTGCAACTTTGCTGTGCGATGGCCCGGTTACCGTTGCCAACTTGCCGCACCTGCACGACATCACCACCATGATCGAGCTGTTCGGTCGCATGGGTATCGAGCCGGTGATCGACGAGAAACTCAGCGTCGAAATCGACCCGCGCACCATCAAGACCCTGATCGCTCCGTACGAACTGGTTAAAACCATGCGTGCGTCGATCCTGGTACTGGGCCCGATGGTTGCCCGTTTCGGTGAAGCCGAAGTCGCACTGCCTGGCGGTTGCGCCATCGGCTCGCGTCCGGTGGACCTGCACATCCGTGGTCTTGAAGCCATGGGCGCGGTCATCGACGTCGAAGGCGGCTACATCAAGGCCAAGGCGCCTGAAGGCGGCCTGCGTGGCGCGCACTTCTTCTTCGACACCGTCAGTGTGACCGGTACCGAAAACATCATGATGGCCGCTGCCCTGGCCAAGGGCCGCAGCGTGCTGGCCAACGCCGCGCGCGAACCTGAAGTCGTCGACCTGGCGAACTTCCTGATCGCCATGGGTGCCAAGATCACTGGCGCCGGCACCGACACCATCACCATCGATGGCGTCGAGCGTCTGCACACCACCACTTACAAAGTGATGCCTGACCGCATCGAAACCGGCACCTACCTGGTTGCCGCCGCCGTGACCGGTGGTCGTGTGAAGGTCAAGGACACCGATCCGACCATCCTCGAAGCCGTCCTGGAGAAACTCCGTGAGTCGGGTGCCGAAATCACCTGCGGCGAAGACTGGATCGAGCTGAACATGCACGGCAAGCGGCCGAAAGCCGTCAACGTGCGCACCGCTCCGTACCCGGCGTTCCCGACCGACATGCAGGCGCAGTTCATCTCGCTCAACGCCATTGCCGAAGGCACCGGTGCCGTGATCGAGACGATCTTCGAAAACCGCTTCATGCACGTTTACGAACTGCACCGCATGGGCGCCAAGATCCAGGTCGAAGGCAACACCGCCATTGTCACCGGTACCGAGAAGCTGAAAGGCGCGCCAGTCATGGCCACCGACCTGCGTGCTTCGGCCAGCCTGGTGATCTCGGCGCTGATCGCTGAAGGCGACACCCTGATCGACCGCATCTACCACATCGACCGTGGTTATGAGTGCATCGAAGAGAAACTGCAGATGCTCGGCGCCAAGATCCGCCGCGTACCGGGCTAGTTTTTTGCTGCATGGGCATAAGGATGTGCCCGTTGAATTCGTTTCAAGTCGAGGGCTTCTTTTTTTATTGAGAGAGCCCACGATGTGTGTCCGGCGCCATTTGCGACCGGGCATCAGTAGCCTGATAAGGACTGACGTTTCCCATGTTGACCATCGCACTGTCCAAGGGCCGCATCCTTGACGACACCCTGCCGCTTCTGGCTGAAGCGGGCATCGTGCCGACCGAGAATCCGGACAAGAGCCGCAAGCTGATCATCCCCACGACCCAGGAAGATGTACGCCTGCTGATCGTGCGCGCCACCGATGTGCCGACCTATGTCGAGCATGGTGCCGCTGACCTGGGCGTCGCCGGTAAAGATGTGCTGATGGAATATGGCGGCCAGGGCTTGTACGAGCCACTGGACCTGCGCATTGCCCTCTGCAAGCTGATGACCGCTGGCCGTGTCGGCGATGTCGAGCCCAAGGGCCGTTTGCGGGTGGCGACCAAGTTCGTCAACGTTGCCAAGCGTTACTACGCCGAACAGGGCCGTCAGGTCGACATCATCAAGCTATACGGCTCGATGGAGCTGGCGCCGCTGATCGGTCTGGCGGACAAGATCATCGACGTGGTCGACACCGGCAACACCCTGCGCGCCAATGGCCTGGAACCCCAGGATTTCATTGCCGACATCAGCTCCCGGCTGATCGTCAACAAAGCTTCGATGAAAATGCAGCACGCCCGTATCCAGGCGTTGATCGACACCCTGCGCAAGGCAGTGGAGTCTCGACACCGCGGCTGATTCACCTGCGCGACTTTGAGTCGCGCCCGTCTATCCGCCTCATAGCCAGAATCTCAGGTGCCCAAGCGGAAACGACTGCTAAGTTAGGGCGCCTGAGTTTTTGCCATTCCTATGAGGCTCTCGCTATGACCGCACCGACTGCAATTCGCCGACTCAACGCTGCTGATCCGGATTTCGCACATCATCTGGATCATCTGCTGAGCTGGGAAAGTGTGTCTGACGACTCGGTCAATCAGCGGGTGCTGGACATCATCAAGGCCGTGCGCGAGCGTGGCGATGCGGCGCTGGTGGAATTCACCCAGAAGTTCGACGGCCTGGAAGTCGCCTCGATGGCCGACCTGATCCTGCCGCGCGAGCGCCTGGAACTGGCGCTGACCCGAATCACCGTGCCGCAGCGCGAAGCGCTGGAAAAAGCCGCGGCCCGTGTGCGCAGCTACCACGAAAAGCAGAAACAGGATTCCTGGAGCTACACCGAGGCCGATGGCACCGTGCTGGGCCAGAAGGTCACGCCGCTGGATCGCGCCGGTCTTTATGTCCCGGGCGGTAAAGCGTCGTACCCGTCGTCCGTGCTGATGAATGCGATTCCGGCCAAAGTGGCGGGCGTGACCGAAGTGGTCATGGTAGTGCCGACCCCACGTGGTGAAATCAACGAGCTGGTATTGGCCGCTGCGTGCATCGCTGGCGTCGATCGTGTGTTCACCATCGGTGGCGCCCAAGCCGTTGCCGCGTTGGCGTACGGCACCGAAAGCGTGCCGAAGGTCGACAAGGTGGTCGGCCCGGGCAATATCTATGTCGCCACCGCCAAGCGTCACGTGTTCGGCCAGGTCGGCATTGACATGATCGCCGGCCCGTCGGAAATCCTCGTTGTGTGCGACGGCCAGACCGATCCGGACTGGATCGCCATGGACCTGTTCTCCCAGGCTGAGCACGACGAAGACGCCCAGGCGATTCTGGTCAGCCCGGACGCCGCATTCCTCGACAAGGTTGCCGCCAGCATCGCCAAACTGCTGCCGACCATGGAGCGCGCCGAGATCATCGAAACCTCGATCAATGGTCGTGGGGCGCTGATCCAGGTTCGCGATATGGAACAAGCCATCGAAGTGGCCAACCGCATCGCACCGGAGCACCTGGAGTTGTCGGTCGCCGATCCACAAGCGTGGTTGCCGCAGATCCGTCACGCCGGCGCAATCTTCATGGGCCGTCACACCTCCGAAGCCTTGGGCGACTACTGCGCCGGCCCGAACCACGTGCTGCCGACCTCCGGCACTGCTCGTTTCTCGTCGCCGCTGGGCGTGTACGACTTCCAGAAACGCTCGTCGATCATCTTCTGCTCCGAGCAGGGTGCGTCGGAACTGGGCAAGACCGCTTCCGTGCTGGCCCGTGGCGAGTCGCTGACCGCCCACGCCCGCAGTGCCGAATACCGCATCATCGACGACAAGCAGGGGAACTGAGATGAGTAAATTCTGGAGCCCGTTCGTCAAGAACCTGGTGCCTTACGTGCCGGGCGAACAACCGAAACTGGCGAAACTGGTGAAGCTCAACACCAACGAAAACCCATACGGCCCATCGCCAAAAGCCCTGGCGGCGATGCAGACCGAGCTCAACGACAACCTGCGTTTGTACCCGGACCCGAATAGCGACCTGTTGAAAAACGCAGTCGCCAAGTACTACGGCGTGCAAAGCAATCAGGTGTTCCTCGGCAATGGTTCCGATGAAGTCCTGGCGCACATCTTTCACGGTTTGCTGCAACACGATCAGCCGGTGCTGTTCCCGGACATCAGCTACAGCTTTTACCCGGTCTACTGCGGGTTGTACGGCATCACGTTCGACGCGGTGCCGCTGGACGAACAGTTCCAGATCAACCCGGCGGATTACGCCAAGCCAAACGGCGGGATCATCTTCCCGAACCCGAACGCGCCGACCGGTTGCCTGCTGGCGCTGGACGCGGTTGAGCAAATCCTCAAGGCCAGCCCGGATTCGGTGGTCGTGGTGGATGAGGCTTACATCGACTTTGGTGGCGAGACGGCGATCAGCCTGGTGGACCGTTATCCGAATTTGCTGGTGACTCAGACCTTGTCCAAGTCCCGTTCTCTGGCTGGCCTGCGGGTCGGTCTGGCGGTGGGGCATCCGGACCTGATCGAGGCGCTGGAGCGGATCAAGAACAGCTTCAACTCTTACCCGCTGGACCGCCTGGCGAACGTCGGTGCAGCCGCCGCGTTCGAAGACCGCGAGTACTTCGACAAGACCTGCGGGTTGGTCATCGAGAATCGCGAGAAGGTCGTTGCACAACTGCAAGCCAAGGGCTTTGAAGTGCTGCCGTCAGCGGCGAACTTCATCTTCGCCCGGCATCCACAGCACGATGCGGCGGGGCTGGCAGCGAAGTTGCGCGAGCAAGGCGTGATCGTCCGACACTTCAAGCAGGAGCGCATTGCGCAGTTCCTGCGGATTTCGATTGGCACACCTGAACAGAATCAGGCACTGATCGACGGCCTCGGCGACCTGTAAATCGCTATCGCTGGCAAGCCAACTCCTACAGTGAACTGTGTCGTACACAACTCCTGTGATCGACATAAACCCTGTAGGAGCTGGCTTGCCGGCGAAAGGCTCACCACAGAACCAATGCCTTACTCGTGATGCGGCTCGCCCAGAAACGTCAGCGAACTGAACAATCCCCGACTGCTCACGTCAGCGTTGTCCTTAACCGGCAGTTCCATCTGCGCAGCAATCACATTCAGCCCTTCATTACGCACCAACACCTGCGCCCGTCCCTGCGCATCGGTCTCGGTGCTCAACGTATTCGGCGCGTTGCGGTAATCGCCTGTCAGCTTCACCCCCGCCACCGGCTTGCCATCCAGTAGCACCCGCACCGGCAACGACTTGCCCGGCCCGACCGTCAGCGGATCGACCTCCGGCAAAATCAGCAATTTCATCTGATCAAGCGACGGCAATTTCGCCCCCGGTTGGTAGATCGCCAGGCTGTACTTGAACGTCTGGATCGACTCGATTGCGCCCGGTACTTTGCTGCGCCCTTCGTTGACCCACTTCTTGTCGGCAGTTTGCGACCACAGGCCATTGTTCAGCGCTACGACCATGACGGCCGGTGGTTTCAGCGGTTGCAGGCGGGCGTGGTCGGCGAGCCGTTGCACGGTTACCGGGATCATTTTGCCGTTGACGTCATACGCCCAGGCGCCGCTGATCTTTTGCGGTTTAAAGGCATTGTCCTCGGCGCCGTGGCCGTAAACCACTTCGATGTTGCCACGGCGTTGTTCGGTCCATAGACCATGGGCCGAGGCTTCAGTGGCGAAGAGCAGACCGAGCACGGCCAAGGGGTTGAGAAGGTGCATGGTGACGTCCTTTTACAGATTGAGTGTCAGGCTGACGGTGAAATTGCGCGGCTCGCCGGGATTGACCCAGTAGTTGCTGTAAGAGCGCTCGAAGTATTTCTCGTCGAAAAGGTTGTTCAGGTTCAGGCCCACAGTGACGTTGTCGCTGGCCTTGTAATGGGCCAGCAGGTCGACGGTTTGGTAAGCCGGCAGTTCGAAGTCAGCGCCGGCTTCACCCGAGCGATCGCCGACATAGGTGAATACTGCGCCGAGGTCTGAACCGCGCAGACGGCCTTCCTGAAATTCATAAACTCCCAGCAGACTGCCGCTGCGCCTGGCTACGCCGAGGATGCGGCTGCCGGTAGGAATGACCTTGTCGCCCTTGGTGACTTCGGCGTCGATGTAGGCAAACGCGCCGATCACCCGCACGGCGTCGCTCACTTGCCCGGCGACTTGCAGATCAAAGCCCTGGCTGCGCGCCTTGCCCATGGCGCGACTGGTATCGGTGCCGGGGTCTAGGGCCAGCACGTTTTCCTTGTCGATTCGAAAAGCGGCGAGGGTGCTGCTCAGGCGGTTGTCGAATAGCTCGGTCTTGATCCCGACTTCATAGCCGACCCCTTCTTCCGGGTCGAAGGATTTGCCGGTGGCGTCCAGGCCGTTGTTCGGTTTGAACGAGGTGGAGGCGTTGGCGAACACGCCGACTTCAGGCGTCAGTTGATAGAGCAGACCGGCCCGTTGAGTCAGCGCATCGTGCCTCTGGCGACTGGTCGCAATGCGCGTGTGATCGTCGATGCTTTGCTGGAAATGTTCGATGCGCGCACCGAGCATGCCGCGTAGTTTGTCGGAAAAGACAATCTGGTCCTGCACGTTCAGCGCCTGGCTTTCGACATGCTCGAAAAAGTCTGTGCCTGAGCGGGCACCGTTGGGTTTCGGTTGGCCGTAGACCGGCTGATAGATGTCGATGGCGTAGCCACCGCCGGCAATCGTGGTCACCCGTTCGTTCTTGCGGTAGTTCTCGTATTCGCTGCCGATCAGCAGTTCGTGCTGCCAGCCACCGAGGTCGAACAGACCCCGCAATTCGAGCTGGGTAATGCTGTCGTGCCAATCGTTGTCGCGCTCGCGGTAGCGGCGATTGACCGTGTGGCCGTTGGCATTCAATGGCCGCGCCTCGGAGGCGAACCCCCAGAGTTTGCCTTCCTTGTAATGGCTGGCCAGGCGCAGCTTCCAAGCGTCGTTGAGCTGATGTTCGAGGGCGGCTTGCAGGCTGTTGTTGTGGTTGTCGATGTCGCCGTCATTGGGTTCGCCGAGGAAGGTCGAGCGCGAGACGCCGCTCCACTTGTTGTTCGGGGCGACGATGCCACGGTCGAACGTCGAACTGTGACGGACGAATTCGCTTTCCACCAGCAAATGGGTGTCCGTGTTCAGCTGCCAGCTGAAGGAGGGCGCGACGAACACACGGCGGCTCTCAACGTGATCGCGAAAACTGTGGTTGTCCTCGACGGCCAGGTTAACGCGGGATAGCACATGGCCGTCGTCGTCCAGCGGCGTGTTGATGTCCAGCGCGGTGCGATAGCGGTCCTGACTGCCGGCGCTGGTCTGCAGCGTGGTGAAGGCCTCGGGTTGCGGTTTCTTGGTGACGATGTTTACCGTACCGCCTGGATCACCACGGCCATAGAGACTGGCTGCCGGACCTTTGAGCACTTCGATGCGCTCGATGTTCGCCACGTCCGGTGTGCTCGGGTAACCCCGGTTGGCGCTGAAGCCGTCCTTATAGAACTCGGAGGTGGTGAAGCCACGCACGCTGTATTCATAGAGCGTCAGGCCACCGAAATTGTTCTGCTTCGACACGCCGCCGGCAAAGTCCAATGCGCGCTCGACGCTATTACTGCCGAGGTCCTTGAGCACGCTGGCGGGAATCACGCTGATGGATTGCGGAATGTCGCGAAGGGCAGTGTCGGTTTTGGTCGCGCTGGAGGAGCGGGTGGCGCGGTAGCCTTTGACCGGGCCAGTGGGGGATTCGTAGTCGGAGGTGACGCTGATGGCGTCCAGTTCGAGCGGGCTTGAGTCTTCGGCGAAGACCGGATCTGCGAGCAGGCCAAAGGTGAGCCCCGCCACAGAAACCATTGTTCGAGACGACATGTTATGTTGTTCCAATATTAATATTGAAACAATATAACATGTCTAATGAGAATGTATGCTGTTAGCCCGAATGCCTCGGGCCAGCGCTTACTGCTCTTCTTTTTCCTTCACTGGCGCCGGTGGCGGGCGCAAGCCGATTTCAGCGGTGAGCTTCAGCTCCTTGCCGTTGCGCATCACCTGAACCGTGACTTTGTCGGTCGGTTTGATCCGCGCGACCTGGTTCATCGAGCGGCGACCATCACCGGCCGGTTCGCCGTCGATGGTGAGAATCACGTCGCCCAATTGCAGGCCGGCCTTCTGCGCCGGACCGTCACGGAAAATCCCCGCGACCACAATGCCCGGACGTCCCGACAGGCCATACGACTCCGCCAGCTCCTGGCTCAACGGCTGCACTTCGATACCGAGCCAGCCGCGAATCACCTGGCCGTGTTCGATGATCGACTTCATCACTTCCATCGCCAGTTTGACCGGGATCGCGAAACCGATGCCTTGCGAACCGCCGGACTTGGAGAAGATCGCCGTGTTGATCCCGGTCAGGTTGCCATTGGCATCCACCAGCGCACCGCCGGAGTTGCCGGGATTGATCGCTGCGTCGGTCTGGATGAAGTCTTCGTAGTTGTTCAGGCCCAGCTGGTTACGGCCGGTGGCGCTGATGATGCCCATGGTCACGGTCTGGCCGACGCCGAACGGGTTGCCGATGGCCAGTGCGACGTCGCCGATGCGGATGTTGTCGGAGCGGCCGACGGTGATCGACGGCAGGTTTTTCAGATCGATCTTCAGGACCGCAAGGTCGGTTTCCGGGTCGCTGCCGATGACGCGGGCCAGGGTTTCACGCCCGTCCTTCAACGCGACGACAATCTGGTCGGCGCCGCTGGTCACGTGGTTGTTGGTCAGCAGGTAGCCTTCCGGGCTCATGATCACGCCGGAGCCGAGGCTCGATTCCATGCGTTTCTGCTTGGGCGCGTTGTCGCCGAAGAAGCGACGGAACTGCGGGTCTTCGAACAGCGGATGGTTCGGCTTGTTGATGACTTTGGTGGTGTACAGGTTCACCACCGACGGCGCAGCGGTGGTGACGGCGTCGGCATAGGACACCGGACCTTGCTGCATGGTGGTGGTTTGCGGGGCTTGTTGCAGGTTGACGTCGAGGCTTGGAAGCCCGACCCACTGCGGGTAACGCTGGATGATCAATAGAGCGATAAGCACGCCGGCCAACAGCGGCCAGCCGGAAAAACGCAGCGCCTTGAGCATTAAGCACGTCCTGAGAGGTTGCAGGCGGTTAGAGACCGCCCATAATGTCGCGCATTATACGAGGCCGCGCGCGCCTCTGAACGGGATATTTAGGAGTCTTTTATGGCCGTCGCCCTGAGCACCCTGGTCGAAGAAGCCGACCGTTATCTGAACAGTGCAAAGATTGCCGATTATTGCCCCAACGGGTTACAGGTCGAAGGCCGACCGCAGGTGATGCGCATCGTCAGTGGCGTCACGGCCAGTCAGGCGTTGCTGGATGCAGCGGTTGAAGCGCAGGCCGATCTGGTGCTGGTGCATCACGGTTACTTCTGGAAGGGCGAGAACCCGTGCATCACCGGCATGAAGCAGCGTCGGTTGAAAACCCTGCTCAAGCACGACATCAGCCTGCTGTCCTATCACTTGCCGCTGGACCTGCACCCGGAAGTCGGTAACAACGTGCAACTCGCCCGTCAGTTGGACATCACCGTCGAAGGGCCGCTGGATCCGGATAACCTCAAGATTGTCGGTCTGGTCGGCTCGTTGAACGAACCGGTGACGCCGCGTGATTTCGCTCGCCGCGTGCAGGAAGTCATGGGCCGCGAGCCGCTGCTGATTGAGGGCAGCGAGATGATTCGTCGGGTCGGCTGGTGCACCGGTGGCGGCCAGGGGTATATCGATCAGGCGGTCTTGGCGGGCGTCGATCTGTACCTCAGCGGTGAGGCGTCCGAGCAAACCTTCCACAGCGCCCGGGAAAACGACATCAGTTTCATCGCCGCCGGTCACCACGCCACCGAGCGTTATGGTGTGCAGGCGCTGGGGGATTACCTGGCGCGACGGTTTGCGCTGGAGCACATCTTCATCGATTGCCCGAATCCGATTTGATTTTCACACAGCTCCTACAAGGTCCCTGGGCCCAAACGAGGGGGTATATTCATATACCCTTTCGATCTAGCTCGCGTCCTGATTAGAAGAGGTCGCTGTGCTAGGATTCCCCGCTCGAACACGGCCCGCTGGCCGTCCATAAGATCGTTTTCGTGAGTAGCCATGGTCGACAAACTGACGCATCTGAAACAGCTGGAGGCCGAAAGCATCCACATCATCCGCGAGGTCGCCGCCGAGTTCGATAACCCGGTGATGCTGTACTCCGTCGGTAAAGATTCCGCCGTGATGCTGCACCTTGCACGCAAGGCATTCTTCCCGGGCAAATTGCCGTTCCCGGTGATGCACGTCGACACCCGGTGGAAGTTCAAGGAAATGTACGAATTCCGCGACCGCATGGTCGAAGAACTCGGCCTGGACCTGCTGGTGCACGTGAACCCCGATGGCGTGGCCCAGGGCATCAACCCGCTGACCCACGGTAGCGCCAAGCATACCGACATCATGAAAACCGAGGGCCTGAAACAGGCGCTCGACAAGTACGGTTTCGACGCCGCTTTCGGTGGCGCTCGCCGCGACGAAGAGAAGTCCCGCGCCAAAGAGCGCGTGTATTCCTTCCGCGACACCAAGCACCGCTGGGACCCGAAAAACCAGCGTCCAGAGCTGTGGAACGTCTACAACGGCAACGTCAACAAGGGCGAATCGATCCGCGTTTTCCCATTGTCGAACTGGACCGAACTGGACATCTGGCAGTACATCTATCTCGAAGGCATCCCGATTGTGCCGCTGTATTTCGCCGCCGAGCGCGACGTCATCGAGATGAATGGCACCTGGATCATGATCGACGACGAACGCCTGCTCAATCACCTGAGCGACGAAGACAAGGCGCGCATCGTCAAGAAGAAAGTCCGTTTCCGTACACTGGGTGACTACCCGCTGACCGGTGCGGTCGAGTCCGAGGCCACCAGCCTGACCGACATCATTCAGGAAATGCTCCTGACGCGAACTTCCGAACGCCAGGGCCGGGTCATCGATCACGATGGCGCAGGCTCGATGGAAGAAAAGAAACGTCAGGGTTATTTCTAAGGGGTTGTCATGTCGCACGCATCTGATTTGATCAGCGAGGACATCCTCGCCTACCTGGGCCAGCACGAACGCAAGGAAATGCTGCGCTTTCTGACCTGTGGCAACGTCGACGACGGCAAGAGCACCCTGATCGGGCGCCTGCTGCACGACTCCAAGATGATCTACGAAGATCACCTGGAAGCCATTACCCGCGACTCGAAAAAAGTCGGCACCACCGGCGAAGACATCGACCTGGCATTGCTGGTCGACGGCCTGCAGGCCGAGCGTGAGCAGGGCATCACCATCGATGTCGCTTACCGCTACTTCTCCACCGCCAAGCGCAAATTCATCATCGCCGACACCCCCGGCCATGAGCAGTACACCCGCAACATGGCCACCGGTGCATCCACCTGTGACCTGGCGATCATCCTGGTCGACGCCCGCTACGGCGTGCAGACCCAGACCCGTCGCCACAGCTTCATCGCCTCGTTGCTGGGCATCAAGCACATCGTGGTCGCCATCAACAAGATGGACCTCAATGGCTTCGACGAAAGCGTGTTCGAGTCGATCAAGGCCGATTACCTGAAGTTCGCCGAAGGCATCGCGTTCAAGCCGACCACCATGGCCTTCGTGCCGATGTCGGCGCTGAAGGGCGACAACGTGGTGAACAAGTCCGAGCGCTCGCCGTGGTACACCGGCCAGTCGCTGATGGAAATTCTCGAAACCGTCGAAATCGCCAGCGACCGCAACTACACCGACCTGCGTTTCCCGGTGCAGTACGTCAACCGTCCGAACCTGAACTTCCGTGGTTTCGCCGGCACCCTGGCCAGCGGCGTCGTGCACAAGGGCGATGAAGTCGTTGTGCTGCCGTCGGGCAAGAGCAGCCGTGTGAAATCCATCGTCACCTTCGAAGGTGAGCTGGAGCATGCCGGTCCGGGTCAAGCGGTGACGCTGACCATGGAAGACGAGATCGACATCTCTCGCGGCGACTTGCTGGTGCACGCCGACAACCTGCCGCAAGTGACTGACGCCTTCGACGCCATGCTGGTGTGGATGGCCGAAGAACCGATGCTGCCGGGCAAGAAATACGACATCAAGCGCGCTACGACGTACGTGCCGGGCTCGATCACCAGCATCGTCAACCGCGTTGACGTGAACACCCTGGAAGAAGGTCCTGCCAGCGCGTTGCAGTTGAACGAGATCGGTCGCGTCAAGATCAGCCTCGACGCCGCCATCGCGCTGGACGGTTACGCGAGCAACCGCACCACCGGTTCGTTCATCGTCATCGACCGTTTGACCAACGGCACTGTTGCCGCCGGCATGATCATCGCTCAGCCGTTGGCGCATGGCAGCAGCACGCACCACGGCAAACTGGCGCACGTTGCCACCGAAGAACGCGCTCAGCGTTTCGGCCAACAGCCGGCCACCGTGTTGTTCAGCGGCTTGTCGGGCGCGGGCAAAAGCACTCTGGCGTATGCGGTTGAACGCAAGTTATTCGACCTGGGCCGTGCGGTGTTTGTGCTCGATGGCCAGAACCTGCGTCACGACCTGAACAAAGGTCTGCCACAGGATCGCGCCGGGCGTACTGAGAACTGGCGTCGTGCCGCGCACGTTGCGCGTCAGTTCAACGAAGCCGGTCTGCTGACCCTCGCTGCGTTTGTTGCGCCGAGTGCAGAAGGGCGTGAGCAGGCCAAGGACCTGATCGGCAAGGAGCGTCTGCTGACGGTCTACGTCCAGGCCTCGCCGACGGTCTGTGCCGAGCGTGATCCGCAAGGTTTGTACGCAGCGGCCGGGGATAACATTCCGGGCGATTCCTTCCCGTACGACGTGCCGCTGGACGCCGACCTCGTGGTCGACACCCAGTCGCTGTCGCTGGAAGAAAGCGTCAAGCAAGTGCTGGATCTGCTGCGCAAGCATGGCGCGATCTAAGCGTTAGCTGCTCATGAAAAACCCGCCGATGAGTGATCATCGGCGGGTTTTTTTGTGGGGCAACTCGGTCAACTGTGGGAGCTAGCCTGCTAGCGATTGCGGTGATTCAGGCAATAAATCTGCTGAATGTGAACCCGCTATCGCCAGCAGGCTGGCTCCCACAGTAGGTCAGTGTTTATCGGGATACTCGCGATGCATCTGCGTCAACAACGCATCCTTGTCTAACCAAAGCTGATTGATCCACCCCTGAAACTGCAACCGATACTCCCCATCCTGGTCGTAGTTCTTGCCAATAAACTGCGGCGGAATCTTCAACTCCTGAAAGTGCACCACAACATCTTCAACGTTCCCGCAGAGCAGATCCCAATACCCCGGACGCCCACCCGGATAGTGAATCGTCACGTTGACGATCGACTCCAGCTGCTCACCCATGGCGTCCAGCACAAACGCAATGCCACCAGCCTTGGGTTTGAGCAAATACTTGAACGGGGATTTCTGCTGCGCATGCTTGCCTTCGGTGAAGCGCGTGCCTTCGACGAAATTGAAAATCCCCACCGGGTTATCACGAAACTTCTCACAGGTCTTGCGCGTGGTTTCCAGGTCTTTGCCTTTCTTCTCCGGGTGCTTTTCCAGGTAAGCCTTGGAATAGCGCTTCATGAACGGAAAGCCCAGCGTCCACCAGGCCAGGCCAATCACCGGCACCCAGATCAGCTCTTGCTTGAGAAAGAACTTCAGCGGCTGGATACGACGGTTGAGCACGTACTGCAACACCATGATGTCGACCCAGCTCTGGTGGTTGCTGGTGATCAGGTACGAGTGCTGATAGTCCAGCCCTTCAAGGCCGCTGAGGTGCCAGCGGGTGCGGCGGACCAGGTTCATCCAGGCCTTGTTGTTGCTGATCCAGGCTTCATGGGTATGGTTCATCAGCCAGCGCGTGAAACGCTGGGTGAGGGCGAACGGCAACACCTTGAAAATCGCCACGCAGAACAGAAACGAGCAGAGCAGAATCGTATTCAGTGCCAGCAACAACGATGCAATCACGCCGCGTGCGGCGGCAGGCAGGAAATCCAGCATTTAAACATCCAGAGGTCGGTTGGCAGCTTGAATCGCGGTCAACGCGATGGTGTACACGATGTCGTCGACTTGCGCGCCACGCGGCAGGTCGTTCACCGGTTTGCGCAGGCCTTGCAGCATCGGGCCGAGGCTGACGCAGTCGGCGCTGCGCTGCACGGCTTTGTGCGTGGTGTTGCCGGTATTCAGGTCGGGGAACACGAACACCGTGGCGCGGCCGGCGACCTGACTGTTCGGCGCCAGTTGCCGGGCAACGGTTTCGTTGGCGGCGGCGTCGTACTGCAACGGGCCGTCGATCAGCAGCGAATGTTGTTGTTCGTGGGCGAGCAACGTCGCCTCGCGGACCTTCTCGACCTCTTCGCCGCTGGCCGATTCACCGCTGGAGTAGCTGATCATCGCCACGCGCGGCGTAATGCCGAACGCTGCTGCCGAGTCCGCACTTTGCAGGGCGATCTCGGCCAGTTCCGTGGCGCTCGGGTGCGGGTTCATCACGCAGTCGCCGTAGACCAGCACCTCTTCGGGAAACAGCATGAAGAACACCGACGACACCAAGGTGCAGCCTGGCGCGGTCTTGATCAATTGCAAGGCCGGGCGGATGGTGTTGGCGGTGGAGTGAATGACGCCGGACACCAGACCGTCGACTTCATCCAGCGCCAGCATCATCGTGCCGATCACCACGGTGTCTTCCAGTTGCTGCTCGGCCATCGGCGCGTTGAGGCTTTTGGTCTTGCGCAGCGCAACCATCGGCTCGACGTAACGTTCGCGAATCAGGTCCGGATCGAGAATCTCCAGGCCTGGCGGCAGCTCGATATCGTGGGCACGCGCCACGGCTTCGACATCCGCCGGTTTCGCCAGCAACACGCAACGGGCAATGCCGCGCGCCTGGCAGATCGCCGCGGCTTGCACGGTCAGCGGCTCACTGCCTTCGGGTAGCACGATGCGCTTGTTGGCGGCCTGGGCGCGCTGGATCAATTGATAACGGAACACCGCAGGCGACAGGCGCATTTCCCGTGGCGTGCCGCAACGCTGGTGCAGCCAGTTGGCGTCGAGGTGGCTGGCGACGAAGTCGGTGATGATCTCCGCACGCTCGCGGTCGTCGATCGGGATTTCCTTGTTCAAACCGTTCAGCTGGTTCGCGGTGTCGTAGGAGCCGGTGCTCACCGACAACACCGGCAAACCGGCCTGCAAGGCGCCACGGCACAGGTCCATGATGCGCGGGTCGGGCAGGGTGTCGCTGGTCAGCAGCAGGCCGGCCAGCGGCACGCCGTTCATGGCGGCGAGGCTGACGGCGAGGATGATGTCGTCGCGATCGCCAGGCGTCACCACCAGCACGCCGGGCTTGAGCAGCTCCACGGTGTTGCGCATGGTGCGTGCACAAATGATGATTTTGGTCATGCGCCGGGTTTCGTAGTCGCCGGCATTGAGGATTTGCGCGCCCATCAGATCGGCCACGTCGCGGGTGCGCGGCGCGTTCAGTTCCGGCTGGTACGGGATGCAGCCGAGCAAGCGGAAATCACCGCTGCGCAGCAACGGCGAATGCTCCTTGAGGCGCGAGGCGAAGGCCTCCATGCTCTCGTCGGTCCTGACCTTGTTGAGGATCACGCCGAGGACTTTCGGGTCTTTCGGCCCGCCGAACAATTGCGCCTGCAACTCCACGCGACCGGAGAGCTCGGTCAGCACTTCGTTTTCCGGTGCCGAAACCAGAATCACGTCGGCGTCCAGACTCTTGGCCAAATGCAGATTGACCCGCGCGGCGTAACTGGCGCTGCGGGTCGGGACCATGCCTTCGACGATCAGCACGTCCTTGCCGATGGCCGCTTGCTGATAGAGCGTGATGATTTCTTCGAGCAACTCATCGAGCTGGCCGTCGCCGAGCATGCGCTCGACGTGCGCCAGGCCCAGCGGTTGCGGCGGTTTCAAACCGTGGGTTCGCGCCACCAGTTCGGTGGAGCGCTCCGGCCCGGTATCACCCGGATGCGGCTGGGCAATCGGTTTGAAAAAGCCGACTTTGAGGCCGGCCCGCTCTAGGGTGCGCACCAGCCCGAGGCTGATGGAGGTCAGACCCACACCAAAATCGGTGGGCGCGATAAAAAAAGTTTGCATGCGGATTCTCTGGAGGTGCATGGCAAAGGCGATCATCTATAGCTGACGATCTACCGAAATTCAGTCGCCAAGGTTATCGCTAACCGAGCCTTGTGCGCACCACCCGCAATCAAAGGGCTGACCTATTTTTTCATGACGCAGCAGTGGGTCCATGACCCAGGCGCGCGATTGCCACGGCGGTTGGTGGCGCAGGTGCTGCGTGTGGCCACAGGACAGCTCGGCCACCCAATGCCCGTCCTCGTCCTGATGAAAACCTGTGACCGTCGAGCCTGGCGCCGCATTCCGTCTGTCCGGGTTGTGTTCGCTTTCGGACGATTGCTTCGCTAAACTTGGCCTTTCTAAATTCTTATGCAAAAGGTCTCGCCCCATGCTGATCGCCGCCAATAAGGCTGTCTCCATCGACTATACCCTGACCAACGACGCTGGTGAGGTCATCGACAGCTCCGCCGGCGGCGCGCCGCTGGTCTACCTGCAAGGCGCAGGTAACATCATTCCGGGCCTGGAAAAGGCTCTGGAAGGCAAAGCAGTCGGCGACGAGCTGACCGTGGCCGTTGAACCTGAAGACGCTTACGGCGAATACGCTGCCGAACTGGTCAGCACCCTGAGCCGCAGCATGTTCGAAGGCGTCGACGAGCTGGAAGTGGGCATGCAGTTCCACGCTTCCGCGCCGGACGGCCAAATGCAGATCGTGACCATTCGCGATCTGGACGGCGACGATGTCACTGTCGACGGTAACCACCCGTTGGCCGGTCAGCGCCTGAACTTCCAGGTCAAGATCATCGCCATCCGTGACGCCAGCCAGGAAGAAATCGCTCATGGTCACGTCCATGGCGAAGGTGGCCATCACCACTGATTTTCTGCGCTAAGCTCAGAGAACTGGAGAGGCGCCCGAGGGCGCCTTTTTAGTCCGCGGCTGTCCCCGATGACACCGCTAAGTGGCTGTTTCGAGAAGAACACGGGAATCTGGAGTACGTCATGAGTGCTTTTCACGACCTTAAATTGACAGCCCTGGATGGTCAGGAGCTTCCGCTGGCGCCCTTCAAGGGGAACGTCGTGCTGGTGGTCAACGTTGCCTCCAAATGTGGCTTGACCCCACAGTACGCGGCGCTGGAAAACCTCTATCAACAGTACAAAGGCAAGGGTTTCAGCGTGCTGGGCCTGCCGTGTAACCAGTTTGCCGGACAGGAACCAGGTACCGAGAAAGAGATCCAGGAGTTCTGCAGCCTCAACTATGGCGTGACCTTTCCGTTGTCCAGCAAGCTGGAAGTCAACGGTCATGAGCGTCATCAGTTGTACCGCCTGCTGGCGGGCGAGGGGGCTGAATTCCCGGGTGATATCACCTGGAATTTCGAAAAATTCCTGCTCGGCAAGGATGGTCGCGTACTGGCGCGGTTCTCGCCGCGTACGGCGCCGGATGATCCCACTGTCATTCAGGCAATCGAAAAAGCCCTGAGCTGAAATCCCCCCTCTGTAGGAGCCGGCTTGCTGGCGATCCAGGCGACGCGGTATGTCAGGAATACCGCGTCGCCTGGATCGCCAGCAAGCCGGCTCCTACAGTTCCGTGTGACTTTTGTATCTTAATCACTGCAATGAATAGTGCTGTTCATCGCGTTGCACTCTCCATATTATCGCCGTCATAAAGTCTATTCCCGTGGAGCGTCCCATGCCTGTCAAAGCCCTGTTCAAACCGTTCCACCTCGGCACCCTCGAACTGCCGACCCGTGTCGTCATGGCGCCGATGACCCGCTCGTTTTCGCCGGGTGGCGTACCCAATTCCAAAGTGATCGAGTACTACCGTCGTCGCGCCGCTGCAGGCGTGGGCTTGATCATCACCGAAGGCACCACCGTCGGCCACAAGGCCTCCAACGGCTACCCGAACGTGCCGCATTTCTACGGTGAAGCCGCGCTGGCCGGCTGGAAGAAAGTCGTCGACGCGGTGCATGCCGAAGGCGGCAAGATCGTTCCGCAGCTTTGGCATGTCGGCAGCGTGCGTCGCATTGGCACCGAGCCTGACGCCAGCGTGCCGGGATACGGTCCGTCGGAAAAACTGAAGGATGGTCAGGTCGTGGTTCACGGCATGACTAAACAGGATATCCAGGACGTGATCGCCTCGTTCGCTCAAGCCGCCAAAGACGCGCAAAGCATCGGCATGGACGGCGTGGAAATCCACGGCGCCCATGGCTACCTGGTGGACCAGTTCTTCTGGGAAGGCAGCAATCAGCGCACCGATGAATACGGTGGCAGCCTGGCGAACCGTTCGCGTTTTGCCATCGAACTGATTCAGGCGGTGCGTGCGGCAGTCGGTGAAGGCTTCCCGATCATTTTCCGTTTCTCTCAGTGGAAGCAGCAGGATTACACCGCGCGTCTGGTGCAAACACCGGAGGCCTTGGGTGAGTTCCTCAAGCCGTTGTCCGACGCAGGCGTGGATATTTTCCACTGCTCGACGCGCCGTTTCTGGGAGCCGGAGTTCGACGGTTCCGAGCTGAACCTGGCAGGCTGGACGCGCAAACTGACCGGCAAGCCGACCATCACCGTGGGCAGCGTCGGCCTGGATGGCGAGTTCCTGCAATTCATGGTCAACACTGACAAGATCGCGCAGCCGGCCAGCCTGGAAAAACTGCTGGAGCGTTTGAACAACGACGAGTTCGATCTGGTAGCGGTGGGGCGTGCGCTGCTGGTGGACCCGGACTGGGCGCAGAAAGTGCGTGACGGTCGTGAGGGAGATATCCTGCCGTTCAGCCGTGAGGCGTTGATGACGCTGGTTTAAGCGGCGACTGGAAAGGCCTCTTCGCGGGCAAGTCGGATCGCCGCACCGCTCGCTCCTACAGGATATACGATCGTTCTGATCGACTCGAATCTGTAGGAGCGAGCGGTGCGGCGATCCGACTTGCCCGCGAAGCTTTTAAGGCAACAAAGCCACATCAGGCAAAACCTGTTCCTGCGAACAAGCCCCCCGCAACTGCCCCTCGAACTGCTCGATAATCGCTGCCCAACCCTGCCGACTCGCATGTTGGCGCGCATTGAGCCTTACGCATCGCAAGGTTTCGCGCTTCTCCAGCAGCCACACCGCGGCATCGCTGAACGCTTCCTCATCCCCCGGCATCGCCAGCACGCCGTTGTAACCATGGCGAATATGCTGCGCCGCCGCAGCCTGATCGTAGGCCACCACGCCCAACCCTGACGCGAGTGCCTCAAGCACCACATTGCCGAACGTTTCGGTCATGCTCGGAAACAAAAACACATCCCCTGACGCATAGTGGCTGGCCAGGGCCTCGCCGCGCTGAGTGCCACAGAAAATCGCTTCGGGCAGTTCCTGTTCCAGAGCCCCTCGTTGCGGACCGTCACCGACGATGATCAGCTTTAGGATTCGCTGTGGATAAGTCGCTTTCAACGTGTCGAAACAACGCTTGAGCAAACCAAGGTTTTTCTCCGGTGCCAGGCGTCCTACGTGGATGACTGCGATGTCCTTCTCGCCCAGGCCCCATTGCTCACGCAACGATTGCAGCCGTTTGGTCGGGTGGAACAACTGACTGTCGACCCCGCGGGACAGCAATGCCAGCCGCTCGAAATTCCGGCGCTCCAGCTCCAGCCGCTGGCTGACACTCGGCACCAGCGTCAGGGTCGAGCGATTGTGAAACCAGCGCAGGTAGTGGGTCAGCAGGCGCGTGAGCAATCCGAGCCCGTACTGATTGGAGTACTGCTGGAAGTTGGTGTGAAAACCGCTGACCACCGAAATTCCCAGGCGTCGTGCTGCGCGCAACGCGGACAAGCCCAGCGGTCCTTCCGTGGCGATGTACAGCACGTCCGGGCGCTGGCGCTTCCAGCGTCGGAGCAGCTTGTGCATCGACGACTGACCCCATTGCAAACCCGGATACCCCGGCAGCGGCCAGCCCCGGCACAGCAGCAATTCATCGTCGCTGCCCAGCTGCTGATCGCAACCCTGGCGTGGTCGCACCAGTTCAACCTGATGCCCGCGCGCGCGCAAACCGTCGCACAAGCGGCCAAGGGTATTGGCCACGCCGTTGATTTCGGGAGGGAAGGTTTCGGTGATCAGGGTGATATGCAGAGCTGTCGTCATGACCTCAGTGTCGGCTGAGGCCATGTCGTCGTTGTGGCGTTTTGATGATGGATTTGTGACCGCGCGAGCATTGAATGTCATTTGGCCGGGCGACTGAGGATGGGCGTGGGCTAGCGTCGCGTCCACAAAACGTTAACTCGTTCGAGCGTTTGCTGAGGCAAAAAACCATGAAAAGGGTGACGCTTCCCCCCATTGCAGATTAATATGACAGCCTTAAAAATTGTGTAGTGATATTGCTGTGCGTCTATGTGCTCGTTCTACTTCACAATTACATTTCTCAATGAAGATTCACCGTCGCCAGGGAACAGTGCGTTGAAAAAAGTCGCGATACTTCAATCCAACTACATCCCTTGGAAAGGGTATTTTGACATGATCGCATCAGTGGATGAGTTCATTCTCTATGATGACATGCAATATACCCGGCGTGATTGGCGAAATCGTAATCAGATTAAAACCCCGCAAGGTGTTCAATGGTTGACCGTGCCAGTTTTAGTGAAAGGAAAATATCATCAGAAGATCAGGGAAACTGAGATAGATGGTGTTGACTGGGCCGCTTCACATTGGAAGTCTCTGGTTCAAAATTACAGTCGCGCTCCGCACTTTAATGAAATTGCAAAATGGCTTGAGCCGCTTTATCTGAATGAAAGTTATACTCATATTTCAGACCTTAATCAGCGATTTATTCAGGCTATTTGCGATTACCTGGAAATCAAGACAGTTATTAGTCGTTCATCGGATTATGAGTTGGTCGACGGTAAGACGGAACGCCTTGCCAATCTTTGTGCACAGGCTGGGGGGAGCGAGTACGTCTCCGGGCCATCTGCCAAGGACTACGTTGATGAAGCTGTATTTGAAGCGATGAATATAAAGTTAACCTGGTTCGATTACTCAGGTTATCCGGAGTATTCGCAGTTATGGGGCGAGTTTACCCATGGTGTCACGATCCTTGACCTGCTTTTTAATTGTGGAAAAGACGCTCATCGCCAAATGAGGCATGTTGCTCCATGAAGCTCTCAATCGTAGCCACTCTTTATCAGTCAGCCTCTTACATAGAGGAGTTTCATTCGCGCGTGAGTGCTGTCGCGATGACGCTTGCAGGGGATGATTATGAGATCCTGCTGGTGAATGATGGATCTCCCGATAACAGTCTTGATATCGCCATCTCGCTCACTGAACGAGACCATCATGTCGTACTTATCGATCTCTCGCGTAATTTCGGCCATCATAAGGCCATGATGACGGGGCTCTCCCACGCAAAAGGCGAAAAAATATTCCTGATTGACAGCGATCTGGAAGAAGAGCCGGAGTGCTTGCTCAGCTTTGACCAGCAAATCAATCAGACCGCCTGTGATGTTGTTTACGGAGTGCAGGAGCAGCGCAAAGGCGGCTGGTTTGAGCGATGGAGCGGCCGGTGGTTCTATCGTTTCTTTCAAGCCCTGACTGGACTCGCCCTGCCAGAGAATATTGTTACTGCAAGATTAATGACTCGTCGCTACGTGGACGCTTTACTGCGCCATAAGGAACGAGAGGTATTTATTGCCGGTCTTTGGCATATTACCGGGTTTGAGCAGCAGCCGCAGACGGTCAAAAAGAGCAATACCAGTCAGACGACTTATACACTCAGAAGAAAAATGTCTATATTGGTGAATTCGGTAACATCGTTCAGCAATGCGCCATTGATTGGTATTTTTTATATAGGCGTGTCTATTTCGTTTTTCGCACTACTTTATATTCTATATTTGACAGCGCACTGGATGTTTCTCGCAAAGCCAATGAGCGGCTGGACGTCGGTCATGGCCTCTATCTGGCTACTTGGCGGCATGATAATTTCGTTTATCGGTGTCGTGGGGATCTATCTCTCCAAGATATTTTCCGAGTCAAAACAGCGCCCCTACACTATCGTGAGGCAGATTTATGCACAGCGACAAAACTGAGCTCCTTGATGAAGTAGCGAGCTATTACTCGAGCAAGCTTGCACTGCATGGCGAGACACCGAATGGGGTGGACTGGAATGGTGAACAGGGCCAGGCGCTGCGTTTCGAGCAACTCTGCAAAGTAATCGATGGCCCGCAGGACTGTACTGTCAATGATCTGGGATGTGGCTACGGTGCGCTGGTTGACTACTTAAATAACAAGCCTCAGAAATTTTCATATCTTGGTATAGATGTTTCAAAAGAGATGATTCAGGCTGCCGAACAGCGTTACGCAAAACTGTCCGGTATTCGATTCATTGCCGGGTCCGAGCCCGACTCTGTCGCTGACTATGGCGTCGCCAGTGGTATTTTTAATGTTCGCCTGGGTCGTTCAGACGACGAGTGGCTGAGCTATCTTGAAAAAACACTGGATGTTCTGGATCGCACAAGTCGTCTGGGGTTCTCTTTTAATTGCCTCACCTCCTACTCTGACGAAGATAAGAAGCGAGATGATCTGTACTACGCCGATCCTTGCCTGTTATTTGATATATGCAAACGGCGTTACTCTCGTCATGTAGCCCTTCTGCACGATTATGGGTTGTACGAATTCACTATTCTTGTAAGGAAAATGTGATGAAAAAAAAATTAGTGATTTTCGGCTCTGGCGATATTGCGCAGCTGGCCCACTTTTATTTTAGTACAGACTCCGCTTATGAGATTGTTGCTTTCACTGTGGACGGTAGTTATATCGAGGCGCCTACTTTCTGTGGTCTACCAGTCGTTGCATTCGAAGACGTAGCCGAGCACTACCCAACGCACAGTCACGAGCTGTTTATTGCCCTGAGCTACTCGAAGCTCAATGCAGTGCGCAAAGAAAAATATCTTGCAGCCAAGGCGCTCGGCTACACGCTTGCCAGTTACATAAGCAGTCATGCCACGGTGCTCAATGAAGGCCGGATTGGCGACAATTGTTTTATTCTTGAAGACAATACCATTCAGCCATTCGTTAATATTGGCAATAATATTACTTTGTGGAGCGGTAACCATATTGGTCACCACTCTACGATTCAGGATCATACGTTTATCGCATCCCATGTAGTGATTTCTGGTGGTGTGCATATCGGCGAGCAGTGTTTTATCGGGGTCAATGCGACGCTTCGTGATCATATAACGGTCGAGGACAAGTGCGTCGTTGGTGCAGGTGCACTGCTGTTGGCAAACGCTGAACAGGAGGGTGTATTTATCGGCACGGCGACTGAGCGCTCTAAAGTTCCCAGCAGCAAGCTGAGAAAACTATGAAGTCGACATGGAAAAAGCTCGGGCAATTATTTTTTGTCGAGGGTGATGCGCGTCATCCAAAGTTATTATCTCATGCCGCCAACCCGTTACCGGTACATCTGCACGATGATGTCTTTCGGGTATTTTTCAGTGGTCGGGATTCTGATAACCGCTCCTCCGTTGGGGCTGTGGATATCGATATTGAAAAACGAAAAGTCATCAAAGAACACCCTTCACCTTTCATGGAGCACGGACCGAAAGGCAGTTTTTACGCTGATGGTATAAGCATTGGTAACTGCTACACGGTGGATGGCGTGCAATACATGCTTTTCATGGGGTGGCAGGCGCCAATCGATCAGCATTGGAGGGGGGATGTCGGCAGGTTAGTTGTCAATGCGGATACTACGCTGAAGCTTGATAGCAAAAATCCGTTCATGAGCGCTGATAAAGACGATCCTATAAGCCTTTCTTACCCGTGGGTGCGTGAAGACGGAAACGGCGGATATGACATGTGGTATGGATCGACCCGTACTTGGGATTCGGGTAACGGAGAAATGGTTCATGTGATCAACTCGGCGCATTCCCTTGATGGCGAAAACTGGAAGCGTAACGGCTTGGCAATCCCCTTCGAACTTGGAGTCGCTCAAGCGTTTTCGCGCCCAACCGTCGCAAAAAACCATCTGGGTGGATTGGAGATGTGGTTCTCCTATCGCAGCGGAGCCGGGGAAACCTATCGTATCGGCTACGCAACCACTGACGAAGGCAAGCAATGGCGATTGGCGCTGGAGGAAGCCGCTATCGATGTTTCATCGGAAGGCTGGGATAGCGAGATGATCGAATACCCGTTTGTGTTTGATCATAAGGGAAGTCGGTACATGCTTTATAACGGTAATGGCTATGGTAAAACCGGCTTCGGCCTGGCTGTGCTGGAGAGAGGCTGATGGCTCGTATATTCGATTATGTGTATATATTTGCAACCATCCTGCTGACCGTCTATGGGCAACTTATTCTTAAATGGCGAATCTCTCACTACGGTGCATTCCCCTCTGACACAACTCAAAAAATTAAATTTCTTTTTTTGCTGTTTTTGGATCCGGCGATTGTTTCAGGGTTCGCAGCGGGGTTTTTAGCATCGTTAGCCTGGATGGCGGCGATGACCAAGTTTGATCTTAGTCACGCCTATCCATTTATGAGCTTGAACTTCGTTGTCGTTTTGCTTTTAAGTGGTTGGATTCTAAGTGAGCCAATGACACTCCAGAAATCAATGGGCGTTGGCCTGATTATTCTGGGCACAGTTATTGCCGCGCGTGGATAACAACGAAAAGCAAGTACCTAACGAAGTTTGGCGGTGAGGTTTTCTACTCCACGCTCTCGCACCCAGAATAATGTCGCGCCGGCCACTGCCGCCGGCATCATCAGGATATTGACCACCGGAATCAGCAGCACCAGGTAAACACTGCCGCCGAAACTCATGCTCTGCCAGCGCTTCTCACGCAGCCAGGCGAGCATCTCGTTCCAGCCCAGCTTGTGGTTGTCCGCCGGGTAGTCGATGTACTGGATCGCCATCATCCATACGCCGAACAGTAGCCACAGCGGCGCGGCGATGATGTTCACCACCGGGATGAACGAGAGGATGAACAGCCCGATCGCCCGCGGCAGGAAGTAACCGAGTTTGCGCATTTCCCGGGAGAGGGTGCGCGGGATCATGGCGATCAGTTCACCCCAGCTGAAAGCCGGGAAGTCGTCGGTGCCGCGCACCACCACTTCGACTTTCTCCGCGAGAAAACCGTTGAACGGCGCAGCGATGACGTTGGCGAGCATGGTGAAGGTGAAGAACACCATCAACACCACCAGCACCACGAAAATCGGCCAGAGAATATAACTGAGAAAACTCAACCAGTCGGGCAGGGACGGCATCAGTGTATCGACCCACAGACTGAATTGATGGCCGGCCAGATAAATCAATCCGACGAACAGCACCAGATTGATTGCCAGCGGCAGCAACACGAATAAACGCAGGCTGGGGCTCAGGACCAGTTTGAGGCCTTCGCGCAGGTATTGCGGGCCGGACAGAACAGGGGCGGGCATATCGTGCTCCGAGCAGAGGGGAAACGCGCCGACCTTACCGGCTTTGCCTTACGGGCGAAAGCGCGGTCGCAGCATCGACATCAACTGTAACAAAGGCGCCTATATATAGGCGGTAGCCGGATAGAGACCGCCTATGAGCTGGATTGTTAAACCGTATTTCCTTAATCTTCGCCCCCTCGATACGCTGCACCCAATCTTTTTACAGGACTGTCGAGTTCAAGCCTTCCCCAAGTGCTTTCAACGGTCCTTTTTTATTCCCGCCGGCAATCCGGCGTTCCGCGCCAGGTATTCCGGGCCGGTCAACAGGAGCAGGTTATGTCTGAAGTCCGTCATTCGCGAGTGATTATTCTCGGTTCCGGCCCTGCCGGTTACAGCGCCGCGGTGTATGCCGCCCGTGCCAACCTCAAGCCACTGCTGATCACCGGCATGCAGGCCGGCGGTCAACTGACCACCACCACCGAAGTCGACAACTGGCCGGGCGATGTCCACGGCCTGACCGGCCCGGCGTTGATGGAGCGGATGCGTGAGCACGCCGAGCGCTTTGAAACCGAGATCGTTTTCGATCACATCAATGCCGTGGACTTCGCCGCCAAGCCTTACACCCTGACCGGCGACAGCGCGACTTACACCTGCGACGCCCTGATCATCGCCACCGGCGCCAGCGCTCGCTACCTGGGCCTGCCATCGGAAGAAGCGTTCATGGGCAAAGGCGTTTCGGCCTGCGCGACCTGCGACGGTTTCTTCTACCGCAACAAGCCAGTGGCCGTGGTCGGTGGCGGTAACACCGCTGTCGAAGAAGCCTTGTACCTGGCCAACATCGCCAGCACCGTGACCCTGATCCACCGTCGCGAAACCTTCCGCGCCGAGAAGATCCTGATCGACAAGCTCAATGCTCGCGTTGCCGAAGGCAAGATCATCCTGAAGTTGAACTCGAACCTGGACGAAGTCCTGGGCGACAACATGGGCGTGACCGGTGCTCGCCTGAAGAACAACGACGGCAGCTTCGACGAGCTGAAAGTCGACGGCGTGTTCATCGCTATTGGCCACACCCCGAACACTTCGCTGTTCGAAGGTCAGCTGACGTTGAAAGACGGCTACCTGGTGGTGCACGGCGGCCGTGAAGGCAATGCGACCGCGACCAACGTTGAAGGCATCTTTGCTGCCGGTGACGTGGCTGACCACGTTTACCGTCAAGCGATCACCTCGGCCGGCGCCGGCTGCATGGCGGCACTGGACACCGAGCGTTACCTCGACGGTCTGCAGAACGCTTCGTTCTGATTCTGTTGAAATGAAAAAACCGGCTTCGGCCGGTTTTTTTGTGCCGCTCATTTTGCTGTCCTGTAGGAGCCGGCTTGCTGGCGATGTAGGCGGCGCGGTGTTCCTGTAAAACCGCGTCGTCTGCATCGCCAGCAAGCCGGCTCCTACAAGGATCAGGTCAGCTTTTTCAGGCACGCCTCCAGGATGTCGAGGCCTTCTTCCAGCACCGCCGCCTCCGTGGTCAACGGCGCCAGCAGCCGGATGATGTGCCGCGACTTGCCGCTAGGCATCAGCAGCAACCCCGCTTCACGGGCCAGGGCCAACAGTTGTGTCAGCTGCGCCGGGGCGGGTGTGCCGTCGGCGTTGGCCAGTTCGATGCCGCGCATGGCGCCGACACCGGTCAGGCGTCCGAGATAAGGGGAAACCTTGTTGGCGCACCAGGCTTCGTAGCGGCTGACGATCGCTTCTTCCTGCTGCGAACCCCAAGCGTGCAGGTTGGCATCGGTCATTTCATCCAGCGTCGCCAACGCAGCGGCGCAGGCGATCGGATTGCCCGAATAAGTGCCGCCCAGTCCGCCCTTGGGCAAGGTGTCGAGCAGCGACTTGCGTCCGACCACAGCCCCCAGCGGCACGCCGCCGGCAATGCTTTTGGCCAGTAGGATCAGGTCCGGCTCGATGCCCAGTCGCGAGAACGCAAACCGCTGGCCGGTGCGGCCGAAGCCGGACTGAATTTCATCGGCGATCAGCAGGATGTTCTTTTCATCACAGAACTTGCGCAAGGCCTGAGCGAACTCGACATCCATCGCCAGGAAACCGGCTTCACCCTGCACAGGCTCGACGATAAAGCACGCCACGTCGTCGACATCGATCTCGACGCTGAACAGCCGATCCATCGCCTTCAACGCTTCGGCGCAGGTCACGCCGTTGTCCTTGCTCGGGTAGGGCAAGTGGAACACCGGACCAGGCAACACGCCGACCTTCTGTTTGTAGGGCGCGACTTTGCCATTGAGGTTGAGGGTGGCGAGGGTGCGACCGTGGAAGGCGCCGTCGAAAGCGATGACGGCCGTGCGACCGGTCGCGCCCCGAACGATCTTCAGGGCGTTTTCCGCCGCTTCCGCGCCGCTGTTGGTGAGCATGCCGCTGACCGGATAGTCCACCGGGATGAACGCGGCCAGACGCTCCATGAGTTCGAGGTAAGGCACGTGCGGGGCGGCGTTGAACGCGTAGTGCGTCAACCGGGTGGCTTGTTCGCGGATGGCCTCGACGATGCGCGGGTGGCAATGGCCTAGGTTCAATACGCCGATGCCACCGACAAAGTCGATGTAGCGTTTGCCCTCGGTGTCCCAGACCTCGGCGTTTTTGCCGTGGCTGAGCGTGACAGGGTGCACGATGTTGATCGACCGGCTGATGGTTTCGCTGCTCATGGATGACCGACTCTGAAGAAGGGAGGCTCTTCTTTTATCTAAGCCGCGAGCAGTGGTGCCGGGCAAACGAAATAAAGTTGCCGGGTCAATCTTAAAAGTCGGGATGTGGTTTGAGCGTTGTGCAAATTTTTTCGAAACAACGCAAAACCATTGTAGGAGCCGGCTTGCTGGCGATGGGGCCCTTAAGTCTTGCATCGACATTGAGGACGCCATCGCCAGCAAGCCGGCTCCTACAGTGGGAGGTGTTGCTCAGAAATCAGCGGCGGGTCAGGGGTTGCTGGGTGAACTTCACACCGGCCAATCCATGGGCAATCAACGCGCGGATGTTGCCATGATCGCTGCCGTCAGGCGTGGCCACGACGGAGCGGTAATGCTCGCCGAATGCCAACAGCGCTTCTTCATCGCTCAACCCTTCCAGCAGCGCCAGGCCCAGGGTCTTGCACGAACCTTCGTTTTGCCCGGCGGCGTTTTCCACGCCACCGTTGTTGAACGCCTGTGGCTGGTAGTCATAACCGGCGGCGATGAAGGCCAGGGTGTCGGCAAAAACGTGTTCGCCGCTCTTGAGGCTGGCGCGCAGGGTGCTCAAATCACTCATTGGGTTTTCCTTTGGCGAACGCCGCTTGTTGCTCGGCGCTGGCTTCTTGCTGATATTGGGCTTTCCACTCGGCGTACGGCATGCCGTAGACGACTTCACGGGCGTCGTCGAGGCTGACCTCGATCTGACGTTCGTCAGCCGCGGCCTTGTACCATTTGGACAGGCAGTTGCGGCAGAAACCCGAGAGGTTCATCAGATCGATGTTCTGCACATCCTTGCGGCTGTCCAGGTGCGCGACCAGCCGGCGGAAGGCGGCGGCTTCAAGTTCGAGGCGTTGTTGGTCAGTCATGATGGGCTCTGTGCTGTTCAGTCGTGCGCGAGATAATAAAAGTCTGGCGAGCAATGCGCCAGACGCGGTCAGCGGCTCGCGGCCAGGGTGATCGACACCGACTCGGCGAAACGCAGGGCGTGGGGCTTGTCGACTTCGACCTCGGCGTACAGCACCGACTCATTGGCCATGACCAGATCGAGAATTTCCTGGGTCAGGCGTTCGAGCAGGGCAAAGCGATTGCCTTCCACGTGAGCGATGATCGCTTTGGTGATGGTTCGGTAATTCAGCGCGTGATCGATGTCGTTGTCACGCACCGCTTCCTGGGCTGCATACAGGATCGTCAGGTTGATCAGCACGTCCTGCTTGTTGAGGATTTCATCCTCGTTGATCCCGATGAACGTCCGCAGGCACAGGTCCTTGACCCGGATGCGTGCCATTCCTGGTTGAAGTTGTGGCATTGCTACTTGCTCCGTCCAATCAATTGCAGGAACTCCTGACGGGTGTTGCTCGACTCGCGGAAGGCGCCGAGCATCACCGAGGTGTTCATGGTCGAATTCTGTTTCTCGACGCCGCGCATCATCATGCACATGTGCTGTGCCTCGATGACCACAGCGACACCGGCGGCACCGGTCACTTGTTGCACCGCGTCGGCGATCTGCCGGGTGAGGTTTTCCTGGATTTGCAGGCGACGCGCAAACATGTCCACCAGCCGCGCAATCTTCGACAGGCCCAGCACTTTACCCGTTGGAATATAAGCCACATGCGCCTTGCCGATGAAGGGCAGCAGGTGATGTTCACAGAGTGAGTACAGCTCGATGTTGTCGACAATGATCATTTCATCGTTGTCGGAGGCGAACAACGCGCCGTTGACGATTTCTTCGACACATTGCTCGTAACCATGACACAGGTACTGCATGGCTTTGGCTGCGCGCGCCGGTGTATCGAGCAGGCCTTCGCGGTCGGGGTTTTCACCGAGGCCGATGAGGATCTCGCGGTAGTTCTGGGACAGGGCGTTCTGGGGCCGGGATAACGTCATGAAATATCCTCGCGGGGCAACTTACTTGAGGTGCCGTCCGCCGTTGACGGTCAGGGTCGTGCCGGTGACATAAGGGTTGTCGAGCAAATAACGCAGGCTTTGGTAGATCACTTCGCTACCGGGTTCGATACCCAATGCGGATTTGGCCAGAGCCTTGGCGCGGTACGCCGCGTCGTCGTCAGGGTTGAACAGTAGCAGGGCGGGGGCGATGCCGTTGACCTTGATGTCAGGCGCGTACTTCGCCGCGAAGGACAGGGTCAGGCTGTCGAGCCCGGCTTTGCTGGCGCAGTAGCCGATGTGCTTGCTGCTGCCCTTGCGCGTGACATCATCGCTGATGTGCACGATGTCTGCCGGGGTCGAGCGTTGCAACAAGTCGGCACAGTGCAGGTTGATCAGGTAGGGCGCCAGCATGTGCACGCTGAACATGCGGGTAAAGGCTGCGGCGTCGGTGTCCGGCGTTTCGGCCAGCCATTCGGATGCGTTGTGGATGATCGCCCGCAGGCAGTCGGTGTGGGTTTTCAGTTCGCTGATGAAGGCGAGAATCCCGGTCTCGCTGGAAAAGTCAGCGAGGATTGCCGTCGCCCCCAGATCACGCAATGCCTGTACGCCGGGGCGTTCAGTGCGATAGCTGAAGATCAGCGCATGGCCGTCTTCGAGCAATCGCTGCGCGCAGTGCAGGCCGACACGCTGGCCGGCACCGGTGATGAGGATCGGGGCGGATGAAGAGGTCATGAACGGCTCGCGTCGCGGTAAGAGCAAAACTATACCAGCGCAACGCGGCGTTCACCTATGACCTGTAGGAGCAGCCGGTCGACGCTCGAGTGCTCGCGATGGTCGTGAGCGATAACACTGGGGGCCTGATACCCCGCGGCGCTTGGGCGTCCATCGCGAGCAGGCTCGCTCCTACATAGGTCTCATCGGTTTTGAGGGGAGGGTTCAACAGGTAATCGGCGTGTCGGCGCGCTGTTCAACCAACCCGCCAACAAACGGGTCGACAGCGGAATAAAGAAATAGACCATCAACGGCGTCAGACACAGCGTGCTGATGAATACCCGAGGCAGCAGGCTCATTTCGCCGAGCAACGGCCCCAGTACGAAGTTGAACAGCAACGACACCGGGAAGAACGCCAACCAGATTGCCACGGCCTGTTTCCAGCGCGGTGGGCGTTGGCCGACAGCGCCGAACCAGCCTTCGATGCCGCTCACGCGATGTTCTGTCTTATGCGCAAACAAGTCGCTGCCGCGCGCGAGCCAGGCGGTACGCGAGGCCGAATGCTCCCAGGCGTGCATGGTCTGCGCGTTGGCGAAGCGGAAAATGATCTGGAATTCGTCATCGTCGGGCGGCGGGGCGAGCACGCCTGAGCCGAGATAACCCTGGAAGTCGGTGGCCAGTTGTTCGCCTTCGTGCAACCAGGCCATCAGGTCCTGATAACGCCCATCGGCGACGCGGCGCGCAACCATCAGCGTGACGGGGGAGGTAGACATTTTGTATCTCCGTATGACAATCGCGTTACTCCGGATAGGAGTTTCGCCAGGCGCAGCGCCGGGGTGGTGGGCTGCGTCTTGGAACAAGCAAGGATCAGTCCGGATTCTACAGGTTATGGCCGCGACAATCGTCGTTCATCAATGTATTGAATGGTGATGGGGCAAGAGAGGTAGAATGGGATCCAATTTATGCGCGGACGTTGACTGCCCTATGCCTGTCTTGACTGAAAATGTCGCTGGTTTGCCGCGTGCTCTTTCCATAGAAAAGGAAGAACTGTTTCCGATCCGTGAAGTGTCACGGCTGACGGGCGTCAATCCGGTCACCTTGCGGGCGTGGGAGCGACGTTATGGTCTGATTCAGCCAATGCGCACCGAAAGCGGGCATCGCTTGTACGCAATGACCGAT
Source organism: Pseudomonas sp. PDM03 (assembly GCF_014852385.1). NCBI lineage: Bacteria > Pseudomonadati > Pseudomonadota > Gammaproteobacteria > Pseudomonadales > Pseudomonadaceae > Pseudomonas > Pseudomonas sp. PDM03. Next base: position 42,137 of record NZ_JACVBM010000006.1, on the reverse strand, counting down.
ATCGAGCGGGTCCGCAGCATCCTGGGCTGGATCGAACGTGGCGTCGCCGTCAGCAAGGTCGGCAAGATACTGGCCAAGACTGCCCCGCTTCAAGCGTTGTCGCACATCATCCCCAACGAACTGGTGCAGGCTGACTACGCGCAGTGGCAGGAACAAGTCAAAGCGGCGGTGAGCGTGTTCGATGAGGTGCAACTGGAGCAGGTCTATGGGCAGATCTTTTCCAGTTACCCCCTGACCGTGGCGTTTCAGGACATTCTGATGCCACTCTGGAAGCAATTTCTGCAACGTCAGGAAGTGTTCGGCCAGGCCAGCGAGTGGCTATTCCTGGACGGTTTTTTGCGTTCCCGGGTGTTACAGCGGCTGCTGCTGGTGCGCGTCATGCAGCCACGGCGCGTGATTGTCTGTCCCCTGAACGATCAATGTCGCGAACTCGAACTGTTGGTCACGGCGTTGTTTTTGAGCAGTGTCGATTCGGCCATTCAATTGCTGGCGGTTGGTCAGCCCTTTGATGAACTGGCGCTGGTCTGCGAAAGGGTCAAGCCCCAGGCGTTGGTGCTGTTTTCCAATCACGCGCCCACCAGCGATTTGCCGCGACGTTTGAATCGTCTGGCGATGAGCCTGGATTGCCAGTTGATGCTGGCCGGTGACGCGTCGGAACTGTCGCAGGAGAGCCTGGACGGATCGTCCATTGGCTGCCTGGGTAACGAAGGAGTGGTGATGCGTCAGCGCCTGAAACAGTTCCTGGCAGGCAACCTGGATACCTGAATCACAGATGCAGGGTCGGGTGGGTCAGTCGATGCTGCTGAAGGATGTACTGGCGAAGGCGCTCGGTTTCATCCTTGTCGCTCTGACTCAACTGATAGGCAAAGAAGCCGTTCTCGGTTTCTCTCTCGAAGGTGCCGCGCAACGCGATACGTTCGTAGCCTGACGGGCTGAACCACAACGCGAAATGCTTGGGCGGTTTGGTCTTGTTGCGAACTTCCAGCAAAACCCCTTTGAACGACACTTCATGCACCCACATCGTGCCGGGATGGCCGGCGGCATTTTCCAGGGCAACCGGTTCTTCGAGGAGCAGGCGCCATGGCCGGACCAACGGTCCGTCTTCATAAATGCTGGGGACGCCGAGGCGTAAATGCAGCGCGTGAAATTCGTCTTCCACCAGATGCAGCGGGAAGGTCATTTGCTGATTTTCGAAGTTGGCCTGGATCGTGACTTGCTCATGAGCAGCAAGGCGCGTGAGCAGGTCACGGATTTGCGAACCACCATTTACAAGCAGACTCGACGTCGCATCCCGCACATTGAGTTGCGGGTTGTGTTGCATGGTCTGGATAAAATCCAGCTCATCCTGGGTCAGGAGTGCGTCGCGCTGCATGATGGGCTCGAAAGGAAAAGTAACAAAGTCATCGGTGATTGTAGTTAATGACAATCAATTCTCGGTTTTGTTTGCGCCGTTCGTCGGTTTGAGCGCGGCGAGCTCGGCCTGAAGCTCTGCCACTTGCGCTTCAAGCTGCGCTACCCGCTGCTGCGCCTTGACCTGCACGGTGACGTCCTTTTGCACGCCGACAAAATACGTCTGACCGTCACTCGGGTTTTTCACCGTAGAAAGCGACAGCTCATTCCAGAAGGGCGTGCCGTCCTTGCGGTAGTTGCGCAGGATTTCCCGGCAGGAGCCGCCACTGCTCAACGCATTGCGAATCAAGGGCAGCGCTTCCTGGTCGCGGTCACCTGATTGCAGAAAGCGGCAATCCTGGTAGAGGATTTCTTCGCTGGTGTAACCGGTCAACCGTTCGAACGCCGGGTTGACGTAAATCAGGATGTTGTCGTGTTCACCTTCTTTTTCGGCAATCACGATGCCGTCGTTGGACGCGTCAATCACCATTTGCAGCAGTTGTGCGTTGATCATCGGAGAATCCTTTCCAGATTGATTGAGCGCAGCATTCTAAAAGAACTCTAGCGGCCTTCAATGCTTAATGAGAGCTAATCGCAGCTTTTTTGCTGTGGCTGTTAATATCCCTCATCTTTTTACTCAGCTTCAGGATCAGATTGATGAAAGTCGCCATCTTTTCGGGCTCGGTGTACGGCACGGCTGAAGAAGTCGCTCGCCACGCTGCGAATATTTTGAAAACCGCGGGCTTCGAAACCTTTCACAACCTGCGCGCCAGCCTTGCCGATGTACAGGCGTTTGGCCCGCAAGCCTTTCTGGCAGTGACTTCGACCACGGGCATGGGCGAACTGCCGGACAACCTGCAACCGTTGTATTTCGCCATTCGTGACCAATTGCCGGCCGCCTGGCGTGGTTTGCCGGGCGCGGTGATCGGCCTGGGCGATGCGAGCTACGGCGATACGTTCTGCGGTGGCGGTGAGCTGATGCGCGAGCTGTTCGGCGAACTGGGCATCCGCGAAGTGCTGCCGATGCTGCGCCTGGATGCCAGCGAAAGCGTCACCCCGGAAACCGATGCCGAACCCTGGCTGGCGGAACTCGTCACCGCTCTGCGCGGCTGACTGGCCATTCGCGAAGCAAGGCAAGCCAGGATTGTGCCGATTCGGGGCTGCGGAACCGGTTCGATGCCCCCTTGTTGGCGGCGGTACTTTGACATGGATCCAAGCTGTCTGGCGCAGTGACTCGCTAGGTCATCAAGCTGGCTGCCAATGCAACTACATGAACCCCGGGGGCTGACTAGACTGCTAAACGTGAGCAAAACAATAAGAACAGGAGTTCCTTGTCGTGAGCGTAGCCCCCGTCCAATCGCCCCACAGTGTCAAAGACCAGGTCAGTGCCGCCGAGTGGCAGACCCGCGTCGATCTGGCCGCCTGTTATCGTCTGGTCGCCCTGCATGGTTGGGATGATCTGATCTTCACGCACATTTCCGCCAAGGTGCCAGGCACTGAAGATTTCCTGATCAACCCGTTCGGGTTGATGTTCCACGAGATTACCGCGTCGAGCCTGGTCAAAGTCGATCAGGCCGGCAACAAGCTGATGGACAGCCCTTACGAGATCAACCCGGCGGGCTACACCATCCACAGCGCCGTGCACGAAGTGCGGCACGATGTCGTCTGTGTATTGCACACGCACACGGCGGCAGGCGTTGCGGTGTCGGCGCAGAAGCAAGGCGTTTTGCCGATCAGCCAACAGTCGCTGTTTGTTCTGTCGAGCCTGGCGTATCACGCCTATGAAGGCGTTGCGCTGAACCACGAAGAGAAGGCGCGGCTGCAGGCCGACCTCGGTGAAAACAATTTCCTGATGCTGCACAACCACGGGTTGCTGACCTGCGGCGGCACCATCGCTGACACGTTCCTGATGATGTTCACCTTCCAGCGCGCCTGCGAAATCCAGGTGCTGGCGCAGAACGGTGGTGCGGAACTCATCGCCATCGAACCGCAGATTCTGGCGGGCGCCAAGGCGATGATCGCCGGCGTCACCAAAAGTGCACAAGGGATGGGCGGCGCGCTGGCCTGGCCGGCGCTGCTGCGCAAACTCGATAAACAAGACGCGGGATATAAACTCTGATGCCTCTCGCCGAGATCCCCCTGTGTGTCTGGCGCAAGCGCAGCCAGACGTTCGTCTTTCGTGATCAGACGGTGAGTTACTGGACGGCGGGGCAGGGTGAGCCGCTGCTGCTCATTCATGGCTTCCCGACCGCCAGTTGGGACTGGCATTACCTGTGGCAGCCGCTGGCCCAGCGTTATCGGGTGATTGCCTGCGACATGCTCGGTTTCGGCGATTCAGCCAAACCGGTGGATCATGAATACAGCCTGCTGGAGCAGGCCGATCTGCAACAGGCGTTGCTGGAGCATTTGAACGTCGAGCAACCGGTGCACGTGCTCGCCCACGATTATGGCGACAGCGTGGCTCAGGAACTGTTGGCCCGGCATTACGAGGAGCGCATTCATCTCGCCAGTTGCGTGTTTCTCAATGGGGGGCTGTTTCCTGAAACCCATCGTCCGGTACTGATGCAAAAACTGTTGCTCAGCCCGTTAGGCTGGATGATCGGCCGCGCGTTTTCCCGTGATGCGCTGGTGAAGAGTTTTCGCCAGATTTTCGGACCGCAGAGCCGTCCTACTGAGAGTGAGATGGATGATTTCTGGAGCCTGATCGACAGCAATCACGGGCCACGGATCATGCACAAGCTGATTGCCTACATCCCCGAACGTCGGGTTCAGCGCGAGCGTTGGGTGAGTGCCATGCAGCGCGGTGAAGTGCCGTTGCGGGTGATCGATGGCGAGGTCGATCCGATCTCCGGCGGGCACATGGTCGAGCGCTATCGGGAGCTGATCCCGAACCCGGACACGGTCCTGCTGCCCGGCATCGGTCATTACCCGCAAACCGAGGCACCGGCTCAGGTGCTCAAGCATTATCTGGCATTTCGCGACCGGCTGATTTCAACGCCGCTGAAAGTGGCCTGTTCGTAGACATCACCGCAACCTTGTAGGAGCCGGCTTGCCGGCGATGGCGTCCTTGAGGCTTGTGGTGCCTGTCGGATTGCTATCGCCAGCAAGCCGGCTCCTACAGTGTTTTTGTGGTGTTTGATGAGTTTGGGGCGCCCCGGTCCTGTAGGAGCCGGCTTGCTGGCGATGGGCCGTGACTCGGTCCATGCGCTCATCATCCCCCCGCCTTATCGAGCACCATTCAGCCTACCCCGTGTTCATTGTGACCGGCAGCGCCTTGCCTGAGACTCGGACTTATTGTCCCTCGGCCTGCTGGAGTCCCCCTAATGAATGAGCCTGTGCGCTTCGAAGATAAAGTCGTGATCATCACCGGAGCCGGTGGTGGCCTGGGCCGCGCTCATGCGCTGTTGTTCGCGAAACAGGGCGCCAAGGTGCTGGTCAACGATCTCGGTGGCTCGGCGCAAGGTGAAGGTGCAAACGCTTCGGCAGCAGACCGTGTAGTAGCGGAAATCCGTGAGGCCGGCGGCATTGCCGAGGCCAACCATGACTCCGTCACCGACGGCGACAAAATCGTCCAGAACGCCCTCGACGTTTTCGGCCGGGTCGACGTAGTGGTCAACAACGCCGGGATCCTGCGGGACAAGACTTTCCACAAAATGGACGATGCCGATTGGGACCTGGTCTATCGCGTCCACGTCGAAGGCGCCTACAAAGTCACCCGCGCCGCCTGGCCTCATATGCGCGAGCAAAATTACGGTCGGGTCATCTTCACCGCATCCACCTCGGGCATCTACGGCAACTTCGGCCAGTCCAACTACGGCATGGCCAAACTCGGCCTCTACGGCCTGACCCGTACCCTGGCCATCGAAGGCCGCAAAAACAACATCCTGGTCAACGCCATCGCGCCTACCGGCGGCACCCGCATGACCGAAGGCCTGATCCCGCCGCAAGTGTTCGAACAACTCAAGCCGGAACTGGTCAGCCCGCTGGTGGTGTACCTCGCCAGCGAAAACTGCCAGGAAACCTCGGGGCTGTTTGAGGTCGGTGGCGGCTGGATGGGCAAGGTGCGTTGGGAGCGCAGCCTCGGGGCCGGGTTCGATCCACGTGTCGGGTTTTCACCGGAAGATGTGGCGGCGCACTGGCAGCAGATCTGCGACTTCGAAGGCGCAGCGCATCCGAAGGACAACATCGAAGCACTGAAGGAAATGATGGGCAATTTGCAGAAGTATTCCCTCTGATTCCTTCGCCTCGCGCAGGGCTCGCCTGAGTCCTGCCTCCCCAAAACCATCGCCCATAAAAAAGGCCGCTGCAAACGCAGCGGCCAAAGTAAGACGTTGGATCAAGGAGCTACAAATCAACGTCAGTGAACACGGGGCGATGAGTCGAAACCTTCGACACATCTGAAATCTGTCGCCAATGGCGCGGACTGATCACACGCCATCGCTGTGTGCTGTCAGGCTGTTGCCGTGAAAGCCCGACAAGAATAAGCGCTTGAGTCCAAAGGAAAAATAGCGATTCCAGACATGCAGTATTGCAGCCTGGGCAACAGTCTCGCGCTCATGCATCCGGCTGATGAACCTCCATCCACTTCATCCATACCTCGCGCAACTCCCCGCGCTGCAAGGCCATTCATCCTTTAGAGCTACACAACGAATACCTCCTTGGTGCGCTTATCGCTCCCGACCTGCGGCAGTAGGGTGTGGCCTTCTGTCACTCACCGGGGAAGACGCATGACAAAAACAACAATGCGCGCCATCTTCACGCCGCAGGCGCTGGCCGCTGCGGTTGCCTTGGGTTGCTGTGCCCAGGCGCAGGCCGTTTCATTCAACATTGGCGAAATCGAGGGGACATTCGACTCCTCGCTGTCCGTCGGCGCGAGTTGGGGCATGCGCGATGCCGATAAATCGCTGGTGGGCATCGTCAACGGCGGGACCGGCCAGGCGTCGACCGGTGACGACGGGCGTCTGAACTTCAAGAAGGGCGAAACCTACTCCAAGATTTTCAAGGGTATTCACGACCTCGAACTGAAGTACGGCGACACCGGCGTGTTCGTCCGTGGCAAGTATTGGTACGACTTCGAACTTAAGGACGAAGACCGCGAGTTCAAGCCGATCAGCGATCACAATCGCAAGGAGGGTTCCAAGTCTGCCGGCGCGCAGATCCTCGATGCGTTCGTCTATCACAACTATTCCATCGCCGATCTGCCGGGCACCCTGCGCGCGGGTAAACAGGTGGTCAGTTGGGGCGAAAGTACCTTCATCGGCAACTCGATCAACAGCATCAACCCGGTCGACGTTTCAGCGTTCCGTCGTCCTGGCGCGGAAATCAAGGAAGGCCTGATTCCGGTGAACATGCTGTTCGCCTCCCAGGGCCTGACCGACAAACTTACCGTGGAAGGTTTCTATCAACTGGAGTGGGACCAGACCGTTCTCGACAACTGCGGCACCTTCTTCGGCGGGGACGTGGCGGCAGATGGCTGCAACACGGGATACACCGTCGCCAGCCCGGCGATTGCACCGTTGCAACCGATTGCTGCCGCATTCGGCCAAGGTTTCCAGGTCAGCAAAGAAGGGGTGATTGTGCCCCGTGGCGGCGACCGCGACGCCCGTGACTCCGGGCAATGGGGCACGGCGTTGCGCTGGTTGGGCGATGACACCGAGTACGGCCTGTACTTCATGAACTACCACAGCCGCACGCCGAATGTCGGCACCACCACTGCCGGGGCGGGGACGCTGGCACGGATTCCGGCCATCGTTTCTACCGCGAACGCCATCGCACCCGGCACCGGTTCGGCCTTGGCCCAGAGCGTGATGCTCGGTCGCGGCCAGTACTATCTCGAATACCCGGAAGACATCCGCCTCTACGGCGCGAGTTTCTCCACCACCTTGCCGACCGGCACCGCATGGACCGGCGAGATCAGCTATCGCCCCAACGCACCGGTGCAGGTCAACAGCACCGACCTGACACTGGCCTTGCTCAACCCGATTGCCGGCGGCGCGGCCTCGCCTATCGCCACCCGGCCAGGCGCGGACAACAAAGGCTATCGCCGCAAGGAAGTGACGCAGATCCAGAGCACCCTGACGCACTTCATCGATCAGATCGCGGGTGCGGACCGTTTGACCCTGGTGGGTGAGGCGGCCGTTGTTCACGTCGGTGGGCTGGAAGACAAAAGCAAGCTGCGTTACGGCCGCGACTCGGTCTACGGACAGTACGGTTTCCGCGGTGATACCGACGGTTTCGTCACCTCGACGTCCTGGGGCTACCGCGCCCGCGCGATCCTTGATTACAACAACGTCATCGCCGGGATCAATTTCAAACCCAACCTGTCGTGGTCCCATGACGTCGCCGGTTACGGCCCCAACGGGCTGTTCAACGAAGGCGCCAAGGCCATCAGCGTCGGCGTCGATGCGGACTATCGCAACACCTACACCGCGAGCTTGAGTTACACCGATTTCTTCGGCGGTGACTACAACACCCTGGAAGATCGCGACTTCCTGGCGCTGAGCTTTGGCGTGAACTTCTGATCTGGCTGAGAAGGATGATTTCAATGCGCAAAATGATTCTGCAATGCAGCGTTCTGGCCCTGAGCCTGTTGGCCGTTGATGTAATGGCCGCGGTGTCGCCGGAAGAAGCCAATAAACTCGGCACCAGCCTGACGCCGTTGGGCGCCGAGAAGGCCGGCAATGCCGATGGTTCGATTCCGGCCTGGACCGGCGGCATCTCGAAAAATGCCGGCGCGGTGGACAGCAAAGGGTTCCTTGCCGACCCGTTCGCCAATGAAAAACCGCTGTTTACCATCACGGCGGCAACCGTCGACAAGTACAAGGACAAACTCTCCGACGGCCAGATCGCGATGTTCAAGCGCTACCCGGAGACCTACAAGATCCCGGTCTACCCGACCCACCGTACAGTGGCCTTGCCAGCGGACATCTACGAGTCGGCCAAGCGCAGCGCGCTGAATGTAACGCCGATCAACGACGGCAATGGCCTGGCCAATTTCACCGGCAATCGCTACTACGCGTTTCCGATTCCGAAGAACGGCGTCGAAGTGATCTGGAACCACGTCACCCGTTATCACGGCGGTAATTTACGTCGCACCATCACCCAGGCCACGCCGCAGTCCAATGGCGATTTCACGGTGATCCGCTTCAAGGATGAAGTCGCAGTGCCCTCGCTGCTGGGGGACTTGAAACCCGGCAGCGATGACAACGTGCTCAGCTACTTCAAGCAGGAAGTCACGGCGCCGGCGCGGTTGGCGGGCAACGTGTTGCTGGTTCACGAGACCCTCGACCAGGTCAAGGAACCGCGCAAGGCCTGGATCTACAACGCCGGCCAGCGTCGCGTGCGACGTGCACCGCAGGTGGCCTATGACGGCGTCGGCACGTCGTCCGACGGGTTGCGCACCACCGACAACTTCGACATGTTTTCCGGCGCACCGGATCGCTACGACTGGAAGCTGATCGGCAAGAAGGAAATGTACATCCCTTACAACAGCTACAAGCTCGACTCGCCCAACCTCAAGTACACCGATGTGATCAAGGCCGGGCATATCAATCAGGACCTGACACGCTACGAGCTGCACCGGGTCTGGGAGGTTGTCGCCACGGTCAAGCCCAATGAACGGCACGTGTACGCCAAGCGTCACATGTACATCGACGAAGACAGCTGGCAGGTGGCACTGGCCGATCACTATGACGGTCGCGGTCAGCTGTGGCGTGTGGCCGAAGGTCATGCCCAGTTCTACTACGATCACCAGGTGCCGGCCTACACCGTTGAAGCGCTGTACGACTTGATCGCCGGCCGCTACATCGCACTGGGGATGAAGAACGAGGAGAAGCGCAGCTTCGAATTCGGCATCGATGCCAAAGCAGGTGACTACACGCCAGCAGCACTGCGGAGTACAGGGGTGAGGTAATCATTCCTACAGGCTCTACAGAAAAAGGTGACTTCGCGGTCACCTTTTTTATAGGTGTCGATAAGTGTGTTGAATACTTCTTCAACAAGCCGTGTAGAGAGGGCTAGGGTGGCGCCACAATTATAAAAAGGCGCACCACTATGACCGCCATGACCCCGTGTCTGGACCGTCCTGGACTTCTGCCCCGTTTGTCTTCCCATCACCAGTCTCGCGAGCGGCTGATCGAGCCGTTACTGGCTTCGACCGCACGCGTGAAATTGCTCTGTGCGCCGGCGGGCAGTGGCAAGAGTGCGCTGCTGATCGAATGCCTGTTGCAGGCACCGGAGCAGTGTCGGGTCTGTTGGTTGCCGTTGGCGGGTGAGCCGATGGAGGCTGTCGATTTTCGGCAGCGGCTGGCCCACGCGTTGGGATTGGCCGCGGCGGACGAATCCGCATTGCTGTCATCGCTGGCTCAATGGCAGACGCCGACCTGGCTGTGCCTCGACGACTATTGCCGCACGCCCAACCCGGAGCTGGACCTGCTGCTCGACCGGTTGCTGGCCATCAGCAGCCCGATGATTACCTGGTGGCTCAGCGGTCGCCGCCGCCCGCAATGCAATTGGCCACGCTTGTTGCTCGCGGATGAGCTGTACGACTGCGAGCGCGCCACGCTGGCCTTCACTCAAACGGAAATTGCCCGACTGCTGCATCACCTGGAGCCGGAGCAAGCGGCGAAACGTGCCGGCAGGATCATCGAACTCAGCGGTGGCTGGTGCGCAGGTGTGCGGATAGCGCTGCTGCAAAAATGCGACTGGTCGCGCAACGAGTCGCTGCACGGTCGGCCGGACACCCTGCACGATTACCTCGAACACGAATTGTTCGGCATGCTGACCCCGGAGCTCGCGGAAGCCTGGCGGGTGCTGGCCCACTTGCAGCGATTCAATGCACGGTTGTGCGACCACCTGTTCGGTGCAGGCGAGGGCGCCCAATGCCTGAACACGTTGCAGGCGTTGGGCTGCTTCATCGAGCCCTGGCAGGACTCGACCGACTGGCTGCAGATTTTCACCCCCCTCACGCAATTGATGCGCGAAGAGCAATGGCCGGAAGGGCGTTCCTGGCATCGCCGCGCTTGTCAGTGGTTCGCCGCCGAACTGGACTGGAAAGCTGCGTTTGAACAAGCCTTGCTGGCCGAAGAGTTCGAGGTCGCGGTCAGCCTGTTGCAGCATTTCAGTTTCGAGCACCTGTTCGAAGAGCAGACCGTGGTGCTGTTGTTGCGTCTGCATGAACACAAAGGCGACGAGCTGATGCTTGGCTCGCCGCAACTGGTGGGGCTGATCACCGCGGCGTTGCTGTTTGCCGGGCGGTTCGAGCAGGCGGGTGAGTGCATCGGGCATTTGTCACGCTTCGCCCCTCAGCCGTCGGCGTTTCATCAACGGCAGCTGATGGCGCGTTGGCAGGCGATGCAGGGTTGGCTCCTGCATTTGCAGGGGCGCATGGAGCCTTCGCGCGCGCATTTGCTTGAGGCACTCGACGAACTCGACCCCTCGCTCTGGACGGCTCGGCTGATGTGCCTGTCAGCGCTGACCCAGCAAGCCTTGCTCAGGGGCGAGCTCGACGTGGCGCAGGCGACCAACCGTGAGGCGTTGTGCCTGGCGCGTGCGCAAGGTTCGCTGGTGTTCGAGGGGCTGCTGGAACTCGATCATGCGCAATTGCTCGAGCAGCGTGGAGCGTCCGGCCGGGCTGAAACCCTGCTGGCCAACATGCATGGCTTGCTCGTCCAGCAGCAACCGCTGGCCCAACCGCTGCTGGGGCGGATTGCCTTGCAGCGCGGACGTTTGAGCTTGTGTCAGGGACGAGAGGCGCAGGCGGCCGCGTACTTCGAGAGCGGCCTGCAAATCTGCCTGCGCAGCCAGGACAAACGCGTGCTTTACGGTTTCCTCGGCCTCGCGCAATTGGCCGCCAATCGCCAGGACTACGCCCAGGCTTTTGTCCTGCTGCGTGACGCCGAACGATTGATGCAACAGCGGCGGATACCAGACACGGTCTACCGCAGTGTTCTGCTGCAATACAGCTGCCATTTCTGGCTACAGCAGGGCCGTCAGGATTTGGCCCATGAAGCCCTGACCCGGGTGCTGCGCCACTATCACGGCGTCCATGCTCGTCAGGCGCCACCGGCGACGCTGGAGCTGATTCCCGGCCTTGAATACCTGCTGGTGCTGACCGAAGTGTATCGAGGGCAGGCGCCAAACCCCCTGGTGCAGCTCGAGGCTCAGTTGCACTGGGCGCGCCAACGGGGAATGGCGGGGCTGCAAGCGCAATTGCACCTGGCGCTGGCAGAAGTGGCCTGGCTGACGGGCGACACGCCTGCCGCCCGCCAGGCGATGCAGGAAGGTTTGGCACTGGTCGAGCGCTGCAATCTTCAACAGGCCCTGCGCGATCTGCAATTGCGCCAGCCACGCTTGCTGGAGGCGATCGGGCGTACCGAGTCGGGTAACCCTGCTGAACCGCTGGCTTCGGTCCAGAACCGCTTGAGTCAGCGTGAAATAGAAGTGCTTGAGTTAGTCGCTCTGGGTAACTCCAATCAACAGATAGCTGATCAGTTGTTCATATCGTTACATACCGTTAAAACCCATGCACGGCGGATCAATGGGAAGTTGGGTGTAGAGCGAAGGACTCAGGCTGTGGCCAAAGCCAAAGTTCTGGGGATTGTTGTTTGAAGTGTTCGGTATGTTTACGTCTGCATACAAGTTGCGGGGTGTACTAAGTTAATTGAGTTGTTTGTAAAGTGGGCGTCGGCCCGTCAATCAGTGTTTATCTTTTTTGAATGTGTTTTGGCCGACTTCCATTATTAGTAAGGATGCTATTTGTGAGTAATAAGTTGCTGGAAGAAGTAAGTAAGAAACTGGCTGAGGTGTTCGGTCATATGGGGTATGCCATTAATGTCGATGAGACCTACCTGAATTCGGTCGTGATCAACGACGAGGGCAAGCAGGTCGTTGATTACTCTGAGAGTTTGAGCTGGGCTATCATGGAAAAAGTGCAGGCGGATGAGTTGCCGAAGTTCAATACTGTTTATGCAGGTATCTTTTCCAAACGGTGGACTTTTGATAAGGCTGATCGAGTTGCCGATTTGGACGCCGACGATCTTAGTAATGCAGGTCGTGTTGTGGTCGAGTCCTACCGGGAAGCAATTAAACGTAACAGTAGGCTGCCAGCTTAATTAACCAGTGACAACGGATGGCTCATATCCCATTCGCCAACTAACGGCCCGCGTCGCCGCCAGCAATCGCTGCGCCGCCGGGCCGTTTTCGTCGGCGTGAAACAGTGACGCCGGGCCAACGATGGTCATGACGGCCACCACATTTCCCACCGCGTTGAACACCGGGGCCGACAACGCATCGACGCCGGGCATCAACAAACCATGCACATGGTGCAGGCCGCGCTCGCGGATCTGTTCACACAAGGTCACATAAGCCTGATCGTCCGCCAGCGTATGGGAATTGCTTGCCAGCACTTCCTGCTCGCGCAAATCCACCGTTTCACGCTTGGGCAGATAAGCGCCAAACACCAATCCCGTGGATGAACTGAGCAACGGCAACACAGAGCCCAATTGCGTCACCACGGTCACCGCGCGCACCGCCGGTTCGATATGCACCACGGTTGCGCCCTGATTGCCCCACACCGCCAAAAAACACGTTTCATTCAATTCATCGCGCAGTTCGGCCAGGGGCAGGGCGGCGACTTTCAGCACGTCCATACTGTTAAGTGCGGCCAACCCCACGCGCAGCGCTTCGCGGCCCAGGCCGTAATGGTTGGTGGCGGTGTTCTGTTCGGCAAAACCGCTGGCGATCAACGCCTGTAGATAGCGGTGAACCTTGCTTGCCGGCATCTGCACATGCTCGGCCAGGCGCGACAGTGAAGTCGATGGCGACAACTCGGCCAGTGCCTTGAGGATGTCGGTGCCGACCTCGGCCGAGCGGACTTTCTGTTTGTCGTTGTTGCGCGGCGTTTCCATGGAGGCAGTCTGATCCCGGGACGAATGGGCGTCTTTATAGCTTGACGGTCAATACCAATCAAATTACGTTATGCGTAATTGAATTACGATAAAAATAACCCAGGCGTGCCGAGACCTCTGCAACAGAGCGACAGGCCATTGCCTACTCCCTGTTCAGGAGGCTCCATGAACCTCGATTCAACGGCGCCCGCGCTGGCTTATCAGTCCGGTTTCGGCAATGAGTTCAGCAGTGAAGCGTTGCCCGGCGCATTGCCCGTCGGCCAGAACTCCCCGCAAAAAGCCCCATACGGCCTCTACACCGAACTGTTCTCCGGCACCGCGTTCACCATGGTTCGCGCCGAAGCGCGGCGGACCTGGATGTACCGCATTCAGCCGTCGGCCAATCACCCGGCGTTCGTCAAACTGGATCGGCAACTGGCCGGCGGACCGTTGGGTGAAGTGACCCCCAATCGCCTGCGCTGGAACCCGTTGGACATCCCGACCGAGCCCACCGATTTCATTGACGGGCTGGTGAGCATGGCTGCCAATTCGGCGGCGGAAAAACCGGCCGGAATCAGCATTTACCATTACCGTGCCAACCGCTCCATGGAGCGCGTGTTCTTCAACGCGGATGGCGAACTGCTGGTGGTGCCGGAACTGGGCCGTCTGCGCATTGCCACCGAACTGGGCGTGCTGGAACTTGAGCCGCTGGAAATCGCCGTGCTGCCACGTGGTCTGAAGTTTCGCGTCGAACTGCTCGACCCGCAGGCGCGTGGCTACATTGCGGAAAACCACGGCGCGCCATTGCGCCTGCCGGACCTCGGACCGATCGGCAGCAACGGTCTGGCCAATCCACGGGACTTCCTGACCCCGGTCGCTCATTACGAAAATCTCAAGCAGCCGACCACCCTGGTGCAGAAATTCCTCGGTCAGTTGTGGGGTTGCGAGCTCGATCATTCACCGCTGAACGTGGTCGCCTGGCACGGTAATAACGTGCCGTACAAATATGACCTGCGCCGTTTCAACACCATTGGCACGGTCAGCTTCGATCATCCGGATCCTTCGATTTTCACCGTCCTGACTTCGCCGACCAGCGTCCATGGCCTGGCCAATCTCGACTTCGTGATCTTCCCGCCACGCTGGATGGTCGCCGAAAAAACCTTCCGTCCACCGTGGTTCCACCGCAACCTGATGAACGAGTTCATGGGCCTGATCAAGGGCGAGTACGACGCCAAGGCCGAAGGCTTCGTGCCCGGCGGTGCGTCGCTGCATAGCTGCATGAGCGCCCACGGCCCGGACGGCGAAACCTGCACCAAGGCAATCAACGCGCAGCTTGCACCCGCGAAAATCGACAACACCATGGCCTTCATGTTCGAGACCAGCCAGGTGCTGCGCCCGAGTCGCTTCGCCCTCGACTGCCCACAATTGCAACCCCACTACGACGCCTGCTGGGCCACGCTGCCCGCTACTTTCGACCCGACCCGGAGATAACCCATGACTCAGACTTCCATCACTCGTAGCTGGGTTGCCTCCGCCAACGGCCATGTCGACTTCCCCCTGCAAAACCTGCCGCTGGGCGTGTTCAGCGTGAAGGGTTCTGCGCCGCGCAGTGGCGTGGCGATTGGCGAACACATCTTTGATCTGCAAGCGGCACTCGACGCCGGCCTGTTCGACGGTGCTGCAAAAGCGGCGGTCGAAGCCACCCGTGGCGGTCAGCTCAATGCGTTTTTCGAACTCGGCCGCGAGGCTCGTGTTGCCCTGCGTGAGCGCTTGATCGAACTGTTCAAGGAAGGCAGCACCCTGCACGGCAAGATCGAAGCCCAAGGTGCAAAACTGCTGCCGCTGGCGGCGAACTGCGAGATGCACCTGCCGGCAAAAATCAACGATTACACCGACTTCTACGTCGGCATCGAGCACGCGCAAAACGTCGGCAAACTGTTCCGTCCCGACAACCCGCTGCTGCCGAACTACAAGTACGTGCCGATCGGTTACCACGGCCGCGCATCGACCATTCGCCCGTCCGGCACCGACGTTCGCCGGCCGAAAGGCCAGACCCTGCCGGCCGGTCAGACCGAACCGACCTTCGGCCCGTGTGCACGGCTGGACTACGAACTGGAACTGGGCATCTGGATCGGCCAGGGCAACGACATGGGCGACACGATTGCCATCGGCGACGCCGCCGATCACATCGCCGGTTTCTGCCTGCTCAACGACTGGTCGGCGCGGGATATCCAGGCGTGGGAATACCAGCCTCTGGGGCCATTCCTGTCGAAGAGTTTCATTACCAGCATCTCGCCATGGGTGGTGACGGCCGAAGCGCTGGAGCCGTTCCGTCGTGCGCAACCGGCGCGTCCGGAAGGCGATCCGCAGCCGCTGCCTTACCTGTTCGACAAACGTGACCAGGCTGCGGGTGCCTTCGACATCGAACTGGAAGTGCTGCTGCTGACCGAAGGCATGCGCGAGCAGAACCTGCCGGCCCATCGCCTGACCCTGAGCAACACCCGACACATGTACTGGACCGTGGCGCAAATGGTTGCGCACCACAGCGTCAACGGCTGCCAGTTGCAGGCCGGCGATCTGTTCGGCTCGGGCACTTTGTCGGGGCCGGAAAACGGTCAGTTCGGCAGCCTGCTGGAAATCACCGAGGGCGGTAAAAAGCCGATCGAACTGGCCTCCGGCGAAGTGCGTAAATTCCTTGAGGACGGCGACGAAATTATCCTGCGCGCTCGTTGCAGCCGCGACGGTTTTGCCTCCATCGGTTTCGGCGAATGCCGCGGCAAAGTGCTGCCGGCGCGTTAAGAGGAACGGGTCATGGAACTCTATACCTACTACCGTTCGACCTCGTCTTACCGGGTGCGTATCGCATTGGCGTTGAAGGGCCTGGATTACCGGGCGCTGCCGATCAACCTGATCGCGCCGCCGGGTGGTGAGCATCGCCAGCCAGCGTACCTGGCGATCAATCCGCAAGGCCGGGTGCCGGCCTTGCGCACCGACGAAGGCGAGTTGCTGATCCAGTCACCAGCCATCATCGAGTACCTGGAGGAGCGTTATCCACAGGTGCCGCTGCTGTCCAAAGACCTCGCCGCTCGTGCGCATGAGCGCGGTGTGGCGGCGGTGATTGGCTGCGACGTGCATCCGCTGCACAACGTCAGCGTGCTCAACAGGCTGCGGCAGTTGGGCCACGACGAACCGCAGGTGGTCGAGTGGATCGGGCACTGGATCAGCCAAGGGCTGGCGACGGTGGAACAGTTGATTGGTGATGAAGGTTATTGCTTCGGCGCTGAACCGGGGCTGGCGGATGTGTACCTGATTCCGCAGCTGTACGCGGCTGAACGTTTCAACATTTCGCTGGAGGCGTACCCACGGATTCGTCGAGTGGCGACGCTGGCCGCGACGCATCCAGCGTTCATGAAAGCGCACCCGGCCAAACAGCCAGACACTCCTTGAAAACACCACACCGCCCCCTGTAGGAGCAAGCTTGCTCGCGATGAACGATGACGCGGTGTTCCTGACTGACCGCGGCGTATCAATCGCCAGCAAGCCGGCGCCTACAGGTTCAAATACCGCACAATTCCCTGTAGGAGCGAAGCTTGCTCGCGAAGAACGATAACGCGGTGTTCCTGATGGGCCGCGGCGTTTGAATCGCCAGCAAGCCGGCGCCTGCAGGTTCAGTGGACGATTGAGTTGGGGGGCAGGTGGCCGAGTCGTTCGGTCAGGCGGATCCGCTGGATCGGGTCGTCGCTGAGCAGCAGCGCATGCTCCAGATCGAAACGCTCGGCGTTCGGGCAGTCCAGCCGCTGGTAAAGGCTGGCCCGGGCCAGGTAGTCGGAGGCGCTGGCGTTGCCCAGTTCCAGTACGCGTTCGGCGTCGATCAACGCGCCAATGTAGTCATCGTGGGAAAGGTGCAACTGGCGCAGGTTGCGTGATAACCGCTGGAGCATTTGCACCGGCTCGGCCGTCAGCAAATGTTCGGCGCTGAGTTTCATGTTCGGGCCGTACTGGCGTTGCAGCAGTTCCCGGCAATCGTTGGGGTACAACCGTCGACCGCCGCAAGGGTCCAGCAGGTGATCGGCCCCCGGAACCCGCAGCAGGAAATGCCCAGGGAAGTTGACCCCGACCAAGGGGATTTCCAGGCCTCTGGCCAGTTCCAGTGCAATCAGGCCCAGGGCCAATGGCTGGCCACGCCGGCGCTCCAGCACTTTGTCGAGCAAGGCCACTTGCGGTCGCAATGGCGTGAAATCGTCCTGGGCGTATCCCAGATCATTCAGGCGTCGCAACAGCGGCTGGGCCAGTTCGCTGACCGGCAACATCGGCAAGCCATAACTGACGCGCTGTTGCAGATCCTTGAAATTCGCCAGTACCGCCTGCGGATCCACCTCTTTATCGTGCTCGACGGCAATCCACAGCGCCGCTTCGAACAGCGCGGGCGGTGATCGTTGCAGGCAGTCGAAAAAGCGTTGGCGGGGCGTCATCAAAATCTCCGGGACATGCCTCGTTTTAGCCTCCCCTGCGGCATTCGTCCAGTGCCGCGCAGGTTATGTCCGAAAGCCTGAATGGCGGCGCCGCTTATTCCGGTGCGCTTCTGCAAATTTTGGGCGCAAGCCTATACTGGCGACTACAAGAAGTGATTCGGGAGCCCTTACGATGTTCGCTCTCATGCAAAGCACTCGCCTTGAATCGCTGCATCTGAGCGTCGACTCGGTTACCGGGTTGAAGGCGGTCATTGCTATTCATAACAGCCGTCTGGGGCCTGCCCTGGGCGGGTGTCGTTACCTTGCCTATCCAAGCGACGAGTCCGCGGTCGAGGATGCCATTCGTCTGGCTCAAGGCATGAGTTACAAGGCGGCACTGGCCGGCCTGGCTCAGGGTGGCGGCGTGGCGGTGATTGTTCGACCGGTCCATGTGGAAAACCGCGCCGCGCTGTTCGAAGCGTTCGGGCGCTGCATCAATCAGCTCGACGGGCGCTACATCACGGCCATCGACAGCGGTACCTCAGTGGCGGACATGGATTGCATCGCCCAACAGACCCAGCATGTCACCAGCACCACTTCGGCGGGCGACCCGGCGCCTCACGCGGCGATGGGCGTATTCACCGGCATTCGTGCCACCGCCATGGCTCGCCTGGGCAGCGACAACCTCGAAGGCCTGCGCGTGGCCATTCAAGGCCTGGGCAATGTCGGTTATGCCTTGGCCGAGCAGTTACACGCCGCCGGTGCCGAACTGCTGGTCAGCGACATCGATCACGGCAAGGTGCAACTGGCGATGGAGCAACTCGGCGCTCACCCGATTGCCAACGAGGCGTTGCTCAGCACGCCTTGCGATATTCTCGCGCCGTGCGGCCTCGGCGGTGTGCTCAACAGCAACACCGTTACGCAACTGCGATGCTCGGCGGTGGCCGGTTCGGCGAATAACCAACTGACTCATCTGGATGTCGCGGATCAACTGGAACGGCGAGGCATTCTTTATGCGCCGGATTATGTGATCAATGCCGGCGGGCTGATCTACGTGTCGCTCAAACATCGTGGCGAAGAACTGACGACCATCACCGCGCACTTGTCGAAAATCAGCTCACGGCTGACCGAAGTGTTCGCCCATGCCCAAGCTGAGAAACGTTCCCCCGCCCGGGTGGCGGACGAGTTGGCGGAGAAAGTCTTGTACCGGTGAAGGCTCGCCGCGTCCTTCACCTCGCTGGCAAATTCTAAAGACCTGACTACGCTGCAAGCGGGATGGCGCAACGCCACCCGCCCGGTTGATGAGGGCCTGCCAGCGTCTGGGGCAATCATGACTGGCGCACTGCTTTTTCGTGATTTCAAGGAGCGAATCATGTCTTCCAGTTCATCTCTCACCTGCAATTTCACGATCAACTCCAGCCTTGATATTGGCGTGTCGTTTGTCAGCGACGACAACGGCGCCAATTACGGCGGGCAGATCACTATCTTCACCCCCGGCACCGCAGGTCCGGTGAGCACCGGTTTATGGGACAACGACGGCAACGTCTTCTTCACCCTCTACCAGTCTGAAAACCCGGCCATCAACTGCGTTATCAATTCGGGATCGACGCCCGGTACCTGGGACCCCTACGTGGAGGTCGCCCAGCAAAATGGCCTGATCTGCACCATCACCGGCCCGGTGCAGCAACCCGGTGAAAACACGTTTGGTTATACCCTCAATGTCGCGCAGGGCACGGGCGTTGGTCAGGGCGCCGTTACGGGTCAAGCAGCAGGATCGCCGGCGCCGCAACACGTTGCGCGAATGATGCTTCCAGCAGGCGGCAAAGAGGCGTGGACGCTGATCATGCAGGGCAATACCCCGGTGCCCGACGAAATCAGTGTTGGCTCTCCGGTTGTCATGGCATGGGCGCGGTTTGACGACGGGACGCGGGTCGCCGGCGGTGTCTACAAATCGGCCACCCCGACGGACTACAACGTCAAGTTCATGTGGGTGCTGGACGCCAACGGTAATCAGTACCCCGGTTGGCCCATCGATGTCAGCGATCACGAGGACTTCCTCAACAATGGCTACCTGTTTTCACTGACGCCTGACAGTGAAGAGGTCTACCTGCTGAACGTCGTTGAACGGCCATGGGTGAAATCATGAAGACTAAATATACCTTCTCCATCAGCCTGTTCGACGCGAGCGCCAACCCGAACGGGTTGCAGGTTTGGCAGAGCGGCACGTTGACGCTCGACACCGTTTCGATGACGGGGGCATTGGCGCTTCCGGGTTTTTACCAGGATCCGATCCCGTACGAGGGCAGCACCGTATCGCCGGCAACGTCGGCAGGCACGACCATCGAGGCTTCGGGCAAAAGTGCCGAGGCACAGATGACCTTCACGGTGACCTATGACTTTGATGGTTTCCTTTACAACGGTAGCTATGTCGGCGGATTGATCAGCGTGCTCGACTACGCCGCGCAAGAGACGTATCTCTACGTCATCCAGGGGCTTTCCTCACAGTCGCCATCGGGTGCGTCAGTGCGTGGAGGCTCGACAGCTGCCGACAAGCGAACGCCGCGAACGGTTTGAGCCGCTTTTTTCGCAGGCATGAAAAAGGCCCTGAGTCATTCGACTCAGGGCCTGTTCAATTCGGCTGTTGCTTACTTCGGCGTCTTGGCAGCTTTGGCTGGCTTGGTCGGCTCAGCTGTTTCTGTCACTTCAACCTGTTCCGCGACTTCAACAGGCGCGCTCAACAGCTCGGACAACGCGTCCGGCTGACTCTTGAACGCCTTGGCGAACACATCGCGATTCTTCGCCATGTAGATCCCGGCTTCTTCCACTTGCTGCTCGGTCAGGGACGGAACGGCTTTTTGCAACACTTCAGCCAGCAATTCGGCCAGTTCGAGCATTTTGTCATGACGGTCAGCTTCGGCTTTATCCATGAACAAGCGCTCCAGATCTCGGCTGCTGCGGTATACCACTTCGACGGCCATTCACCACCTCACATGCCTTCACGATAGTTGTCTGTTTCGACCACTGTGTTTTTATACAGCGAAAAGGATAAGCGAATCCCTGCGCTTTGGGTAGTGGCTTTTTAATGTAGACCGAATTTGGTGTTTGTCAGGGGAACAGTGGCGCGTCCATCGCGAGCAAGCTTGCTCCTACAGATTCAGCGAAGGCTCGCAAGGGTGCGACCAAACGCCACGGAGCGCGTTTTAGAGCACCTCGCCATCATGTTGCAGGCGTTACTGGCCTTTTTTCTGCATGCAGAACAACCGTCACGTCCAACCTGCATCATCCGCTCGAACCGAGCTAAGGAAGAATCATCGTGAAAATCAACTGGGCCGAGAACCTGCGGCAGAACGTGCACCAACTGGCCGAATCCCTGGGCAATCTGTTCGTCGAGACCTTCCACTACCTGGCGTTGTTCGCCATCGGTGCGGTGACCGCGTGGGCGGCGGTGATGGAGTTTCTGGGGATGATCGAAGCGGGGCACATCAAGATCGATGACATCTTGCTGCTGTTCATCTACCTCGAATTGGGCGCAATGGTCGGGATTTACTTCAAGACCAATCACATGCCGGTGCGTTTCCTGATCTACGTGGCGATCACCGCGCTGACGCGTTTGTTGATCTCCAACGTCTCGCACCACAATCCGCCGGACCTGGGCATCATTTACCTGTGCGGCGGGATTCTGCTGCTGGCGTTTGCGATTCTGGTGGTGCGTTACGCCTCGTCGCAATTCCCTTCGGTGAAGATCGAACACCCGCAACGCAAGACCGGTGCGGGTTCCGGTGAGCATCCCGAAGTGGAGAAGGGCGAGATTTAAAGCCGCATGGCGGGGCGCGGGTGGGCTTTGGTCGATGGCGGCGGCGGGGTGCGATTGTCGCTGTCGGTCATGGCTTCGAGGATGGTCATTGCGCTGTGACCCTGCTCGATGGCGATGCCGAATTGAATACTTTGCACCAGGCGTTTGAGGCGCTTGGGGTCATTGCGTTGTTCGGCGCTGATCATTCGCTTGGCCACGACGCGGCCGCTGTTGGAGAGGGTCAGCATGATGCTGCCGTCCAGCCCCTGAATGCTCAGGTTGATCTGGTAATCCGGTGCAAAGGCATCGGTGATGAGCTGAAAAGGGTTGTCCATGATGCGTCACCGCCTGATTGAACGTGCAGTAGTTGACCGGCCATGATCGGGTTGGTTCGCAACACCGGACCATCGGCCTGTCGCTCGCTGAGGTTTTCAAACATCCTTTTTGCCTCGTCAGGGATGTAGCAAGGGGCATGCCGGAAAGATTGTCGAACAATGTAGGAGCGAGCTTGCTCGCGATGTTCGTCAACGATAACGCGTGTTTACCGGGTAAACGTGGCGCTCTCGAGACCATCGCGAGCAGGCTCGCTCCTACAAGAACGTTGCCCGTTTCAGGGCATGAATGAGTAGATGATCGCAGACAGTGCAATCAGACCGATCAGCACCACAAACACGTTCGACACCTGGCCCGAATACTGGCGCAAAGCCGGCACGCGGCGGATGGCGTACATCGGCATCAGGAACAACAGGCACGCAATGATCGGCCCGCCGAGGGTTTCGATCATGCCGAGGATGCTCGGGTTGAAAGTGGCCACGGCCCAGCAGCTGATGATCATGAACAGCGCAGTGATGCGGTTCAGCCAGCTCGCCGACATCACCCGGCCACGGCCACGCAGGCTTTTCACGATCAGGCCCTGAAAGCCTTCGCTGGCGCCGATGTAGTGGCCGAGGAAGGATTTGGTGATCGCCACCAGCGCAATCAGCGGCGCGGCGTAGGCAATGACCGGGGTCTGGAAGTGGTTGGCCAGGTACGACAGGATCGAGATGTTCTGTGCCTTCGCCGCCGCCAGATCAGCCGGGGACAGCGCCAACACGCAGCTGAAACAGAAGAACATCACGGTCACCACCATCATCCCGTGGGCAATGGCGAGGATGCCGCTGCTCTTGCGCTCGGCCTGCTCGCCGTACCGCTGCTTCTGATCGACAGCGAAGGCGGAGATGATCGGCGAATGGTTGAACGAAAACACCATTACCGGGATCGCCAGCCACAGCGTTTTGAAGAACAGCGGCATCGGCATGCCTTCACCGGCGGTGGCGAAGAACGCGCCGTTCCAATTCGGAATCAGACTGATACCGAGCAGCAGCAACGCCGCGACGAACGGGTAAACCAGCACGCTCATGCATTTGACGATGACGCCCTGGCCGCAGCGCACAATCGCCATCAAACCAAGGATCAGCCCCAGCGACAGCACCGCCCGAGGTGGCGGGGCGATGTGCAACTGGTGCTCCATGAAACTGCTGAGGGTGTTGGTCAGCGCCACGCTGTACACCAGCAGAATCGGGAAGATCGCGAAAAAATACAGCAGCGTGATCAGCTTGCCGGCACCGATGCCGAAGTGTTCTTCCACCACTTCGGTGATGTCCCCGGAGCGTCCCGACAGCACGAAGCGAGTCAGGCCGCGGTGGGCAAAGAAGGTCATCGGAAACGCCAGCACCGCCAGGATCAGCAGCGGCCAGAAACCACCCACGCCGGCGTTGATCGGCAGGAACAGCGTGCCGGCGCCAATCGCCGTGCCGTAGAGGCCGAGCATCCAGGTGGTGTCGTGTTTACTCCAGCCCTTGTGGGCTGTTTCTGTATTGCGTGTCAGGTCTACAGCAGGATTATCGGCAGCAGGTGTACGTACATCGGTCATCGTTATTGGCCTCGTTATTATTCTTGCTCGGGCTCACGTGTTGCGGACGGTCGGGAATGCTCCTCAGCACTCCACCCAGCTGACAGCCAGGCCGCCCCGTGAAGTCTCTTTGTATTTGTCGTGCATGTCGGCGCCGGTGTCGCGCATGGTGCGGATCACCCGGTCCAGGGAAATGAAATGTTTGCCGTCGCCGCGCAGGGCCATTTGCGTGGCGTTGATCGCCTTCACTGCGGCGATGGCGTTGCGTTCGATACACGGCACTTGCACCAGGCCGCCGACCGGGTCGCAGGTCAGGCCCAGGTTGTGTTCCAGGCCGATTTCGGCGGCGTTTTCCAGTTGCTCGGGCGTGGCGCCCAGTACGTCGGCCAAACCGGCGGCGGCCATGGCGCACGCCGAACCGACTTCGCCCTGACAGCCGACTTCGGCGCCGGAGATCGAGGCGTTTTTCTTGCAGAGAATGCCTACGGCTGCGGCGCCCAAAAAGAACGCAACGACGTCATCGTCCGACGCGTCCGGGTTGAATTTCATGTAGTAGTGCAGGACGGCGGGAATGATCCCGGCCGCGCCGTTGGTAGGCGCGGTGACCATTCGTCCGCCGGCGGCGTTTTCTTCGTTCACGGCGAGGGCAAACAGGTTCACCCATTCCATCGCCGACAGCGTCGAAGTGATGACGTTCGGCTTGCCAATTTCCAACAGGCTGCGGTGCAATTTCGCTGCGCGGCGCGGAACATTCAGACCGCCGGGCAAGATGCCTTCGTGGCGCAAACCCTGCTCGACGCACTCGCGCATCACCGACCAGATGTGCAGCAAGCCCTGACGGATTTCGGCTTCGCTGCGCCAGGCCCGTTCGTTGGCCATCATCAACTCGGAAACTCGCAGGCCATGCTGATTGCAGAGCTTGAGCAATTCGGCGGCGCTGGAAAAATCATACGGCAGCACCACGTCGCTGGTCGGCGCGATGCCGGACTCGGCTTCGGCGGCTTCGATGATGAAACCGCCGCCGATCGAGTAGTACGTCTGCTCTGACAATTCGCCGGTGTCGCCGAAGGCTGTCAGCGACATGGCGTTGGGGTGGTAGGGCAGGCTCTCGTCGAGCAGCAGGAGATCGCTTTGCCAGTTGAAGTCGATGGTGGTTTTACCGGCCAGACTCAGTTCGCCGGTCTCGAGCAGTGTTTTGATGCGGCTGTCGATGCTGGTCGGGTCGATGCTGTCCGGCCATTCGCCCATCAGGCCCATGACGCAAGCGCGGTCGGTGGCGTGGCCGACGCCGGTGGCGGAAAGGGAGCCGTACAGGCGGATTTCCACTCGGCGTACGGCGTCCAGCAAATGCTGGTCAATCAGTGCCTGGGCAAAGGTCGCGGCGGCGCGCATCGGGCCGACGGTGTGAGAACTGGACGGACCGATGCCGACTTTGAAAAGATCAAAAACACTGATAGCCATGCTAAAGCCTATACAAGCAATGGAAGAGAAATCGCTGCCATTTTTGTAGGACAAGCGCAATGTCGGCGATACTGCCTACCTCGGTCCTACGTGACCAACGAAACTTCCTAAGACAGCCTTTAGCAGGACTAAACAATGAGTCGCCAATTGCATGCCCAGACTTACGTCTGGCTGCACGTGTTTTCCTGTGCCGCACGGCACTTGTCATTCACCCGCTGCGCCGAAGAACTGCACATCACGCCGGGGGCGGTCAGTCAGCAGATCCGACAATTGGAAGAACGGCTGGGGTTTCGACTGTTCCACCGGCGTGCCCGGGGCGTGGAGTTGAGCGCGCAAGGCCAGCGACTGGCCATTACGGTCAACGAGGCTTACGGCAGCATCGACGCGGAATTGCGACGACTGGATGCGGGAATGATCAGCGGAATTCTGCGGGTACGGTCGATTCCATCGTTCCTGAGCAAATGGCTGACCCCGCGTCTACCGCGCTTGCAGCAGCGTTTTCCAGACATTCAGTTGCGCCTGGTGGCCGAGGACAGCAGCGTGCCGCTGCACGAAGGCGACTTTGACCTGGCCATTGATCTGAACGACGGCAGCTACCCTGGCTTGTTATCCACAACCTTGCTTGACGAACAGATCTTCCCGGTCTGTGCGCCGAGCCTGTTGCGTGGGCGGCCGCCGTTGCATGGCCCGGCAGACCTGTCGCACTTTCCGCTGTTGCACGACATTACGGCCTGGCGCGGCAGTTACGAGTACGCGGAGTGGGAGTTCTATCTCAACGCCATCGGCTTCGAAGGCGCGGACGTGCGGCGCGGGCACACGTTCAATCGCAATCACCTGACCATCGAAGCGGCGATTGCCGGCATGGGCGTGGCGATTGCGCGGCGAACGCTGTTGAACGATGAGCTGGAGCGCGGGACGTTGATTGTGCCGTTCGGTCTGGCGGTGCCCAATCACAAACGTTACGTGTTGCTGTATGCGCCGGGGGCGCTGAGCCATCCGGGCGTGCGCGCGGTGCATGACTGGCTGGTAGAGGAGGCGGGTATTTTTCGCAGCCTGCACCCGCTGGCGGAGCGGCAGATGTGAGTAATTATGACAAAGAAGTGAAGCGACCCAACTCCCGACCTTAACAGCGCTTTTGCTCCTTGTCCGGCTTTTTTTGCGTATGAAAATTTATCTTTTTTCAGGGGTTGAATTGTTCGGCGTACAGACCGATTGTGTAACCAAGAGGTCACGGTGATGACGCCCAAGGGCCAGCCGAAGGGCCTCTCGCGAGCTAGCTGAAATAAGGGATGAACTATGCAAATCCAAGTCAACAGCGATAACCATATTCAAAGCAGCATCCGACTGGAGGAGTGGGTACGTACTACCATTGAGAGCACGCTCGAACGTTATGAAGAGGACCTGACACGCGTCGAGGTCCATCTGCGGGACGAGAACGGCGACAAGCCCGGTCCCCATGATTTGCGCTGCCAGCTGGAAGCGCGGCCAAAAGGCCACCAACCGATTTCTGTCACCCATAAAGCCGAAAACCTGGAACTGGCGATCGACGGTGCGGCTGAAAAACTCGAACATGCACTGGAACATCTGTTCGGCAAACTGCGGGGCAAACCACGTGCCGCTGTGGTGCCGTTCGAGAGGCGTGCAGCCGATGCGCTGCTGGAAGACGAGTTTCTCGAGAATGAACAGGCTGCACAAAACGGCTGACGCCTGATTTAACGTCCCAACAAAAAACGGGCCTGCATTGCAGGCCCGTTGTTGTTTGTGCCGATCGCTGGCCCCTGTGGGAGCGAGCCTGCTCGCGATGGTCGTTAACGATAACGCTGGCTGTCTGGATAAACGCGTTGTTCTGTAGTCCATCGCGAGCAGGCTCGCTCCCACAGTGGAGAGCGGCTTCAGATCAGAACGCTACCGACGTCTGCACATACACCGTCCGCGGTTCCGACGTACTTGCCCTTGTTGTTGTCATCGAACGAGCGTGTGAAGTACTGGTGGTTGAAGATGTTTTTCACCCCCACCGCCACATTCAAATCCGACAACTTCGGCCCGAAGTCATACGCCGCGCGGCTGCTGAACAGCATGTAGCCAGGAATCGTACCCGTGCTGCCGTCGGCACTTTCTTTCGACGTATTGGCATTGTCTGCAAACTGGTCGCTCTGATAGCTGCTGTCCAGGTTCAACTTCCACGCGCCTTCGGTGTAACCGACGCCCACGGTGCCCTTGTGTTTCGAGGAGAACGGCACACGATTGCCCTTGTTCGGCCCGTCTTCGCGGATGCTCGCGTCGACATAGGCGTACGTGGCGTAGACATCGAAACCGGCCAGTGCCGGGCTCACATCATCAAGTGCGTAGTTGACGCTGGTTTCGATGCCCTGATGGCGAGTCTCGCCCCGAGCGATCACCGAATCGTTGGTCTGATTACTTTCGTACTGATTGTCGAAGTTGATCAGGAACGCGCCGATTTCCGCGCGTAACGCACCGTTGTCGTAACGGGTGCCCAGTTCCCAGGTGCGCGCCTTTTCCGGTTTGACTTCGCCGCTGGTCACGCGATTTGGCATCTGGCTGTATTGCACGCTGCCGAACGAGCCTTCGGTGTTGGCGTAGAGGTTCCAGCTGTCGGTCAGGTGATAGAGCACGTTCAGCGCCGGCAGGGCGGTGTTGTAGTCGCCCTTGTACTTCTCGTTTGTCAGGTTGTTGGTCTGTTGCGATTCGATCATTTCGTAGCGGATGCCCGGCGTCACTGTCCATTTGCCGATGTCGATCCGGTCATCGACGAAGAACGCGTTGGCCTCGGTGCCGCCGCGTGTATCACGGTCGTTGCGGCTGTTGGTGGTCGGGTATTGGTTGCTGGCAATCGGCGTGCGATAGCGCAGTTCGTGGCCGGCCTCGTTGATGTAGCGATAGCCGACACCGACTTCATGGCTGGTCGGGCCGACATCAAAGCCTTGGGCGAAGCGGGTTTCCAGGCCTCGTACCCAGTACTCGCGTGGTGACAGCGACAGGAACGTGCCCTGATCCAGATAGCCGCTGCGCAGGGTTTTGGTGAAGAAGGTGTTGGCGGTGAATTCGCGGCGATCTTCCTGATAGCGATAGCCGAAGTTGAACATCGTCCGGCGGCCCCAGAACTGATCTTTCGGGCGGCTCGACTGGTACGGGTCGGCATCGTAATCGGCGACGTTCAGGCCCCCGGGCATGTCGGCCTTGCCTTCGTAATACTGGGCCATGGCGTTGAAGCTGTTGGCGTCGTCGAGCTGGTATTTACCTTTGAGAATCAGGTCATCGATCTCGGTGTCGCTGTGTTCACGCCAGTCGCCACCGCGTGTGCCGGAATACAACAACGCGCCGCCCAGGCCATTGTCGCCAGTGCCGCCGGCCAGCAGGTTGCCGGTGGTCTTGAAACCGTCGTGGCTGGAGGAGGGGCTGGTTTCGGTCTGGAAACCGCCTTTCACCGTGGGCTCGTGGGGAATAGCGCGGGTCACGAAATTGACCACGCCGCCGACGTTTTGCGGGCCGTAACGCACCGCGCCGCCGCCGCGCACCACGTCGACCGCGTCCATGTTGCCCATGCTGATCGGCGCGAACGACAACTGTGGCTGACCGTAAGGCGCGAAGGGCACCGGGATGCCATCCATCAACACCGTCGAGCGCGACGCCAGACGCGGATTGAGACCACGAATGCCGAAGTTCAGCGCCATGTCATGGCTGCCGGTGCCATTGTTGTCCGGCGCGTTGACGCCGGGGATGCGGTTGAGCACGTCCCTGGCCTGGGTTGCGCCCTGGCGTTCGAATTCCTCGCGACGGATCACGTCACGCGCGCCGGGATGCTCGAAGACGTTGATTTGCTGCGCATCGCCGAGCCAGTCGCCGACCACTTTGGACGTGTCCAGCTCCAGCGCAGCATTGCCCACCGGTTGCAGGCTGAACGCATTGTTGCCTTCGGCTCGGGCCTGCAGGCCGGTGCCTTCGAGCAAGGCGTTCAAGCCCTGTTCGGCGGTGTAGTTGCCCTCCAGGCCACGACTCTGCACACCGTTGGTGACTTGCGAGCCAAACGAAATCAACACGCCAGCTTCACGGCCGAACTGGTTGAGGGCGTTTTCCAGCGACGATGGCGCGATGTGGTACGGCTTGGCATCGTTTGCGTGGACGAGTGGCAGCGCGCCGAAGCTCAGGCTGGCGCCCAGCAAGAGTTGGCGCAAGGTGCGGGCCAGCGGGGTGAGGCGGGTGGGGTGCATGGAGGACGATCCTGAGAAGGTGGAATCAAGGTGGCTTTCCTTCTCTGTCACGCCAGATCTGAAAAACGGCTCACGTTTTAAGAATATTTTTTTATGACCCTGTAGGAGTGAGACCGGCTTGCCGGCGATAGCGGTGGATCAGTCAATACAAGTGTCTACAGATCCACCGCTATCGCGAGCGGGCTCGCTCCCACAGGGGGTTGTGTTTCAGGCCTTGGCCTCGACTGTTACCCAATACCGCGTAAAGCGCTTCACCTTCACCGGCAAACTGATTTCCAGCAGATCGAGAATCCGCTCGCTGTCGTCCAGTGGATAAGTCCCGGATATCAACAAGTCCGCAACTTTCGCATCGCAATTGAGCTGCCCGCGACGATAGCGGCCAAGTTCCTCAAGGAAATCTCCGAGGCGCATGTGCGCAGCCACCAGCATGCCGTCCGCCCAGGCGCCGCTGTTGGCGTCCAGAGGCACAGGGTTGCCGATTCCGCGAGCATCAAAACTCAATTGCCGGGCGCTTTGCAGTAACCAGGGAGAACCGCCATCAGGCGTCAATTCAACACGGCCTTCAAACACCGCGACCTGAGTGCGATCCGCAAATTGCCGAACGTTCAGGCGCGCCCCTTCGGTTTTCAACACGCCTTGTGCCGTGCGCACTTGAAACGCTTTGGACGTTGTCAGCAGCATCTCGCCTTCAAGCAAACGGATCAGCCGTTGCTGACCCTCGACCTGCACATCCGCCGAACTCGCGGTGTTGAGTTGCAATTGGCTGCCGTCTGCGAGCGCGATCTTGCGTCGCTGGCCAATGGGGCTGCGGTAGTCGGCCAGCAACGGTGGCAGCAAGTTGCGCTCGCGCATGCCCCAGGTGACGGCCGAACCTGCACCGAGAATCAGCAACAACTTCAGCGCCTGACGCCGGCTGCTGGACGTCGGTGCATTCAGGGCCGCATGCGCCAGCGGCGAAGACAACCCGCGCAGGCGCTGGTTGACCCGCTGAATATGCTCCCACGCCCGTTGATGCTCGCTGTGCGCATCGAGCCATTGTTGCCAGGCGTTTTGCTGGCGCGGGCTCAACGGCCCTTGCTGCATTTTCATCAACCACTGCACCGCCTGCTCGGCGACTTGCGGTGAAAAATCCGGGGAGCCGTTCATAGGGCGAAGTAGCAGCGCATCGCCGCTTTATTCAGGTGCCGCTTGACCGTGGCGATGGAAATCCCCAGCTCGGCGGCGATTTGTGGATACGTCAGGCCATCGACCTGGGCCAACAGAAATGCGCGCTTGACCAGGCGCGGCAAACCGTCGAGCAATTGGTCCAGTTCGATCAGGGTTTGCAGGATGATCGCCCGTTCCTCTTCCGACGGTGCAACCCTTTCCGGCATCTGCGCCAAGGCGTCGAGGTAGGCGCGCTCCAGATCCTGACGGCGGTA
This sequence comes from Pseudomonas sp. PDM03, assembly GCF_014852385.1. NCBI lineage: Bacteria > Pseudomonadati > Pseudomonadota > Gammaproteobacteria > Pseudomonadales > Pseudomonadaceae > Pseudomonas > Pseudomonas sp. PDM03. Next base: position 11,617 of record NZ_JACVBM010000006.1, on the reverse strand, counting down.
ATGGTTGAACAGCACGCGTTTGGCGAGGGTGGTGAGGAACGCTCGCGGCTCGATGATCTGCGGTGCGTCCCGCGCGGTCAGCACCCGCATGAACGTGTCCTGGGCCAGATCTGCCGCGCTGTCCGGGCAGCCGAGCTTGCGCCGCAACCAACCGGTGAGCCAGTTGTGATGGGCGTGATAAAGGACTTCGACGGTGTGGGCTGGCTGCAACGGTAACTCCGAGCGCGGTTTAATGCGTTAGAGAACAAGAATTGTTCGCATTGTAGAGGCGCGAACCCGCTCCGGCAATCGGCGCTGATCGTATCTCTTTTGCGTATGAGAATATTTATCATTAATATTGCCTCCCTGGCCTGGTGATTTTCCCCAGGCCTCACCGGTTTCAAGGTCGAAACATGAAAGTAATCCCCGTGTCCTACCGATTGGCCGTCACCTCCCGGGTGCTGGCTGCCGTGCTGGGCGGCTACATCGTTGCGGCGCTGGCCAGTGTCAGCCTGACGCTGTGGGTGCCCATGGCCCGCGCCGATGCTGTGGTGACCGGGATGATGACCTCGTTTCTGGCCTACCTCGGCGCGGTGATCTGGTGCTTCGCTTGCCGCAGCGCATGGCGGGCCTGGTTCGGGTTGATCGTGCCAAGCCTGGTGCTGGCGGCGATTTCGGGCCTCGCGTACTGGATGGGCCGCTCATGAAAGAGGGCTTTCGTCAGGCCATGGCCTGGTTGCACACCTGGGCCGGGTTGATCTTCGGCTGGTTGCTGTTTGCGATTTTCCTCACCGGCACACTCGCGTATTTCAAGGATGAGATCAGCCACTGGATGCAGCCGGAAATCCCTGCGCGTTCGGTCACTTCCGAAGCCAGCCTGACCGTGGCGCAAAACTACCTTCAGCAACACGCCCCGGGAGCCTCGCGCTGGCTCATCGACCTGCCCGATGCCCGCGAACCCGGCCTGTCGGTGCGCTGGCAGCAGACCCCGGCCAAACGTGGCGAACGCGGCCAGTTCAAAGAAAAACTCCTCGACCCGCAAACCGGCGCCGAAGTGCAGGGTCGGGCAACCACCGGCGGCGAGTTTTTCTACCGCTTCCACTTTCAGCTGCAAATGCCTTATCCGTGGGGCCGCTGGTTGTCGACCGTCGCCGCCATGGTGATGTTCGTCGCGCTGATCAGCGGGATCATCACCCACAAGAAAATCTTCAAGGACTTCTTCACCTTCCGCCCGCGCAAGGGCCAGCGTTCCTGGCTCGACGGGCACAACGCGGTGGGCGTGCTGGTGCTGCCGTTTCACCTGATGATCACCTACAGCAGCCTGGTTATTTTCATGTCGATGGTGATGCCGGCGAGCATTCTTGCCGCGTACAACGGTGATGCGCGGGCGTTTTACGATGAGGTGTTCCCGGCTTCCACTGCACCGGAACGTGCGGACAAACCGGCGCAGTTGGCGCCGCTGGCACCGCTGCTGGAAAAGGCGCGCGAGCAGTGGTCGGGCGGGCGCGTCGGGCGGCTGACGGTGAACAATCCGGGCGATGCGAATGCCTCGGTGGTGCTCGTGCGTGATGGCGCCGACCGTGTGGTCCACGACTTCGGCAGCGCGGTGACCTTCAACGGCGTGACCGGGCAATTGCTCGGCACGACTCCTGAGCAATCGCTGCCGAGGGCGATTGCCGGCAGTTTCTATGGTTTGCACATGGGCCATTTCGCCGGCCCGGTGCTGCGCTGGTTGTACTTCATTTGCGGGTTGGCCGGCACGGCGATGATCGGCACCGGGCTGGTGATCTGGCTCGGCAAGCGTCAGCTCAAACACGCGAAAAGTGCGGTGATGCCGTTCGAATTGCGACTGGTGGAAGTGCTGAACATTGCCAGCATGTCCGGGTTGATGGTGGCAGTGGCGGCGTTCTTTTGGGCCAATCGGGTGTTGCCGGTCGACATGGCCGGACGTGCGGATTGGGAAGTGAACAGCTTCTTCATCGTCTGGGGTTTGAGTGTGCTGCATGCCATGGTCCGCCGGGGTCGCACGGCGTGGATCGAGCAATTGGCACTGGTGGCATTGCTGTTTGGCGCGATGCCGCTGCTGAACGCCATGACCACGCCGGATCACTTGGGCGTGACGTTGGCCCGGGGCGATTGGACGATGGCCGGTTTCGATCTGACGTGCCTGGGCAGCGGTGTGTTTTTCGCCTGGGCTGCGTGGAAAATGCGGCGTTCGGGACAGGCCAGGATCGTCATCCGGCAGCGTGCACAACCGATCACCCTTGAGCGAGAGGCGAACTGAATGTTGCTGTCGCTGTTGCTCTGTTACGGCGGTTTCACCGCACTGTGTTTATCGATGGACCGGCATCACGCCGAGCTGTTGGGCGGCAAACCGACGGCCCGTCGTCGCCGGTTGTTGAAACTGGGTGGCTGGCTGTTACTGGTCTTGTCACTGTGGGCGGCGGTGTCTTCGACTGGCTGGGGACTTGGCCTGGTGGAATGGTGTGCGGTGTTGATGCTCAGCGCGTTGTTGCTGGTGCTGTTGATGCCGTATCGCCCGCGCCTGGCGCTGTCGATGGCTGCTTTGAGCCTGCTCGTCAGCCCCGTTGCCGCGTTTGCGCAGTACTGACCCGATGATGACTAGCCCTCCCGATTCCCATGACGAAGAGCCTCGCGGAGCACGTGCGCATTTCCTGCAGGTGTTCCTGTCCCAGCGTTCGCAGATGGAAGCGCTGGTGAACCGTCGCGTCGGGTGCCGGGCAACGGCGGCGGATCTGGTGCAGGATTTGTTTTTGCGTTTCTGGCGCCGGCCGCTGGTGCAGGTCGAAGAGCTCAGCACCTACCTGTTGCGTTGCGCCGGCAACATTGCCATCGACCACTTGCGCAGCGAAGGTACACGGGTGCGGGTCACTGAAGGTTGGCAACCGGATCAACCGGACAGCCACGGCAGCGAGCCGCAAGCCGCGCTGGAAGCCGGCAACGATTTGCGTCATGTCGAAGCGGCGTTGCGTGCGTTGCCCGAGCGCACGCGGCAGATCTTTTTGCTCAATCGCATCCATGGCCGTAAATACGCCGAGATCGCTAAGGCCATGGGTTTGTCCCAAAGCGCCGTGGAAAAACATATGATGCGCGCCCTCGAAGCCTGCAAGGCCAGCCTGCGGGACCCCGAACCGCGTACGCCAGGGAAAGCACTGTGAATCACATCGAACGTGTCATCCCGACACCCGCTCAGGAACAGGCCGCTTTCGCCTGGCTGAGTCTGTTGCATGACCAGCCGAGCAGCGGCGACCAGGCCACCTTCAGCCATTGGCTGCAGGCCGACCCCGCGCATGCCGAGGCCTATGCCCAGGCGCAGGTGGTGTGGGAATTAAGCGAAGGCCCGGCGCGGACGCTGGCCAACGAAGACGCGTTTGCCTTGCAGGGTTACCTCAACGCGATAAATCGCTCGCGGCGCAGCAGCGTTCGGCGCTGGTCTGGAGCGCTGGCAATGGCGGCGTGCCTGTTGTTGATGGTCAGCCTCGGTTCAGGCTGGCAACCGATGCGCTGGGTGGATGATCTGGGCGCTGACTATGTGTCGGCACCGGGGGAAGTTCGCACCGTTACGCTGGCGGATCAATCGCAGGTCACGCTGGATGCCGACAGCGCCATCGCGGTGGATTTCAGTCGCGGTGAGCGTCACGTGCAGTTGCGTCGTGGCGCTGGTTTTTTCAGCGTGACGCACACCGGCGAACCGTTTGTGGTTGAGGCAGAGAAGGGCCAGGCGCGGGTGCTGGGGACGCAGTTTGAAGTCCGTTTGCAACCTCACGGCGCGCAAGTGACGGTGTTGTCCGGCCGGGTCGGCGTGACGGCGGACAAGCATGCCGAGCAGCAGATTCTGACTGCCGGCCAGCAAGTGGCTTACCGCGAAGGGACGGCGGAAAAACTGCATGCGGTGGACAGCGAAGCGCAGCTGGCATGGCGTCAGGGCTGGCTCAATTACTACAAGGCGCCACTGGCCGACGTGGTACAGGATTTGCGGCGTTACTACCCGGGGCGGATTGTGCTGCTCAACGATGAGCTGGCGGCGCGGCGGGTCAGTGGCAGTTTTCCGAGCAAGAATCCGCAGGCGGTGTTGAGTTCGTTGCAGGGGGTGATGGGGTTTGAGCAGCAGGCTGTGGGGCATTTGATTATTTTGCGTTGAGGCGTCCGGCCTCATCGCCGGCAAGCCAGCTCCTACAGTTGAAATGCATTCCCCTGTAGGAGCCGGCTTGCCGGCGATGGCGTCCTATCAAACAACACATCCCCCCAAATAAAAATATTTTCAAAATGATGGTGAGGTAAACCCAAGCCCCATCCGTGTAGTGACTGAAACTGCGAGTCATTCGCATCCGTAGCGGTTCTACACAGGTCATGAGCAATGAAGTCCAGGGCAAAATCGGGTTCGGTCAAACAGTGGTTGGGTGCTTCGGCGCTGAGCATTTCGGCATTGGCATTGCTGCCATTGAGCGTGGCATTGGCCGCTGAAGCGGGCACGACGCAGCAGCGCACGCAGTTCAGCTTCGCGATGGCCGCCAAACCGCTGCCCCAGGCCCTGAGCGACTTCAGCCGGATCACCGGCATCAGCGTGGTCTACACCGATGAAGCGCCGTACGGCATGACCGCGCCAGCGGTCAGCGGGCAGATGAGCGCCGAACAGGCGATCCAGCGTTTGCTCAGCGGTTCGGGTTTGACCTTCCGTCGCACCGATGCGCACACCATGGCGCTGGAACCGCAGCCCACCGAAGGCGCCTTGAACCTCGGCGCCACCACCATCACCTCGGTGATGGATCAATCCATGAGCTACCAGCCGCCGCCGACCAGTTCGGTGATGCGCTCCTCGGCCTTGCTCCAGGAAATCCCCCAGACCGTCAACGTCATCCCGGCCCAGGTCATTCGCGATCAGGCGCCGCGCAACCTCGACGACGCGCTGGCCAACGTCAGCGGCATCACCCAGGGCAATACGCTGGGCAGCACCCAGGATTCGGTGATGACCCGAGGCTTCGGCGACAACCGCAACGGCTCGATCATGCGCGACGGCATGCCGGTGGTGCAGGGCCGTGGCCTCAACGCCACAGTCGATCGGGTCGAAGTGCTCAAGGGCCCGGCCTCGTTGCTCTACGGCATCCAGGACCCGGGCGGCGTGGTCAACATGGTCAGCAAGAAACCTGAGCTGGAACAGTACAACGCGTTGACCGTGCGTGGCTCGACGTACGGTGACGGCAAAAACGGCAGCGGCGGCAGCTTCGACAGCACAGGCGCGCTCGGTGATTCCGGGTTGGCTTACCGCATGGTGCTCGACCACGAAGACGAAGATTACTGGCGCAACTTCGGCACCCACCGCGAGACGCTGGTGGCGCCGTCCCTGGCCTGGTTCGGTGAAAGCACCAAGCTGTTGTTCGCCTACGAACACCGTGAATTCCTCACCCCGTTCGACCGTGGCACGCTGATCGACCCACGTGACAATCATCCGCTGGACATCTCCCGCGAGCGTCGCCTGGACGAGCCGTTCAACAACATGGAAGGGCGCTCGGACCTCTATCACTTCGAGGCCGACCACGAGCTCAACGACAACTGGAAAGCGCACTTTGGCTACAGCTGGAACCGTGAAACCTACGACGCCAGCCAAGTACGCGTTACCGCCATCGACACCAAAAAAGGCACGCTGACCCGCAGCATGGACGGCACGCAAAACGCGATCAGCACCGACCGCTTCACCACGGCCAGCCTCGAAGGCAAAGTGAATGCGCTGGGCATGCAACATGACCTGGTGTTCGGCGTCGATGACGAGTACCGCAAGATCTACCGCGAAGACCTGATCCGCCAGAAAAGCCTGACCACTTTCAGTTACCTCAACCCGGTCTATGGCCGTGAAGTCGCCGGCTCCACCGTCAGCCCGGCGGACAGCGCGCAGACCGATCTGCTGCGCAGCGATTCGCTGTTTCTGCAGGACTCGATCCACCTCACCGACCAGTGGATTCTGGTGGCCGGCGGCCGTTTCCAGGAGTACGACCAGTACGCCGGCAAAGGCGTGCCGTTCAAGGCCAACACCGACAGCAACGGCCAGAAATGGGTGCCGCGTGCCGGCCTTGTCTACAAGTACACCGACGCGTTGTCGTTCTACGGCAGCTACACCGAATCGTTCAAACCGAACTCGACCATCGCCCCGTTGAGCGGCAGCAGCACCGTGCTCGACGGCAGCATCGCGCCGGAAGAAGCCAAGTCCTGGGAAGTCGGCGCCAAGCTGGATATTCCGGGGCGTGTGACGGGTAACGTCGCCCTGTTCGACATCAAGAAACGCAACGTGCTGGTGGCCAATGCCGAAGGTCCGGTGACCCTTTACAGCGCCGCCGGCGAAGTGCGTTCCCGGGGGCTGGAAGTAGACCTGAGCGGTCAGCTCAGCGATCGCTGGAGCATGATCGGCAGCTATGCCTACACCGATGCCGAAGTCACCGAAGACCCGGACTACAAAGGCAAAAAACTGCAAAACGTGGCGAAGAACACCGGCTCGCTGTCGGCGGTCTATGACTTCGGCACCATTGTTGGTGGCGATCAATTGCGGGTCGGCGCGGGCGCGCGGTATGTCGGTGAGCGGGCGGGTAACGCGGTGAACGATTTTGATCTGCCGAGCTACACCGTGGCCGATGCATTCGCCACCTACGACACCAAGGTCGAGGGGCAGAAGGTCAAGTTCCAGCTCAACGTGAAGAACCTGTTTGACCGCACTTACTACACGTCGGCGGCGAGCCGGTTCTTTGTGTCGATGGGGGATTCGCGGCAGGTTTCGTTGTCCAGCACTTTGGAGTTCTGACGGTAAACTGCGTCATCGTTCATCGCCGGCAAGCCAGCTCCTACAGGAATCGTGTCGAGCCCAATTTTCGCGATCAACACACATCCCTGTAGGAGCTGGCTTGCCGGCGATGGCGTCCTTTGGATCAGCGCAAAAACGCCTGCCGATACTCGCCAGGCGTCCCACCGAGAACCTGCCGAAACCGATTGGTGAAATGACTGGCACTGGCAAACCCGCACGCCAATGCGATCTCCCCCAACGGCTGCGATGTCGAACGCAACAACTCCCGCGCCCGACTCAGTCGCCTTGCCAGCACATACTGATGCGGCGGCAAGCCAAAGCTCTCCCGGAACATCCGCGCAAAGTGATACTCCGACAGCGCACACAACCCCGCCAACTGCCCGAGGCTGATGGCTTCGGCCAACTGATTGTCGATGAACTCGACCAGTTGCCGCCGCTGGTGCGCCGCCAATCCGCCCTTGAGTCGCAAGCCGTCGCGCATCCCGACCTGGCCGAGCAACACGTGGCTGAGCATTTCATGGGCCAGGCTGCTGGTCAGCAGGCGTTCGCCGGGTTCATTCCAGTTGAGCGTGAGCATCTGGTGAAAGCGCCGGGCTTGCTGCGGGTCGTCGAGAAAAGTCCCTTCGCGCAACTGCAATTCGCGAGGTTCGCGGTCCAGCAGCGTGACGCAACCGAGGGCGAATTGTTCAGGGCTGAAATACAGATGTGCCAGGCGAATATCGCCGTTGATCACCCAGCCTGACTGATGGTCGGCCGGCAGAATGCACAGTTTGTCCGGACCGCCCTTGGTGCCGGGCTGGTCGCGGCGAAAGGTGCCGGTGCCGCCCGCGATGTAACAGGACAAGGTGTGATGGCTCGGCGCTTCGTAGTCCTGGGCGTCGTGATGGTTGCTCCACAAGGCTGCAGCCATGCCGTCACCGAGCTCGGCGCTGTGCTCGAGGCGAGCATTGGGCGAGCGGTTGAGGGCTTGAAAGACTTGCAAGGTTTCCAGTGCGGGCATGAGCGGTTCTCTCCAACGCCTTGCATCCTACTCCGTAGACGTTGGCCTGCCAGCCTCTGCACCGACAAAAGCGCAAGTTTATGCAAGTGCGAAAAAGCTTGGCGCAGGACACTGGGCACCTATTGAGGAGCCTTCGCCATGAACCTTTCGCTGTATTTGCTGACCGTGCTGATCTGGGGCACCACCTGGATTGCCTTGAAATGGCAACTGGGCGTGGTGGCCATTCCGGTGTCGATCGTCTATCGCTTCGGCCTCGCCGCGCTGGTGCTGTTCGTGATGCTGTTGCTCAGCCGCAAGCTGCAAGTGATGAACCGTCGCGGACATCTGATCTGCCTGGCGCAGGGCCTGTGCCTGTTTTGCATCAACTTCATGTGCTTCCTGACGGCCAGCCAATGGATCCCCAGTGGCTTGGTAGCCGTGGTGTTTTCCACTGCCACGCTGTGGAATGCCCTGAATGCGCGGGTGTTCTTCGGCCAGAAAATCGCTCGCAACGTCCTGTTGGGTGGCGCGCTCGGTTTGTTCGGGCTGGGTTTGCTGTTCTGGCCGGAGCTGGCCGGCCACACCGCCAGCCCGGAAACCTTGCTGGGCCTGGGCCTGGCCTTGTTGGGCACGCTGTGCTTCTCGGCGGGCAACATGCTGTCGAGCCTGCAACAGAAGGCCGGGCTCAAGCCGCTGACCACCAATGCCTGGGGCATGGCCTATGGCGCGGCGATGTTGTCGGTGTGGTGCCTGGTCAAAGGCATTCCGTTCGAGATGGAATGGAATGCGCGTTACATCGGCTCGTTGCTGTACCTGGTCATTCCGGGGTCGGTAATCGGCTTCACCGCCTACCTGACGCTGGTCGGGCGCATGGGCCCGGAGCGTGCAGCCTATTGCACGGTGCTGTTCCCGGTGGTGGCGCTCAACGTCTCGGCGTTTGCCGAAGGCTACCAATGGACCGCGCCGGCGCTGATGGGCCTGGTGTTGGTGATGCTGGGCAACGTGCTGGTGTTTCGCAAACCCAAGGCACCGATGGTGCAGGGGAGCGGCAAGCTGGCTTGAAGATGTTGCGGATCGAGTGCGTGTGCACTCAGCGCTCGATCCGGATGGCCACATAGATCATTAACGGCATGATGAAATCAACGATATGTCGGGCCCAGTCTTTATAGTTCCATTGTTGTGACTCATCCATGTTGAACCATTCGACACCCACCACCTGAAAACACACGTAGTAGATGAATATGGCAATCAATAAGCCAATCAGTGCATATTTTTTTGCCTCATGAAACTTTTTGGCGCTGGTGTTTATATTCTTGAATAGTTGGTAAGTGCCCATCATGCAAAAGGCGGTGAAGAGGACTTCGAGTGTAATGATCAGCCAGTAAATCCTGTGATGGGCCATGGGGGAGGTAATGGCGCGATAACCGTATTTCTCGCCCTCGCGCGTGGTGTCCATGCTGAGGACGTGTGCGATGTATTCGTAGTTGGTAGGGTAGTCGGTGAAGTTGCTAAACAACATTAAAAAACCAAAGAAGCTTATAAATAGCATCAATGTGGCTTTGCTGATTCTGATTGTTTGATCGGACGTAAGATGGTTCAAGGTAATAGTTCTCCAGAACGGGTTCCCGTCAGGGCGGGTAAGTAAGGAGAGTCTATAGCGAAGTGTATTTGTTGAGGGGTGGACTAAATTACAAGTTGTGTATTTGTTGTTTTGTTACGTGTGAGGTTTAGTTGTAAACGGGCAGGCGCTTTAATCGCCTGCCCGTTTTTTTTCAGCCTTTCCAGACTTGCGGGTTCACCAGGTCCTGCGGTCGTTCACCCAACAAGGCGCTGCGCAGGTTGGCCAAGGCGCGATTGGCCATCGCTTCACGGGTTTCATGGGTGGCGGAGCCGATGTGCGGCAAAGTCACTGCGTTTTTCAGTTGGAACAGCGGCGATTCGGCCAGCGGTTCTTTCTCGTAGACATCCAGCCCGGCGCCACGGATCTGGTTGTTTTGCAGCGCTTCGATCAGCGCGGGCTCGTCCACCACCGGGCCGCGTGCGATGTTGATCAGAATCGCGTCCGACTTCATCAGCGCCAGTTCACGGCGGCTGATCAGGTGTTTGGTCTTTTCGCTGAGCGGCACCACCAGGCAAACGAAATCGGCTTCAGCCAGCAACTCATCGAGGCTGCGGAACTGCGCACCGAGCTGTTGCTCAAGTGCCGTTTTGCGGCTGTTGCCACTGTAGATAATCGGCATGTTGAAACCGAGCCGACCGCGCCGGGCGATGGCGGCGCCGATGTTACCCATGCCGACGATGCCCAGGGTCTTGCCATAGACATCGGTGCCGAACAGCGGGGCGCCGACGGTGGCTTGCCATTGACCGGCCTTGGTCCAGGCATCGAGTTCGGCGACGCGGCGGGCGCTGCTCATGATCAGGGCGAAGGCCAGGTCGGCGGTGCTTTCGGTCAGCACATCCGGCGTGTTGGTCAGCATGATCCCGCGTTCGTTGAAGTACGCGACGTCGTAGTTGTCGTAGCCCACCGAGACGCTGGACACCACTTCCAGGCTGCTCGCGTTCTCCAGTTGTGCGCGACCGAGCTTGCGACCCACGCCAATCAAACCGTGGGCATGGGGCAGGGCCTCGTTGAATTGGGCGTTGATGTCGCCTTTTTTCGGGTCAGGCACGATGACGTCGAAATCCTGCTGGAGGCGTTCGATCATGGCGGGAGTGACGCGGCTGAAAGCGAGGACGGTCTTTTTCATGGGAGGCGGGCTCGTCGGGCGTGGAGAATGCCAAGCACGCTAACATTCTTCCGCGCTTTTGTGCGAGTGCCCGGATGGTTCGGATGCACGCATTTCCCCTGTTGGATGGGTGATGCGCAAAAGGCACTTCGTACGCAAATTTGTAGGAGCCGGCTTGCTGGCGATCCAGGCACCTCGGTCCGCCTGATGCACCGCGTCGCATGGATCGCCAGCAAGCCGGCTCCTACAGGTGATGGGTGATGCGCAAATGGCACTTCGTACGCGAATTTGTAGGAGCCGGCTTGCTGGCGATCCAGGCACCTCGGTTCGTCTGATGCACCGCGTCGCATGGATCGCCAGCAAGCCGGCTCCTACAGGTGATGGGTGATGCGCAAAAGGTACTTCGTACGCAAATTTGTAGGAGCCGGCTTGCTGGCGATCCAGGCACCTCGGTCCGTCTGATGCACCGCGTCGTATGGATCGCCAGCAAGCCGGCTCCTACAGGTGATGGGTGATGCGCAAAAGGTACTTCGTACACGAATTTGTAGGAGCTGGCTTGCTGGCGATCCAGGCACCTCGGTCCGTCTGATGCACCGCGTCGTATGGATCGCCAGCAAGCCGGCTCCTACAGATTGGGGGGGCCTAATCCTGCGGGTCGATGTTGTCCAGCGCACGGTTGACGGCCAGTTCGCCGAGCATGATGACTTGTTGAATGCCCAGCAGGGTGTTGCGGTGGGGACCGTCGAGAAATCCGGCGAGGTCGCTGGCCATGACGCTGGCGGAGGCGAGGGATTCGCTGGCGTGGACCAAGAGGGTTTCGGTGTTGATGTCGGGGACGACGGTGAATAGATGGCTGGGGGTGTGAGGCGGGATCAAGGCTTTCAGGGTGAATGAGTTTTGGGGGGAGGTGATATCCGCATCTGGCGGATTGGGTGACGGTTTTTTCATGGCGTATTCCTCTTGCTTGATGGAGCCGCCATTTTTCGTTTCCAGACGAATGTATGGTCAGCCCATCTCCTGCAACCACGAGCGATGAGCGGTAAAGCGTGCTTGCGCTAATGTATCCGGGCTCATGGTCGGCAGTGTTGCCGCCTGGCCCTTGATGAGTAGTCGCTCCTGCCTGTC
>NZ_JACVBM010000061.1:0-209 GCF_014852385.1 Pseudomonas sp. PDM03 | reverse complement strand
CCAGTCAATAAACAGGTGACTGACCCACCGCTATCGCCAGCAAGCCGGCTCCTACAGTTGATCGTATTCATCCAGACACCTATGCATTTCCCCTGTAGGAGCCAGCTTGCTGGCGATGGCGTCCGTCCAGTCAATAAACAGGTGACTGACCCACCGCTATCGCCAGCAAGCCGGCTCCTACAGTTGATCGTATTCATCCAGACACCTAT
>NZ_JACVBM010000060.1:0-239 GCF_014852385.1 Pseudomonas sp. PDM03 | reverse complement strand
TCGGGCCTCATCGCCGGCAAGCCGGCTCCTACAGTGGGTCGTGTTGTTCACCTTATTCAGGCCTGCCACAACCCGCCTTGTAGGAGCCAGCTTGCTGGCGATGGCGGCCTTCAAATCGATGCAGAACGCTCGGGCCTCATCGCCGGCAAGCCGGCTCCTACAGTGGGTCGTGTTGTTCACCTTATTCAGGCCTGCCACAACCCGCCTTGTAGGAGCCAGCTTGCTGGCGATGGCGGCCT
>NZ_JACVBM010000005.1:0-296052 GCF_014852385.1 Pseudomonas sp. PDM03 | reverse complement strand
GTGAGGCGTTGAGCTAACCAATACTAATTGCCCGTGAGGCTTGACCATATAACACCCAAGCAATTTGACTCCTCGAAAGAGCATCAGATTGCGGTGTGTGAAGACGCAATGAACCGAAAGTTCGAGAGCAACACACAAACTATCGCATACCCGATTCGCTGGAACGTCGCAAGACGCGTCAGCTCAAGAATTTCTTGACGACCATAGAGCATTGGAACCACCTGATCCCATCCCGAACTCAGCAGTGAAACGATGCATCGCCGATGGTAGTGTGGGGTTTCCCCATGTGAGAGTAGGTCATCGTCAAGATTAAATTCCGAAACCCCAATTGCGAAAGCAGTTGGGGTTTTGTTTTAGTAGAAGTCACCAATTTTGCTGGCACGTTACAACGTAACGGGCTGGTCACAGAATTTCTTGACGACCATAGAGCATTGGAACCACCTGATCCCATCCCGAACTCAGTAGTGAAACGATGCATCGCCGATGGTAGTGTGGGGTTTCCCCATGTGAGAGTAGGTCATCGTCAAGATTGAATTCCGAAACCCCTGTCTGCTAACGCAGACAGGGGTTTTGTCGTTTCGGGCTCGCTAATATCTCGATTGCCTGCCTAGGAAAAACAAAAAAGCCAGCCCCTTGAAAATCAAGGGCTGGCTTTTTTGTATGTCGAGTATTTAGAACTGGTAGCTCACTGTGGCGGTTTTCGATCAGTTGCCCGCCTGGCGTGCAAATTGATTGAGCACATCGCTCAAAGCTCCGGCGGCAACGTTGTAGCGGTGGCTGCTGACTGCCGCTCCAACGTCACCCACCATCGGGTGCGGTAGCGCAGTTGCACCGGCAAGATCTGCGGAAGGATGGCCAGCAGCTTGTCGGTGTCTTCCAACCGGAAGACACCGGACAGCCGCAAGTCGGCAATATCTGTTGTGCACGTCAGATAACCAAGACGGTAGCGTCCGACCTCCTGCAGGAAATCGCCAAGACGCATGTTGCGGGTGACGATCAGGCCGTCGACCCAGGCGCCGACATCCATGTCCTGCGGTGGTGCCAAACGTGCTCGCTGATGATCAATCACATAGCGCTGACCGGCCTGCACCTGAATCGGCATGCCATCGGCAAGTAGTGGTGAATGGATCGCGACCATGCCGCTGGTCACGCTGAGCCGCGTGCAGTTCGCTTCCTGGCGAAGGATGAAACGTGCGGCGACGCCCTCATACACACCGTGGCGACTGTGCACGCGTAGCGGTCGATCCAGTGAAGATCCTTCATCGGCCCCGCCGCACGTCACGATGATTTCGCCACGGGTCAGTTTGATCAGACGCTGATGCGCGGTGTAGTCCAAATCTACTGAGCTGACGGTGTTCAGTTCCAGTCGCGTGCCATCCGGCAGCTGGAAACCACGGCGCTCGCCCGTAGCGGTGGCAAAATCCGCGGTCCACTGTTGCCAGCCTGTCAGATCCCTGCCCAGCCATGCTGCCGATCCCATCAGCAACGCACCCGACAACAGTTTCAAGGCCTGGCGCCTGCCCAGTCCTTGAGCACTGTTTTCCAGCGTATTGAGGGCGATGGGGCACCGGGTACCGCACGCAGATTGTTGCTGAGTTCAGCGTGCAGGGACTGCACCCGTTGCCAGGCCAATTCGTGTTCCAGCTGTTCTGCCCGCCAGACATCGCATTGTTGGCGAAGCCTGGAATTGCTCGCGTTGTTTCGCAAGCGCAGCAGCCAGTGGATGGCTTGTTTGACCACTTGTTGATGAGGTTCGCCACGCCGACCCAGTGCAGGATTATCCACAGGCATCATATTGGGTACCGCAGCAGGTAGCAGTGATAAGGCGCATCAGCGACATAGCGCTCCACCGAACGTTGAGAGTGAGCCCTTCGGCGGCATTGCCCAGTCGAGCGCACAGCCACGTGTTGAGCCAACCGTGATGGCTATCGTAAAGCGGCTGTACTGCAAACTCAGGTGAGGACATGAACGCAACAGCCCGGACGTCACAAATGATAATTAGTCGCATTGTTATCACGGGTCGGGGAATTTGCAACTGCCGCTAGAACAACCGTCATCACACCAATGCGACTCAAGCGCTCTAGCACGCCGTTCGGCGGGTATCTGACGAAAATACCGGTCATTTCGTACATGCCCCTAAGATTTATCCCGCCTGTGCCGACAGACTGGTGAGACATGCGTGCACCAAAGTAGAGCGGCCATAGAGCCGCTTGAGCTGTACATGGAATGTTGCAACCCGGAACGCATCCCCACTTTCTGCATAGAAGCCCTATGAAATGAATCTCAAGTTCAGCCATAAAATCCTGTTGGCCGCCTCCGGCGTCGTGGTGCTGGCTTTTGCGTTGTTCACTTTGTACAACGACTATCTGCAGCGAAATACCATTCGGCAAAACCTCGAATCCTCCGTTCAACAAGCCGGCGACCTGACCGCCAGCAGCGTGCAAAACTGGATGAGCGGCCGCGTGCTGGTGCTGGAAAACCTCGCGCAAAACGTCGCTCATCAAGGCGCCAATGCCGATCTGCCGGGGCTGGTTGATCAGCCGGCCTTCACCTCCAACTTCCAGTTCACGTACGTCGGCCAGACTAATGGCGTGTTCACTCAGCGCCCGGACGCGAAGATGCCGGACGGCTACGATCCGCGTCAGCGTCCCTGGTACAAGCAAGCGGTTGTCGCTGACAAAACCATGTTGACCCCGCCTTACATGGCGGCCGTCGGTGGGTTGGTCGTGACCATCGCCATGCCGGTGAAAAAGAATGGCGAGTTGCTTGGCGTGGTCGGCGGTGACCTGAGCCTGGAAACCCTGGTGAAGATCATCAACTCGGTGGACTTCGGCGGCATTGGCCATGCGTTTCTGGTCAGTGCCGACGGCCAGGTGATCGTCAGCCCGGACAAAGACCAGGTCATGAAGAACCTGAAGGACATCTACCCCAACGCCGGCCTGCGCATCGAGAAGGGCAATCAGCAAGTCACCCTGAACAACCAGGAACGCATCCTCTCGTTCACCCCGGTCAACGGTTTGCCGAATGCTGCGTGGTACATCGGTCTGTCGATCGATAAGGACAAGGCCTACGCACCATTGAGCCAATTCCGCACCTCAGCGTTGATCGCGATGTTTATCGCTGTCGCCGTCATTGCGGTGCTGCTGAGCCTGCTGATCAACGTGCTGATGCGTCCGCTGACCACCATGGGTCGTGCGATGCAGGACATCGCTCAGGGCGAAGGCGACCTGACCCGTCGTCTGTCCGTGGAAAGCAAAGACGAATTCGGTGAACTGGGGGGCTCCTTCAACCAGTTCGTGGAGCGAATTCACGCGTCGATTTCCGAAGTGTCCTCGGCCACCCGGCAGGTCCATGACCTGTCGCAACGGGTGATGGCTTCGTCCAACGCGTCGATCGTCGGTTCCGACGAACAAAGTGCGCGCACCAACAGCGTGGCGGCAGCGATTAACCAGTTGGGCGCCGCCACCCAGGAAATCGCCCGCAACGCCGCCGACGCTTCGCAGCATGCAAGCGGCGCGAGCGAGCAGGCCGATGACGGTCGTCAGGTGGTGGAAAAAACCATTCTGGCCATGACCGAGCTGTCGCAGAAAATCAGCCTGTCGTGCACGCAGATCGAAACCCTGAACGCGAGCACCGACAACATCGGGCACATTCTCGATGTGATCAAAGGCATCTCCCAGCAGACCAACTTGTTGGCGCTCAACGCCGCCATTGAAGCGGCACGCGCCGGTGAAGCCGGTCGTGGTTTTGCGGTGGTGGCGGACGAGGTACGTAACCTGGCGCATCGCACGCAGGAGTCGGCCGAGGAAATTCACAAGATGATCACGTCGCTGCAGGTCGGCTCGCGTGAAGCGGTGACCACCATGAACGCCAGTCAGGTCTCCAGCGAAGAGAGCGTTGAAGTGGCGAACCAGGCAGGTCTGCGTCTGGTCAGCGTGACGAAGCGCATTGGCGAAATCGACGGGATGAACCAGTCGGTGGCGGCAGCGACCGAGGAGCAGACGGCGGTGGTGGAAACCCTTAACGTCGACGTTAACCAGATCAATCTGCTGAATCAGCAGAGCGTGGCCAACCTCAATGAAACGTTGAAGGATTGCGATGCATTGTCGTTGCAGGCGAATCGGTTGAAGCAGTTGGTTGATAGCTTCAAGATCTGATTCGGGTCAGATCTACCGCGTTATCGTTCTTCGCGGGCAAGCTTCGCTCCTACAGGTTACTCGATACCTTGTAGGAGCGAGGCTTGCCCGCGAAGAGGACTGGCGCATCACCGAAAAAAGTGTGTCCTACGCAAACAGCTTCAACACATTATTCATCGCATCATCGGCAAACCCCTGCACAAAATCCTTGAACCCCGGCAGCGCCTCGGCGCCACCCTGAGCCGGCTCGGCGTTGATGGTCCATGTCGCTCGGGACTTGCCTTCACCCAGCACCTCAACCGTCATCGCCGCCCACAAATTGGCCACGCCCAAGGTGTTGTAGATCGTGGTCCAGGTCATGGTCCGCGCCTGGTCATCCCGCGAATTGAGTTGCTCGACCACCAGGTTGCCGTCCTTGAAAAATTTCTTGCGCAGCGATGACACGCCTTCGCCGGTCGTCTCGATGTGCGACAACGCCGGGATGAATTGATCGAAGCCGGCAAAGTTGCCGACCACCGCCCAGACTTTTTCGGCCTGCGCCGGCACGTCCACCGAAGACACGACGTGGCAGCCTTGCGGGTTTTTGATCAGGGTATCGGGTTGCAGGTTTTTCATGGTTTTGCTCCGCTTGAGTGATTCAGATGAAGTTGATTTCTTTGAGGTAGTCGCAGCCGCGACGCAGCAGCGCCGGGGATTTTTCCGGGTAGTGCGCGCCCATCTGCCGCACGCCGGCCTGAGCGTTGTCATGGCCGATCATCGAGATGTCGCCGATGTCTTCTTCGAAGCCGTTGAGGTAAAAACCGAGCACGCCGAACAGCGCGTTGTCGCTGTCGACCCGGCCCAATTGCTGTTGCCAGTCGGAGACGCTGACCATGGAAAATTCCCGACCCGCCTCACGAAAGGACGCGACGTAATCGTCCCAACTCAGCGGCTCGGGGTTGTGCAGGTTGAACACCGCTTTTTCCGCTGAATATCGGCTGGCGTGGAAGGCGATGAAACGGGCGAGAAAGTCCACCGGCATCAGGTCGAAATTCAACGCGAACTCCGGCACCTGACCGAGCTGGATCGAGCCTTTGAGCATCAGCATCAAACGGTTTTTGTGCGGCTGGCAGACGCCGCTCAGGCTGTTGAAGCTGATGTTGCCCGGGCGGTACAGATTGACCCGAACCCCGCGCTCCCGAGCCCTTTCCAGGATCCGTTCGCCGACCCACTTGGACAGGTTGTAGCCGTTCTTGATGTAGATCGGCGGGGTCTGCGCGGCGGGCAGTTCGAGCACCCGGCCATCAGCGGAAATCGTGCTCGAAGCCGACAGCGTCGAGACGAAGTTGAAGATTTTTTTACTGCGTCCTTCGCACAAGCGCAGGCACTCGAAGATAGGCTCGACGTTGTCCCGCGCCAGCGACTCGTAATCCAGCACGTGATTGACGTTGGCGGCGTTGTGCACCAGCGCGCCGTACTCGCGATCCAGGCGCTCATAAACATCCACCGCAAGCCCCAGCGAGGGCTGTGTGATGTCCGCCGCGTAAACCCGCACCCGGCTCAAATCCAGATGCTCCAGACGGTTTTCCCGCAACGCGTGGGCGAAGCGTTCCGCCGCTGATTGCCCGCTGCCATCGCGCACCAGACACGCCACTTCGCTGGCGCCCCACGCCAACAACGCTTCGACAATATGCACACCGACAAAACTGTTGGCGCCGGTGACGATCACCTTGTGTACATCACCCATGCGACTGACGGGCAGCGGCTCGATATCCAGTTCGCGGAAGGCATCCGCCATGGCCTGTTCGCTCAGCACTTCCTCAGTGCCGGAGCCGCGCACCAGCGTCGCCAGTTTCGCGATGGTAGGCAGTTCGATGAAGCGGTTGATCGAGATGCTGCGACCGAACTCTTCACGCAGGCGCAACAGCATGCGCGACAGCAGAATCGAGTGGCCGCCCAAATTGAAGAAACTTTCGTCGGTGGAAATGTCGCTGGCCGGCAACTCCAACAACTCGGCCCAGATCTCCAGCAGCAGCGCTTCATCGGCACTGGCCGGCAAGCGTCGCTCGGTGTTTTCGGCGATGCTGACGGGCAGCTCCAGCAGGGCTTTACGATCGACCTTGCCGTTGCTGGCAAACGGCATACTCGCCAGTTCGGTCCAGACGGTGGGCTGCATGTAGTCCGGCAGAAACTGGGTGGCGTGCGCTTTCAGTGCTTCACGCGCCGCGCCGGGTAGCGCTTCTTGAGGCTGGGTGAGGAACGCCAGAATCCGCCGTTGGTTGTCGATGACCACGGCCACCTGGCGGTACAGCTGGCTGTCGCGCAGACAACGTTCGATCTCCTCCGGCTCGACCCGAAAGCCGCGAATTTTTACCTGATTGTCCCGGCGTCCGCACAGCTCGATGCCGGCGTCGGTCCACTTCGCCATGTCGCCGGTGCGGTAGGCCCGCAGGTGTTCACCGCTCGGCAGGCTCACGCTCAAATAGCGCTCGGCGGTCTGTTGCGGATTGTTCAGATAGCCCAGGCAGACACCGGGCCCGACGATGTACAACTCGCCGACGGTCTGTTCGACGACCGGCTGAAAATCCTCGTCGAGAATCAGCACCTGACTGTTGGCAATAGGCGCGCCGAGGGTGCGATTGCTGTCGCCGGCACACAGTTGCCGCGCGGTGATCAGCACCGTCGCTTCGGTCGGGCCATAGAGGTTGTAGAGGTTGCCCTGGCGGGTGAGCTGCTCGATGACATAGGGTTCGCACACATCGCCACCGGTCATCACGTGATCCAGCACCTGCAACTGCTCCAGCGGCAGAATGCTCAACAAGGCTGGTGGCAGAAACGCGTGGCTCAAGCGTTGGTGGCGGATCAGTTCCACCAGTTGCAGCGGATCACGGCGTTGATCGTCGCTGGGCACGATCAGCTCGGCGCCCTGCAACAGGGTCGGGAAAATATCGATCAGCGACGAGTCGAAACTCAACGACGAAAACTGCAGCGCCCGGCTTTGCTCCGTCAGTTGCACATAGTCGGCGTACCACGCGGTGAAGTGCGCGAGGTTGGCCTGGCTGAGCAACACGCCTTTGGGATGGCCGGTGGTGCCGGAGGTGTAGAGCGCCATGCACGGCGCGTCGAGGTCCGGGCGCTGGCGCATCAATGGTTGGTCGAGATCCACGCTGTCGATGTTGATCGCGCTGATGTCCAGGCTGAGCATCTCGGATGCAAGAGGATGCTGCCCGTCGTGCAACAGCAACACGGCACCGGCATTCGCCAGAATGTAGTGCTGACGTTGCAGCGGATGGCTCGGCTCCAGCGGCAGATACACCGCGCCGCTGCCGAGAATCGCCAGAATCCCCGCATACAACGCACTGCATTTCGGCAGGCAAATGCCGATCACCCACGGCCCGTCGAGTTGTTCGAGCATTGGCTGCAAACGCTGCTGGATGGCGCGGCTGTGAGCATGCAGTTGGCGATAGCTGAGGGACGTGCCGGCGAGGTTCAGCGCCGGTCTGTCGGCGGACTGCATGAAGCGCTGCTCAAGCCGCTCGATCATCGGCACTTGCGCGAGTTGCAGCAACCGAGGATCAGCGGTGGAATTGAGCCGATGGACGAAGGCCAGGTGCTCCAGGAGCCGCAGGCTTTCTAGCCGCTCGAAATGCACCGGGGTCGCTGGCTCGGCCAGTAGAAAATAGTCGGCGTCCCGCGAGAAACGACTGACCAGCAACGCTACGTGGTCCACCAGCTCCGCCACCGCCCGCAGACGCAATGCCTGGCCGTTGCCCGAAGGTTCGTCGGCAATCGGCACGCGCGTGAGCAGCGTCGAACCGTGCAGGCATAGCAAGTCCAACGTCACAAGACCTGAAGTCTGCGGCTCGCCGATGCCCAGTTGCAGCGTCAGTCGCGATGTCGCGCCGAAGTCCTCAAACGGCAGGCTTGTGTCGTCGATCAGCAAATCGAACGGTCCCGCCGCAGGCTGACCAACTGCTTCAAGCCGCATCAGTGAATGACCGTGTTGTTCGAGCTCCAGCGCCAGGTCGGTCAGGGCCTGGCTCTGCCCGATGAGCAGAATGTCGAGACGTCTCATGATGTGCTCCTCGTTAAACCAGGTAGTCGCTCAGGGCTTCTTGAACGCACGGCGAATCGAGCAGCGAACTGCTGCGGAAAAAACGCACGATGTTGGCGACCAACGGGTGATGGCGGTTGATCGGGAAGGCCAGTCCCGACACTTCGCGCTTGAGTGCGGCGCGCGCGGCTTCGCTGATTTGCAAAGACTCGATCAGGCGGAAGTCGAACGACTTCTGAATGTCGTTGGTCAGGTAATGGCCGATGAACACCGGTAAAATCTGCGCGATGCAGCGGCGGTCTTCTTCACTTGCGGTGTGCCAGTAGATGCGCACCAGCCGCGCCCAGAAGCCCGAGTGACGGCCCTCGTCGAGCAGGTGGTCAGCCATCAAACCCTTGATCGATTGCTTGACCGTATCGTCCTTGGCAAACGCCGCCACATCACCGGTGACGGTGTTCTCGGCGATGGCCACGCAGATCAATTCCACGGCACTGCGCAAGTGTTCCGGTGCGAGTGCCACGGCGGCCGGAATCGCCCGGCTCAGTTCGATTTCATCCGGCAGACCGATGGGCGTAATGCCCGTCATGGCAACGGTTTGCTGCATGAAATCCATCGCCACCAGCGCGTGGTAATCCTCGTCCACCACCACGGTCATGGCGTCGTACCGGCAGGCGAACGGGAAGGCCACGGCAAAGCGGTTCTTGGCGATGCTGCGCGCAGTTTTGTCGACGATCTCGGTTTCGAAAATCACCACGTCGTTGATGAATTTGTAGAGCGTCTGCACCAGGGCGAAATCCCGTTGCTCCGGGCATTCGCGCAGAAAGGTTTCGCTCAATACCAGCGGTTGGCGACTGAGCGGGTAGATCAGCTTTTCGTCGTTCTCCAGCACGCGGCGCGGGCGGGTGCGGATGGTCGCGCGGCTTTCCCAGGCGTCGGCGAAGGATTGGTAGTCGGCGGCGTTCATGCGTTCACCTCCGCCAACGGCTCGCTCATGCTCAGACGCAGGCCGTCCCACAGGGCAATGCGGCTTTCCACGGCGGCGAGGGCGCTGGCGTAGACGTCTTCTTCGCGTTGCGGATCGCCATTGACCAATCGCGCGAGGAGTTTTTCCGCTGCCGGGCCGTGGTCTTCGGAATCGACTTCAATGTGCCGTTCCAGGTAGTAACGGAAGGTCGGCGCTTGCTCGATACCGATGCCCCAATCGTCGAGAATCCGCTGGAACATCTGCGGAATCACGCTCTCGCGACCGTGCAAAAATGCCGCTGCAACACTGTGGCCGGGTGCATGCAGCGCGGTGTGCAAGGTATGGCGCACGAACTGCGCAGCGGCCGGGTCAACGTCCACGCTCTGCAATGCCACGTCATAACTCACGCCTTCTTGCTGCAGGGCTACGAAGCGTTCGATGACGGCCGTGCTGGCCCCCACTTCGCGCATCGCATCGAGGTACAACTCGAAATGGCTGTAATGGCCGTGGGCCGGACGATCATCGGACTCTTCGCCAAGCACGATCTCGTTGATCAGGCGCGCCGCTTGCGGATCGCTCGGCGGCAGCCAGGGCAACTGAACGCAGGTCAGCTCCTGTTGCAGGCGCTTGGTCAGCGACATGAAATCCCATACCGCAAACACATGGGATTCCATGAAGCGTTGAAGTACCGAAAGCGAATGTATTTCAGAGAAAATCGGGTGCGCGCTAAGTTCTGCTTTCTTCTGATTAAGACGGTCTTTAGTCGATTTCATGGCGAGCCTATAAGTGGTCCGGAGTGAGGTGTGATCAATAAGTAATGAGTGCTTTAAAAAGTCTGATGGCGAGCGGATGCCTCAAATGAATTGATCGGTATTAGTTGCATATAAGTCTTATGGCTAAAGGGTTGCAGCCAGTAGCCAGTGGTGGCGGAGAAAAACTAATACACGAATAAAGTGCGGGGCAAGTTATTTTTATACTATTTTAAAGTTTAACTTTTTCGAGCGTGACAAGTTCCAATAAGACTTTTTGAATAAGTTTTATTTGGGCGTAGTTGCTCCTTTCGGCTTATATAAGTCGAAATCGAAGTAAAGAGTGAATGCCTCACTCGAAGCAACTTTCTAAGGGTGATCGTTAGTGTGATTTGAGGGGTGGAAGTTGGCCGGGACGCCGATGCTTCCTTTCCCGTGGCAAGACTCCTTCCTTAGGTTCTTGATGCGGGGACTGCGCCGCTCATGCGGTGCGTCGCCCGTTTGTTATTCGTTGGCAGCCCAAGAGTGAGCGTAAATCAAGGCAGCCGCTATCACCGACGCGTCATAGGGTCAGTGCAAGGGGCGGGTTTGGCAGAAAGGATGTGCAGGCGCGGCAAGCGCGGGCGAGCAGGTCGACCTGCTCGCGCCGTTGCCGGGGTGATTTATTTCGAGGTTTTTCTGCTTTGCGCTTCGGGGCTTTCGAGATAGCGGGTGATGACCTCGACACCTCGGTTGAGGTGATGTTCGAGCAGCGTCACCGAGCGCTCGATGTCGCGGTCTTCCACCGCCCGCAGCAGCGCACGGTGATCCTCCTGGGACAGTTTGCCCAGGCCCATGGCTTCCAGGTTGAAGCGCAGGAAGCGCTCCTCTTCGTTCAGTCCGTCTTCGACCAGCCTCAAGAGCCGACGGTTAGGCGCCTTGCAATACATCGACATGTGGAACAGGCGGTTCAGCCGGCCGATTTCGGTGTAGTCGTGTTCCGTTTCCAGTTCGTCGATGTAGCGGGCCGCCTGCTCGAAGTCTTCGTTGGTGAGCAACGGGATCGACAGGCGCAGGGCTTCGGACTCCAGAAGGATGCGCAATGCGTAAGTCTCGACGGCGTCGCCCTGAACCAGTGGCGCGACCACCGCACCTTTGTGGGCGACCACGTTAAGCAGCGCTTGGGCTTCGAGCTGGCGTAAGGCTTCACGGACCGGCATGCGGCTGACACCGAACAGGTCGGCCAGGTCTTGTTGGCGAAGAGCCGTGCCGCAAGGAATGCGACCATCGAGAATGGCGGCGCGCAGGGTCTCTTCGATGACCGAGCGGGCCAGATGAGCGGGAATCGGCCCGTTGACCTTGATACTGCTGAGAGGGTTGGGCTTCTGTGTCACTACAACGCACCCTGAATGACTGAGATAATTTGGATCCAAGAGGACACTAGTGACTGCCTGACAGGTTGTCAAACGCACACAGGGTCACACTTCAAGTTTAGTCGTCCCGCAGTGATCTCACCGTGCCATTGTCATTTAACAGGCTAACCTTCAACATCAATCGATTCCACCTGCCCACCCTGGATGCCTCGCATTGGCGGCACGTTTCGCGATCCCTCGGACTTTGCGCTGGTTGTGCTGCGCGTTACTGCTGGCCGGTGTCATTTCGGGCGGCCTGCACGCCGACTGGGATTTTTCCCTGATCAGCCGTCGGGCGCAGGCGTTGTACGGGCCATTGGGCGAGGGTCAGCAGCGCATCGATGCCTGGCAGCAATTGTTGGCGACGCAGAAGCAACTCAGTGAGTTGGACCGGCTCAATGTGGTCAACCAATTCTTCAACAAACAGATGCGCTATGAAGAGGACATCGACCTGTGGCACGAGGTCGATTATTGGGAAACCCCGATCGAAGCCTTGTGGAAAGGCGCCGGTGATTGCGAAGACTTCGCCATCGCCAAGTATTTCAGCCTGCGCCGCCTCGGCGTTTCCAGTGACAAGTTGCGCATTACTTACGTAAAGGCCCTGAGCCTCAATCGCGCGCACATGGTGCTGACCTACTACGCCAGCCCCGACGCCATGCCGTTGGTGCTCGACAGCCTGATCGATGCGATCAAGCCCGCCAGCCAACGTACCGATCTGTTGCCGGTCTACGCTTTCAATGCCGAAGGCTTGTGGTTGCCGGGTGCCAAGGGCAACAAGAAAGTGGGCGATACCAAGCGGTTGTCCCGTTGGCAGGATGTGTTGAAGAAAATGCAGGCGGAAGGATTCCCGGTCGAAACGATTAACTAGGAGCACGCGCTCAGATGTCTTTGTTCAAACAGCTATTGATCGCTATTTGTCTGTTCCTGGTGGTCGCCTTCACCGGCAGCTTCATGGTCAGCCTCGAGAGCTCGCGCACCCAGTATGTCAACCAGTTGCGCTCCCATGCCCAGGACGCCGCGACGGCGTTGGCGCTGTCGTTGACGCCGAACATCGATGACCCGGCGATGGTCGAGCTGCTGGTCAGCTCGATCTTCGACAGCGGTTACTACGCGAGCATCCGTGTGGTCGATCTGTCGAACGACAAGACGCTGGTCGAACGCAATGGCATCCCGGCGATCACCAATGTACCGGACTGGTTTATCAAACTGATCGGCCTGGAACCGGCGGGTGGCGATGCGATTGTCAGCCGTGGCTGGGAACAGGCCGCGCGGGTCGAAGTGGTCAGCCATCCGATGTTCGCGCTGGCCAAGCTTTGGCAGAGCGCACTGGGCAGTCTCGGCTGGTTGCTGCTTTGCGGTGCGGTGAGTGCAGCGCTGGGTGCGTTGTTGCTGCGCCGGCAATTGAAACCGCTGGACTACATGGTCCAGCAATCCCACGCCATTGCCCGTCGTGAATTCCTCAGCCTGCCGAACCTGCCGCGCACACCTGAATTGCGCCGGGTGGTGCAGGCCATGAACCAGATGGTCGAGAAGCTCAAGGCGTTGTTCCAGGAGCAGGCCGAACGCAGTGAAAAACTGCGCGCCGAGTCCTATCAGGACAACCTGACCGGGTTGGCCAACCGGCGCTATTTCGAGATGCAATTGAACGCGCGGGTGAGCAATCCGGAACAGGCAAGTTCGGGGTATTTGTTGCTGCTACGGGTCAAGGACCTCGCCGGGCTGAATCAGCGTCTGGGTGGTCAACACACCGATGATTTGTTGATAGCGGTCGGCGAGCAACTGTCCCGCGAGTGTGCCAAATACCCCGAAACGCTGAACCTTGTCACGCGGATCCGCGGTGGCGAATTTGCCGTGCTGGCGCCGGGATTGCTGCGCGCAGAAGCGCTTCAACTGGCGCAAAGCCTCGACAGCTCATTAGCCAGCCTGCATGCGACCGGCGCCACCGACGTGGCCGCAGTGGCCTTCATCGGGCTTGCGCCGTTTGTGTATGGCGACGCTCCGCAAGCGGTACTCGGGCTGGCGGATCAGGCACTGGCGCAGGCTGAAGGCCAGGGCGATTCGCGGTGGGTGTGCCTGGACCGCGCAACGTCGGCCCCTGTCGGCGATGATCATCATGCCTGGCACAGCTTGCTCGATCTGGCGCTGAGTCAGCAGCGCTTCGAGCTGTATTTCCAACCGGTGGTGGCCAGCCAGGACACGACGCTGGTGCTGCATTACAAAGTGCTTTCGCGCCTGATCGACGAGCAGGGCCAGGCGATCCCCGCCGGCCGGTTCTTGCCGTGGCTCGAGCGTTTCGGCTGGGCCGCGCGCCTGGATCGCCTGATGCTGGAGCGAGTGCTTGAGCAGATGGCCGACCATGAAGCGTCGTTGGCACTGAACCTGTCCTCGGCGACGCTGGCCAATCCGCAGGCGCTGAGTCAACTCTTCGATATTTTGCGGGCGCACTCCAGTTTGGGGTCGCGGCTGACGCTGGAAATCGGCGAGGAACAACTGCCGGAGCAGGCTGAGCTGGAAGAGCTGACACGGCGGCTACGTGAACTCGGCTTCTCGTTGAGCCTGCAACACTTTGGCGGGCGCTTCAGCATGATCGGCAACCTGGCACGGCTCGGGTTGGCGTATTTGAAGATCGACGGCGTTTACATCCGCGCGATTGATCAGGAGAGCGACAAGCGTTTGTTCATCGAGGCGATTCAGCGGGCGGCGCACAGCATCGACTTGCCGTTGATTGCCGAGCGGGTCGAGACGGACGGGGAGCTGGCGGTGATTCGCGAGATGGGGATTTACGGTGTGCAGGGGCAGTTGTTTGGTGAGCCGAAGCCCTGGGAGTGATCAGATCTGAAGATCGTCATCGCGAACAACCCGGTAAACATTGTAGGAGCCGGCTTGCCGGCGATGGCGTCAGCACAGACAACGACAAAGGTTGGATCAGATCAACCCCGAATCATCCTCATCAACCAGTAGACTCAACCCACCCAACGCTTCCCGAGCCTGTGACCGGTCCATCAGTTTGGCCTGTGCGGCGGCCGGCAGGTCGGTGACGCGGATTACGCCCTTATCGGTCAGCACCTGAATCAAGTCGTCGAGTACCCGGATCATGTCCAGGTCACTTTGTCTCAATTGCTTGAGTTGTTTTATTTGTTGCAGTTGCTTGTGGCTGGTCGCCATGACCTCGCTGGCGAACCAGGCTTGGAGGTCTGGGTGATCGGCCGGGAGTATTTCGGTAGACCCGGCATAGGCCTCGGCTTCCACGCGCATCAGTTGGCCGTCTGCATTGCGTTGCACGTAGAACATTGAGCATCCCTCACGAGAATGACCCGCATCGGTCTGTCAGCAGCATAGCCAAAGGAGCGGTGCCTGGATGTCAGCCGTAGCAAAACATGCTTATAAACTAAGTAACTGATTGATTTAAAAGATATATGCGAAACAACTAAACGTCTGTTCGTTAATTGCCTGGGTAAATGGTCCGCTTATTGCTCCGTTGTTACTCGTGTTCGTGATGTTGTCAGCGACTGAATGAGCCTGCCATTCGGCGCCAAAATGAGCGGCCGCTCAGGCTTGAGTGGATAATCGCGCGCCGTCCGGTCGAGCCATTTTTTTGATGAGTGCACGCATAGATTGGCAGCCAAAAAAACAGCGTCAAGTCAAAAAAATGGCGATTAAAAAATAATTTTGATCGCGATTAAGTATTACGCTAGTGTAGTTCAAAATATTGACGATATCATTTTAGTGGCTCACTTCGACGGACCGTCACGAGCTCCATGTTCTATCTCAGCAAGCGCCTCGGGCAGTCTATGAATCGTACAGACGATATATCGAACCTGTTCAACAGGTTCGGGGCAAGTGCGGACAGCTATCTCGAATTCGATAGCCATTTTGACTACAAAGAAAAGCCGTTGGCGCTGGTGCCGGCTACGCCTGTGTCCGTGGTGACTGAAGCCCCTCAGGCCGCTGCCGAGGTGGCTGAAGCCGCACCGATCGATCGCACGATCCATGACGAGGCTGAACTGCCGCCCGTCAAAATCCCTCAGGTTGCTGCGCCGCTTCGCCATTTACTGGCCGAGGTCGCGCTGGCGCGTCAGGCAGAAGCACAGGCACGCAACGAAGAGGCGCTGCGCCAGGTGCTGCCCAATGGTCGTCCGAGCAAAACCAAGGCGCATGTCATCGCGTTGATATCGGGCAAGGGCGGTGTTGGCAAAAGCACCCTGGCTTCGGCGCTGGCTACCCTGTTGCGGGTTGAGCACGGTCAGACGCTGGCCATAGACCTCGATCCGCAAAACGCCTTGCAGCATCACTTGGGTGCCGAGCCGGATGTGGCGGGCATGGCCAACGCAAGCCTGCAGGGTGAAAACTGGAATTCACTGCTGTTGGCCGGGCCGGCAGGCGCATTGTTGCTGCCTTATGGTGCGGTCACTGAAGATGAGCGCCGGACGCTGGAGCGCTATCTGGAAAACGATCGATTCTGGCTGGCCCGTCAGCTGGCGAACATGGCGCTGGGCGAAAACGACGTGGTGATTCTCGACACGCCACCGGGTCGCACGGCTTACCTGGACCAGGCCTTGATGGTGGCTGATCAGGTGTTGGTGGTGGTGACCGCCGACGCCGCGTGCTTCCTGACACTGGACCCGATGCAGCGCTTGCTCGACGAACGCAAGGCCCGGGGGCAGGCACCGCAGTGCAATTACGTGATCAATCAGTTCGACGTTTCCCGAGCGTTTTGCCGGGATATGCAAGAGGTGCTCAAGCGCCGTCTCGGTAATGATCTGCTGGGGGCCGTGGCGCTGGATCACAGCATCGGTGAGGCGTTGGCGTACGGTCAAAACCCGTTGCTGGAACCGGGCTTTTCCCCGGCTTGCCGAGACATGCGAGTCCTCAGTGACAGACTCAAGGCGCAGTTGAAGTCGATGGATGTCGCGGAGTCGTACGCTTCGTGATTACGGCCTCAGCTCCCGATACCGAAGCCCTGACGCGATCGCAGCGTTGGGCGCAGGCGTTGTCCGAACGCGTGGACAGTTTGCCCAAGGCATTGCGTCGAGCGTTGACCCTCGGCGTCACCCTGATGTGCGCGCTGATCGCTGTTTTTATCATCACGGTGCCATTCGATCTGTATTCGCAGTGCCTCTTTGCGGCGGGTTGCTTCGCCACCGCGTTGGTGCTGCGCAAGATTCCGGGGCGCCTGACGGTGATGGTGCTGATCGGTTTGTCACTGACGGCATCCCTGCGCTACCTGTACTGGCGGCTGACGTCCACCCTCGGTTTCGAAAGCTGGCTGGACATGCTGTTTGGCTACGGCCTGGTCATGGCCGAGCTGTACGCGATGATCGTGCTGGTGTTCGGTTACATCCAGACCGCCTGGCCGCTGCGCCGCAAACCGATATTGATGAGTGGCCCGCCCAGTGAATGGCCGACGGTCGATGTGTTCATCCCGTCGTACAACGAAACACTGGATATCGTCAAAGTCACGATCTTCGCCGCTCAGGCCATCGACTGGCCTCGCGACAAGCTGCGCGTGCATGTTCTCGATGACGGGCGCCGCGAAGACTTCCGTGAGTTCTGCGGGCAGATCGGCGTCAACTACATCGTTCGTGACAACAACCGCCACGCCAAGGCGGGCAACCTCAATGAAGCGTTGAAGGTCACCAGTGGCGAGTTCGTGGCGATTTTCGACGCCGACCACGTGCCCACGCGCTCTTTCCTGCAGGTGAGTATCGGCTGGTTCCTCAAGGACCCGAAGCTGGCGATGCTGCAAACGCCGCACTTCTTTTTCTCCCCTGACCCGTTCGAAAAAAACCTCGACACCTTCCGTTCCGTGCCGAACGAAGGTGAGCTTTTCTACGGCCTCGTACAGGACGGCAACGACCTGTGGAACGCGACGTTCTTCTGCGGTTCCTGTGCCGTCATCCGCCGTGAACCGTTGCTGGAAGTCGGTGGCGTGGCCGTCGAGACCGTGACCGAAGATGCCCACACGGTGCTCAAACTCAACCGTGCCGGCTACAACACCGCGTACCTGGCCATTCCTCAGGCGGCGGGCCTGGCGACGGAAAGCCTGTCGCGGCACATCAGCCAGCGGATTCGCTGGGCACGGGGCATGGCGCAGATTTTTCGCACCGATAACCCGCTGTTCGGCAAAGGCCTCAGCCTGGGCCAGCGTCTGTGTTACGTGAACGCGATGCTGCACTTTTTCTATGGTTTGCCGCGTCTGGCGTTCCTCACCGCGCCGCTGGCCTTTCTGATTTTCGACGCGCGGATCTACCACGCCTCGGCCTTGATGATTACCGCTTATGTGCTGCCGCACATCCTTCACGCCAGCCTGACCAACTCCAGCATTCAGGGGCGATTCCGCCATTCGTTCTGGAACGAGGTCTACGAGACGGTACTGGCCTGGTACATCATGGGCCCGGTATTGATGGCGCTGGTCAATCCCAAGTTCGGCGGCTTCAACGTGACCGACAAGGGCGGGATCATCGACAAGAAGTACTTCGAATGGAAGCTGGCGCGCCCGTACATCATCCTGCTGAGTTTGAACGTCGCCGGCATGATCATCGGTGTGGTGAAGCTGATGGAGGGCGCGGACGATGCGGCGACCACGATCCTGATCAACCTGGCCTGGACGGTTTACAACATCATCATTACCAGCGCCTCGGTGGCGGTGGCCAGTGAAACCCGGCAGATGCGTTCCGAGCCGCGGGTCGCGGCGGCGCTGCCGATGCGCCTGACCCGTGCCGATGGCAGCGTCATCGAAGGCACCACCCTGGACTTCTCGCAAAAAGGCCTGGGCTTCCGTTTGCCGGAAGGGGTGATGGTTCCCCAGGGCGAGCGGGTGCAGATTTCGCTGTTCCGCAATCAACACCTGAGCGTGTTCCCGGCGGTGATTGTGTTCAGTCGCGGCACCGTTCTGGGCGCGCAGTTCGATCAGTTGACGCTGCGCCAGCAAAGCGAACTGGTGCGCCTGACCTTCTCGCGCGCCGACACCTGGGCGTCGACCTGGGGCAGTGGTCAGGTCGACACGCCGTTGGTTGCGTTGCGCGACGTCAGTGCCATTGGCCTGCGCGGTATCTACGAACTCTTCA
This sequence comes from Pseudomonas sp. PDM03, assembly GCF_014852385.1. Lineage (NCBI taxonomy): Bacteria > Pseudomonadati > Pseudomonadota > Gammaproteobacteria > Pseudomonadales > Pseudomonadaceae > Pseudomonas > Pseudomonas sp. PDM03. The sequence continues at coordinate 277,712 of NZ_JACVBM010000005.1, read as the reverse complement.
AGGCCACGGTCCTGGAAGCGCGAGCCTGGCTGCGCAACCGTCGTCCACCCCCACCCCTCTTAGAAAACGTTCTGGACAAGTGATGAACTCGAAGTCTTTCGCTGTCGGTAACCTGCGCGGTGTTCGCCGCGCTCTGGCTCGTGCGACCTGCACCATGCTGGCGTTGGGGAGTGGTGTCGCGGCGTTCGCCGAAACGGCGCCGGCGACCAGTGCCACGGCAGGTGCCGGCAACTACAGCCTGACGCTCAAGCAGCTGGGCCGGAATTATCCGATGACCCTGCGCGGCGTCGAGTCCGCCGACAGCGTCAACTTCGACGTGCGCGCCGATGCGATCGTGACCGGCGCACACCTGACGTTGCAATACACCTACTCCCCTGCGCTGCTGGCCGACCTTTCGCAGATCAACGTGATGGTCAACGATGAGGTGGCTGCCAGCCTGCAATTGCCCAAGGAAAATGCCGGGGTGATGCAAAAACAGGTGGTGCAGATTCCCGCTCACCTGATCACCGAGTTCAACCGTTTGAGCCTGCAGTTCGTCGGCCACTATTCGATGAGTTGCGAAGACCCACAGCACTCCAGCCTGTGGGCCAGGATCAGCAACAACAGTCAGCTCGACATTCAAGTGTCGCCACTGACCTTGCCGGACGATCTGGCAATCCTGCCGCTGCCGTTTTTCGACCGTCGGGATGCGCGTCAGCTGAGCTTGCCGTTTGTGTTTGCCGCTGCGCCCGACAACAGCACCCTGGAAGCCGCCGGCGCACTGTCGTCGTGGTTCGGCGCGCAGGCCAGCTATCGCGGCGCGGTGTTTTCCTCGCGCTTCAACCAACTGCCGGCCAGCGGCAATGCCGTGGTGCTGCTCAGTGGTCCTGATGCGCTGCAACTCGGTGGTTTGACGCTGCCGGCGGCGACAGGGCCGACCCTGACGCTGATGAGCAACCCCAATGATGCGAACGGCAAATTGCTGGTGATCACCGGTCGCGACGGTGCGGAACTCAAGCGCGCCGCGACGGCGTTGGTGCTGGGCAGCCAGGCGTTGTCGGGCAGCCGCGTGGTGATCGACCATCTCGACAATGTGCAGCCACGCAAGCCGTACGACGCACCGAATTGGTTGCCCACCGATCGTCCGGTCAAGCTGGGTGAGTTGATTGCGGCCAAGCAATTGAATGTCGCCGGCTACAACCCCGGCGAGATCACCGTGCCGCTGAATTTCCCGCCGGACCTGTTCACCTGGCGCGACGAAGGCGCACCGCTGGACCTCAAATACCGCTATACCCCGCAGGAGAAATCCTCCAACTCGTCGTTCATTGTCAGCTTCAACGACGGGTTGATTCAGTCTCGCAACCTGCCGTCCCAGGACAAACTCGACAGCGGTGTGCTCAGCGCGCTGAAGACCAACGACAGCCTGGCCCGCGAAGTTCGTGTGCGCCTGCCGTTGAACTCGGTTGCCCTGCAATCGCGTCTGCAACTGCGCTACATGTTCGATTACATCAAACAGGGCGAGTGCGGCGACATCATCATCGACAACATGCGCGGCAGCGTGGACCCGGAATCGACCCTGGACTTGCGCGGCTACGACCACTTCATGGCTATGCCGAATCTCGGCGTGTTCAAGGACGCAGGTTTCCCGTTCACCCGCCTGGCCGACCTGTCGCAAACCGCCGTGGTGCTGCCGGACAACGCCGGGGCTACGGACCTGGATGCCTACCTCACGGTGCTCGGACGGTTTGGCCAGTCCACCGGTTACCCGGCCACCGGCGTACAGGTGACGCAAGCGGCGCAGGTCGCGACGGCTGCCGACAAGGATCTGCTGGTATTGGCGTCCGGTGCCAATCAGCCGCTGCTGACCCAGTGGGCCGACCGTCTGCCGGCGGCCGGGAATGACGGCCAGCAACGTTTCGAACTGTCCGATTTGCCCATGCGCGTACGGGATTGGTTCAGCCCCGACCCGGATGCCAACCAGCGCAAGGCACGGCTGGCCATGGCGTTTTCCGGCGGGCAGCGCAGCACGTACCTGACCGGTTTCGAGTCGCCGCTGAAGAGCGGTCGCAGCGTCGTTGTGATTGCCAGCGACCGGCCGGAAGGCCTCACCGAGGCGACCAAAGCCTTGGTCGGTGGCGAGGAGTACACCCAGTCGATCCAGGGCAGCCTGGTGGTGGTTCGCGGCAAATCCATCGAAGCGCTGGTGGCGGACGAGCAGTACTACGTCGGCGAACTCGGGCCGTTCAAGTACGTGCAATGGATGTTGTCGCGGCATGTGGGCTGGATGTTTGCGCTGACCGGGCTGGCCATCGTGCTGCTCAGTGGTCTGGCGTACGTGTCGCTGCGTGCCCGCGCCAAACGACGTCTTGACGTGTGATGAGCGTGCCCGCCTTCGCCCATAAACGCCCGTGCCGTGCCGCCGTGATCGCGCTGTCGACGCTGCTGCTGGCATGGCTGCTGCCCGCCACCGCCCAGGCGCAACGTTGCGAGGCATCGACCTGGCCGTTGTGGCAGACGTTCGTCGAGCACTTTGTGCAACCCGACGGGCGTGTGCTGGACGCCAGCACGCCGCAACGTCACAGCTCGTCGGAAGGTCAGTCGTACGCCATGTTCTTCGCCCTGGTGGCGAATGACCGGGTCACCTTCGACAAGCTGTGGCGCTGGAGTCAGGACAACCTCGCCCAAGGCGATATCAAGAACAATCTGCCGGGTTGGTTCTGGGGTCTGGACGAGCAGGGCAACTGGCGCCTGCTGGACAGCAATTCGGCGTCAGACGCCGATCTCTGGTTCGCCTACGCGTTGCTCGAAGCCGGAAGACTTTGGCAGAGCGATGCCTACACCCAGGCGGCGCGCCAGATCCTGCACAACGTTGTCACCCAGGAGGTCGAGGACCTGCCGGGGCTTGGCAAAATGCTGATGCCGGGGAAATTCGGATTTATCAAACCTGACCTCGACAAACCCGAGCTGTGGCAGCTCAACCCCAGTTACCTGCCGATTCCGGTGCTGCGCCGATTCGCCGACATCGATCGCAGCGGACCGTGGGCGGAAATCGCCACGAACACCGCGACCCTGATCAAGGCCGTCAGCTACAAAGGCTTCGTTGCCGATTGGGTCAGTTATCGCCGCACCGGGCCGGGCAAGGGCGAGTTCATCGTCGACCCGGTCAAGGGTGAATTGGGCAGTTACGATGCGATCCGCACGTACCTGTGGGCGGGCGTAATGCCCGTCAAGGACCCGCTGCGCAAACCGTTGCTCGGCAGCCTGGGCGGCATGCTCGCCGCCACGCTCGCCGACGGTGTGCCGCCGGAGAAAGTCCAGGTGCTCAGCGGTCAGCGCAGCGGTGCCGGCCCGTTCGGTTTTTCCGCCGCGCTGCTGCCGTATTTCAAAGCGCTGGGCAATGCGTCGCTGCAACAGCAACAGGCCTTGCGCGTGCAGCAACTGATGGCCCAGACCCTGACCGCCGAAGCGGTCCAGGCAAAGCAGCCACCCTATTACTTTTTTGTACTGAGCCTGTTTTCGCTGGGCTACATGGACAACCGCTACCACTTCCTCGATCACGGGAAGTTGCAACCGATGTGGGAGAAGCAATGCCAGCGCGCCGTCACGCCATAGCCTTCGGGGTTTTCGCCGCCCTGATCCACAGCAGCAGCTTTGCCGAGCTCAATGGTGCCGGCAAGGCGCTGCTGCAACAGGGGCAATACTGGCAGGCACAAGGTGACCAGGTCCGGGCCACCGAAGCCTGGAAAAAACTGCTGCTGATCGATCCGCAGCAAGCCGATGCGATTTACGGTCTGGGCTTGCTGGAGCTCAAGGCCAACCGTCCTGCAGGTGCCAATCGCTACCTGGATCAGCTCAAGCAATCCCATCCTGGCGAATCGCAAACGTTGTTGCTGGAACAGGCCATCGCCTTGCAGAGCGGCAACAACCTTGATCAGTTGGAGCAGGCACGCCTGCTGGCAACGGCGGGTGAGCTGGACAAGGCCATGCCGATTTATCGGCAGATCTTCGCAGGCAAGGCACCTCAAGGGGAGCTGGGCCTGGAGTTCTACAACTACCTCGGTTACTCGACCGGTGGCTGGACTGAGTCGCGCCAGGGCCTGGAGCGTTTGCTGCAACAGAGCCCGGATAACGCCAAGGTCAAACTGGTGTTGGCCAAGCTGCTGCTGCGCAACGAGGCGACCCGTACCGACGGTATTCGTCGCTTGGGTCAGTTGTCGACCTTGCCCGAACTGGGCGGTGAGGCTACCGAAAGTTGGCGCGAGGGTCTGGTGTGGCTGGGTTCGCCACGAGCGGCGGAGATCCCGTTGTTTGAGGAGTATCTCAAGGCCAATCCGGATGACGCCGAGATTCGCACGCAAATGAACAGCCGTGGCACGGCTGCCGTGGCTGCCCAGCAGAATCCGAACCTGGCACGCGGTTTCAAGGCGCTTCAGGACAACCAGTTGAATGTCGCCGAGCAAGCCTTTCTGGCACGACTCAAAGAACAAGCGCAGGACGCCGACGCGTTGGGCGGCCTGGGGATCGTTCGTCAGCGTCAGGGCCGCTTGAGCGACGCCAATGAACTGCTCAAGCGTGCCGCCGGCCGTGGCGGCAACCCGCGCTGGCAAGCGGCGCTGGAGAGCAATCGTTACTGGGATCTGCTGGGCCAGGCTGACAAAGCCAAATCCGACCATGACCTGGTGCGGGCGCGCAGCCTGTTGCAACAGGCCATCGCCAGTAAGCCGCGAAAAGTCGAAGGCTATGTCGCTTTGGGTGGTGTGCAAGCGGAGCAGAACCAGTTGGACAATGCCGAGGCGAGCTATCGTCAGGCACTGACCCTGGACAATGACAATCCTGCGGCCCTGCTGGGGCTGATCACCGTGCTGGCGCAAAACGGTCAGGCCAGCCAAGGGTTGCGAATGATCGAAGGGCTGAACCCGGCCCAGCAAAAACGCCTTGGCGATTTGCGGCCATTGCGTGCCGCCGTCGCGGTCGGCCAGGCGAAAAATGCCGAGCGCAGCGGCGACCTGAACGGCGCGATTGCCGCGCAACAGGAAGCCGTGCGCAACGACCCGCAGAATGTCTGGACACGCTATGACCTGGCGCGTCTGTACGTGCAAGCGAAGGCCCCGGACAAAGCCCGACAGACCATGGCGGAGCTGCTTAAGGCCGATCCGCAGCGCGTCGATGCGCTGTACGTCAGCGCGTTGCTGTCGAGCCAGTTGGGCGAATGGTCGAACGCGCAAAGCACGCTCGAGCGCATCCCGGTGAGCCAGCGCAGCACGGCGATGCAACAACTGGCCAACGAGGTTCAGGTGCAATCCTTGGCCAACCAGGCCTCGAGCCTGGCCAAACAAGGTGACCGCAGCCAAGCCATCACCTTGTTGCGTCGTGCCGAACTGGCCGCCAACGGCAAACCCGAATCATTGGGCATGCTGGCCTCGGCGTACGTCGATGCCGGTGATACCGAACACGCGTTGTCGATGCTGCGCAACGCCATGGCGCAAAGCAGCACACCGTCGGCGTCGCTGCGCCTGGCGTACGCCGGCGTGCTGCTGAAGACCGGTGACGACGTGCAGGTCAATCAGATCCTGCACGAGTTGCAGAGCCAGCCATTGGCGGCGGCGGATCAGCGCAGTTACGACCAATTGTTGTACCTCTACACCGTGCGTCAGGCCGATCTGTTGCGGGAAAAGGGCGACCTCGTGGCGGCCTACGACACGCTCGCGCCGGCCCTGGCGCAGCGTCCGAATGACCCCTTGGCGGTTGGCGCGCTGGCGCGCATGTACCTGGCCAACAACAACGCCAAAAAAGCCATCGAGCTGTATCAACCGTTGCTCGACCAGGCGCCGAATGATCCGCAGCTGCAGATCGGCATGGCCCAGGCCTTGAATCAGTCCGGCGATTATCGCGGCGCTGAGAAAGCCATGGACAAGGCGCTGGAACTGGCACCGAACGATGCGCCGATTCTCGCCACCGCCGCCAGTCTGTATCGCGCCCAAGGCAAGAACGCCAAGGCCGCGCAGCTGTATGCGCGTGCCCTGGCACTGCAAGCACCGAGCAAGGAAGACGCCAATCCGTTTGCCGGGACCGTGGCTGCCAACCCGTTCGTGGGCAAGGCCGGACAACGCAGTCAATCGCGGCTGGCCGAGGCTACGCTGTCGCAAATTCCGGCGCCCGCGCAGGTGCAAGTTGCGCAGGCGGCGGATGAGGCCGAGCCGGCCCTATCGAATGCCCTGGCGAGCAATGGCAGCGCTGGCGCTTACGCTGTGCAACCCGCGCGGGCCCCGGCCAAGCCGACGGACCCGCAGACTGAAGCCCGCCAGGCGATGCAAAGTGCGCTGGACCAGATTGATCAGGAGCGCAGCCCGCGTGTCACTCAAGGCGTGACCATCCGCAGCAATGACAGCGAGTCGGGTTTGAGCAAAATAACCGACGTCGAAACGCCGCTGGAAATCAGTGTGCCGCTGGGTGATGACCGTCTGGCGCTGCGCGTTACGCCGGTGTCGCTGAACGCCGGTGGCATCAGTGATCCTGCCAAGTCGCGCTTCGGTGGTTTCAATGAGCAGCAGATGGCCGCGTTGCAAGCCCAGTTGGCGAACAATACGAACCCGGTCCAGACCGATTTTCTGCGTAATCAGATCAGCGGCCCGATCGGGCGCCAAAAGGACACGGGTGTCGGCCTGGCCGTGGCTTACGAGAACCCGTCGCTGGGGCTGAAAACCGATCTGGGCGCAAGCCCCATGGGTTTCCTCTACAGCACCGTGGTCGGTGGTATCAGCATTGATCGCTCGTTCACCGAAGGCAGCGATTTCCGCTACGGCCTGAGCCTGTCGCGGCGCCCGGTGACCGACAGCCTGGTGTCTTTCGCCGGTGCGCGAGACGCCCGCAGTGGTTTGGAATGGGGTGGCGTCACCGCCAACGGCGGGCGTTTGCAGCTCAGCTATGACAATGGCGATTATGGCGTCTATGGCTACGGAGGCCTGCACAAACTGGTGGGCAACCACGTCGAATCCAACAGCCGTGCCGAGGCTGGCACCGGTGTCTACTGGTACTTGCTCAATGACGATAGCCGTCAGCTGACCGCCGGCCTGAGCCTCACCGGCATCAGCTACGACAAGAACCAGGGCAACTTCACCTATGGCAACGGCGGTTACTTCAGCCCGCAAAACTTCTTTTCCATCGGCGTGCCGATCGGCTGGTCGCAACGCACCGATCGCTTGAGTTACTCGATCAAGGGCTCGGTCGGCGTGCAGCACATCGAGCAGGATACGACGCCGTACTTCCCGAACGACAACGACATGCAGAGCGTGCTGAATCAGGTATCGCAGCAGTACGCCACGGCCGGGATCATTGTGCCGACCCAGTACTCGGGACAGAACAAGACAGGCGTCGGTTACAACCTGAATGCGGCCGCCGAGTACCGTTTTGGCGACAACGTCTTCCTGGGCGGCAGCTTCGGCCTGGACAACGCCCAGGACTACAAGCAATTCACCGGTGGTTTGTACCTGCGGTACATGTTTGAAGACTTCACCGGTCGCATGGCGATGCCGGTCAGCCCTTACCGTTCCCCTTATTCGAATTAAGCAGCAGGAGTTTGCACCGTGGCAGTATCGATTCTGGCAGGCATGACCATTTTGATGATTGGCGACAGCCACCTGGCAACGCCTGACTATCTGATTTCCACCCTGCACGACAGCCTGGTTGCCCAGGGTGCGACCGTGCATACCTTGGGTATTTGCGGCGCCAACGCCGGTGACTGGCTCAAAGCCACGCCGGGCACCTGCGGTGGTGCCGAGCGCCGTGGCACGGAAAAAACCGTGGTGCTGGGCGGCAAAGCCGCGACCTTGCCGATCAGCCAATTGCTGGCCACCGACAAACCGGACCTGGTGCTGATTGTCATGGGCGATACCATGGCCAGCTACACCAAACCGGCGTTCCCGAAAGCCTGGCTGTGGCAGCAGACCACTGCGCTGACCAAGGAAATCTCGGCCAACGGCACTCGTTGCGCGTGGGTCGGCCCGAACTGGGGCACCGAAGGCGGCAAGTACGGCAAGACATTTGCCCGGGTCGAGATGACCTCCAAGTTCCTCGCCGCCAACGTGGCGCCGTGCAGCTACATCGACTCGCTGCAGTTCTCCAAGCCGGGCCAATGGGCCACGGTGGACGGTCAGCATTTGACCGCGCCGGGCTACAAGACCTGGAGTGCTGACATCAGCAAGGCTTTGCTGGAAGCCCCGGCCGTCAAGGAAGCCAAGAAATGATCAAGCTGTTCGCGGCGCTCGCGGCCGTCCCGGTGTTGTCGATCAGTACCCTGGCCCACGCCGAAGTGGCGTTGTACCCCACCGGCCCGGCCGAAGATTCGGCGTTCATCCGCTTCGTCAACACCGGCACCGCGCCGCTGGACGTGATCGCTCAGGCCGGACAACCGCCGCTGCGTCTTGAAGTGGCCGCACCGGTATCGTTGTTTTTCCCGGTGCAGGCCAGCAGTCCGATCAAGGGCAGCCTGGTCAGCGGTGCGCAAAAACTCGCCATGGATTTGAAAGTCGAGCCGGGTGAATTCGCGACCGTGCTGGTGTTGCCGGACGGTGCTGGCATCAAGCAAGTGGCCGTGCGCGAGCAGCCGGATGACTTCAACGGCCTGAAAGCGTCGCTGGCGTTCTTCAACGTCGACGCTTCGTGCGCCGACGCCAGTCTGCGTCCTGCCGGGCGTACCGCCGACCTGTTCAAAGCGGTGCCGGTCGACAGCTTGCAACGTCGCTCGATCAACCCGGTGAGCCTGTCGGTGCAATTGGTGTGCGCCAACGCGAACGTCGGCGGGCCGCTGGATCTGGGGGAACTTAAAGCAGGTGAGCGCTACAGCGTGCTGCTGGTGCCGTCGGCCGCAGGACCGCGTCTGTTGAACGCCACGGACTCGTTGTCCCACTGATCGGATCTCTGCGCCGCCATGGTCTTCGCCTCATTAGAGTTCCTGACATTGTTTTTGCCAGCGTTTCTGCTGGTCTACGCATTGGGCCGACCGGCCTGGCGCAATGTCATCCTGTTGCTCGGCAGTTGGCTGTTCTACGGCTGGCTGAGCCCTTTGTTCCTGACGCTGCATATCGTGCTGACGATTGTGGCGTGGGTGGGCGGCCTGCTGGTGGCCCGCGCACCGGACGGCTCCCGTGGGCGAGTGCGGCTGTTGATCGCGTTGATCGTGTTCAACACAGCGGTGTTGTGCTGGTACAAATACGCCAACATCCTCGCCGGGACCTGGAGTGAACTGATCACGTATTACGGGGCGATGCCGCTGGAATGGCAGCGGGTGGCGCTGCCGGCGGGCCTGTCGTTCATCGTGCTGCAGGCGATTTCCTATCTGGTGGATGTGCATCGGCATACCGTGCCCGTGGAGCGCAGTTTCATCAATTACGCCACGTACATTTCCATGTTCGGCCACTCCATTGCCGGCCCGATCATTCGTTATGACTGGGTGCGCCGGGAGCTGACGCAACGGTATTTCAGTTGGCAGAATTTCTCCCTCGGTGCACGTCGATTCATGATCGGCATGTGCATGAAAGTGCTGGTGGCCGATACGCTGTCGCCGCTGGTGGATGTCGCGTTCCACCTGGAAAACCCTTCCTTTGTCGACGCCTGGATTGGCTGCCTGGCCTACTCGCTGCAACTGTTTTTCGACTTCGCCGGCTACAGTGCCATGGCCATCGGCCTGGGCCTGATGCTGGGCTTTCACTTTCCGGAAAACTTCAACCGGCCGTACCTGGCCAGCAGCATCCAGGACTTCTGGCGGCGCTGGCATCTGTCGCTGTCGAGTTGGCTGCGCGATTACCTGTACATCGCCCTTGGCGGCAACCGCAACGGTGCGTGGAAGACTTATCGCAACCTGTTCCTGACCATGGCCATCGCCGGTCTGTGGCACGGCGGCGACAGCTGGAATTACCTGTTGTGGGGTTCGGCGCACGGGGTCGCATTGTGCGTTGATCGCCTCTGGTCCCGTTCCCGTTTGCCAAACATTCCACCGTTGCTCTCGCACAGCCTGACGCTGTTGTTCGTGTTCCTCGCCTGGACGCTGTTCCGCGCACCGGACTTCCATTCGGCGATGACAATGTATGCCGGGCAGTTTGGCCTGCATGGCTTTGCGTTGGGCGATGCGCTGGCGGTGACCTTGCGCCCGGTGCATGGGCTGGCAGCGTTGCTCGGCGTGGTGTGCATCCTCGCGCCGCTCCTGCAAAGCCGTGTCGAGCAGCGGTTCGCCCGTCACGCCTTGTTCGTTCCGGTCACGGCTCTGTGGCCGGTGGCGGGGTTCCTGCTTTCGTTTGCGTTGATCGCGAGCCGTGAAGCCGTACCCTTTCTGTACTTTCAGTTCTGATGACCGCGCCCATGACTTCTTCGTCTCCCGCACCGGCTCAACCCTGCGAACGTACCGCCCGCATCAGCAAGCTGTCGGGCGTCGTGTTCGTGGCTTTTCTGGCGCTGGGTTTCGCCTCTTGCGCCTGGCTGCTGGCGAGCGGCAAAGTCGAGTTCGTGCCGCCAAAACTCACGCGTCAGGCCGCACTGGAAGGCGACATCACCCACAAGATCGCCAAGCAGTTGTCGCAGGCGTCAGTGCCTGAGCAAGCGGCGAATCTGGAGCGCGGCGCAAGCTGGCTGGCGCTGCACGATACCGGCCCGCGTGTGCGCTCGGGGTGTGCCGGCTGGTTGTTCCTGACCGATGAGATGCGCATCAACCGTCACGCCGGCGCCAATGCCGACACCAAGGCCGGCGTGGTGCGTGAACTTCAGCAACGCCTGGCCAAACGCGGCGTCACGTTGCTGGTGGCGGTGGTGCCGGACAAGAGCCGCATCGCCCAGATGCAATTGTGCGACCTGCGTCGCCCGGCGATGTTGCAGGACCGCGCGGCGACGTGGGTCGAGGGGCTGAACAAGGCCGGTGTCGCCGCCATGGACCTGACGCCGAACCTGCAACCGTTAGGCGCCGATGCGTATCTGCGCACGGACACTCACTGGAGCGAAACAGGCGCCGCCGCTGCGGCCAAAGCCGTGGCCACGCAAGTGCAGCGCATGGGCATCAGCGCCACGCCGCACAAAGATTTCGAGGCGCAGGTGCAAGAACCGGCGCGCCGTCCGGGTGACCTGGTCAGGCTTGCCGGTCTGGAATGGCTGCCGGTGGCACTGCAACCGGCCCCGGAAACCGTGGCGGCCACCCGGATCAGCGAGAAAGCGGCCGTAGCGCAAAGCGGCGGCGATAACCTCGATGACCTGTTTGGCGATGACAACCTGCCGAACGTGGCGCTGATCGGAACCTCGTTCTCGCGCAACTCCAACTTCGCGGGATTCCTGCAGCAGGCGTTGGGTGCGCCGATCGGCAATTTCGCCAAGGACGGCGGCGAGTTTTCCGGTGGCGCCAACGGCTACTTCAACAACCCGGCGTTCAAGCAGACGCCGCCCAAGCTGATCATCTGGGAAATCCCCGAGCGCGATTTGCAGACGCCCTACAATGAAGTGATCGATTGGGCGAAGTGAGGTGGGGCTGATAGCCTCTTCGCCAGCAAGTCGGGTCGCCGCATCGCAGCTCCTACAGGGAAGTGGTGCTCTGTAGGAGCTGCGATGCGGCGACCCGACTTGCCAGCGATGGCGTCCCAAAATGCTGCACAATGAAAAGCCATATCGTTATTCGCTAACGGTATTTAAATTTCAATTCTTATATCTATAAAGTCACTCCCCTGCGTACCTGCCGACCAATCGGCGCGCCGCACGAAACGAACCAACACGGGACCTCCGTGAGTTTCTGATCGACGCGCGCGCCTTTGAGCGTGCCGTGCGTGGGAGTGATTTATGTCTGTCGTCTCTGCAACTCAAAGCATCGCACCGCAAACCTTCGAGATTCGCCCGTTCAGCGGTGCCGTCGGAGCCGAAATCATCGGCCTGGACCTGTCCCGCCCGATCAATGATCATGACTTCGCCCGCATCCATCGCGCGCACCTGGATCATCACGTCGTGGTGTTCCGCGACCAACGCATTACCCCCGAGCAGCACATCGACTTCAGTCGCCGTTTTGGCGTGTTGCAGATCCACGTGCTCAAGCAGTTCTTGCTGACCGGGCACCCGGAAATCCTCATCGTTTCCAACATCATCGAAAACGGCCAATCCATCGGCCTCGGTGACGCCGGCAAGTTCTGGCACTCCGACCTGTCCTATAAAGAATTGCCGAGCCTGGGCTCGATGCTGCACGCCCAGGAATTGCCGTCCGAGGGCGGCGACACCTTGTTCGCCGACATGCACAAAGCCTGGGACAACCTGCCTGAAGCGCTGCGTAAAGCGGTCGAAGGTCGCTCGGCGGCGCACTCGTACACGGCGCGCTACAGCGAGACCAAATTCGAAGGCAACTGGCGTCCGACCCTAACGCCCGAGCAACTGGCCCAGGTTGCCGAAGTCGTCCACCCCATCGTGCGCACGCACCCGGAAAACGGTCGCAAGGCGTTGTTCGTCAGCGAAGGTTTCACCACCCGCATCGTTGGTTTGCCGGACGACGAGAGCAAGCAACTGCTCGACGAGCTCTACGCCCACAGCGTGCTGCCGCACAACATTTACCGCCATCAGTGGCAGCCCCACGACCTGGTGTTCTGGGACAACCGTTCGCTGATCCACCTCGCCGCCGGATGCCCAAGCGATCTGCGCCGCAAGTTGTATCGCACCACCATTCAGGGCGACGCGCCTTTCTGATTTGTCGGAGATTGAATCATGTCCAAACGTCTTCTCTTTGCACCGTTGGCTGCGGCCATCGGCCTGGGTTTCAGCCTGATCGCCGGCAGCCTGGTGGCGCCGACCGTGGCTCACGCCGAAGGTGAAATCCGCATTGCCGAACAGTTCGGCATCGTTTACCTGTTGCTCAACGTGGTGCGCGATCAGAACCTGATCGAAAAGTACGGCAAGCAGGAAGGCATCGACATCAAGGTCGACTGGACTCAGCTGTCCGGCGGCGCGGCGGTCAACGATGCGTTGCTCTCCGGTTCGATTGATATCGCCGGTGCCGGCGTCGGTCCGCTGCTGACCATCTGGGACCGCACCCACGGCAAGCAGAACGTCAAAGCCGTGGCTTCCCTTGGCAACTTCCCGTACTACCTGGTGAGCAACAATCCGAAGGTCAAAACCATCGCCGACTTCACCGAGCAGGACCGCATCGCGGTGCCGGCCGTGGGCGTGTCGGTGCAGTCGCGCTTCCTGCAATACGCGGCCGCCAAGCAATGGGGCGACAAGGAATTCAATCGCCTCGACAAGTACACCATCGCCGTTCCGCACCCGGACGCCACGGCCGCGCTGATTGCCGGCGGCACCGAGTTGACCGGGCATTTCTCCAACCCGCCATTCCAGGATCAGGCGCTGGCCAACCCCAACGTCCATGTGGTGTTGAACACCTATGACCTGCTCGGCCCGAACTCGCCGACGGTGCTGTTCGCCACCGAGAAATTCCGCAACGAGAACCCGAAAACCTACAAGGCCTTCGTCGAGGCGCTGACCGAAGCGGCGCAATTTGCCCAGAACGATAAAGGCGCTGCAGCCGATACCTACATCCGCGTGACCAAGGCGAAAATCGATCGCGCCGCGTTGCTGAAAATCATCGATAACCCGCAGTTCGAATTCAGTGTCACGCCGAAAAATACCTACCCACTGGCCGAGTTCCTCTACCGCGTCGGTGCGATCAAAAACAAACCGGATTCATGGAAGGATTACTTCTTCCAGGACGCCAAACCGCTGCAAGGGAGCTGACCGACATGAACGCCCCTTTGCAAGGCCACACGGTCAGCAAATCGAACGTCGCAGCCCAGGCGCTGCTGTCGGTCGACAACGTCAGCCTCGAATACCGCACGCCTCAGCGTGTGGTTCGAGCGACCCACCAAGTCAGTTTTGAAATCGACCCGGCGGACCGCTTTGTGCTGCTCGGTCCTTCCGGTTGCGGCAAATCCACGTTGCTCAAGGCGGTTGCCGGGTTCATTCAGCCCGTTGAAGGCGAGATTCGCCTGCAAGGGCAAACCGTCCATGCACCAGGGCCCGACCGGATCGTGGTGTTCCAGGAATTCGATCAACTGCCGCCATGGAAAACCGTCAAACAGAACGTGATGTTTCCGCTGCTGGCGTCGAAAACCCTCAAGCGCCAAGAAGCCGAAGAACGGGCGCTGCACTATCTGGACAAGGTCGGACTGGCGGCATTTGCCGATGCCTATCCGCACACCTTGTCTGGCGGCATGAAGGCACGCGTTGCCATCGCGCGGGCATTGGCGATGCAGCCGAAAATCCTCCTGATGGACGAACCCTTCGCCGCCCTCGACGCCCTCACGCGTCGCAAGATGCAGGAAGAATTGTTGCTGCTGTGGGAAGAGGTGCGTTTCACGTTGCTGTTCGTTACGCACTCCATCGAAGAAGCGCTGGTGGTGGGCAATCGCATCCTGCTGCTGTCGCCGCATCCCGGTCGGGTACGGGCGGAAGTCCACAGCCATCAGTACGATTTGCACAGCCTCGGCGGCGTGGCGTTTCAGGAGTCGGCGCGGCGGATTCATCGGTTGTTGTTCGATGAAGGCCAGTCACCGGAAACCGAGCGCGAGCTGGATTTTTCCGACATTCGCATCGCTTACTGAGCCATTGAGAGGAGTGCCCGATGAGCCAGTTATCATCTGCGCGTGAAGAGTTCGAAACCGTTTTGCAGCCGCTGACCAGCGTCCCGCTGGAGCGTGAGTTGCCCTTGGGTCAACGCCTGTGGCAGCAGGGCTGGATTCGCAAAAGCCTGATCCTGATTTTGCTCGCGGTGCTGTGGGAAGTGGTTGCCCGCATTCAGAACAACGACTTGCTGCTGCCGAGTTTTCTGCAAACCGCCAGTGCGTTGTATGGCGGGCTGCTCAGCGGCGAGTTGCTGGGCAAAGTGTGGATTTCGCTGGTGGTGCTGCTGAAGGGGTATTTGATCGGCATCGTCCTGGCGTTTGCTCTGACCACCTTGGCGGTGTCCACACAGTTCGGGCGTGATCTGCTGAGTACGCTGACCTCGATGTTCAACCCGCTGCCGGCCATTGCGCTGTTGCCGTTGGCGCTGCTGTGGTTTGGGTTGGGGCAGAACAGCCTGATTTTCGTGCTGGTGCATTCGGTGCTCTGGGCGTTGGCGTTGAACACCTATGCGGGTTTCCTGGGTGTCTCGGAAACCTTGCGCATGGCCGGGCGAAATTACGGTTTGAAGGGCATGCGTTTCGTGTTGTTCATCCTGATTCCGGCGGCGCTGCCGTCGATTCTGGCCGGGCTGAAAATCGGTTGGGCGTTTGCTTGGCGCACGCTGATCGCCGCTGAATTGGTGTTTGGTGCCACCAGCGGCAAGGGCGGTTTGGGCTGGTACATCTTCCAGAATCGCAATGAGCTGTACACCGACAAGGTGTTTGCCGGGTTGGCGGTGGTGATTCTGATCGGGTTGCTGGTGGAGAACCTGGTGTTTGATTCGCTGGAGCGGGTGACGGTGAAGCGGTGGGGGATGCAGCGCTAGATTTTTGTTGCCTGCGATGGGGCCAGACCTGCCAAAACATAAATTGGAAGATGTTTGCTAGCATTGCGTCTGAATCAATCCAGATCAGGCAAGAGTGCTCAGCATGCAACTCCCGGACATGAATCTTCTGGTCGCCCTCGACGCCTTGCTCGACGAAGGCAGTGTGGTGGGCGCCGCGCGCCGCATGAACCTCAGCCCGGCGGCCATGAGCCGCACGCTCACACGAATCCGTGAAGCCATCGGCGATCCGATTCTGGTGCGTGCCGGCCGCGGTCTGGTGCCTACGCCTAAGGCATTGGCGTTGCGCGAGCAGGTGCGGGAGTTGGTGGAACAGGCCGCGTTGCTGTTCCGTTCCGCCGATGACGTGGAGCTGGGCAGTTTGCGCCGACGCTTCAGCATTCGCGCCAACGATTTCTTCGTCGGTGTCTACGGCGGCAAGCTGTTCGACACCATGGAGCGTCAGGCGCCGCACTGCGAATTGCGCTTTGTTCCGGAGGGCGATGGGGATGACGAAGCGTTGCGTGAAGGGCGCATCGATCTGAGCGTCAGCAACAATCGGCCGCTCATGCCGGAAGTGAAGGTCCAGAACCTGTTCTCCACCCATTTTGTCGGCCTGGTGCGCGAAGACCATCCGCTGTTCGACGAAGAAATCACCGCCGAGCGTTTTGCCGGTTTTTCTCACATCAGTATGTCCCGGCGCGGGATTGCTCGCGGCCCGATCGATACCGCGCTCAATGCCTTGGGCCTGGAACGGCGAGTGGCGGTGATCGCGCCGAGTTTCCATGCGGCGATGTTTGCCTTGCCTGATTCCGATCTGATTCTACCGGTGCCCAAGGAGGCGCTGCTGAGCGTGCGGCGGCTGGGCTTGAAATTGCGCTCGTTCACCCTGCCGATCCCGTTGCCGACCCTCATGCTGACCCAGGCCTGGCACCCGCGTTTCGACAAAGACCCGGCGCATCGCTGGATGCGTGAAACCCTCAAGGCGTGCTGCGACGCGACATGGCTGGCCGCGCAACCCACGCCAGACTGAACACGGACCCCTGTAGGAGCCGGCTTGCCGGCGATAGCGATTTTTCATTCAACATCTTCATCGACTGATACACCGCTATCGCCAGCAAGCCGGCTCCTACAGGGGTTTTGTATTGCTGCGTGGAACGCACTTATAACCTGCCGATAAGTTGATTTTCGTCAGGTCCCGCCCTTCTTAAAATGCTCCGACATTCACATCCCGGAGCTTGCAGTAATGACTTCCCTCACGGCCCCGGCACCTCTCGCCGTGGCCAGTCCAACGGTCGCCGTGACGCCACCGGTCTTCGGTCCGCGAATCATCATCGGCCTGGTGGGTGTGTTGCTGGCGGTGCTGGTGTCGGGCCTCAACGAAATGGTGACCAAGGTTGCCCTCGCCGACATTCGTGGTGCATTGGCCATCGGCTACGACGAAGGCACCTGGCTGGTCGCCAGTTACACCGCGACCTCGGTGGCCGCGATGGCGTTCGCGCCGTGGTGCTCGGTGACGTTCTCGTTGCGGCGCTTCACGCTCTGCGCGATCTGCGTGTTCACGTTGTTGGGCGTGCTGTGTCCATTCGCCCCGAACTACGAAAGCCTGCTGCTCATGCGCACTTTGCAAGGCCTGGCGGGCGGTGCCTTGCCGCCGATGTTGATGACCGTCGCCCTGCGCTTTTTACCGGCCAACGTGAAGCTCTACGGTCTGGCCGGGTATGCCCTGACGGCCACCTTCGGTCCGGGGCTCGGCACGCCGCTGGCCGGGTTGTGGACCGAGCATGTCGGCTGGCAGTGGACGTTCTGGCAAATCATCGCGCCGTGCCTGCTCGCCATGGCGGCGGTGGCCTACGGTTTGCCCCAGGATCCGCTGCGCCTTGAGCGTTTCAAGCAATTCAACTGGCGCGGATTGCTGCTGGGTTTTCCGGCGATCTGCATGCTGGTGATCGGCATCCTGCAGGGCAATCGGCTGGACTGGTTCGAATCGACCCTGATCTGCGGATTGCTCGGCGGCGGGCTGGTGTTGCTGGTGCTGTTCCTGATCAACGAATGGTCGCAGCCGACGCCTTTTTTCAAGATGCAGATGCTCGGCATCCGCAACCTGTCGTTCGCCCTGCTGACCCTGGCCGGTGTGCTGGTGATTTTGCTGGCGGTGATCATCATTCCGTCCAGTTACCTCGCGCAGGTCCAGGGTTATCGCCCGGTGCAGACTGCACCGGTCATGTTGCTGGCGGCGCTGCCACAGTTGCTTGCGCTGCCGTTGGTGGCGGCGCTGTGCAACCTGCGCCGGGTGGATTGCCGCTGGGTGTTGGGGATCGGCCTGAGCATGCTGGCGCTGTCGTGCATCGGTGGCTCACAACTGACGTCGGCGTGGATTCGCGACGATTTCTACGTGCTGCAACTGCTGCAAATCTTCGGTCAACCGATGGCGGTGTTGCCGCTGTTGATGCTCTCGACCGGCAGCATCAGCCCGATGGAAGGGCCGTTCGCTTCGGCCTGGTTCAACACCGTCAAAGGCCTGTCGGCGGTGATCGCGACTGGCGTAATCGACGCACTGACCACCTCTCGGGTGCATTTTCATTCGACCATGCTGGTGGACCGCCTCGGCAACTCGCCGCTGGCCGACAGCGACAGCGCGGGCCTTGCCCATCGGCTGCATGAGCAAGCCGTGGTGCTGACCGCCTCGGACCTTTATCTGTGCATGGGCGGCGTCGCCTTGGCGCTGATCCTGCTGATTTTCTGGCTGCCGACGCGGATCTATCCGCCGCGTGCGCCGACATGAATGCTTCACTGAAACAGAAGGTTTTTATGACGACTCAATCCAAGCAAAAAATCGCCGTCGCAATTGCCTCCGTGGTGGCGGTCGGCGTGCTGGTGTATCTGCTGGCGCCGGGAATTTTTGGCAAGCGTACGCAACAGAACACCAATGACGCCTTTGTCTCTGCCGACTTCACGTTGGTCGTGCCTCGCGTCGCCGGGTTCATCAAGGAAGTGCTGGTGGAAGACAATCAGCAGGTCAAGGCCGGGCAGTTGCTGGCGCTGATCGATGACCGCGACCTGCGGGCTGCCGCTCAAGCCGCCGACGCCGAAACGCTGGTGGCGCGGGCGCAACTGCAAAACGCTCGGGCGACCCTTGAGCGCCAGACATCAGTGATTGCGCAGGCGCAAGCCACGGTGGTGTCGGCGAAGGCTGAAATGGCGTTCGCCGAGCATGAATTGAACCGCTACAACCACCTTGCCGGCGTTGGCGCGGGTACGGTTCAGAATGCTCAGCAAGCACGTACGCGCATTGATCAAGCCAGTGCCCGGTTAGCCAATGCCACAGCGGTGCTGTCGGCGGAGCGCAAGCAAGTGGAGATCCTCACCGCCCAGCGTGACGCCGCCGACGGTGGATTGAAACGGGCGCAAGCGGCACTGGAAATGGCCAGCTACGAGCTGTCCTATACGCGCATCGTCGCGCCGCAGGACGGCATGGTGGGCGAGCGTGCGGTACGTGTCGGTGCGTATGTCACGCCGGGCAGCAAGCTGCTGGCCGTGGTGCCGCTGGCGCAAGCGTATGTGGTCGCCAATTTCCAGGAAACCCAACTGACCGAGGTGCAGCCGGGGCAGGATGTACAGGTGCGCGTCGACAGCCTTGGCGGCGAAGCGTTGCGCGGTCGAGTCGAGAGCATTGCGCCGGCCACCGGGGTGACTTTCGCGTCGATCAAACCGGACAACGCGACCGGCAATTTCACCAAGGTTGTGCAGCGGATACCGGTGAAAATCGTCCTCGATCCGGGGCAGCCATTGGCTGGGCGGTTGCGGGTGGGGATGTCGGTGGAGGCGAGTATTGATACGGCTGAAACCGGGAAGCATGAGGTTGCTCAACGATGAAGATGTTTGTTAACCGGGCTGGCCTCATCGCCGGCAAGCCGGTCTCGCTCCCACAAGGGATCTCCTTTTGAGCAGTGATTGTGTGCATGACTCAACCTCAATGTGGGAGCGAGCCTGCTCGCGAAGAGGCCATCTGCTTCGACACAGTATTTGTGCCTTGCTCGTCATGAGCCTCACCGCCTGCACCATCGGCCCTGACTTCCAGAAGCCTCAAGCCCGGCAAGTTACCGAATGGTCGAAACCGTCGAAAGCCGCCGCCAGTGAAGTGATAACCGCTGACATGGACGAACGCTGGTGGGAAGTTTTCCAGGACCCGAAACTCTCGGCCCTGACCCAACGCGCTCTGACCGACAACCTCGACCTGAAACTCGCCAGCAGCCGCTTGCAGCAAAGCCGCGCCGCACGACAGGTGATCACCGCCGAACGCTATCCCAACACCGCCGCCACCGGCAGCTACGGGCGCAAACGCAACAGCGGTGAAGGCCTGAGCGATCCGTCGGGGCACCACGGTGACTCGGCGTTCAACCTGTGGGACGCAGGTTTCTCGGCCTCCTGGGAACTGGATTTCTGGGGGCGTGTGCGACGCGAAACCGAAGCGGCTGACGCCACCCTTGAAGTCGCGGAGAACCACCAGCGCGGCGTGCTGCTGTCGGTGCTCGCCGAAACCGCCCAGGACTACATTCAACTGCGCGGCGTGCAAAGCACACGAGCCGTCACCGAGCAGAACCTCGACGTCGCCCGCCACAGCCTGAAGCTGTCGCAACTGCGCCTGGCCGACGGTGTCGCCACCGACCTGGATGTCGCCGAAGCCGCCGCGCAAGTCGCGGCCATCGAATCGCGCTTGCCGGCACTGGAGCAGCGCCAGTCGCAACTGATCAACGCGCTGAGCCTGTTGATGGGTGAGCCGCCGCAAGCGCTGCACGCCGAGTTATCCACAGACGCGCCGGTGCCACAAACCCCGCGTCAGGTCGCCATCGGCCTGCCGTCGCAACTTGCAGAGCGCCGCCCGGACATCCGCCAGGCCGAAGCCCGCTTGCATGCCGCCACCGCAAACATTGGCGTGGCCAAGGGCGATTTCTATCCGCGCATCACCCTGTCGGGCAACCTCGGTTCGCAGGCCATGCAACTGAGCGACTTCGGCTCATGGGGCTCACGTACTTTCGGCATCGGCCCGCAATTCAGCCTTCCGCTGTTCGACGGCGGTCGCCTGCGCGGTGTGCTGAACTTGCGCGAAGCGCAACAACAGGAAGCCGCCATCGCCTACCAACAAACCGTGCTGCGCGCCTGGCACGAAATCGACGATCAACTGACCGCCTACAACGCCAGCCAACTGCGCCGCGACAGCCTCGCCGAAGCCGTACGTCAAAACCAGATCGCCCTGCGCACCGCGCAACAGCAGTACGTGGAAGGCGTGGTGGACTTCGTCAACGTCCTCACTGTGCAAGGTGAATTGCTGGCGACTCAGCAGCAATGGGTCGAAAGTTCGACCGGAGTGTCGCTGGCGATGGTCGGGTTGTACAAGGCGTTGGGTGGGGGATGGGAGTCGGTGTATCCGGTGGTAGAGGACGCTACCAATAATCCGGTTTGATCGCGGGTGCTTTGTGGGTGGGGACTCGGGGCGGGAACTGGTGCGAGTGCAACTCTTCTGAGGAGACGACTCGACGCATCCAGTGGGAATGTTCTATCAGCGAGCCGGGTGGAGAGCGTTTGAATCCGGTCCGGCATGGAAGAACCACGCCCACGGTCACTTGCGGGAAGTCCTCTCGGATAGCGCGTAACGCGGGAGTCATGTCGGTATCTCCGGATACCAGAACGAATTGCTGTATGCGTTCAGTAATGTGAATGTTGGCCTGCCTGGCGGCCGTGCGGTACATGCTGATTGCGATATGGACGTCGGTTTCTTTCTCTTCGAGTTTCCATATCGCGACTTTATCCTGGCGTGAGGCAGCGATTTTTTTGTCGATAAAACGTGGCGCTGCGGCCCTCTCAAGTTGGTGACGGCCATAATGAACAGTCACATTGCTGGCTCTCAGGGCGCGAACGTAGGTGTCTTGAGCCTCTTTTGAAATCCTGCCACGAGTAGCCAGCTCAGGTTTGACGGAAGAGGTGAAGTAATCGATTGAGGCGAGGACGCTTTGAGGATTCTCGATATTGGCAATATGCGTCAGTAACCGCGGCAGGTTTAGCCATTTGTATGGCGTGCCGGCCAGCAATCCGTAGAACACGTTGTAGCCGTCAACAAAGAACGCAGTGCGCACAAATCCAATCCTCAGAAACGAAAAAACCGGCCGAAGCCGGTTTTTTCACCCCAACGGCCAGAGAACTGAATCTCTGCGTACGGGGTTGAGTAGTGGGTTGATCCTAAATGGGGTCCGCGATATGCGTCAACCATTGTCTGACCGAACTCTACTTCGCTGGATGTTTCTCCACCGCCGGCAACTCAGTTTTGTGTATTTGCCTGGCAAATGGTCAAGGTGCTTCGGGCTTCAACTATTAACAATTGTTGCGACTTTAAGGTTCCGGTGACAGCGAGTGTGTAGGGATGTGAATGTCTATGACTACTTTCATTTTTGGCCGAGTGGAAGTTCCCCATTTCGTGTGGGATTTAACTCCATGTACTGATCGCATGGGTGATCAGCCCACTCCAGGGAAATAGTTATTAATTTGAAACCAGACATTTCCTACCAATAAACCCCACCCACTTGACGCTCACCCACGCTGTCATAGACTCCGCTCATCCGTCAGGGAGTTACGGCTATGCGACGAGTTCGTGTGTGGGTTATCGGATTGACCATTTTAACGTGTACCGCTCAGGCGCAAACGCCCGTGCCAGACGATCCGCTGCTGGACAGCAGCACCGTCGGCAGCGGCGGTTCGGCAGCCAGCACCGAGGCCCGTGGTGTGTTGCGGGCCCGGGATCAGGCGATGCTTGCCAGTGAGTTGTCCGGGCGGATTGTCGAGTTGCCGTTCAGTGAGGGCGAGTCGTTCAAGAAGGGCGATACGCTGGCGCGTTTCGATTGTTCGGCCTATCAGGCGCAGCTCAATGCGGCGCAGGCTGCGAGCCGTGGGGCCGGTGAGGAGTTGGCTCACAACAAACAACTGGCGGCGTTGAATTCGGTCGGGCGTTTCGAAGTGGCGCGGGCCGAGGCCAGGCTCAGCGAGACGCAGGCGCAATCTCAGGTGTATCAGGTTCAGGTCAAACGCTGCAGCGTGGTTGCGCCGTTTGATGGCCAGGTGGTGGAGCGCAAGGTTCAGCGTTTTGAAAGCGTTGCCGCCGGCGCGCCGTTGCTCGATGTAGTCGACAACCGCACCCTGGAAATCCATTTGCTGGTGCCGTCGCGCTGGATGGGCAAACTCAAGCCCGGCCAAACGTTCAGTTTTGTCCCCGATGAAACCGGCCGGCCACTCGATGCCACGGTCAAACGACTGGGGGCGCGAATTGACGAGGGCAGTCAGACTTTGCTGTTGGTCGCGACGTTGCCCAACGCCTCTGGTTTGTTGGCCGGCATGAGCGGCACGGCGCGTTTCGCGGAGCTCAAGTGAACGCTCCGGTCAGCGGCGGCGCGGAACAGGTCTTCGCCCGCTTTCTCGATCTTGAGCGCCAGACCCGCGCCGCACGCACTCCGTCGCAACTGGCCTACAGCCTGGTCAATGACGCTCAGGCGTTGTTCGGTTTTCGTCATGCCGCGTTGTTGATTGCCGGCAAGGTGCACGCGGTGACGGGCGTGAGTACCGTCGACCCGAACGCGCCGTTCGTGGCGTTCGTCGAGCAGGCCGTGGCGCAGTTGTTCAAGCGTGATGTGCTGAAGCAGGCGCGGGTGATTGCACCCGATCTGCTCAGCGAATCGATTCAGGCGGACTGGCAGAGTCTGTCCGCCGCCCAGGTGTTCTGGCTGCCGCTGATCGATCACCAAAGCGAAGTGTTCGGCGGACTGTGGCTGGCCCGGGATTTACCGTGGAACCCGGCCGAACAAGTGCTGCTGTCGCAACTCGGCGACACTTACAGTCACGCCTGGCTGGCGCTGCAACCGCACAAGCCCTGGCGACTGCGCTGGACCCGAAAACGCCAGGTCGCATTGATCGCGCTGCTGGTGCTCGGGATGTTGATCCCGGTGCGCCAATCGGTGCTGGCGCCGGCCGAAGTAGTGCCATTGGGCGGGCGCGTCGTGGCTGCGCCGCTGGACGGCGTGATCGCCGAATTCCTGGTCAAACCCAACCAGACCGTGAAAACCGGCGACCCGTTGCTGCGCTTCGAAGGCACCACCCTCAAGGCTCAGGCTGACGTGGCCGAACGTGCGTTGGGCGTTGCCGAAGCTGAATTGAAAGCCAATTCCCAGCGCTCGTTTGCCGATGCCGAGTCCAGTTCGAAGATTGACTTGCTGGCGGCGCGCGTCGAACAAAAACGCGCCGAACGGGACTACGCCCGTGAGCTGCTCAAGCGCAGCGAAGTGCGGGCCGAGCGCGACGGCATCGCGGTGTTCGCCGACGCCGAGCGCTGGACCGGCAAACCGGTGCAGACCGGCGAACGGCTGATGGAAATCGCCGACCCGAGTCAGGCCGAACTGCGTATCGAGCTGGCGGTGAGCGATGCGATTTCCCTGGAGCCGGGGGCGCAAGTCGCGCTGTTCCTCGACAGTGATCCGTTGCAACGGCATTCGGCCCGGCTCGAGCGCGCAGCATACGAAGCACAACCCACCGCCGGCGGGCAGTTGGCCTATCGGCTCGATGCCAGTTTCGATCAGGCGCCGCCGCGCATCGGCTTGCGAGGGACGGCGAAAATCTTCGGCGATCGCGCGCCCCTGGCGCTGTACCTGTTACGTAAACCACTGGCCGGTTTGCGCCAGAGTGTGGGGCTGTAGATGAGCCTGCCGAGCCTGCGTGCGGATTTGCAATTGACGCCCGCTTCACCGGCGCTGGATGGCTCGCCGCGCTGGACGTTGGCCGACCCGGTGCGCGGTCGCTATTTCAAGCTCGGGGTGGCGGCGATGCGCTTGCTGCGACATTGGTCCCTGGGCGATCCCGAAAAAATACTGCACGCCGCCAATCGCGAGCCGGGTTTGCCGTTGGCCGGCAGCGATCTGGAGCAACTGCTGAGCTTTCTGCGCAGCCACGATCTGATCAGCGCCCTCGACCCGCAGCAGC
Organism: Pseudomonas sp. PDM03; assembly: GCF_014852385.1. Lineage (NCBI taxonomy): Bacteria > Pseudomonadati > Pseudomonadota > Gammaproteobacteria > Pseudomonadales > Pseudomonadaceae > Pseudomonas > Pseudomonas sp. PDM03. Next base: position 253,225 of record NZ_JACVBM010000005.1, on the reverse strand, counting down.
GTGAAAGTTACAACTTGAAAGCCGCCGCCCAGCATCAGTCGTGGTGGCAGGTCTTGTTGCATCAGTACCTGTTTTTCCGGATTCCTCTTTGGCGGCCGGATGCTTTTCTCAATCGCGCCTGGCCCTGGCTGTCGCGATTCGGCCCGCAAACGCTGCGCTTCGGATTGCCGGCAACACTGATCCTGGGGGTATTTCTGGTGTCCCGGGATTGGCAGCGATTCATCGCGACTTTCCCCCATTTGTTCAGCCTGGGTGGCGCGCTGGCCTTCGGCGTGGCGTTGTTCTTTGCCAAGCTGTGCCACGAATTCGGCCACGCGTTCATGGCCAAGCGCGCGGGCTGTCGGGTGCAAAGCATGGGTGTGGCGTTCATGGTGCTGCTGCCGATGTTCTACACCGACGTCAGCGATGCCTGGCGGGTCAATGATCGACGTGCCCGCTTGCTGATCGGGGCCGGCGGCGTGCTGGCCGAACTGCTGCTGGCGAGCATCGCGCTGCTCGCCTGGTCGCTGTTGCCCGACGGACCGGCGCGCACGGCGGCGTTCATGCTCGCCAGTGCCACCTGGATTACCACGCTGGTGATCAACCTCAACCCGTTCATGCGGTTCGACGGCTACTTTTTGCTCAGTGATTTCTGGGACGTGGAGAACCTGCAAGGGCGAGCCTTTGCCCTGTGCCGCTGGCATCTGCGTGAGACCTTGTTCGGCTACGGCGCACCGGCTCCGGAACCCTGGTCGCCGACGATGCGGCGGCGTTTGCTGGTCTGGGGTTATGGAACGTGGTTGTGGCGCGCGGTGCTGTTTTTCGGGATTGCGCTGGCGGTGTACCACTTGTTCTTCAAGCTCCTGGGGATTTTCCTGATGCTGGTGGAGCTGGTGTGGTTCATCTTTCTGCCTATCGTGCGCGAGTGGCGCGAGTGGTGGAGCCAGCGTGAGCACGCCCATGTGTCGCGGGTGTTGTTGAGTGCGTTGGGTCTGGCCGCTTTTGTGCTGTTTCTGGCGCTGCCCTGGCGCAGTGCCGTGGAACTACCGTCGATGCTCGAGGCCGGGCGCGTCAGTACCTTGCATGCGCCGGTGGCGGCGCGGGTCAAGCAGGTGAACGTCAGTGATGGTCAGGTGGTGGCTCAGGGCGATGTGCTGATCGAATTGGTGTCGCCGGACCTGGATTCGCGCCAGGCCATCGTCCGTCGCGAAATCCAGATCCAGCAATTGCAGATGCGCCGCCAGGCAAGTCGCAGCGAAACCGCCGCCGATGCGGGCATTGTCGAGCAGCGCCTGGCGGAGGCCGTGGCCGAATACCGTGGGTTGGCTGCGCAGCGGGAGCGGCTGCTGATTCGGGCGCCGCAGGCGGGCAAGGTGCGAGATCTGTTGCCGCAGTTGTCCACCGGTCGCTGGTTGTCGCCCAAAGATCCGTTGGCGCGAGTGGTGGAAGACGGCGCACGGCTGCGGGGTTATCTGGCCGAGGCTGAGTTGTGGCGTGTTGCCCCGGGCGCCAGTGGGCGGTTTATCGCCGATGATCCGATGCACTCGGCGATCGCCGTGCAATTGACCGAAATCGACACCAACGGTGCGACCTATGTCGATCAGGAGGCATTGACCTCCGATCACCACGGGCCGATTGCCGTGCGCCGGGATGCCTCGCAGCGGGCCGAGCCGGTACAGGGACAATACGGCGCACGGCTGAACACCCTTGAGGCCACCCCGACGCCGCTTCAACCTTTGCGTGGCGTGGTGGTGTTGCAGGGGCACGGCGAGTCATTGCTGGGCGTTGCCTGGCGGCGGATGGCTGCGTTGGGTGTCAGGGAAAGCGGTTTCTAGGGAGAGCAGCGATGGCGAACACAGATGCTGTGGTGGCCGACGGTTTGGTGGTGCGGCCATCGCGTTTTAACGATGGTCCTTTTCTGCACAGGCTTTATCAATCGGCACGACCGGATCTGCAATGGATCGACGGCGAGCGAGAGGTGGTTGATCAGGTCGCCGCCCAGCAATTCCAGGTACAGGAACAAGGGCTGGGAGAGCACTTCCCCAACGCGATGCACTACGTGATCGAAAAACTCGACACGGCCATCGGTGCGTTGACCACTGATTTTGGTCCCAATGAAATCCGCGTGCTGTACCTGGCGTTCATCCCGCAGGCTCGTGGCCAGGGTTATGGTCGGGCGGTGCTGCAAGGGGTGCAGAAAGCTGCGCAGCAGATTCGCTGCCCGGTGGCCACGGTGGTCTGGGCCAACAATGCCCACGCACGCCAGCATTACCTGGCGCTGGGGTTTCAGATTGAAGAGCGAAATCCGGCGGCGGAGCGGTTGGTGTGGTATCCGAATGGCTGAATACACCACCCAATCCATGTGGGAGCGAGACCGGCTTGCCGGCGAAGGGGCCTTCATATTCAACATCATTGCTGAATGATCCACCGCTATCGCGAGCAGGCTCGCTCCTACATTGGGACCCCATGTAATCAGTTGAATGCGATGTAGAAGTAACCTACGCCCGGATCCCTGCCCATGGGGGGCACCCGGGAGACAAAAATATCCTCTACTTGGCCTAATTCCGGCAACTCCAGCGCACACAACCCATCTACAAACTCTGTGGATTGCAGGCTGTTGAACTCGACCAGGAACGGCATGCGCTCGCTATTCGGCATCCGCGACCGGGGTGATTCTTCAAGGCTGTCGATATGGATCGGCAGCTCACTGCCATCCGGCAACCGCAGCGTCCCCGTCTTTCCCAGAAGCGCCTGAAAGTGTTGGTGTTGAACCTGTTGCAGCATGGCGTCACTCCCAAAATGAAAGTGACCGGGGGCGTTGAATCCCCCGGCCGGATTTCAACCGCGCGAAGGGAACAGCCCTTCCAGGGCAATACTGAAGTTCAGCACCAGGAACGGGTTCATCGTTTCCATGGGCAGGCCGTTACCGGCGGACGAGATTTCCCCGGTGACCGTCGTGGCCACACCCTTGAGCGGCACGGCCGCCGCACCTTGCTGATCGGAGTAGATGCTCGCCGAGCCCGGTCCGCCGCCGGAAGCGCCGATGTACGAGTTGGTCGCGGTGGGGGTGGTGACCGGGTTGGTCGCCGGGCTGGCCAGTTGCAGGGTGGTGGTGGCTGTCAGCCCGGACAGGGCGTGGGTGTGATTGGGCAGGTTGGTGATGGTCGCGGTGACGTTCTCGGTCCCGGAGAACTCGCCGATGACGCGTGGGGTCAGGTTCAGCCCGTTACCCATGCACACCGGCATTCGGCCTTGCAGGTTGGGCAGCATGAAGTTGGAGACGCCATTGCCTCCGAAGTTGACGCCCAGCAGCGCGAACAGTGCGTTGTATTGCTGGACAGAGAGCGTCTGGCCATTACACAAGGCCCAGCCGCTGGGCGCGTAGTTAAAGGCGAAAGGCTGGATAGTGCCGATGAATACTTCCATAGTTCCTCATCCCTCAGGTTAGTTGTCTGGCGCGCCACAAGCGTGGCCCGGACGTCCGGGCTCATCGTTGCGATCAGCCGACTCCATTCATTTCCCTGGCTGAGTCACGCCAAACCAGAGCGTAGTTGATGCGCCTCACGGCCGAATGTCGCTGGTCGCAAAACCGGCATCGACGACGAACCGGCGCCGTCCTAAAGTGATTAACAGGCAGGGTGGTCGAGGGCTGTTTCAGGGGGGGTAATGGAGGCGCGCAGAGAAACACCGTTTGGCGGCACCCATGAGCCGCGCGCAGCCCCTGGCATCTGGGCGATTGTTCAGCGCTGGTTGCGCTGGGCGCAGGAGCACTGGCTGTTGCCGATTCTGGCGTTGGCGGCGCTGGTGCGTTTCTACGACCTGACGGCGGCCGCCATTTGGGGCGATGAAGGGTCCAGCCTGCTGCTGAGTCAGTATTCGGTGGCCGACATCTGGGTCCATGCGGCCCATGACGTGCATCCTCCGCTGTATTTCCTGCTGCTGCATGGCTGGATCGGGTTGTTCGGCTACGGCATTTTTTCGATCCGCTGCCTCAGCGCCTTGCCCGGCATCGTCACGGTGTGGCTCGGCGTCTGGCTGATGGACTTGCTCGCCACTCGCCGTGCAGCGCTGCTGGCCGGTTTCCTCTTGGCACTGTTGCCTACGGCGGTGCGCTACAGCCAGGAAGTGCGCATGTATTCGCTGTTGGGGTTGTGGCTGATCGGCGCGACGATTGCCCTGGCCTACTGGATCAGGCGCCCGCATCGCAGGCGATATCTGGTGGCGTATGTGCTGTTGATGACGGCGGCGTTCTACACCCACTACTTCACGGCCCTGTGCGTGCTCTGCCACTGGCTGTATCTGGGGCTGATCCGCGTCCAGCCGGGGCATCGCTTGCGCCATGTCCAACGCCCCGGCTGGTGGCTGGCGAATGTCGCGATCGTGTTGTTGTACCTGCCATGGGCGCCGAGCCTGATCGATCTGCTCCAGCACCTGGATCAACTCAAGGCCAACGGCGATGTGGGCTGGGAAACGCCTGTCACGTTCGGCTCGTTGCCTTCGATGTTCTGGTCGTTCCTGATCCAGGACGATGGCGAGAACCTGCCGACGCTGATGTTCATCGCGATGCCGCTGGCGTTGCTGGCCATCGTGGGGGTGGCGCTGGCGCGGGACCGCAGTGTCTTTCGTGGCAGCGCGCTATTGGTGATCTACACGGCGTTGCCGTTGCTGCTGGTGTTCGGGGTTTCGTTTATCACGCCGGTGTTCATCGAACGTTACCTGACGGCGTATGCCCTGGGGCTGCCGATGATTGTCGCGCTGGCGGTTGATCGTCTGTATTCAGGTTTTCGGGTGCTGGCCGTGACGGTGCTGGTGCTGTTTGTCGGTGTTGAACTGGTGGGTCTGAAGAACAACGCCACGGTGGACACCAATGATCAAATCAACGTTATGGTCGACTACGTGAACCAGCACTTCGTGACCGGTGACCGGATCGTCACCAGCGACATGCTCTGGTACCTCAGTTACGTCTATTACAACCGCACCGAGGCCAAGCCGCTGCTGTTCACTCCGCCGCTGGCCAATGGCGCTTCGAGCCGACCGAACGCCTATGGCTTTGGCACATTGGTGACTCAGGACACGTACCTCGACAGTCTCGAGCGTTTGCCCAAGGGCAGTGGCCGGGTCTGGCTGATTGGCAGCGTCGATGTTCCGGACGAGTTCGCGCCGTTGCCCCCAGGCTGGCAGCGCTCGGGCGAAACACAGGCGGGAGGCGCCACTGCGCGATTGTTCGTACTGCATTGAACCGGTGGGAGTGATTAAACGATTCACCTCACAAGCAGTAATAAAAAACGCGTTTTAGTCAGCGCCGTAACTTCGATTTGATATCAAAACACCACTATTTGTAAGGCCATTCATGGTCTACGCTCCGTCATACATAAAGGATTTATGACTAGGGTGAAGGGATTGCACACATTCCATTTTATCTCCGGCTTGCCGCGCTCAGGCTCGACCCTGCTTTCTGCAATCCTTTTGCAGAACCCGCGTTTCCATGCCGGCATGACCAGCCCCGTCGGCTCACTCTTTTCCGGTGTCCTCGAACAATGCAGCGCCGGCAGCGAGTTCGGCGCGGTGATTGATACCGATCTGCGCCGCCGTTTGCTTCGCGGCCTGTTTGACTCCTTCTACGCCGACAAGGCCGACAAACCGGTGGTGTTCGACACCAACCGCTTGTGGAGTTCGCGCCTGCCGGCCATCAGCGATCTGTTCCCGCAAGCCAAGGTCATTGCCTGTGTGCGCAACGTTGCCTGGGTCATGGACAGCATCGAGCGTCTTTATCGCGCCAACCCTTTTGAAAACACCAAGCTGTTTGGCGATGCGGTCGAACGCAACACGGTCTACAGCCGCTGCGAAACCCTCGCCCAACGCAATCGCCTGGTCGGTTTTGCCTGGGCGGCGCTCAAGGAAGCCTATTACGGTGAACACGCCGACTCGCTGCTGATCGTTGATTACGACCTGCTGACCCAGGCGCCTGACCGGGTGATGCGGCTGGTCTATGACTTCATTGGCGAACCCTGGTTCGAGCATGATTTCGACCACCTGGCCTACGACGCGCCGGAGTTCGATCAAGCCCTCGGCGTATCCGGCCTGCACAAGGTCAAACCCAAAGTCGAGTTGCAATCGCGGCGCACGATTCTGCCGCCGGATTTGTTCAAGCAGTACGCAGAATTGTCCTTCTGGCTCGATGGCTCTGCCAGCGCCGCCAATGTCATTCGTATGAAAGCCGATGCTGCGATCAGTTGATCGCGGTGTTTTCGTTTACGCAGAAAAAACGTTCGAGTCCGGGTGAGCAACATGTGGTGGAGCAACGGCAAGTCACGGATTACCAAAGGCGCACGAGCGCTGGCCTCTCCAATGATCATGTCCCTGGAACCGCGAATGCTGTTCGACGGCGCGGTCGCGGCCACGGTGGCCGATACCGCCCAGGCTGACAGCCACACCACGGCCGACGCGGCCAAGCCGCCCGTTGCGGAGAAACCGGTCGCCAGCCAGGACACCCACGGCCAGGCCGATGCCACGCCCGCCGTGGCGCCCGTTGCCGTGCCGGGACAGAGCGTGGTGTTCGTCGATTCCCGGGTCAAGGATGCCGACAGCCTGCTCAAAGGTGTGGCGCCCGGTACTCAGGTGGTTCAACTCGATGCCACCAAGGACGGCTTGCAGCAGATTGCCGATTACCTGGACACCCATCAGGGCATCAGCTCGGTGCAGATCATCGCCCACGGCAATGCGGGCGATCTGTGGCTGGGGAACAGTTACCTGTCTGCCGACAACGTCGCGGCCCGCAGCGCGGTGCTGGCGGAAATCGGCAAGGACATGAACGTCGGCGGCGACATCCTGATCTACGGCTGCTACACCGCCGAGGGTGAACGGGGTTTGAACTTCGTCGATTCCCTGGCGCAATTGACCGGCCGTGATGTGGCGGCGTCCAGCAACCGTACCGGCGTGGGTGGCGACTGGGATCTGGAGATCGCCACCGGCAATATCGAAAGCGCCAACGTGCTGTCGAAAATGGCCATGAGCGACTATCAGTGGGGCCTGGCGAGCTGGACGGCCACCAACAACGCCAACACCGGCGTCGGCTCGTTGCGTGCCGCCATCGCTTCGGCGCAGAACGGCGATACCGTCACTTTCAGCACCGGCATGACGGTGCAGTTGACCTCCGAACTGCTGATCAACAAGAACATCACCGTTGATGGCGACTTGAACAATGACGGTGCGGCGGATGTGATTCTCGACGGTCAGTACAGGACCCGGGTGATTGAAATTGCGTCGGGCCAAACCGTGACGCTCGATGGTCTGGTGATCACCCGTGGGCTGGTGTCGGGCACGGGCGGCAACGGTGGCTACGGCGCCACGGGCGCGATGGCCGGGGGGATTTTCAACGCAGGGGGCCTGACGCTGAACAACGTGACCGTGACCTCAAACGCCGCTTCTGGCGGCGGTGGCGGCGGCGGTGTCACGGGGGCGTTTTACGGCGGTGGCGGCGGCGGTGGTGGCGGTCTGGGCGGCCAGGGTGGCGGGCACGGCGGTTCGGCCGGGCCGGGCACCGGCACGTTGGGCGGCCAGGCAGGCAGCGGTGGCGTTGGTGGTTACGGCGGCGGTTACGACGCGACCCACATGGGCGGTCGCGGCGGCACCAGCACTGGCGGGGCTGGCGGCGTGGGCGTTTCCTACTACAGCAACGGCGGTAACGGTGCGACAGCCACCAATGGCACGATTTCCATTGGCGGCGGTGGCGGCGGCGCCGGTTGGGACAAGGTCGGCGGTGCCGGCGGCAACGCGGCGGGCGGGATCTACAACGCAAGCTCCGGCGTTATCACCATCATCGGCACGTCGAACATTACCAACAACATCGGCGCCGGTGGTGGTGGCGGCGGTGGCGGTGGCCAAGGCAGCAACGCCTCCAACGGCGGCATCGGCGGCCGGGGCGTCGGTGCGATCTGGAACAAGGGCACGTTGCTGATCACCGCCGCCAACTTCGCGGCCCTGGCCGGTAATGCCGCGGGCAGCGGTGCCGGTGGTTCTGCGCAGGGCGGGGGGGCAATCGGCACCTCGCCGACCGCCTTTTCGACAATTTACAACGACGGCGGGATACTCAACACCGCCTACGCACCGCCGCCGACCGCAACCATTGTGGTCGCCGATACCACGTTGAGCATCGGCGAAACGAGCCTGGTGACCATCACCTTCTCCGAGGCGGTGACCGGTTTCACCAACGCCGACCTGACGATTGCCAACGGTACCTTGAGCGCGGTGAGCAGCAGCGACGGCGGCATTACCTGGACCGCAACGTTCACGCCAACCGCCAGTATTTCCGACACGACCAACGTCATCACCCTCGACAATACCGGGGTGATCAACGGCCTGGGTACTGCTGGCGTCGGTACCACCAATTCCAATAACTACGTCGTCGATACCGCTCGCCCGACCGCCACCGTCGTATTTACCGACACGGCGCTCAAAGCCGGCGAAACCTCGCTGGTGACCATCACCTTCAACGAGGCCGTGACCGGTCTAACCAACGCCGACCTGACGATTGCCAACGGCACCTTGACGGCGGTGAGCAGCAGCGATGGCGGCATCACCTGGACGGCCACGCTCACTCCGACGGCCAGCATTACTGACTCGACCAACCTGATCACCCTGGACAACACCGGTGTCAGCGATCTGGCGGGCAACGCCGGCAGCGGCACCACCGACTCGAACAACTACGCCATTGATACCGTGCGGCCGACCGTGACCATCGTCGTGGCCGACACAGCGTTGAGCATCGGCGAAACCTCGCTGGTGACGTTCACCTTCAGCGAAGCGGTCAGTGGTTTCACCAACGCCGACCTGACCATCGCCAACGGCACATTGACGGCGGTGAGCAGCAGCGATGGCGGCATCACCTGGACTGCAACCTTCACCCCAAACACCAGCATCAATGACACGACCAACCTGATCGTCCTGAACAATACCGGGATCAGCGATCTGTCCGGCAATACCGGCACCGGCACGACCAATTCGAACAACTACGCCATTGATACCGTGCGTCCTACCGCGACCATCGTGGTGGCCGACAATGCACTGAAAATCGGCGAAACCTCGCTGGTGACCATCACCTTCGCCGAGGCGGTGAGCGGTTTCAGCAACGCCGACCTGACCATCGCCAACGGTACGCTGACGGCAGTCAGCAGCAGCGACGGCGGCATCACCTGGACGGCGACCTTCACCCCGACCAGCGCCATCACCGACAGCACCAACCTGATCACCCTGGACAACACGGGTGTCAGCGACCTGTCGGGCAACGCCGGCAGCGGCACCACCGACTCCAACAACTACGCCATCGACACCGTGCGGCCAACGGCAACCATCGTCGTGGCGGATACTGCGCTGAGGATCGGTGAAACCTCGCTGGTGACCATCACCTTCAGTGAAGCGGTCAGTGGTTTGACCAACGCGGACCTGACGATTGCCAACGGCACCTTGAGCGCGGTCAGCAGCAGCGATGGCGGCATCACCTGGACCGCGACCTTCACGCCGAGCGCCAGCATCAACGACACGACCAACCTGATCACCCTAGACAACACCGGCATCAGCGATCTGTCGGGCAACGCCGGCAGCGGCACCACCGATTCCAATAATTACGCCATCGACACCGTACGTCCGACCGCCACGATTGTACTGGCCGATACTTCACTGACCGCCGGCGAAACCTCGCTGGTGACCATCACCTTCAGCGAAGCGGTCAGCGGTTTCACCAATGCGGACCTGAGCATCGCCAACGGCACCTTGAGCGCGGTGAGCAGCAGCGATGGCGGCATCACCTGGACCGCGACCTTCACGCCAACGGTGGGTGTGAACGATGCGACCAACGTCATTACCCTGAACAATACCGGTGTGGCCGACCTCTCCGGCAACACAGGCAGCGGGACTACCAACTCCGGTAACTACACGATTGATACCGTGGCACCGACAGCCACCATTGTCGTCGCCGACACCGCACTGAGAATCGGCGAAACCTCGCTGGTGACCATCACGTTCTCCGAGGCCGTGACCGGTTTCAGCAACGCCGACCTGACGATTGCCAACGGCACCTTGAGCGCAGTGAGCAGCAGCGACGGCGGCATTACCTGGACCGCGACCTTCACGCCAACCGTCAGCATCACCGATGCGACCAACCTGATCATCCTGGACAATAGCGGCGTGCAGGGGGGCAGCAGCGGCAACGTGGGCGTCGGAACCAGCAATTCGAACAACTACGCCATCGACACCGTGCGTCCGACAGCAACCGTCGTCGTGGCGGATACTGCGCTGAGGATCGGTGAAACCTCACTGGTGACCATCACCTTCAGCGAGGCGGTCTCTGGTTTCACCAACGCGGACCTGACGATTGCCAACGGCACCTTGAGCGCCGTCAGCAGCAGCGATGGCGGCATCACCTGGACCGCGACCTTCACGCCGAGCGCCAGCATCAACGACACCACCAACCTGATCACCCTGGACAACACCGGCATCAGCGACCTGTCGGGCAACGCCGGCAGCGGCACGACCGATTCCAATAATTACGCCATCGACACCGTCCGGCCTACCGCGACCATCGTCGTGGCCGACCCAACCCTGACCGCCGGCGAAACCTCGCTGGTGACCATCACTTTCAGCGAAGCGGTCAGCGGTTTTACCAATGCGGACCTGAGCATCGCCAACGGCACCTTGAGCGCGGTGAGCAGCAGCGACGGCGGCATCACCTGGACCGCGACCTTCACGCCGACAGTGGGTGTGAACGATGCGAGCAACGTCATCACACTGAACAATACCGGTGTGGCCGACCTCTCCGGCAACACAGGCAGCGGGACTACCAACTCCGGTAACTACACGATCGATACCGTGATTCCGACGGCCACCATTATCATTGCCGACAACGCGCTGAAAATCGGCGAAACGTCCCTGGTGACCATCACGTTCTCCGAGGCCGTGACCGGTTTCAGCAACGCCGACCTGACCATCGCCAACGGCACCTTGACGGCGGTGAGCAGCAGCGATGGCGGCATCACCTGGACGGCGACCTTCACCCCGACCAGCGCCATCACCGACAGCACCAACCTGATCACGCTGGACAACAGCGGTGTACAAAACGGCTCGGGCAACACCGGCATCGGCAGCACCGACTCCAACAACTACGCCATCGACACCGTGCGCCCGACGGCGACGATCATTGTGACGGACTCCGCGCTGGCGGTGGGTCAAACCTCGCTGGTGACGATCACCTTCAGCGAGGCGGTCGCTGGCTTCACCAACGCCGACCTGACGATTGCCAACGGCACCTTGAGCGCGGTCAGCAGCAGCGACGGCGGCATTACCTGGACGGCCACTTTCACGCCGAGCGCGAGCATCAACGATGCGACCAACCTCATTACGCTGAACAACACGGGGATCGCGGACCTGGCCGGCAACTCGGGCTCAGGCACCACCGATTCCAACAACTACTCCATCGACACAGCCCGGCCCACCGCGACCATTGTGGTCGCCGACAGCACCCTCAGCGCGGGCGAAACCACGCTGGTGACTATCACGTTCAGCGAAGCCGTGAACGGTTTCGACAACAGTGACCTGAGCATCCCCAACGGTACGTTGAGTGCGGTGAGCAGCAGCGATGGCGGCATCACCTGGACCGCCACGTTCACACCGACGGTTGGCATCAAGGACACCAGCAACCTCATCACCCTGAGCAACACCGGGGTGACCGACATCGCCGGTAACACGGGCAGCGGAACCACCAACTCGGCGAACTTCACGATCGACACTGTGCTGCCGACAGCCACTATTGTGGTCTCCGACACGGCGCTGAAGGCGGGTGAAACCGCGACGGTGACCATCACCTTCAGCGAAGCGGTGAGCGGTTTCTCCAACGCCGACCTGACGATTGCGAATGGCACGCTCAGTAACGTGTCTTCGGGCGATGGCGGCGTCACCTGGACGGCAACGTTCACCCCGACGTCGAGCATCACCGACACGAGTAACCTGATCACCCTTGACAACACCGGCGTGGCCAACGCCTCGGGCAACAGCGGCGTGGGCACCACCGACTCCAACAATTTCGCCATCGACACCGCGCTGCCGACCGCCACCATCGTGGTTGCCGACAACCGCCTGGGCATTGGCGAAACCACCACGGTGACCATCACCTTCAGTGAAGCGGTGAGTGGATTCGATCTGTCGGACATCAGCGTGGCCAACGCTGTGCTGTCGAACCTGACCAGCAGCGACGGCGGTATCACCTGGACCGCGACCCTGACGCCGACCGCCGGCATCAACGATGCGACCAACCTGATCGTGCTCGACACCGGCACCTTGCAGGACCTCGCGGGGAATGCCGGCGCGAGCATCGCTATTTCCAACAACTACGCCCTGGACGTAACCCGGCCAACGGTGAGCATCGTGGTCGCCAACCCGAGCATGGCTGCCGGCCAGAGCACGGTGGTGACGTTTACCTTCAGCGAGGCCGTGAGTGATTTCGACCTGTCGGACCTGAGCGTGACCAACGGCGACTTGTCCAACCTGAGCAGCAGTGACGGCGGCAAGACCTGGACCGCGACCTTCACGCCAACTGCCAATGTCAGTGACCCGAGCAACTTCATCGCCCTCGACACGAGCAATGTCACCGACCTGGCAGGTAACGCGGGGGCCACCGTGTCGGTCTCCAACAACTACGCGATAGGCGTTGTGGCGCCGGTACCGGCGCCGGCTACGGTGCAGGTGACCCCGGATCCGGAGTTCCTCAGCAGCGACCCGGTGATCGTGACCGATCAACCGAACGTGCCACTGCAACCAATCATCTTCGCCCCGCCCTCTGGTGATCTCGGCTCGCCGCTGACGTTTGCCCCGTTGTTCGAGGACCGGGTGATCGGCAACGGCATCCGGCCGTTGGGCGACATCTTCTTGAACAACGGCGCGCTGGCGCAGAGTTTCATCGCGCAGGTGTTCAGCAGCAGCGACAGCGGCGGTGAAGGTGCAGGCCACGGCTTCCTTGGTTTCGGTGGTGGCGATGGCGGGGTTTTCAGCACCAGCACGTTGTCGAGTCTGTTCAACCAGGAGTCCGGTAGCGAGCGAGACTCGCTGAATTCCTTTGGCAACCATTCGATCAAGGCCGGTGATGTTTCACAGGGGCTGCGCGGCGTGTTTGGCGCGCCGAGCCTTGTCCAGCAATTGCAACAGCTCAAAGACACCGAGCAACGGCAGGTCAACGACCTGGCCGCTGCTTTGAAACAGGCCGGCATCAGCGAAATGCAGGCCTGAAATACTTAAAGCAGTGCGTCACCCAGGGGCAGTCAAGGATGAAGAGAAGTCAGCAGTTGTTTGTCGCCAGTCTGCTCGCGTTGGCGATCAGTGGATGTGCCGTCAAAAGTGAACCGATCGAACGCAGCGTCAGCGAACAGCGCGCCCGAAGCGATCTGCAAAGCATGTACAAGGGGCAGGAGCCGCTCAGCGGTCCGCTGACCCTGCATCAGGCCATGGCCCGCGCGGTGAAGTACAACCTCGAAGGCCGGCTCAAGATCATGGAAGAGGCTTTGGCCAAGCGCCAACTCGACCTCGCCAGTTTCGACATGCTGCCGCGCATGGCGCTGGACGCCGGTTATGTCGGTCGCAACAACGTCAGCGCCTCCAGCAGCCAGAGCGTGCGGACCGGCACTCAGTCGTTGGAACCGTCGACTTCACAGGACCGCGATCGTGAAGTGGCAGACCTGACCATGGTCTGGAACGTGCTCGATTTCGGTGTCAGTTACATCAGCGCCAAGCAACAGGGCGACCAGCGGCTGATCGTTCAGGAACGCCGGCGCAAAGTGATCAACACCATCGTTCAGGACGTGCGCTCGGCCTATTGGCGAGCCATGGCCGCCGAGCGCTTGCTCAAGCAGATCGACAGCCTCATGTCCCGGGTCGAGACCGCGCGCGGCAACAGCCAGAGCATGAGCCAGCAGCGCATCGGCGATCCGATCCAGGCGTTGGGTTATCAACGCTCGCTGATCGAAGCCACGCGCCAACTCGAAGAACAGCGCCGCGCCCTGTCGCTGGCGAAAACCGAACTGGCGACCCTGATCAATCTGCCGCTGGGCACCGAACTGACCCTGGCGACCCAGGACGAGTACGTCATCCCGGAACTCAAGGTCGACCTCGCCAGCCTGGAGCAGGAAGCCCTGACCAGCCGCCCGGAACTGCGTGAGCAGGATTACCAGAGCCGCATCAGCGCCGCCGAAACCCGCAAAGCCATGCTGCGTCTGCTGCCGGGGCTGGAGTTCTCCGCTGGCGGGCATTACGACAGCAACTCCTTCCTGGTGGAGCAGGGTTGGGCCGACTACGGCGTGAAGGTGACCTGGAACCTGTTCAACGTGATCTCGGCGCCGGCGGCGATCAACGTCGCCAAGGCCGGTGAAGAAGTGGCCACGGCGCGCCGCCAGGCCATGTCGATTGCGGTGCTGGCGCAGCTCTATGTGGCCAACGCCAACTACCGCGAGGCGCTGCGGCAATTCAAGACCAATCAACAACTGTCGGACATTGACGGGCAGATTGTCGGCCAACTGCGCAATCGCTACCAGGCGGCGGGGCTGGGCGAACTGGACTTGATTCAGGGCGAGTTGAACACCTTGCAGGCCGATCTGCGCCGCGACCTGTCGTACGCCGATCTGCGCAACGCGTACGGGCAGATTTTTGCCAGCGCGGGGCTCGATCCGCTGCCGGACCAGGTGCAGTCCACCGAAGTCCAGTCCATCGCCACCGCGTTGGCCAATCGCGAATCGGCGTGGGCGGCGGGCGACATCACGGTGCCGGTGACGCATGTCCAGACTCAATAACCTGCAGGCGCCGACGGCGAGCATCAGCCGGGCGCAACGTGAAGCCCGCAACGGCCATCGCGGCACGGTGATTTTGCTGACTGGTTTACCGGCGGCGGGCAAGTCGACCCTGGCCCAGGCGCTGCACGCCGAATTGTTCGAGCGCGGCGTGCAGAGCGTCGTGCTCGACGGCGATGGGCTGCGGGTCGGGCTTAATCGTGATCTGGGTTTTGCTGACAGCGATCGCCAGGAAAATATTCGCCGTGCCAGCGAAGTGGCGGCGTTGCTGGTGGAGAACGGGCACATCGTGATTCTGGCGATGATCGCGCCGTTGCTGGAGTTGCGTGAGTTATTTGCCACGCGTCTGGGCGAGGATTACCGCGAAGTCTGGTGCAGCGCATCACTGGCGGTGTGCGAGCGACGTGACCCCAAAGGTCATTACGCCCGTGCACGTCGCGGTGATTTGGCCGGGTTTACCGGGGTTTCCGCGCCTTATGAACCGCCCCCGTCCGCTGCGCTGGTACTCGACACCGGGGCGCAGTCGGTCGAGGCCTGTCTGGATCGTTTACTGACCTGGCTCGGCGAGTGCGCCGTGTTGCCCAAAGGCTGATTGTTCAGGGTTTCGACAAATCCGCCATGCCCTTGAGCAGCTCGATGGGCAGTGGAAAAACAATGGTCGAACTCTTGTCCCCGGCAATAGAGCTCAGGGTCTGCATGTACCGCAGTTGCATGGCGCCCGGCTGACGGCCGAGCATTTCGGCGGCCTGCATGAGTTTTTCCGAGGCTTGCAATTCGCCTTCGGCGTGGATGACCTTGGCCCGACGTTCCCGCTCGGCTTCGGCCTGCTTGGCGATGGCGCGGACCATCGATTCGTTGAGGTCTACATGCTTGATTTCGACGTTGGCGACCTTGATGCCCCAGGCGTCGGTCTGCGCATCGAGCACTTGCTGGATGTCGATGTTCAGCCGTTCGCGCTCGGCCAGCAGTTCATCAAGTTCGTGTTTACCGAGCACCGCACGCAAGGTGGTCTGGGCCAGTTGACTGGTGGCCATCAGGAAGTCTTCGACCTGGATGATCGCCTTCTGCGGGTCGAGTACGCGGAAGTACAGCACCGCATTGACCTTGACCGAAACGTTGTCGCGGGTGATCACGTCTTGAGGTGGCACGTCGAGCACCACGGTACGCAAATCGACACGGACCATTTGCTGGACCACCGGAATCAGCAGGATCAGGCCGGGACCTTTGACCTGCCAGAAACGACCGAGCTGGAACACCACCCCGCGCTCGTATTCACGCAGGATGCGAAAAGTCGATCCCGCCAGTGCAATCACCAACAGCAGCAGCGCGGCAAAACCCAGTTGCAGGCCCATGGTTATTCTCCATCCGGCGCCGCGTCAGCCGCGGCCACTTTCAGCACTAATCCCTTGCGTGCCACCACCCGGACCTGTTGCCCGGGTTGCAGTGGCGTGGCGCTGAGTACTTGCCACTTTTCGCCTTGCAGGTGCACCCAGCCGTTGCACGCATTGCCGGGCTGCAACGACATCACCGGGGCCACGCTGCCCACCAGTCCGGCATCGCCACTTACGGTTTGGCGCGGTCGGGTTTTCAGGGCGTGGATCACCAGGAAGATCAACAACAACGCGCTGATCAGCCCCAGGCCGATCATCAACGGCACAGGCACTTCGGTGTTGCTCAGGATCACTGCGCCGATGACGAACATCACAATCCCGCCCAACCCGATTACGCCGTAGTTGGGCAAGGCGGCTTCGGCGATCAGGAACGCGATGCCGAATGTGATCAGCCAGATTCCGATGGGGTTGGGAATCAGCACGATTGTGTCCGTCGCGAACGCCGACCCGCTCAGGGCCAGCAGTAATGCGACTGCACAGCAACGAATGTTCACTTGACCCTCCTTGTAGGAGCGAGCCTGTTCCGGGCGGCGTTCCGACGATGAACCAGAGAGCGCCTCGCCCAGCCGTTCAGTCCGCGTTCCCGCTGAGGCCCATCGCTAAATACAGTCTAGTCGAGCTGTGGATTGTACGAATTTTGTACAGTTGTCGACGGTATTCCGGCGGGCAGATTTCCCGCGCGAAGACGCCAGCGGGCCTAGACTTTTCAGTGGAGAAAACGTTTATCCATCGTCCGGCAACGATGTTGCGGACACCGAGGTGCATCATGCGTATGGCAAAAACCGTGCAGAGCAGCCTGGACAGGGCGCACTGCGAATTTGACATCGTTAGCCACCCACACTCGGCCAGTAGCCTTGAAACGGCGCGGGTCGCGGGCATTCCTGCCGAACGGGTGGCCAAATCGGTGATCCTTGACGACCACCACGGTCATTTCCTGATGGCCGTGCTGCCCGCGAGTCGTCACCTGGACCTGAGCAAAGTGCGCAGCAGCGGCGAGTGGCAGATCACCCGGGAAAGCACCCTGGCGCATCTGTTCGAAGACTGCGAACGCGGCGCGGTGCCGGCGTTGGGTGAGTCCTATGGCCTGGACATGGTCATCGACCCCTTGCTGACCCGGCAGAACGACATCTATCTGGAGGCCGGCAACCACAACAACCTGCTGCACATGAGCGTACCGGAGTTCCTGAAAATGGTGCCGCATGCCGAGGTGCGGGAGTTGAGTAGTTGAGTAATGTGTCGTCTGTGACACCGCCTTCGCCGGCAAGCCGGTCTCGCTCCCACAGGAGTATCGAAAATCCTGTGGGAGCGAGCCTGCTCGCGATTGACCGCGTAGCGGTCACCAAATCATCAGCCATTCCCAAGGAGCCCGACATGGAATCCCCAACCCACAGCCTCCCCTCCCTGTTCAAACAACTCGGTCTGGCGGATGACGCCGAAAGCATCGATCAATTCATCGCCACCCACTCACCGCTCAAGCCCGAACTGCATTTGGCCGACGCCTTTTTCTGGAGCCCGAGCCAGGCGCAATTTTTGCGCGACGACATTCTGGATGACGCGGATTGGGCGGAGGTGGTGGATCAGTTGGATGTGTTGCTGAGGAAAGGGCGCGGGATATAAAACCATCGAAGAAACTCAGTTGTGTAGTTTTTCAAGGTTGCTCAGGAATCACAAATAGACCAGAATTGCGACCTTAATTGAGGTCTTATTTATGCAGAATGTTCTGGCTGATATGGCAGTTAGTGTGTCTGAGCTGAAGAAAAACCCATCTGCGGTTCTGAGCGGAGCTCATGGTGGGCCCGTCGCAGTGCTCAATCACAATCGAGTCATGGGGTATATGGTCCCGGCGGACGTATTCGAAGCAATGATGGAGCGCCTCGATGACCTTGAGTTAGCTGAAATCGTTCGCTCTCGTCGGCATGAAACCCCAATGCCGGTAAACCTGGATGACCTATAAGCTCGAATTCCTGCCGTCCGCACGCAAGGAGTGGGACAAGCTTGGGCATACGTTGCGTGAACAATTCAAAAAGAAACTGGCAGAGCGACTTGAGTTGCCTCGAGTCCAGGCCGACGCCCTGCATGGGATGCCTGACTGCTACAAAATCAAGTTGAAGTCCTCGGGATACAGACTGGTCTACGAGGTCATTGATGAGCGTGTGGTGATTTCTGTGGTGGCGGTCGGTAAGCGCGAGCGTAGCACTGTGTACGAGCGGGCGAAGAAACGCTCATAGCTCGCCGATCTTCCATTTGGCAGCTTTCAATCGTCTACCCGCAAACTCGGTTTCGATTTCCTCGTTGCTCAAGCCTGGCTCCTTGTGCAGTGAGAGCCGCGCCGTATCTACTTTCTGTTGCAGGAACCAGCGATAACAATCTGCGTCTCCGGTATTGGGGCCAGGTTTGGTTTCTGGAGTTGGGCACTCAGTCATTGGATTCTCACTTAGGGTCGGCAGCGTTATATGGGGTCGAGCGATCCTTGCCGATTTTCGGCTATGCCTTATCCACTAAATTGTTTCAAAACTTGACCAACTTTCCCCTCAAATGACATATTGATAGTTAGCAAACTAACAGTGTGTCTTTTCTCCCGTGCCAAAAAACCTCGACGCTCTCCAGATGAACATCAGCAGCTCCATGGTGGTGGCCGCCCGGCATTGGCGGAAGATCTGCCAGACCACGCTGGTCAACTATGGAATCTCCGAAGCCTGCGCCGTTCCGTTGTTAATGATCGGGCGGTTGGGCGAGGGCGTGCGGCAGGTGACGGTGGCGCAGGCGGCCGGGATGGAGAGCCCTTCGCTGGTGCGGCTGCTCGACCAGTTGTGTCATGCCGGCTACGTTCGTCGCACCGAAGATACCCATGACCGCCGCGCCAAATGCCTGAGCCTGACCGACACCGGTCGGGAATTGGTGCAGGCCGTCGAAATCGAGTTGGTGCGCTTGCGTAATGAAGTGCTGGAAGGCATCGCCCCGAGTGATCTGGAGGCAGCGTTGCGGGTATTGAAAGCGTTTGAGGCGGCCAACGCTCCGTCGGTGGTGAACCCTTGAGCGGATTTTTTACCGGCGTTCCCCCGGCGCGGGATTGGTTCTACGGCGTGCGCACTTTCGCGGCGTCGATGATCGCGCTGTACATCGCCATGCTCATGCAAATGCCGCGTCCATATTGGGCGATGGCCACGGTCTACATCGTTTCCAGTCCGTTTGTCGGCCCCACCAGTTCCAAGGCGTTATACCGCGCGGTCGGAACGTTTCTCGGTGCGGCGGCGGCAGTTTTTTTCGTGCCTATGTTTGTTCAGAGCCCCTATGTGCTGGTGGTCGTTATCGCGCTGTGGACCGGGATTCTGCTGTTCCTGTCGTTG
Organism: Pseudomonas sp. PDM03; assembly: GCF_014852385.1. Taxonomy (NCBI): domain Bacteria; kingdom Pseudomonadati; phylum Pseudomonadota; class Gammaproteobacteria; order Pseudomonadales; family Pseudomonadaceae; genus Pseudomonas; species Pseudomonas sp. PDM03. The sequence continues at coordinate 233,686 of NZ_JACVBM010000005.1, read as the reverse complement.
CACTTGCGTACCGCCAACAGCTACGCGTTGATGCTTGCCGGCTACACCCTGCCGCTGATCGCCTTGCCGGTGGTGGATAACCCGTTGGCGGTGTGGGATGTCGCTGAAGCGCGGACTGAAGAGATCTTCCTCGGCATCGCCGTCGCGGCGGTGGTCGGCGCAATGTTCTGGCCGCGGCGGCTGGCGCCGGTGTTCAACGATTCGGTGAACAAATGGTTTGCCGATGCCTCGACCTACAGCCTGCGATTTCTCAGCCGCAACGTGCAGCCGGACGAAGTCAGCGCGCTGCGCTCGTCGATGGTCGCGACCTTCAACACCCTGGAATTGATGATCGGCCAGTTGCCGCACGAAGGCGCGCGCCCGCAAACCGTGCGCAATACCAAGGAACTGCGCGGCCGAATGATTCATCTGCTGCCGGTGATCGACGCGCTTGATGACGCGCTTTACGCCCTTGAACGGCGCACGCCGGAGCTTGTGGATAAGTTCGCGCCGTTGCTGGCCGCCACCAGCGAATGGCTTGACCACAAAGACGCCGACCTCGGTCGCTGGCAAGCGCTGAAAGATCAACTCGAAGCGCTGCAACCCACTGCCGAAGCGCTGGATGATCGCAAGCAATTGCTGTTCTCCAACGCGCTGTACCGTCTCGGCGAATGGGTCGATTTGTGGCAGGACTGCCGCAGCCTGCAATACGCCATTCAGTGCGAAAGCCAGGACAGTTGGCGCGCGGTTTACCGGCATTGGCGCCTCGGTCGCCTGTCGCCGTTTCTCGACCGTGGGCTGATGTTTTATTCGGCGGCGTCCACGGTCACCGCGATCATTGTCGCCTCGGTGTTGTGGATTCTGCTCGGCTGGACCGACGGCGGCAGCGCGGTGATTCTGGCGGCGGTGGCGTGCAGCTTTTTCGCGTCGATGGACGACCCGGCGCCGCAGATTTACCGGTTCTTCTTCTGGACGGCGATGTCGGTGCTGTTCGCCAGTCTTTACCTGTTCCTGGTGCTGCCTAACCTGCATGACTTCCCAATGCTGGTGCTGGCGTTCGCCGTGCCGTTCATTTGCATCGGCACCCTGACGGTCAAGCCGCAGTTTTACCTGGGCATGCTGCTGACGCTGGTCAACACCTCGTCTTTCATCAGTATTCAGGGCGCTTACGACGCGGATTTCCTCAGCTTCGCCAATTCCAACCTGGCTGGCCCGGTCGGTTTGCTGTTTGCGTTTGTCTGGACCCTGATCGCCCGGCCGTTCGGCGCAGAACTGGCGGCCAAGCGCCTGACCCGTTTCAGTTGGCGCGACATTGTCAGCCTCACCGAGCCGGCCTCCCTGGCCGAGCATCGTCGCTTGGGTGTGCAGGTGCTTGACCGTTTGATGCAGCATTTGCCGCGCCTGGCCATGACCGGCCAGGACACCGGCATCGCGTTGCGCGAAGTGCGTGTGGCGCTGAACTTGCTCGACTTGCTGGCCTACACGCCGCGTGTGCTCGGTGTACCGCAAACATTGCTGCACCAAGTGGTGGCCGAGGTCGGCGAGTATTTCAAAGCCTGCCTCAAGGCTGGCGAACGTTTGCCGGCGCCCAGTGCGTTGTTGATGACCATGGACCGCGCGCGCCGCGCCCTGAACCGCGAATGCGATGACGGCGCCCGCCTGCACCTGCTGCACGCCTTGAGCGGCTTGCGTCTGGCCTTGCTGCCCGGTGTGGAATTCCTCGGCACCGGTGACCTCGAAGAACCGCTTCCCCATGGCATCGATGGAGCGCCTTTATGATCGGTGATCTGGATATCAGCGGGGTGTTCCTGCCCACGCTGCTGGTGCTGATGGGCATTACCTATGTGATTTACCTGCTGGTGCACGGGTTGCTGACGCGCCTGCACTTTTACCGTCTGGTCTGGCACCGGGCATTGTTCAACGTGGCTCTCTACGCCTTGCTGCTCGGCGCCGTGGACTCACTCAGTCGATACCTGATGACATGAAAAAACCTTTTCTGACCCTCGGTCGCGTGGTCCTGACGCTGCTGATCGTGACTTTCGCCGTTGTCGTGGTCTGGCGCATGGTGATGTATTACATGTTCGCGCCGTGGACCCGTGACGGGCACATTCGCGCCGACATCGTGCAGATCGCCCCGGACGTGTCGGGGCTGATTCAGCAAGTGGACGTGCGCGACAACCAGTTGGTGAAACGCGGCCAGGTGCTGTTCAGCATCGATCAGGACCGTTTCAAACTGGCCCTGCGCCAAGCCAAAGCAGCGGTCGCCGACCGTCAGGAAACCCTGGCGCAAGCGCAACGCGAAGCCAAGCGTAACCGTGGCCTCGGCAATCTGGTGCCGGGTGAGCAACTGGAAGAGAGCCAATCACGAGTCGCCCGCGCCGAAGTGGCGCTGATGGAAGCGCAAGTGGCAGTGGACAGCGCCCAGCTCAACCTCGACCGCTCGACCATCCGCAGCCCGGTGGATGGCTACGTCAACGACCGTGCACCGCGTGCGCAGGAATTCGTCACCGCCGGGCGCCCGGTGTTGTCGGTGGTTGACAGCAATTCCTTTCACATCGACGGCTATTTCGAAGAAACCAAACTCGACGGCATTCACGTTGGCCAGAGCGTCGACATTCGCGTGATCGGCGACCGCGCTCGCCTGCGCGGGCATGTGGAAAGCATCGTCGCCGGCATCGAAGACCGTGACCGCAGCAGCGGCAGCAATCTGCTGCCGAACGTCAACCCGGCGTTCAGCTGGGTGCGACTGGCGCAGCGAATTCCGGTGCGGATCGCCTTCGATGACGTACCGGCGGATTTCCGCATGATTGCCGGGCGCACCGCGACGGTCTCGATCATCGGCGACCAGCAGCAGGAGCCGGCCAAATGAGCAGGGCCTCGGGTTTGGCGATTGCCGGATTGAGTTTGCTGCTGTCGGCGTGCCAGACGGTCGGGCCGGATTATCAACTGCCGGAAGAGGCCGCTGTTCACCGCGAAGATTTTCAGGGTGAACTGGCCGTGGACGGCAAACCGGTGGTTTCGGCACCAGTGCCGGCCGATTGGTGGCGCCTGTATCAGGACCCACGGCTCAATCAACTGGTCCAGCAAGCGTTGGCTTCCAACACCGATCTGCGTGTGGCGGCAGCCAGCCTGCTGCGGGCTCGCGCGCAGGTCGACGAAGCCGAGGCCGCCGGTGGCTGGAGTGGTGGCATAAAAATGGGCGCCGAGCGTTTGCAGGAGTCCGGCGAAGCGTTCCTGTTGCCTGAGAAGGTGCCGGTGGCCAACATCGGTGATATCGGCATCAGCGCTTCATACCAGTTCGATCTGTTCGGCACGCTCAAGCGCGGCATCGAAGCGGCCAAGGCCAATGCCGATGCGACCCAGGCCGCCGCCGATACCGCACGTATCACGTTGGTGGCCGATGTGGTGCGCGCCTACACCCAGGTGTGTGCGGCTAATGAAGAACGGGAAATTGCCCAGCACTCCCTCGACCTGCAATCGCAAAGCACCACACTGATCCAGCGCCTGCGCGACGCCGGTCGAGGTGATGAAACCCAGGTCACCCGTTCGCAAACCCAATTCAAGTCCCTGCGCGCCGAGATGCCGCGCTACGAGGCTGCGCATCAGGCCGGGCTGTTCCGTCTGTCGATGCTGCTGGCCAAATCGGTCGATCAATTGCCGGCCGGCACCGCCAGTTGCGCGCAGCTGCCGAAAATCGCGCAATTGGTGCCGGTGGGCGATGGCGCCTCACTGCTCAAGCGTCGTCCCGATATCCGTCAGGCTGAGCGTCGGCTGGCCTCTGCGACGGCCGGTATCGGCGTCGCCACCGGTGAGCTGTACCCGGACATCCGCATCGGCGCGACCATCGGCACCGTCGGCATTCTGGAAAACCTCGGCGAGCCTTCGACCAATCGTTGGGGCTTCGGCCCGTCGCTGAGCTGGAGCGTGCCGACCAACGGGGCCCGGGCGCGAATCCGCGAAGCTGAAGCCGTGACCCAGGCGACGCTGGCGCATTTTGATGGTGTCGTTCTCAACGCCATACGTGAAACCCAGACCAGCCTGGCGCAGTACTCGGCGTTGCTGCAGCGCCGAGAAGCCCTGGCGGACGCCGAACAATCGGCGAAGCTGGCCGCCGACCAGACGCACCGTTTCTTCCAGGCCGGCCGCGAGTCGTTCCTGGCCGACCTGCAAGCGACCCGCACCTACACCGACGTCACGGCACAACTGGCCGCCGCCAACACTCAGGTTGCGTTGAGCCAGATCGATCTGTTCCTGGCGCTGGGCGGCGGCTGGGAAAGCGGACGAACGCAAGGCTCGAATACCGGCAAACCCTGAGGCCGTTGCTATGCTTTGACTTGATGAGGTCGCGCGTCGAACTCATCAATCAAGGCTCGCGTTGGTCATGGGGATTCCAACAATGAAAAACCCTTATGCTCCCGGCTTCTGGTGCGCTATTGCGGCGTTGGTATTGCTGTCGGCCACCTATTTCTACGGCATCATGCTGGCCCACCAGATCGACAAGGCGCTAGTGTTTCTCGATAGCGCTGCGGCGCTGATCGCGGTGATGGCGATCGTGGTGGTGGCCTGGGCTTCGTTCCAGGGGCAGCGCATCAAAAAAAGACAACTCGAACAAGGCAAGACCCTGGTGCTGATCTGGGACACCAAGGTCGCTTTGCGCCGGGTCGAAACGGTGTTCGATCGTTACTTCTGGGGCAGTTACTGGCAGCCGGGGCGCACGTTCCAGGAAGTCATGGGCGAACTCACCGGCACACCGCTGGAAAAAAGCCTCGAAACCTTGAAGAAGCAATGCCTGGCCCTCGACAAACAAGTGTCCGAGGACGACTGGCACTGGCTGAATAATGCCCGTGAACTCTCCGATGTCGCCGCCGCCATGGCACGCGAACGCTATCAGCTGGATTTCTGCGACCCGCGCGCGGACGTGACGGGCGGGGCGGTGATCAATCGGGATTTTGAAGTGCTGGTTTATACGTGGACGGCGCGGCTGAAAAGCTTTGATCATCAGCTGGATGAGATGGAAGTGCAGTATTCCTGAATTGATGCTGGCTGGACTGACGCCATCGCCGGCAAGCCGGCTCCTACAGGTTTCGCGTCGTGCGCGATATTCGTGAACAACGCAAACCCTGTAGGAGCCGGCTTGCTGGCGATGGCGTTTTCATATCCGCCGAAACCCTCAAACCCTCCGCGCGGTCCATAGACACTCTTTAACCTTTAAACATTGGGCCGCCCGGTACGCCTGATGCTAATCTCCATCGCACTTTTCGCGCAGTCGTGACCGCAACCCGAAATGGGTTCAGGGAAGACGACCACACTCAAACAACGGACATTGAACGGGTCATTCATGAATAAATCAGCAGGCGTGCTTCTTGGAATCGTCGTGGCCATCGGTGCAATCAGCGCCGGCGGTGCCTGGTTCACCGGCACCAAACTCGAAGGGGTGCTGAACACCTCGATCGCCGACGCCAACAAAGAACTGCAAGCCGCGCTGGTCGGTTCCAACGGCACCGCGTCGCTGGAACTGGTATCGCTTGAGCGCCACGTATTCAGCAGCACCGCGCACTACCGCCTCAAGGGCGAGGGCGAGATGTTCGGCGAAGCACCGGTCGAACTGCTTTTCACCGACCGCATCGAACACGGTCCGCTGCCGCTCTCGCGCCTGATGTCGCTGAAATTGCTGCCGGTCATGGCCACCAGTCACTACGAACTGGAAAAGACCCCGGTCACCGAGAAGTGGTTCGCCGCTGCCAAGGACAAATCGCCGCTCACCGGCGTGGTCAACATCGGCTATGACAACGCCACCAACGGCACCCTCGAACTGCTGCCGCTGGATGTCGCGCTGGACGACAAGTCCCACCTGAAATTTTCCGGCCTGAACCTCGAGGTCGCCGCCAACGCCCAGGCGCAGAAAGTCAAAGCCAACGGCTACATGGACAACCTTACACTGACCACCGTGGCTGAAGACCAGACACCGGTGAAAGTCGAATTGAGCGGCCTGACCCTGGCCAGCAATCTCGTCAAAAGCACCTACGGCTTTTACACCGGCGAGAACACCTTCGAGCTGACCGACAGCAAGACCACCTTTGGTACGCAGCAGTCGGTGTTGGGCATCAAGAAATTTGAAATGAAGAACCAGACCGAAGAGTCGGGCACCAGCGCTTCCGGGCGTGCCGATTACAAGATCGGTGAAGTGTCCCTGAACGGCAAGACGGTCGGCTCCGCACAGATGGCCATGAGCCTGAAGAACCTCGACATTCCATCCACGATGTCGTTGATGCAGATCTACCAGACCAAACTGCAACCGTACGAGAAGGCCGCCGCCGAAGCGGTTGCAGCTGGCGAACCTGCCCCCGAACTGGTCTTGACCCCGGAAGAAGAGGCTCAGGTGAAAACCGGTCTGGAGAAACTGCTGGCAGCCGGCCCGCAAGTGGCTCTGGAAAACCTGTCGTTCACCACCGCCAACGGTGAAAGTCGCGCCAACCTGGTGCTCGACCTGACCAAGCCACAATCTTTGGACCTGACGCCGGATCAACTGATCAAACAGTTGATTGCCCTGCTGGACGTCAATATCCAGGTGTCCAAACCGATGCTGGTTGATTTGCTCAGCGTCCAGAGCCAGATCGATGGCCAGGCCGACGTGAAGGTCGTTGCCGATCAAGCCACGGCCACCGCCGACATGTTCGGCTCCATGGCGGTCGGTACGCAGTTCGCCAGGCTGGACGGCAATAACATCGTCAGCAAACTGCACTACGCCAACAACCAAGTGGAGTTCAACGGCCAGAAAATGACCCTCGAAGAGTTTATCGGCTTTGTGATGAGCAAACTCGGCGGTGCAGGCGTTGTTCAGTAACGCCTAGACGTCCCGAATCAGCCGCCATGCCTCGTCAACCGGCAGCGGCTGCTTCATCTGCTCGGCCAGCATTGCCATCGCCCGCTCTTCATCGCAGGCGATGGCGGCGGTTACCACACCATTCTTGCCGAACAGACCGATAAAGGGTGGATGGTACGGATCACCCTTGAACTCGACTTCGTCCCAGGCTTCGGCGTGACCGAGGTAGTCGTAGTTCTTGCCGAAGTGCCAGGTCCAGAAGTACGGCACATCCAGGTAATGCTCATCACCGCCCAGCATGTTCATCGCTGCGATCCGCGCCTGTTGTTGTGCCAGGCGCCAATGCTCGATTCGTTGCGGTTGGCCATTGAGCGGGAAGGTGGCGATATCGCCAGCCGCCCAAAGCCCTTCGGTCACGCGCATCCCGCCGTCGACCTTCAGTGACTGATCCTTTTCCGTTGGTAAATCCTTGAACGGCCCGGTGGCCGGGCTGACGCCAATACCAACCAATACCAAATCCGCCGGAAAGCGCTGACCGTTATCCAGGCGCACTGCTTCGACCTTGTTCGTGCCTTCGATCTGCGCGGCTTCGCCCTCCGTATGAAACACCACGCCGTGGGCCACATGGTGGGCAAGAATCGCCTTGCCGACCGTTTCGCCGAACTGTTTGGCGAAGGGCACCGGATGGCGGGCCAGGACGGTGACGTCCAGACCGTATTCGCGTAGCGCCGCAGCGGACTCCATCGCGATAAAGCTGTCGCCGATGATCACTGCCCGCTGGCCGGGTTTGGCGGCGTTCAGAATCCGTTGTGCCTGGTCTTTCGAGCGCAGCAAGAACACCTGCGGCAGGTCGGCGCCGGGAATGTCGAGAGCGTTCGGTGTGCCGCCCGTGGCGATCAGCGCGGCGTCATAGGTCAATGTCTGGCCGTCCTTGAGCTGCACCGTCCGGTTTTGTGCATCCAGGCTCGCCACTTCACCGTTTATGCGATCGATGCGTTGCTCGCGATAGAAGTTTTCATCGCGCAGTGGCGGGACTTCTTCCGGCGGCATTTCCCCGGCGATCACGAATTTGCTCAACACCGTACGGTCGTAACCGGCGTCAGGCTCGCGGTCGATCAGCAGCACACGGCCGCCGAAACCCTTTTCGCGCAGCGCCGCCGCACCCGCCGTGCCAGCGGCACCGGCACCGATGATCACAAACGTACGTTCGTCATCGGCCGGCGGGGTGTGAGCATCGTCCAGCGGCTGATCGTCGACCCAGACTTCGTCGTCGCGCACCTCCAGGGGATAGCGCTTGAGGCTGTCCAGCGACGGCGGTTCACACAGCGCCCCGTCCTCGATCCGGTAAGCGGCCTTGTGCCACGGGCAAATCAGACGCCCGTGACACAGCGCGCCCTCCGCCAACGGCGCCCCGGCGTGCGGGCATTCACCCTGATAGGCGCGCAATTGGGCGCCGACCCGCAGCAAGACGATCTTGGTGTCGCCAATCCGGACTTCCAGGCCTCGGTTCTCGGACACATCGGCAAAACGGGCGACGCGGTGCAGTGCCATGATCGTTCTCCAGGCAAGCGTTTCACTTAAGAGTTTGGCGCTTATCCCGAGGTTCAGCCAATTCCTGCTGCCACCGCGTGAACGGTCCGGCTATAGTTTGCACGCCGACCACGGCCCCACCCGCACAAGGTGCTCCGGTATGACCCGATTGACCTCTCTGAACCCTTGGCTGGCGGCCGTTGCAGTCGCCCTTTGCGTGCAATTGCCGGCGCAGGCCGCAGAACGCTTCACCGTCAGCATTCCCGGTGTCACCGACAACCGCCTGTTCACTTCGGCGGCGGCCAGCGATGCGGCCGGTTGTGGCGGCAAGAACCAGTCCCCGGCCCTGAGCTGGACCGCTGGCCCTGCGGGCACCCAGAGTTACGCCATCGTCATGCACGACCCGGACGGTCAGAAAGGCTTGGGTTCCGACCACTGGATTCATTACGGCATTAAATCCGCGACCCACCAGATTCCGGCCGGTGTTGGCGCCAAGTCTGCGTTTGAAGGCGTGGGCGGCAGCAACAGCAAAGGCACCATCGGTTACATTGGCCCTTGCCCGCCGGTCGGTGACAGTTCCCACCACTACATCATCCAGCTCTACGCCCTGGACCTTGCTCCAGACGCGTTACCGGCCGGCCTGACCCGCGCGCAACTGCTGGAAAAAATCAAAGGGCATGTGCTGAAAAATAGCAGCGTGGTGCGGCGTTATCACCGCTGAAGTTTTTTTCAGCGGGTTTAACCCGAACCGGTGAGGCTGCCCGTCTCAGAGGATGAATGGATCAATTTCCTCCTGAGGTCAGCCCCCATGTCCCTCCCTCTGCATTTCCTCCGCCCGGCCGCCCAGGGTTTCACCGTCGGGTTGCTGCTGGCCGTTGCCGGTTGTGGTGTTTCGTCCAAGCCTGAATCCCCTTCAGTTGCGTCTCCTGCACAACATGAGCTGGTGCGCAGTGAGGCGATCATGGCCGATGCGACCTTGGCCAAACGCAGCGTGAGTCCGGCACCGATGGCAAGTTTTGCGCCTGAATCTGCGCCGCCGGGTTATCAGGATGAGCAGCGCGAGCAGTATCAGGCGCTGGCGGATAACCCGATTCACAGCGTCGCCGAGGCGCCGGTCTCGACCTTCAGCGCCGACGTCGACACCGGCGCTTATGCCAATGTCCGTCGCCTGCTCAATCAAGGTCGCCTGCCACCTGAAGGTGCGGTGCGCCTGGAGGAGATGGTCAATTACTTCCCCTACGACTACGCGTTGCCCACCGATGGCTCGCCGTTTGGTGTGACCACTGAACTGGCGCCATCACCGTGGAGCCCGCACACCCGCTTGCTGCGCATTGGCATCAAGGCATCGGACCGTGCGGTGGCTGAATTGGCCCCGGCGAATCTGGTGTTTCTGGTGGACGTGTCCGGCTCGATGGACCGTCGCGAGGGGCTGCCGCTGGTCAAAAGCACGCTGAAATTGCTGGTCGATCAATTGCGCGCGCAGGATCGGGTGTCGCTGGTGGTCTACGCCGGCGATTCGCGTGTGGTGCTGGAGCCAACTTCCGGACGGGAAAAAGCGAAAATTCGCACAGCCATCGATCAATTGACGGCGGGCGGCTCCACCGCCGGGGCGTCGGGTATCGAGCTGGCCTATCAAATGGCGCAGCAAGCGTTCATCCCCAAAGGCATCAACCGCATCCTGCTGGCCACCGACGGCGACTTCAACGTCGGCATCAGCGACTTCGACAGCCTCAAGCAAATGGCTGTGGATAAACGCAAGACCGGCGTTTCCCTGACCACCCTGGGTTTTGGTGTGGATAACTACAATGAACACCTGATGGAACAACTGGCCGATGCAGGCGATGGCAACTATGCGTACATCGACAACCTGCGCGAGGCGCGCAAAGTGCTGGTGGATCAGCTCGGTTCGACCCTCGCGGTGGTGGCGAAGAACGTGAAACTGCAAGTGGAGTTCAACCCGGCGCAGGTCAGCGAATATCGGTTGCTGGGCTATGAGAATCGCGCGTTGAAGCGTGAGGATTTCAGCAACGATAAAGTCGATGCCGGTGAAATCGGTGCAGGGCATACGGTCACGGCGTTGTATGAAATTGTGCCGAAGGGTGAGAAGGGCTGGTTGGAGCCATTGCGGTATGGCAACGCTGAGTCAGCCACCTCTGCAAAGTCTGGAGAATTGGCGATGCTGCGCGTGCGTTATCAGCTGCCGGAAGGTGGGAACAGTCGCTTGATCGAACGGCCGATTGCCGCTGGTTCGGAAGGCAAGGCCAGTGACGACCTTAGATTTGCGGCGGCAGTGGCGGCGTTTTCCCAGCAGCTCAAGGATGGGCGTTATACCGGCGATTTCAGCCTGAAGGACACTGAGGATTTGGCTCGCGGTGCGCGGGGTGATGATCCATTCGGTTTGCGTTCTGAGTTCGTGCAATTGGTGGAACTGGCGCAGAGCCTGCGAACCACCACCGCATCCAACAGCGAACCGGTTAAAGGAGGCTACAACTGACATGTCTGCTCTTGAACCGAGCGACGAATCACTGCTGGCCAGTTACCGCAAAGGCGACGGGCCAGCGTTCGAGATTCTGTACGCCCGTCACCGGCAAGGTCTTTATCGGTTTCTGCTCGGCCTCAGCGGTAAATCCGAACTCGCCGAAGAGGTTTACCAAGACACCTGGCTGAGCCTGATCCGCAGCACCAGTCAGCCACAAGGCCGGGCGAATTTTCGTACCTGGCTTTACCAGATCGCCCGCAATCGCCTGATCGATCACTGGCGCAAACACGGAATCCACAACCCCTTGCACGACAGCTATGACGAACAAACCCACGCCTTGGCCGATGACGCCGCCGATCCCGAACAACTGCTGAGCCTGAGCCGCGATAACCAGCGCCTCGAATCCGCCCTGCAAACCTTGCCCACCGACCAGCGCGAAGTGTTCCTGCTGCGCGCCCACGGCGATCTCGACCTGCCGCAGATCGCCACCCTCACCGAAACACCGCTGGAAACCGTCAAGAGCCGCTTGCGCTACGCCCAGCAAAAACTGCGTCGGCTGCTGGCCGAGGAGGTACTGACATGACTGACGCCCGCAAAACACCAGACGATGAAATGCTTCAGCATTTCCGCGAGCATTCGACCAGCGAACCGCCGAGCCATCTTGATGCGTTCATCCTGGCTGCTGCACAGCGTGAAGTCCCTGCGCCGAAACCAAATCTGTGGCAACGCTGGGTTCAGGCTTGCCAGAAACCTCGTTGGCAAGTGGCGTTTGCCAGTCTTGTCGGTGTCGCGCTGATGCTGGCGCTGGTGCAACGCACGCCGGAGCAAGTACCGAGTTACGACTTCGCCCCCAAAGCATCCGCCCCTGTTGCCAAAAAAGAGGCTGCGCAAGCCCCGTCGTCAGTTGCGCGCTCGCTGGCAGCCCCGGCTACCCCGATGGCCGATTTTGCCGCCCCCGCGCAGAGCGAATCCATCAGTGTCGAAATGGCTGATGAAGCAAAAGTCAGCAAGCGCCTAGCTGCCCCGGTGAAAACCCTGGATGAGCAATTGCGTGAGGTGGTTCGCCTGCAGAACGCCGGTCAGGCTCGTGAGGCGGATGAATTGTTGGCGACATTGCACAAACGCTTTCCCAAGGAAAATCTCGCGGCCCGGCTCAAGGAATTGAAGAAAAACTGAGGACAGCGGTGCTCCACAATTTGGCATCCACCCCCGAAAGCGCGCACTATCGGCCTATAGCCGATGCGTTGGAGGATGCCGTGGCAAAAAAAATCGACCGCATCGCCCAAATGCTCAACTGCCCGGTCAAGGGCGAGGAACTGCGGCGAGCAGTGACCGAGAGTCGTAAGGAATTTCTTCTGGCCAAGCAGGCAGAAGAAGCTCTGGAGGAGGACGTCCTTGATGAAGAAGAGTTTGAGGACGACGAAGACGATGATTACGACGAGTTTGACTGGACGACTGAATGAAAAAACCGCTTCGGCGGTTTTTCATGGCCCACAAAAAAGCCCCAGACCCTACGGCCTGAGGCTTTCTCGTTTCTACTATATGGTGCACCAGGCGGGATTCGAACCCACGACCCCTGCCTTCGGAGGGCAGTACTCTATCCAGCTGAGCTACTGGTGCAAGCGGGCGCCATGATACTCATATGCACTGCGGGCGTCCATGCTGCTGAATCGACTGCGCTTTTTCAAAGCGTAACCTGCGTTTGCTACGTTGATCAGAAAAATTGAGCAAATGCGGCGTTTTCGTTCTTTTTTTCGAACAGCCTATTGTCCTTTACCCCCTTTGATCCTAGGATTCGTTTGAGATTTCAAACGCTCTTGTCTGGGTGCTGAACCGCACGAGTACATTCCGTGCGCTATTTATGTGCTTCAGCCCGGTGAATGATTTCCCTGACGGCAGCCTTTGAGGCGCCTTTCTACAATCATAATTTGCTCCGCGCGTGCCGCGGTGCTGTTAAGGAAAGCCGACATGCAGCTTAAAGACACCCAGTTGTTCCGCCAGCAAGCCTTCATCGATGGCGCTTGGGTTGATGCGGACAATGGTCAGACGATCAAGGTCAACAACCCGGCAACGGGCGAAATTCTGGGCACCGTGCCGAAAATGGGCGCTGCCGAAACCCGCCGTGCGATCGAAGCTGCTGACAAAGCGCTGCCGGCCTGGCGTGCACTGACCGCCAAGGACCGCGCCAACAAGCTGCGTCGCTGGTTCGAGCTGATCATCGAGAACCAGGACGACCTGGCTCGCCTGATGACCCTGGAGCAGGGCAAGCCATTGGCCGAAGCCAAGGGCGAAATCGTTTACGCCGCTTCCTTTATCGAGTGGTTCGCCGAAGAAGCCAAGCGCGTCTACGGTGACGTGATTCCGGGCCACCAGCCAGACAAGCGCCTGATCGTGATCAAGCAGCCTATCGGCGTGACCGCTGCAATCACCCCGTGGAACTTCCCGGCCGCGATGATCACCCGTAAAGCCGGCCCGGCCCTGGCCGCCGGTTGCACCATGGTGCTCAAGCCTGCTTCGCAAACTCCGTTTTCCGCTTTCGCTCTGGCTGAACTGGCTCAGCGTGCCGGCATTCCTGCGGGCGTGTTCAGCGTTGTTTCCGGCAGCGCCGGCGACATCGGCAGCGAGCTGACCAGCAACCCGATCGTTCGCAAACTGTCCTTCACTGGCTCGACCGAAATCGGTCGTCAGTTGATGGCTGAATGCGCCAAGGACATCAAGAAAGTGTCCCTGGAACTGGGCGGCAACGCGCCGTTCATCGTGTTTGACGACGCGGACCTGGATAAGGCCGTCGAAGGCGCGATTATTTCCAAGTACCGCAACAACGGCCAGACCTGCGTCTGCGCCAACCGTCTGTACATTCAGGATTCGGTCTACGATGCGTTCGCTGAAAAACTGAAAGTGGCTGTGGCCAAACTCAAGATCGGCAACGGTCTGGAAGTGGGCACCACCACTGGCCCGCTGATCGACGAAAAAGCCGTGGCCAAGGTTCAAGAGCACATTGCTGACGCGATCAGCAAAGGCGCAACCGTTCTGGCGGGTGGCAAGGTCATGGAAGGTAACTTCTTCGAGCCGACCATCCTGACCAACGTGCCAAACAACGCAGCCGTGGCCAAGGAAGAAACCTTCGGTCCATTGGCGCCGCTGTTCCGCTTCAAAGACGAAGCCGACGTGATCGCGATGTCCAACGACACCGAATTCGGTCTGGCCTCGTACTTCTATGCTCGCGACCTGGGTCGTGTGTTCCGTGTGGCGGAAGCCCTGGAATACGGCATGGTTGGTGTCAACACCGGGTTGATCTCCAACGAAGTCGCGCCATTCGGCGGCATCAAGGCGTCGGGCCTGGGCCGTGAAGGCTCCAAGTACGGCATCGAAGATTACCTGGAAATCAAATACCTCTGCCTGGGCATCTAAGCTCGAGGGCATAAGCCCGGCAAGGCATTGCTTCAAACGCAAAGGGCACGAGAGCGCTGACCCTTTGCGTGCTTCAACCGGAATTTTCTCTGTGGCCGGGAACGCTGTGGCAGTCGATCATCGCATGCTGCCTCAGTTGCCTCCCCGCTGCATTTTCCTTGAACCACGCCGCCCGATGAGCGGTGAATGAGGACTTTATGAGCAAGACTAACGCTTCCCTGATGAAACGCCGCGAAGCCGCTGTACCACGCGGTGTTGGCCAGATTCACCCGATCTTCGCCGAGTCCGCGAAGAACGCCACCGTGACCGACGTTGAAGGTCGCGAGTTCATCGACTTCGCCGGCGGTATCGCCGTGCTGAACACCGGCCACGTGCACCCGAAAATCATCGCCGCCGTGACCGAGCAGCTGAACAAGCTGACCCACACCTGCTTCCAGGTACTGGCCTACGAGCCGTACGTAGAAGTGTGCGAAAAAATCAACGCCAAGGTGCCAGGTGATTTCGCCAAGAAAACCCTGCTGGTGACCACCGGTTCCGAAGCCGTTGAAAACTCCATCAAGATCGCCCGTGCCGCCACTGGCCGTGCCGGCGTGATCGCGTTCACCGGCGCTTACCACGGTCGCACCATGATGACCCTGGGCCTGACCGGTAAAGTCGTGCCTTACTCGGCCGGCATGGGCCTGATGCCAGGCGGCATCTTCCGCGCGCTGTACCCGAACGAACTGCACGGTGTGAGCATCGACGATTCGATCGCCAGCATCGAACGCATCTTCAAGAACGACGCCGAGCCGCGTGACATCGCTGCCATCATCATCGAGCCGGTTCAGGGCGAAGGCGGTTTCTACGTCGCGCCTAAAGAGTTCATGAAGCGCCTGCGCGCCCTGTGCGACCAGCACGGCATCCTGCTGATCGCTGACGAAGTGCAGACTGGCGCTGGCCGTACCGGCACCTTCTTCGCCATGGAACAGATGGGCGTTGCCGCCGACCTGACCACCTTCGCCAAATCCATCGCTGGCGGCTTCCCGCTGGCCGGTGTGTGCGGCAAGGCCGAATACATGGACGCCATCGCTCCAGGCGGCCTGGGCGGCACCTACGCCGGTAGCCCGATCGCTTGCGCCGCGGCCCTGGCCGTGATGGAAGTGTTCGAAGAAGAGCACCTGCTGGACCGCTGCAAGGCAGTCGGCGAGCGTCTGGTCACTGGCCTGAAAGCCATCCAGGCCAAGTACCCGGTAATCGGTGAAGTCCGTGCCCTGGGCGCGATGATCGCAGTCGAGCTGTTCGTTGATGGCGACAGCCACAAGCCAAACGCTCCAGCGGTCGCTGCTGTCGTGGCCAAGGCTCGTGAAAAAGGCCTGATCCTGCTGTCCTGCGGCACCTACGGCAACGTTCTGCGCGTCCTGGTACCGCTGACCTCGCCGGACGAGCAACTGGACAAAGGCCTGGCGATCATCGAAGAGTGCTTCGCCGAGCTCTGATCACCGAGTGTGACCTGATCGACAAAAAACCCGCTTCGGCGGGTTTTTTCGTGACTGCAGAACCTGCCGCACTTTTTCAAATGGCCCGCATTGACTAAGGTGCAAGCAGTGCAAATGGAGTATGCAGATGACCGCTGTAGTTTTGCCCGCTGTACCGCGTGTGCTGATTGCCGAAGCTGACCCTTGGTCCCGCGACTTGCTCAAGCAGGTGCTGTTGAAAGTGCGCTGTGACGCGCGGCTGGATCTATGTGCCGACGGTCAGCAGGCGCTGGAGCTGCTGGCGGAAAATCCTTATGACCTGGTGATCGTCGACTGGGAGTTGCCCGGCGTCGATGGCTTGAATGTCTTGCGCCACGTCCGCCAGCGCAAACGCAATCCGCCGTTGCCTTTTATTCTGATGAGCACCCGCAACGACAGCGCCAGCGTGCGCGAAGCCTTGCCCCTGGCGCCCACGGCGTACCTGACCAAACCCCTGAACATGGAAAGCCTGACCCTCCGTCTGCAGGATTTGCTGCTGAACGCCGGGGAACAGGTCTCGTGTGAGGTGCCGGCGTTGGCGCCGGGCATGAGTTTGTCGGCGTACCTGGAGTGTCGTCGTGAGTTTGCCGACGGTGCGCCGCTGATGACCGACGTGGAACTGGCGGTCAAGCGCAGCCTTAATCCCAACGGCCTTGACCTGAAACTGCTGGAAGATGAAATCCGCATTGATCCACAGATCACTGCCGTCCTGATCGCCGCCGCCAACAGTGCGGCCCAGCATCACGGCGCTGCGGTACAAACCCTGTCCCAGGCGCTGCATCGGCTGGGCACCGGGCAGAGCATGAATCTGATTTTGGGGTTGGCGCTCAAGCGCAGTGCGCGGCTCAGCGATCCGCTGCTGGCCGATTATGCCGAGCGTTACTGGAACCTGTCGCTGCACACCGCTGAGTACGCCCGAACATTGGCGCGCTTGCTGGATCTGGACCAGGAGCGCTGCTACTGCGCAGGCATGCTGCATCGCTTGGGTGACCTTGCGTTGCTGCGATGTTTGCAGGAATGGAAGCAGTCCGGTGGAGAGCTGGATGAATGGGAGGAAGTCGGTGATGCACTGGCCGAGTTCGGTGCAGCCTATGGTTCGGCGCTGCGTACGCGCTGGCGCCTGCCTCTGGAGCTGCGAGAGCTGATTGCGGCGGTCTATCAGCTCGGTGGCGGGGTTTACTCGCGCGAAGCGCTGGTGATGAACATGGCGGCGCAGTTGGCGCGATTGAATGAGCATGAAGGCATCGAGGAACTGGCCAAGAGCCGGACGGCGCGGTTGCTCAAGATTGGCTTGCCGGAATTGATACGTTTGCGCAAAAAATAAACCTGACCCCAAACCCTGTAGGAGCCGGCTTGCTGGCGATCCGGACAACGCGGTGTGGCTGATTAATCGCGGTGATGCCATCGCCAGCAAGCCGGCTCCTACAGGGTTCAGCGTGGGGTTGTCAGCCGGAGATGATCCGGTTCTTGCCCTGGCGCTTCGCTTCGTACATCGCCGCGTCCGCGCGGGCGAACAGGCTATCCAGGTTTAAATCTTCGGCCGTCAGGCTGGTCAATCCCTGGCTGACGGTGATGCCGAACGTCTGGTCGTCATGGCTGAAGCTCAACCGCTGAATCTCCCGTTGCAGGCGCTCGGCCACTTGCATGGCCATGTCCGGTGCGCAACCGGGGAACACCGCCGCAAACTCCTCCCCACCAATGCGTCCGAACACGTCACCGCGCCGTAAAGCCGCTTGCCCGCACTCGGCGATCCGTTGCAGCACGTTGTCGCCTTCCGGGTGGCCGTAGGTGTCGTTGATCAATTTGAAGTCATCGATGTCCAGCAACAGAAACGCCAACGGCGTGCCTTTTTGTCGTGCCTGTTCGAATTCAAGGTGGGCGCAGTCGAAGAAGTGCCGGCGGTTGCTGCTCTGGGTCAGGACGTCGGTGGTAGCCAGGCGATGCAACTCGCTTTCCATCTGCTTCTTGTCGGTGATGTCTTCGGCAATGCCGACGATGATCAGCGGTTGACCCGGTTCGGCTTGTCGGTTGATGAAGCACTTGTCGCTGAGCCAGCGCACCTGGCCGTCGGCGGTAATGATGCGGTACTCACGGTCTTCAACGGCGCCTTTGACCAGCACCTCGGCGAGGCTGCGCTCGGCATACTCCAGATCGTCGGGGTAAATGCTGTCGCGCCACTGGTTGGCGTCGGCCAGCAACAGGCCGGCGGGCCGACCGAAAATCCGTTCGTAGGCAGGGCTCACGTAGAGCACCTGGCGGGTTTCCCAATTGAACGCCCAAAGCACCGCGTTAACGCTCACCAGCAGCGAGCTGAACAGCTGTTCGCGTTCGCTCAGGCGCGCGACTTCGCCTTGGGCATGCATCAGCGCCATCAGGGTTTGCGCGGCTTCCGGCCACTGGGGTAGGGATGAGTCTTGCAGGTTCTTATTGACCATCGACACAAATCTCAAGGACGTGCCGCGTATTCGACAGCGGCCACAACAAAGCCCGCCGTAGTGGCGAAGTGTCTTTGAGATAGGGGATTTGGAGCTAAGTTCCGAAGGGTGCGCCCTCGAACGGGGCGCACCGATCAACGGTGTCAGGCGGTAGCGGCAGGGCGCAGGGAATAGGTCTTCAATTGGTCGGCGAAGTCGCGCAGGGACTGAATTCCGCTGGCTTCGGCTTCGTGTACCCAATCCTTGATGGCCGCCAGCATGTCGTGACCATTTGAGCTGGTCTTGACCCAGATCTGCTGCAAGGCCAGTCGTTTCTCGTAAATTACCTTCAGCGCCTGACTGTGCTCGAGCATGGTCTGGATGCGCAGGTGGTGTTTGTCATCGAGCAGGCTGGTTTCCCGCGAGAGCAGGCGTTTGGCCCTGTGGAATTGGTGACGGACCGAGTGATCGACCTTTTCCAGCTCTTGTTTGACCAGCGGCGCGATCACCAATTTGCGGTACTGGGCCATGATCTGGAAGCGGTTGTTGAGGATGGCCATGGCGGTGTCCATGTCCAGGTTGCCCTTGCCTTCGACCCGGTGGGCAATCGGCGCAACCCGTTGAACCTTGGCCAGGCGCAGGAAACTGAAGACCTGGATCCAGGCCCAGCCGAGGTCGAATTCCCACTTCTTCACCGACAGTTTTGCCGAATTAGGATAGGTGTGATGGTTGTTATGCAGTTCTTCACCGCCGATCAGGATGCCCCAGGGCACCAGGTTGGTCGCCGCATCGCGGCATTCGAAGTTGCGGTAGCCGACGGCGTGGCCCAGGCCATTGACCACACCGGCGGCCCAGACCGGGATCCACATCATCTGGATAGCCCAGATGGTGATGCCGATGGTGCCGAACAGCAGCAGGTCGATGACGGCCATGATCGCCACGCCCAACAGCGGGTAACGGCTGTAGAGGTTGCGTTCGATCCAGTCTTCGGGGCAATTCTTGCCGTAGATGCGCAGGGTCTCGGGGTTTTCCGCTTCGGCTCGGTACAACTCGGCACCTTTGCGCAGAACGGTGGACAAGCCCTTGATGACCGGGCTGTGCGGGTCATCGACGGTTTCGCACTTGGCGTGATGCTTGCGGTGGATGGCGGTCCACTCGCGGGTGTTCTGCGCCGTGGTCAGCCACAGCCAGAAGCGGAAGAAATGTTTCAGGCCGGCATTGAGCTCAAGCGAGCGATGGGCTGAATAACGATGCAGATAGACCGTCACGCCGATAATCGTGACGTGGGTCATCAGCAGGGTGACTGCCACCAGTGACCAGGGCGACAAGCCGAGAAAACCTTCGTACCACATAGGCTATAGCGCCCTCGATAAAGAAAAAAACAGCCGTTGCATTATCACTAAGCCCACAGATAAAACCAGTCGCCCTTTCAGATAAGAGTGGCTTGATGTTTCTTTAACCTATAATTCCAACCCTTTTGTAGGGACATGGACGGCCGAATGTCTGCCACCTATCGCGATGCCATGCGTGCATCGCTGCTTTACCTGCTGCTTTCCGTCGTCTGGCTGGAGCTCAGTGGTCATTTATTGAACAGTTTCTTCGATAGCTCCGATGAGTTACTGCGATGGCAACTGATCAACGGTTACGTCTGGGTGGTGCTCAGCGCCGGGCTGATCTTCCTCGCCCGGGCGCGATTGTTCCGTTGCCTGGGGATCGGCGCCAAATTGCGTGAGCGCAATGAAGACCGGGAGCGTTTGCGTCAGGCCGCCGCCGTGTTCGATTGCACCCGCGAAGGCGTGCTGGTCACCGACCGTAATGGGGTCATCGTCCATGTGAACCGCGCCTTCATGGAAATAACCGGCTACCAGTGCGAAGAAGTGTTGGGCCAGCAACCCAGCCTGTTCAAGTCCGGCCACCACCCGGCGAGTTTCTACCAGACGATGTTCGCCACGCTCAACCGTTGCGGCGAGTGGAGCGGCGAGATCTGGAACCGTCGCAAAAACGGCGGGATCTACCCGCAATGGCAGACGATCCGCCTGATTCACGACGACCACGGCCAGCTCAGCCACTACGTTGCGGTGTTTTCCGACATCAGCGCGATCAAGGATTCCGAGCACGAACTCAAGTACCTGGCGCATCACGATCCACTGACCGATCTGCCCAACCGCCTGCTGTTCACCGACCGTGCCGAGCAGGCATTGGCGTCGGCGCAAATCCAAAAGCGCGGCTGTGCGTTACTGATGATCGATCTGGATCACTTCAAGATGATCAACGACAGCCTCGGGCATACGGTCGGTGACCAATTGCTCAAGGCCGTGGCCGAACGCTTGAAGGCCATGTTCGGCCCGGGCATCACGCTGGCGCGGCTGGGCGGCGATGAGTTCGCCGTACTGGCTGAAAGTTGTCCACAGTTGGTGCATGCCGCGGCACTGGCCCAGCGGATCGTCGACGGTCTCAAGGAGCCGTTCCACATTGACGGTCATCGGCTGTTTATCAACGCCAGCATCGGCATCAGCCTGTTTCCCGGTGATGCCTTGAGCGCTGAACAGCTGCTGCGCAACGCCGACTCGGCCTTGTTCAAGGCCAAAAGCGCTGGTCGCGATGGTTACGCGCTCTACACCGAAGAATTGACTGCCCATGCGCAACAGCGGGTCGAGACGGCATCCGAATTGCGCCGTGCGCTGGAGCAGCAGGAATTGCGCGTGTATTACCAGCCGGTTCACGACCTCAAGACCCGTCGCCTGGTCGGTGTCGAGGCGCTGGTGCGCTGGGAGCATCCGCAGCGGGGGTTGGTGTCGCCGGCGGAGTTCATCCCCATCGCCGAGCGCACCGGATTGATCGCCGAGATCGATGCCTGGGTCATGCAGCAGGCTTGCCGGCAGATGTGCCACTGGCAGCAGGCCGGGGTGGCGTTGTCGTTTGTCGCGGTGAATGTTTCATCGCGCTTGTTCGCACGCCGTGAGCTGTATCAGCAGGTGGCGCAGGTGCTGCGCGACACCGGGCTGGATCCCGCGTATCTGGAGCTGGAAGTCACCGAGAGTGCGGTGATGGATGACCCGGAAGTGGCGCTCGAGCAGATGCATCGTTTGCGCGAGCTCGGCGTTCGGTTGGCCATCGATGACTTCGGCACGGGGTATTCGTCACTGTTGCGACTCAAGCGTTTGCCGGTGCAGAAACTCAAGATCGACCAGGGCTTCGTCGCCGGATTGCCCTGGGATGACGACGACGCGGCCATCGTGCGCGTGATCATCGCTTTGGCGCAAAGCATGGGCATGCAGGTGCATGCCGAAGGGATCGAGCAGGTCGAGCAGGCGGGTTTCCTGCTGGAGCACGGTTGCGATCTTGGCCAGGGCTACTGGTTCGGCCGACCGGTGCCGGCCGGGCAACTGGACTGGATGCACGCCCCCCAATCCTACTAACAACCCGATCCCCTGTAGGAGCCGGCTTGCCGGCGATGGCTGCCTCAAGTCCTGCGTAAGTATCGAGGGCCTCATCGCCGGCAAGCCGGCTCCTACAGGGATCGCGTGGGGGCTGATTTCTGGATCCTTGATCCGTCGCGCAGACGTAAACCCTCGTCCCGGCAAATAATTTCTTTTGGTTATATAAACATTCTTAAATAGTCTTTTTAAGAATATCCGCACCTATCTACTATTGGCCTCACGCCGCAAGCAGTGCCGCCCACTGCCAGGCAACCTCTCAGTTGAAGGAGCAGCACCATGAGCGCATCCCTACGTAGCGTTGACGGTCAAGACGAAGCCACCATCTTGCGTGAGATTCAGAGCGCCCTGCGCGATCTGCGATTTGGCGCCGTGGAAATCACCGTACACAACGCTCAAGTGGTCCAGATCGAGCGTAAAGAGAAATTCCGTTTGCAGAACCCGAGCACCAAGTCGAGCTAAGCAACCGGCAACCGATTCCAGCACTTCATAAAAAAAGCCAACACACCAAGAATTCCAGGAGCTTTCACCATGTCGTCGATTCGTCATTTCGCTTTGGCCGCACTGGCCAGTGCCCTTTTTGCTGGTTCTGCGGTTGCCAAGGATTATGAGCTGCTCAACGTGTCGTACGACCCGACTCGTGAGCTGTATCAGGATTACAACGCCGAGTTCGTCAAGTACTGGCAGAAAGACCATGCTGGCGACACCGTGAAAATCCAGCAATCCCACGGTGGCTCGGGCAAGCAGGGCCGTGCAGTGATCGACGGTCTGCGTGCCGACGTAGTGACCCTGGCCCTGGCCGGTGACATCGATGAAATCGCCAAGCTCGGCAAGACCCTGCCGGCGGACTGGCAGACACGCCTGCCGGAAGCGAGCACGCCATACACTTCGACCATCGTGTTCCTGGTGCGCAAGGGCAACCCTAAAGGCATCAAGGACTGGGGCGACCTGATCAAGAACGACGTATCGGTCATCACTCCGAACCCTAAAACCTCCGGCGGCGCACGCTGGAACTTCCTCGCGGCCTGGGCCTATGGCCTGAAAGCCAACGGTGGCAACGAAGCCAAGGCCAAGGAATACGTACAAACCCTGTTCAAGCACGTACCTGTGCTAGACACCGGTGCTCGCGGTTCGACCATCACTTTCGTCAACAACGGTCAGGGCGACGTGTTGCTGGCCTGGGAAAACGAAGCCTTCCTGGCGCTGAAAGAAGACGGCGGTGCCGACAAGTTCGAGATCGTCGTGCCTTCGCTGTCGATCCTGGCCGAGCCTCCAGTGGCGGTCGTCGACAAAAACGCCGAGAAAAAAGGCAACGAGCAGATCGCCGAAGCGTACCTCAAGCACCTGTACAGCCCGGCCGGCCAGGAAATTGCCGCGAAAAACTTCTATCGTCCACGTGACAAGGACGTCTCCGCCAAGTACGCCCAGCAGTTCCCGAAACTGGAGCTGGTGACCATCGACAAAGACTTCGGCGGCTGGAAAACCGCGCAACCGAAATTCTTTAATGACGGTGGCGTGTTCGACCAGATTTACTCGGCGCAGTAATCTGCAATAAGCCATAAACGAGCCCCGGATATACGTTCGGGGCTTTGTGCGTTCTCAACCAAGGACTTTTATGTCGCGTCGTATCTCCCCCGTCATACCCGGCTTCGGGCTGACGCTGGGCTACACCTTGGTGTACCTCAGCCTGATTGTGCTCATACCACTGGCGGCGATGTTCGTGCATGCTGCTCAACTCACCTGGGATCAGTTCTGGGCGATCATTTCGGCGCCCCGCGTGCTGGCGGCGTTGAAGCTGAGCTTCGGTACCGCGCTGTACGCCGCGATCATCAACGGCATCATCGGCACGCTGCTGGCCTGGGTGCTGGTGCGCTATACCTTCCCGGGTCGCAAGGTCATCGATGCGATGATCGATCTGCCCTTCGCATTGCCCACGGCCGTGGCCGGTATCGCGCTGACTGCGTTGTACGCGCCGAATGGGTGGGTGGGTCAGTTTGCTGCGGACCTGGGTTTCAAGATCGCGTATACCCCCCTCGGCATCACGCTGGCGCTGACTTTTGTAACGCTTCCATTCGTAGTACGTACGGTACAGCCAGTATTGGCCGATATCCCGCGTGAAGTGGAAGAAGCAGCGGCGTGCCTCGGTGCAAAACCACTGCAGGTTTTCCGCCATATCCTGGTGCCCGCGCTGCTGCCTGCCTGGTTGACCGGTTTCGCGTTGGCCTTTGCCCGCGGGGTCGGCGAGTACGGTTCGGTGATTTTCATCGCCGGCAACATGCCGATGAAAACAGAAATCCTGCCGCTGCTGATCATGGTCAAACTCGACCAGTACGATTACACCGGCGCTACCTCCATTGGTGTACTGATGCTGGTGGTTTCCTTCGTCCTGTTGCTGCTGATCAACTTGCTGCAACGCCGTATTGAAACCCCATAAGGAGGCGCAGAAATGTCCCAATCATCTATTGCTGCTGCTTCCTCGAACGCTGCCCGCCGTGGCAGTGCCACCTCGCGGCGAATCCTGATCGGCCTCGGCTGGCTGGTGTTTGCCCTTTTCCTGTTGCTGCCGCTAGTGATCGTGGTGTCCCAGGGTTTGAAGAATGGTCTGGGTTCGTTCTTCACCGCGATCCTTGAACCCGACGCGCTGTCGGCGCTGAAACTCACGGTCATCGCCGTGTTGATTTCGGTCCCGCTGAACCTCGTGTTCGGCGTCAGCGCCGCGTGGTGCGTGAGCAAATACTCGTTCCGCGGTAAAAGCATTCTGGTGACCCTGATCGACCTGCCGTTCTCGGTATCGCCGGTGATCGCCGGTCTGGTCTACGTGCTGATGTTTGGCGCGCAGGGGCTGTTCGGCCCGTGGTTGCAGGATCACGATATCCAGATCGTCTTCGCGTTGCCGGGCATCGTGCTGGCGACGATTTTCGTCACCGTGCCGTTCGTGGCGCGTGAACTGATCCCGCTGATGCAGGAACAAGGCACGCAGGAAGAAGAAGCCGCGCGCCTGCTGGGCGCCAATGGCTGGCAGATGTTCTGGCACGTCACCGTGCCCAATATCAAATGGGGCCTGATCTACGGCGTGGTGCTGTGTACCGCGCGGGCGATGGGTGAATTCGGGGCGGTGTCGGTGGTTTCCGGGCACATTCGCGGGGTGACCAACACCTTGCCGCTGCACGTCGAGATCCTCTACAACGAATACAACCACGTGGCCGCGTTCGCTGTGGCGAGCCTGTTGCTGATCCTGGCGCTCTTCATCCTGCTGCTCAAGCAGTGGAGCGAAAACCGTATTAACCGCCTGCGCGCCAGCGCCGCGGAGGAATAATTCATGTCGATCGAAGTGCGTAACGTCAGCAAGAATTTCAATGCGTTCAAGGCCCTCAATGACATCAGCCTGGACATTCAAAGCGGCGAGCTCGTGGCGCTGCTCGGCCCGTCGGGTTGCGGCAAGACCACGCTGTTGCGGATCATCGCCGGTCTGGAAACCCCGGATCAGGGCAGCATCGTGTTCCACGGTGAAGACGTTTCCGGCCACGACGTGCGTGATCGCAACGTCGGGTTCGTGTTCCAGCACTACGCGTTGTTCCGCCACATGACGGTGTTCGACAACGTCGCGTTCGGCCTGCGCATGAAACCGAAAAACCAGCGCCCGACTGAAAGCCAGATCGCGGTGAAGGTCCACGAATTGCTGAACATGGTGCAACTGGACTGGTTGTCGGATCGCTACCCGGAACAACTCTCCGGCGGCCAGCGTCAGCGTATCGCGCTGGCTCGGGCCTTGGCGGTGGAGCCGAAA
The DNA here is from genome assembly GCF_014852385.1 of Pseudomonas sp. PDM03. Taxonomy (NCBI): domain Bacteria; kingdom Pseudomonadati; phylum Pseudomonadota; class Gammaproteobacteria; order Pseudomonadales; family Pseudomonadaceae; genus Pseudomonas; species Pseudomonas sp. PDM03. Next base: position 208,333 of record NZ_JACVBM010000005.1, on the reverse strand, counting down.
GTGCTGCTGCTCGACGAACCGTTCGGTGCCCTCGACGCCAAGGTCCGCAAGGAGCTGCGTCGCTGGCTGGCACGGCTGCACGAAGACATCAACCTGACTTCCGTGTTTGTGACCCACGACCAGGAAGAGGCGATGGAAGTGGCCGACCGTATCGTGGTGATGAACAAAGGGGTGATCGAGCAGATCGGCTCACCGGGCGACGTCTACGAAAACCCGGCCAGCGATTTCGTTTACCACTTCCTCGGCGATTCCAACCGCCTGCATCTGGGCGAAGACAAGCACGTGCTGTTCCGTCCTCATGAAGTGTCGCTGTCGCGGCATGAGCTGGAGGATCACCACGCGGCCGAAGTGCGCGATATCCGTCCGCTGGGCGCGACGACCCGGGTGACATTGAAGGTCGAAGGGCAGAGTGATTTGATCGAAGCGGAAGTGGTGAAGGATCACGACAGCCTGATCGGTCTGGCGAAGGGCGAAACCTTGTTCTTCAAGCCAAAGGTCTGGCAGAAAGTCGCCAACATCTAACTCTGTAGGAGCCGGCTTGCCGGCGATGGCGGTGTGGCTGACACACCGCGTTATCGTTGATCGCCAGCAAGCCGGCTCCTACAGTATTGCGGCGTTCACAAATTCTCTGTAGGAGCGAGCGGTGCGGCGATCCGACTTGCCCGCGAAGGCGTCCTACGCAGCAGCGCGCTTCGGATTGACCCGAACACCTCCTACCCGCGCCTCGATCTGCTCTTTCAATTCCCGCCGCATCCCCAGCAAAAACGCCAGTTCAACCACCACAAACAACGGCCCGACAATCAGCCCCGTCACATCATCGACAAACGCCGGTTTGCGTCCTTCGTAATGATGCCCGACAAACTGAATCGCCCAGCCGATCACAAACATCCCGACGCCGCTCGCCAGCCACACTAGCGTGCTTTGCTGTGCCAGCACATGACCCGCCCAAACGCACAGACCGAGCAGCACCGTCATCAACACGCCTAAACGCAGTTCCAGGCGCAGGTAGAACCACGCCGATGCCAGCGAGACCAGCACCGCCGGCGAAAGCCAGCCTGCGGCCCATTGCGGCCGCGACAGCAGCACCGCGACAGCGACCACAATCAGCGGAATACCGATAAAGTGGCTGGCAATATTGCGCGGATCACGGTGGTAGGCGGCGTATTGACTGAGATGGTCAACGAGGCTTTTCATTGTTATTCCTCCTGTAGGGTGATTGATCATGCCCCGGGTTCACCGCTCGCTCTGTCAGCCAGGCGACAATCTCCAGGAGTTTTCATGGACATGCAGGTTTGGCGTTCGCGCCTGGAAACGGGGCAGTGGTTCAGTCATCTACCTGTTCCTCTACAGAATAGTCTGTTGGCCAGCGCCAAGGTGCGGCGGCTGGCGTCGGGGCAGCGGCTGTTCAAGCGCGGCGATCCGCCGTGCGGTTTGTACGCGGTGCTCGAAGGCTCGGTTCGAATCGGCGCTGTCAGCGAACAGGGCAAGGAAGCGTTGTTGAGCCTCGTCGAGTCACCGCACTGGTTTGGCGAAATCTGTCTGTTCGACGGCCAGCCGCGCACCCATGATGCGTTCGGCGTCGGCCAGTGCATCCTGCTGCACATCCCGCAAGCCGCGCTGCTGGCCTTGCTGGATGAGCAACCGGTGTACTGGCGGCAACTGGCGTTGCTGATGAGCCAGAAACTGCGCCTGACCTTCATCAACCTCGAACAGTTGAGCCTGATGCCGGCGCCTGCACGGTTGGCGCATCGCTTGCTGATGATCGCCGACGGTTACGGCGAAATCGCCCTGCCGCGGCGCGTGCTGCAACTGCCGCAGGAACAGCTGGCTTCAATGCTGTCGCTGTCACGCCAGACCACCAATCAGCTGCTCAAGGAATTGCAGGGGCAGGGGATTTTGAATTTGAAGTACGGTGAGATTGAGATTCTGGATGCCGAGCGGTTGCGGGCGTTGGCGGTCTTTTAAGGTTGCCTGGTGTTTGGGGGTGTATCCGTTAGTTTTGTTATGGCGGTTATTGGTTTCGCCCTTACGGCGAGTCACTTTGGAAAAGCCCCAAAGTAACCAAAAGGCTCTTGCCCCTTTCGTTCGGTGCCTCGCTGTGGCTCGGCATCCCCTCGCTCCGGTCCTGCTCCGTGGGCCCGCCGCGATCGGCCATCCTTGGCCGTGCGCGGCTAACCCGGCATCCATGCCGGGTTGCCCACTGCGCAGAACCTGCGCTCAGCCTCTCGAGGGGGCGACTACCGCCACAGCCGCCGAGGCGGCCTGAAAGCCGACCTGGCTCTTCAGTTGTCCGCGTTGTCCTTCTCTGATGCGTTCACTCATTCCGAACATGTACACCAATCCCGTGTAGGAGCCGGCTTGCTGGCGATGGCGTCCGTCCAGCCAATACATGCGTCGACTGCCCCACCGCGATCGCCAGCAAGCCGGCTCCTACAGGGATTGTGTTCACACAGTTCGAAATTGTAGGAGCTGGCTTGCCAGCGATGGACGTCAACGATAACGCGGGCTGTCTGAATGAACGCGGTGTGCAAACGATTTTCGCCGGCAAGCCGGCTCCTACAGGGGGCCTGCGTGCGCTTTTGATTCTCACCACTCATCAGGCCGAGCGTTAGCTCGCCTTCAGCTCTTGATCTGAGCGCCCCCTCGAGAGGCCGAGTGGAGGTTCTGCGCAGTGGGCAACCCGGCATGGATGCCGAGTTAGCCGCCCCCGGCCATGGATGGCCGATGGCGGCGGGCCCACGGAGCAGGACCGGAGCGAGGGTATGCCGAGCCACAGCGAGGCACCGAACGAAAGGGGCAAGAGCCCTTGGTTACTTAGGGCCGGGCGGCGTTCCGTTCTTCCAAGTGACTCGCCGTAAGGGCGAAACCAATAGCCGCCATAACCGCAGAACCGGATATGTACCCCAACTCACCGCTACCGCCGAACCGAAGCATCACAGTAAAGGTGGGCTTTGTCCGCGAAGGCGCCTAGCCTGTGACGACGACAATCGAGGTGTGCCATGCGTGTGCTGTTAGTGGAAGACGAACCGGAGACCGCCAAACTCCTGGCCAACGGCCTGAGCGAAGCGAGTTACTCGGTGGATGTGGCGCTCAACGGCATGGACGGCCGTCGCTTCATCGAGACCGGTGAATACGAGCTGATCATTCTTGACGTCATGCTACCGGGGTTGAACGGCTGGCAATTGCAGCAACAGATCCGCAAGCTCGGCGAGACGCCGGTGCTGTTTCTCACCACCAAGGATGGCATTGAAGATCGCCTGCGCGGGTTGGAGCTGCATGAGGACGATTATCTGCTCAAGCCGTTTGCCGTGAGCGAACTGGTGACGCGGGTGCGCAAATTGTTGCGGCGGGATCGCGGACGCTGAAGCTTCTGCGGTGCCTGGGCAATCGCCTTCGCGAGCAGGCTCGCTCCCACAGGGGGGCTGCGTTGCCAGGAAATTTTTGTGTTCGCTGAAAATCCATTGTGGGAGCGAGCCTGCTCGCGATGAGGCCGGAACATTCAGCACACCTTTAGAATCCTGTCACCGCAACCCATCCCGAAACTGCCCCGGCGTCATCCCCGTCCAGCGCTTGAACGCGCGGCTGAAACTGCTCGTATCCGCAAACCCCAACAAATAACTGATCTCGCTCAACGAGCATTGCGGGTCGCGCAGGTGCAGCAGCGCGAGGTTTTCGCGGCTTTCATTGAGCAGCGTATCGAACCGGCAACCCTCATCTGCCAAATGCCGTTGCAGGCTGCGCAAGCTCAAGTGCAAGGCCTTGGCGATGTGTTCGGCGCTGGGCTCGCCTTCGGGCAGTTGCTCTTCAATGGCGTCGCGGACCTTGCGCTCCCAGGTCAGGGGTTTGAGCTGCGCCAGCGTGCGTTTGAGTACGGTTTCGTTGTGTTCGGCCAGTTCCGGGTTGGCGTCGTCCAAGTGGCTGTCGAAGTCCACCAGCGCAAACTCCAGCCGGTCTTCGTCGGCCGAAAAGTGCACCGGTGAGCGGAAGACTTTGTGCCATTGATGCGCGTCGGCCGGTTCCGGGCGACGCAGGTACACCGCGAGCGGCGCGTAGTCGCGGCCCAGTCGGTTGCGGCAGGTGCGCACGTAAATCGCGGTGAAAGCGTCGATGGCTTCGAACGCTGGCGCCGGGTTGCCTGGCGGGATTTTCAGGCGGAAGCGATAGCGATCCTCGGTGCGGCTCAGTTCAAGATCCAGGGCATCGCTGACCACCTGGTGATAACGCACGATGCGCTCGAACACTTCGCGCAAACTGCCGCTGGCCACCAGCGCATAGCCGAGTGCGTGAAAGGTGGTCGGGCTGACGAAGCGCGACACCCGCAAGCCGATCGCCGGATCGCCGCTGACCTGCACCGCGATTTCCCACAGCCGCGTAGTGCCGGACAACGGGTAACGGGCGTTCGGGTCGTCCATCAATTGCGGGTCGAGCCCCGCCTGGTGGCACAGCGCGGTGCTGTCGAGGCCCAGCGCATCGAGTTGCTTGCGCAGGGCGCGGGTCCAGCTGGCGAGGGAGGTCGGTTCAGTCATGCTGATTGGCGCTTCCAGTCAACAGGTTGGCGTCCAGGGCTACCGCCTTGTGAAGGTTCACACGGCAGGATGCGAACATCAATAACCAGAGGATGGAAGCATGGACGGTACTTCTGCAAGTCCCCAGCGACTGAATGCAGCTCAGCGATCTGCGCATATTCGCGAAGTGGTGTTGGCCAAAGGCGTCGAACTGCGTAAACGCTACCCGATTCTCAACCATCAGGACGCCTTGGGCGCGGGCATTCTGGCCTTTGCGTTGGCGGGAATGATCGGTTCGGCAGCGCTGTACATCAGCGGATACATGGCCTGGTGGGTATGTCTGCTGCTCAACGCGTTCTTTGCGTCGCTGACCCACGAGCTGGAACATGACCTGATTCATAGCATGTACTTCCGTAAACAACGCGTGCCGCACAACCTGATGATGGGCCTGGTGTGGTTGGCGCGGCCGAGCACGATCAACCCATGGATTCGCCGACATCTGCACCTCAATCACCACAAGGTGTCCGGCACTGAAGCCGACATGGAAGAGCGCGCGATCACCAACGGCGAGCCCTGGGGTTTTGCGCGGCTGTTGATGGTCGGCGACAACGTGATGTCGGCGTTCATCCGCATGCTGCGGGCCAAGACCTGGACCCACAAGTTCAGCATCATCAAGCGTGCACTGAAGGTCTATGCGCCGCTCGCGCTGGTGCATTGGGGCGCGTGGTACGTGTTTCTCGGCTTCCACGCCGCCAATGGCGTCGCCCATCTGCTGGGAGCACCGATCGAATGGTCGGCGACCACGCTCTCGGTGATGCAGGTGATCGATATCGCGGCAGTGGTGATCATCGGCCCGAACGTGCTGCGCACGTTTTGCCTGCACTTTGTCAGCTCGAACATGCATTACTACGGCGATGTGGAGCCGGGGAATGTGATCCAGCAAACCCAGGTACTGAACCCGTGGTGGATGTGGCCGTTGCAGGCGTTCTGCTTCAACTTCGGCAGCAGCCACGGGATCCATCACTTCGTGGTGAAGGAGCCGTTTTACATCCGCCAGTTGACCGTGCCGGTGGCGCACAGGGTGATGCGCGAGATGGGCGTGCGGTTTAACGATTTCGGGACGTTCGGGCGGGCGAACCGGTTTGTGCGCAAGGAAGAAGTGCAGGGGCAAACGGTGGAGGGTGTGCGCGTCTGAGGGCCTCTTCGCTGGCAAGCCAGCTCCTACAGGGGGCTTGCTTGCCGGCGAAAGCGGTCGTTCTGTTCAAACCGCAACGCTGACATCCTGCTTATCCAGCGCCACCAACGTCTCGATCATCGCCCGCGCAGCCGGTGACAACCGGAACCCCGTGCGGCTGACAATCCCGCATCGCACGCTCATGCTCTCGATGTGCGGCGGCAGGTTTCGCCAGTGCAGCAGCACCAGCGAACCGTCGGCGATGTCCTCGACAAACGCTTCTTCCGTGCCTACGCCGATGGCGTTCGATTGCAACACGATCCTGGCCAGCGCCGGAAAATGCTCGGTCTCGATGGTCGGTGAAAAATCGATCCGGCCGCTGAGGTTCGCCAATAGTTTGCGAATACCCGACGGGATCTGCGTGGTCGCCAACGGGTAATCGAACATGTCGTTGGTCGACAGGCTTTCCTTGGCCAGCAACGGATGCCCCGGACGGCAGAAAAACACACTGCGTTTGGGTGTCAACGCTCGGGTCTGAAAGTTCGGATCCGCTTCGAAATGGCGGATGTCGGCGATGAAAAATTCGATCTCTTCACGGCTCAGGGCGCGACTGAGTTTTTCCCAGTTATCCACCTGAAAACAGGTGCGTATTTTCGGGTGGGCGCTGATGAACTGCGCCACCGCATCCGGCACCAGTTTTACCGCCGGTGCCGGGCCGCAGCCGAACCGCAGTTCACCGGCGTCGAGCTTGGTCATTTGCGTGACTTCGGCGTTGAGCAGTGCGGCGCCCTGTACCAGCGTCAGTGCATGTTGCAGCACCACCTGACCTTCCGGCGTGGGGCGCAAGTCCTTGTTGCCACGGTCCACCAGTGCACAGCCGAATTCCTGTTCAAGCCCTTGAATGCTACGACTGAATGCCGGCTGAGTGATGCCCATGGCGTCGGCTGCCCGTACGAAACTTCGGTGTTCGGTGAGGGCAATGAAGTAACGCAGCTGACGAAGATCCATAGGTTTTTCCCGGCATCCTGAAACGACCTCGATGGCATGTGCGACGAGCGTGGTTGAGGTTTTTTAAAGGTAATCGCTTATTCCGTCAACGAAGCAATCAAATAACTATTAGATGATAAAAGAATATCAATAGAGCGTTGTTCCTGCCGCCCGATTGCCGGCGCCAAGGCCTCGTGGCCGTGAAAATGGTCCAAAAATCATGCCTTTGGTGAATATTTTCGATGCCTTAAAAGCATGTGATTTCAGCCTGTTGCCCGCAGCCCTTACCGGGCAAGGCCTGGAGCCGATGGGTGGCCTTTTATATTCGTTTTTGGTCTATGCATAACTTGAAAGATTACTTTCTGAGATAAGCGTCTGCCTCAATGATTCACCCATCGATACGTCGTCGGGGGATGTCTGGCACGACGTTTCGGTTATCCGCAAAGAGACCGCAGGGAGTTAAGCAATGGGCAATGTCCAGACCGCCGCCAGCGCACACGAGGTGCTGTGGCGCCAGGCGCCGGGTGGCGAGTTGGTCGACCTCGGCCGGGTGCACCGAGTGCCCTTGGGGCAGCTGCGTTTGCAGCGTGCGCCCAAGGGCATTCTGAGTCGCCGGGAAACGATTCTGCTCGGTGTGCTGGCGTTGCTGGTGCATGGCGCAGTCATCTATTGGGTCAATCAGCAGCCGACCAAGGCATTGCCGATCGTGCCGCCGGAAATTCCGCCGATGACGATTGAATTCTCGCGTCCGGCGCCGCCCGTGGTCGAGCCGCCACCGCCGCAGCCGGTGCAACCCGTGGTCGAGCCACCGCCGCCGGTGGAAGACGAGCTGGCCGTGAAGCCGCCGCCACCGAAACCGATTCCCAAGCCAAAACCGGTCGCCAAACCCGTGCCGAAACCGGTGCAAAAAGTCGCCCCGCAACCGCCCGCGCCGCCACAACCGGCAGCCCCTGTCGCGGCCCCGGCGCCACCTGCACCACCGGCACCCACGCCGGTGACGCCTGCCTCGGCCAATGCCGCGTACCTGAAAAACCCGGCGCCGGAATACCCGTCGCAAGCCGTGCGTCGCGGTTGGGAAGGCACGGTGTTATTGCGGGTGCATGTGTTGGCCAACGGCAAGCCTGGCGAGATTCAGATCCAGAAAGGCAGTGGTCGCGATTCCCTCGATGAGGCGGCGATCAATGCCGTGAAACGTTGGAGTTTCGTGCCGGCCAAGCAGGGTGAGGTCGCCCAGGACGGCTGGGTCAGCGTGCCCATCGATTTCAAGCTTCATTAAACCGAAACCAAATTCGCGCGAAACGTTTACACGAGGAACTCATCATGACGTTACTGGCATCTCCACTTGAATCCATTGAAAGCGCGGTGATCTGGCTGCTGGTGGTTTTTTCCGTTGCAACTTGGGGCCTGGCGTTGCTCAAAGGCGTGCAGTTCGGCCGTCTCAAGGTGCAGGACCGAAAGTTTCATAAGCAGTTCTGGGCGGCGTCGAGCCTTGATTCGGCGGCGGAGCTGGCCGAGACCCAGCCCGGCGCAGCGGCCCGAGTGGCCCAGGCCGGCTACGCGGCCATACAGGTAGGGGAGGCGCCACTAGCGGCGGATTTGAGCCAGGCGATCAACCATCAGGATCGTCTTGAGCGCGCCTTGCGTCAGCAGATCGTGCGTGAGCGCCGCTCGCTGGAAACAGGTTTGGCGGTGGTCGCAAGTATTGGCAGTACATCGCCGTTCATTGGTTTGTTCGGCACTGTGTGGGGAATCATGGAGGCGTTGAAAGGAATCAGCGCAGCGGGCTCCGCCAGCCTGGAAACCGTGGCCGGGCCGATTGGCGCGGCACTGGTGGCGACCGGTGTGGGGATCGCCGTCGCGGTACCGGCGGTGCTGGTTTACAACTACTTTTTGCGTCGTCTGAAACTGACGGCGGCGGACCTGGATGACTTCGCCCATGACTTCTACAGCCTGGCGCAGAAGAGTTCGTTCCGTGTGCTGATTCATCCGACGGCACATAAAACCGCCGCATCGGGCAGCGCGCAGAAAGTGAAGGAGGCGTCCTGAGATGGCTTTCTCCACGCAAGACAGCGATGAGGTGCTGAGCGAGATCAACGTGACACCGCTGGTGGATGTGATGCTGGTGCTGCTGGTGGTGTTTATCGTCACCGCGCCGCTGCTGACCAACGCGATCCCGATCAACCTGCCCAAGACCGAGGCCGTGGCGCCGGTGGAGCAGAAGGACCCGCTGGTCGTGAGCATCGACGGTGCCGGAAAACTGTTTATCAACAAGGACGAAATTCAGCCGGACTTGCTGGAGTTCAACCTCAAGTCGGCGAAGGCCAAGGATCCCGAAGTGCGTGTGCAATTGCAGGCGGACGACGGGGTGAATTACGGCGAAGTGGCGCGAGCCATGGCGTCGATTGAGCGGGCAGGGATTACCAAGTTGTCGGTGATTACCGCACGCTGACCGATTTTCGATTTTCCGGGGCCGTCTCCTTGGCAGGGTGCGGCCCCTTTTTTATGCCTCGAGAAAACCCACGCTCCTGTAGGAGCCGGCTTGCCGGCGATGGCGTCCGTCCAGCCAATGGAAATGCTAATTGACCGACCGCTATCGCCAGCAAGCCGGCTCCTACAGGTCGTGTGTCTCTCATATTCTTTATAGGTCTTAATAAATAGCTTCTTATTCCTTAACGAATATAACTCTCCTCCCTATACTCGATCAGGAACAGACACGCAGCAGGAGAGTTCCCCCATGCGCAACGAATCAATTCGCTATCTGATTGTGCCGGGCTGGCAAGGATCGCCAGAAGATCATTGGCAAAGCCACTGGCAGAACAGCTTGCCGAACAGCGCGCGGGTGGAGCAGGCCGATTGGCTGACGCCCCGTCGTGAAGACTGGGTGGCGGCATTGGCCGAGGCGATTGCCGCTGACAGCACGCCGGTGATTTTGATTGCCCATAGCCTGGGTTGCATCACGGTCGCGCATTGGGCAGCCACTGCACCGCTGAATTTTTTGCGCCAGGTGCGCGGTGCCTTGCTGGTCGCCCCGGCGGACGTCGAGCGCCCGGCCTGCGCGCCAGCCTTGCGCAACTTCGCGCCGATTCCGACGAGCCTTTTGCCGTTCCCGAGCCAGGTGGTCAGCTCCGACAACGACGCCGCTGTCAGCGCACCGCGTGCGTTGGAACTGGCACGTAACTGGGGCGCCGAGGCAGGAATACTGTCGGGTGCCGGACACATCAACGTGAAGTCCGGTCATCAGCGCTGGGAGCAGGGTTTTGCTTATCTGTATCGCCTGCAAAACCGCATGGAACATCACGCCCTGCGCCGCGCTTGAACCTTTTCTTTTTTTAACATCGCCCCCCGTCTCCCGGCGGTTTTGGGCGGGAGTCTGCCATGAGTTTTGAAGCCTTCGGTCAGCCGCTGCTGACCTTTCCCGACGCAGAAAAAAGTCCGCTGAGCATCCGCGCCAAGGCGTTGGTGTTCGTCGATCCGCGCTCGCGTCAATTGCGCGCCGAGCTGGAGCAACTGGCCCCGCGTTCGATCTCCGTGTTGATCCGGGGCGAAACCGGTAGTGGTAAAGAACTGCTGGCGCGGCACATTCATCGCGCCAGTGATCGTGGTGGGTTGTTCGTGTCGGTCAATTGCGGCGCAATCAGCCCGACCTACGCCGACGCCGAATTGTTCGGTTATGCCGCTGGCAGTTACACCGGTTCGGCGAGCAGTCGTGCTGGCTGGTTCGGTTCGGCCAATGGCGGCACGCTGTACCTGGACGAGATCGGCGACTTGCCGCTGCCGATCCAGATCAAGTTGCTCGCCGCACTGGAAAACCACGAAGTCACCCGCGTCGGCGCGCATCAACCGAGCCCGGTGGACGTGCGTCTCGTGGCCGCGACCAGCATTGATCTGGCGCAAGCCGTGGCCGCAGGGAAATTCCATGAGCGGCTGTATCACTACCTCAGCGAAGGTCAGCTGGAACTGCCGGCGTTGCGTGAGCGGGTGGGCGATATCCTGTCGTTGTCCGAGTACTTCCTAGGCATCTACAGCCAGCGCCTGGACCTGCCGGTGCCGCTGATCAGCGAAGCTGCGCAGCAGTTGCTGGAACAGCACAGCTGGCCGGGCAACACCCGGGAGCTGGAAAACGTCATTCACTTTGCATTGCTGGTCAGCACTGGCGACGAGATCCTGCCCGAACATTTGAACCTGCCCGAAGCACCAGCGCCGCTGACGCAGATCGAGCAGCAGCTCCAGCACATCCTCACCAAAGGCACCGCCACCGAACAAGCCGCCCTGAAAAACCTCCTCAAAAACACCGCACTCCTGTAGGAGCCGGCTTGCTGGCGATCCAGACAACGCGGTGTATCAGGCCGGACGCCTTCGCGGGCAAGCCTCGCTCCTACAGATCACGAACACACCGAGCTCTTGTAGGAGCGAAGCTTGCTCGCGAACCAGACGACACGGATTTTCTGGAAGGACGCCTTCGCGGGCAAGCCTCGCTCCTACAGGTGAGTGCGGCGAAATGCAGGCAACATGTGAGTTAGAGCTGTATGAACAAAATGGAATATGAAAGTGAATAAAAGATATTGTTCGGGAATAAAAAATCCCGGTATTGTCCGCTTCACGCCAGCGATAGCACTTCACTGGCACTCGTACTAAACAAGCCGTCGTCGATGACGACCGTGATTTTCGATAAGGACACTGCATGAAAAAGGTTCTGTTGTTCACCGCATTGGCGGCTGCCCTGACCGCGGGCCTGGCCCAGGCTGGCGAGAAACTGGTAATTGCGGCGACCCCGGTCCCACACGCCGAGATTCTGGAACTGATCAAGCCAACCCTCGCCAAAGAAGGCGTGGACCTGGAAATCAAAGTGTTCACCGACTATGTTCAGCCGAACGTACAAGTTGACCAGAAGCGTCTGGACGCCAACTACTTCCAGACCCTGCCGTACCTGAAAAACTTCAACGAAGGCAAAGGCACCAACCTGGTGACCGTGATCGGCGTTCACGTTGAACCGTTCGGTGGCTACTCGAAGAAGTACAAAAAACTGGCTGACCTGCCAAACGGCGCGACCATCGCTCTGCCGAACGAAGGCAGCAACAGCGGCCGTGCTCTGCTTCTGCTGCAGAAAGCTGGCCTGATCGAGTTGAAAGACCCGAAAAACGCTTTGGCTACTCCGAAAGACATCGCCAAGAACCCGCACAACTTCAAGTTCAAGGAACTGGAATCGGCCATGTTGCCGCGCGTTCTGGACCAGGTTGACCTGGACCTGATCAACACCAACTACGCGCTGGAAGCAGGTCTGAACCCGGCTAAAGATGCGCTGGTGATCGAAGGTGCTGATTCGCCTTACGTGAACTTCCTGGTGGCTCGTCCAGACAACAAGGACAGCGTAGCCATCCAGAAACTGGCCAAGGCGTTGACCAGCCCGGAAGTGAAAGCCTTCATCGCCAAGAAATACAGCGGCGCGGTACTGCCGGCGTTCTAATTGGACGCAGCATTAAACCCCTTCAAGGTTTCGAACGCCGACGGCTAGCAATAGCGTCGGCGTTTTTTATTGCGCGTGCACATTCCAAATGTAGGAGCGAGCCTGCTCACAAAGGCGGCACTCTTGTAGGAGCCAGCTTGCTGGCGATTCAGACGACGCGGTGTATCAGGCCGGACGCCTTCGCGGGCAAGCCTCGCTCCTACAGGGGATAGGCGTGCTCCGAAGGCTTAGGCCACCCGGGCCTTCAACGCCCTGCGCAACGCCACCAGCAGCTTCACGATGTCTTGCGGATCAAGCCGTTGCGGTACTTTTACGTCAGCCATGTTCTCTTCCTTGTGATGGTTCGGCCGGGAGTCTGGCCAAAAGCTGTGCGTCCTTGGAGGGCTATTTCGAAAAAAAGATCCTTCCTACAGCGAAAAGGAAAATAGTCGTCTTCCTCCTTCTCGGCAAATTCACCGGATAGTTTTTTGCGTGATATCAATATGCTTTAACGGTATTTAAATTCTAGTTCTTATACCTTTAAAGTCGGTGCCTGCCGGGAGGTTATCCACCCCCCATGGACTGCACCACCGTCGCTTACCGAGCGACGTCCAGGATGTTCAATGAACTTCGATTACGCTTTTATCCTCAGCACCCTGCCGGCATTTCTCAAGGCCGTGGGCGTGACGCTGCAGGTCGGCTTCATCGCCATCGGCACCTCGTTGCTGGTGGCCTTGATCAACGCAACGATCCTGGTGTTCCGCACGCCTTACCTGCAACGCCTGGTCGGGTTGTACGTAGAACTGGCGCGCAACACGCCGCTGCTCATTCAACTGTTCTTCGTGTATTTCGCCTTGCCGGCGCTGGGCATCAAGGTGTCAGGCTTCACGGCGGCGATTATCACCATGACGTTCCTGGGCGGCGCTTACCTCACGGAAGTGCTGCGCGCCGGGGTGGATGCGGTGCCCCAGGCGCAGCTCGAATCCGGCCGCTCCATCGGCTTGTCCCATGGGCAATTGCTGCGCTACGTGATCCTGCCGCAGGCCGGCATCCTCAGCCTGCCGTCGCTGTTCGCCAATTTCATTTTCTTGCTGAAAGAGACCACCGTGGTCTCGGCCGTAGCGGTTCCGGAAATTCTCTACACCACCAAAAGCTACATCGCGCTCTACTACAAAACCTACGAAATGCTCGCCGTGCTGACGCTGATTTGCGTGCTGCTGTTTTTGCCGCTGTCGCTGCTGCTCAGCCGTCTGGAAAGGAGGCTCCAGCATGGCCAGTTCGGGTCTTGAGTTGCTGTGGGTGTCGTTGCCGCAATTGGGCAAGGGCGCTGCGCAAACCCTGTCGATCTCTTTCCTGAGCATCGCCATCAGCACCGTTGGCGGTGTGCTTTACGGCGTTTTGCGTACGCTGAATTCGAAATGGCTGAACGCAATTTTGCGCGTGTACCTGGAGCTGTTCCGAGCGATCCCGGTGCTGGTCTGGTTGTATCTGCTGTTCTTCGGTCTGCCGATTTTCTTCGGCCTGAGCATTCCGAGCTTCTGGTGCGCGGTGCTGGTGCTGTCGCTGTGGGGCGCCAGCGAAGTCGGTGAAGTGGTGCGCGGCGCCTTGCATTCGTTGCCACGCGGCCAGCGTGAAGCAGGCCTGTCGATCGGCTTGAACGGCCCGCAACTCTACGGCTACGTGCTGTTGCCCCAGGCGCTGAAACGCATGACCCCGCCGACCATCAACGTCTACACGCGGATCATCAAGACCAGCTCCCTGGCGGTGCTGATCGGCGTGGTGGACGTGATCAAGGTCGGCCAGCAGATCATCGAACGCACCTACGAATCCGTGCTGATCTACGGCGCGCTGTTTCTGTTTTTCTTTTTCATCTGCTACCCGCTCTCGGCCGCCTCGCGCGAGCTGGAGCGGCGCTGGACGCAAGCATGAGCGCATTGATCGAGTTCAAGGGTTTCAACAAGTTTTTTGGCGAGCAACAAGTGCTCGACGGCATCGACCTGAAGGTGAAATCCGGCGAAGTGATCGTCATCCTCGGCCCCAGCGGCTGCGGTAAAAGTACCCTGTTGCGTTGCCTCAACGGGTTGGAAGTCGCGCACAGCGGCAGCCTGACATTTGCCGGCCGCGAGCTGCTGGACAAAGGCACCGACTGGCGCGAAGTGCGCCAGCAGATCGGCATGGTGTTCCAGAGCTATCACCTGTTCCCGCACATGAGCGTGCTCGACAACCTGCTGCTCGGCCCGGTCAAGGTGCAAAACCGCGAGCGTCGCGAAGCCCGGGATCAGGCCGAAACCTTGCTGGCGCGCGTGGGCCTATCGGACAAGCGCGACGCCTTTCCTCGCCAGCTCTCCGGCGGCCAGCAGCAACGCATCGCCATCGTCCGTTCGTTGTGCATGAACCCCAAAGTCATGTTGTTCGATGAAGTCACCGCCGCCCTCGACCCGGAAATGGTCAAGGAAGTGCTGGAAGTCATTCAGGGCCTGGCCCGCGAGGGCATGACGCTGTTGATCGTCACCCACGAAATGGCGTTCGCCCGCGCCGTGGCTGACCGCATCGTGTTCATGGATGCCGGGCGAATCCTTGAGCAAAACCCTCCCGAGATTTTCTTTACGAACCCGCAAACCGCACGAGCGCAGCAGTTCCTGGAGAAGTTCTCCTACGTCGCCGCACTACCCAAAACGACTCAAACAAAGGAACTGGAACTGCCATGAAAACTGCCAAGTCTTCTCTACTGTTACTCCCGCTGCTCGGCCTCGCGTTGCTGGCCGGCTGCAACAAAACCGAAGAACCCGCGAAGCCGAAAGTCGCCAGCGAAAGCACTGCGCCGGCCAGCTACCTGGACAAAATCAAGGCGCGGGACAAGTTGATCGTCGGCGTTTTCACTGACAAACCGCCGTTTGGTTTCGTCAATGAAGCGGGGCGTTACGTTGGTTTTGACACTGACATCGGCCGCCAATTTGCCAAGGATCTGCTCGGCGATGAGAACAAGGTCGAGTTCGTCGCGGTAGAACCGGCGAGCCGGATTCCGTTCCTGCAAAGTGACAAGGTCGACCTGATCCTGGCCAACATGACCGTGACCCCGGAGCGCAAGGAAGCGGTGGACTTCACCAACCCAAACCTGAAAGTTGCAGTACAGGCATTGGTGCCACAGGCCAGCGAAGTGAAAAACCTCGATGACCTGGCGACCCGCACCACCATTGTCACCACCGGCACCACGGCGGATATCTGGCTGACCAAGAATCACCCGGACTGGAAACTGCTGAAGTTCGAGAAAAACTCCGAGTCCCTGCAAGCCCTGGCCAACGGTCGCGGCGATGCCTATGCGCAGGACAATCTGGTGCTGTTCAGCTGGGCCAAGCAGAACCCTGGCTACCGCGTGCTGGATCAGAAACTCGGTGCAGAAGCGCCGATTGCACCGGCTGTGAAGAAGGGCAATATCGAGCTGCGTGACTGGGTGAACGCCGAGTTGGCGAAGCTGGGTGAAGAGAAGTATCTGCTCAAGCTGTACGACCAGTATGTGCGCAAGGAATTGAGCGATGACACCAAGCCTGAGAGCGTGATTGTCGAGGGTGGGAAGTGGCAGGGGTGATTCTGTAGTTTTTGCAGCGGTCTTTCGACCGCTATCGCCAGCAAGCCGGCTCCTACAAGTGGATCACCGCGATCCTGTAGGAGCCGGCTTGCTGGCGATTGGTTTCAGCGGCGCCGCTCAATCCGGCCAATGCCACGCCGGCTCATCCAGCATCCGCTGCCCGACAATCCCGGTCTGGCCCAGGTTTTTCTCCAGTACGATGCAATTGCACTCGGGATCCTCCTGCAACGCCGAAATCAACCGCCGGGCATGGGACACCACCCACACCTGACACTGCTCTGACGCACGGATAATCAAGCGCGCCAACGCCGGCAACAGGTCCGGGTGCAGGCTGGTTTCCGGCTCGTTCAGCACCATCAGCGTCGGGGGGCGCGGTGTCAGCAGCGCCGCCACCAACAGCAAGTAGCGCAACGTCCCATCGGACAACTCCGCCGCCGACAACGGCCGCAATAACCCTTCCTGATAAAACTCGATGGCAAACCGGCCGCCCGCCAGCGGCTCGATATGCAGACGCGCACCGGGAAATGCATCGCTGATGGCGTTGCGCAAAGCTTCGGGGTCGCCAATTTCGATAATGGTCTGCAACGCCGCCGCCAGGTCTCTGCCGTCGTGGTGCAGCACCGGGGTGCGGGTGCCCAGTTGTGGCTGACGCACCGGCGCGTCGGCGTCGCTGCGAAAGTGATCGTAGAAGCGCCAGCGACGGATGAACTCACGCATCTCCAGCACCTCTGGCGAGGTCCGCAAGCTGCCTACCTGATCGAACAGGCTGTCGAACGTCGGCGTGTGCTGAGCCAGCACGTCCCAGCTGCGGTTGGCTCGGGTGCGGATCATCGGGCCGTCGCGATCCACCAGCAGGCTCGCCGGACGATAATGCGCCCCGGCCCACAGGCATTCACGCTTGATTTGCGGATCGAGGCTGAACCGTGACGCAATGGGGGTGCTGTGCCCGGGCAACATGAAATGACCGTTGGAATCGGGCAACCCCAGGCTGATCGAATAACCGAAGTCGTCCCCGGCAAACCCCAGGCGCAAGCGTTTGACGCCGTGGCGAACGGTCGCCTCGATCGGCACTTCGCCGTTGCGCATACGCCGGGTGATGGCTTCAGGTCCCGCCCAGAAGGTCGAATCCAGGCCTCCTTCGCGGGCCAACGCATTGACCACGCCGCCCTGAGCGGTTTCCGCCAGCAGGCGCAACGCGCGGTAAAGGTTGGATTTGCCACTGCCGTTCGGCCCGGTGATCAGGTTCAGACGACCCAGTGGAATCACCAGTTTATTGATCGAGCGGTAATTGGCCACCGCTAGGGTTTTGAGCATGGGAAGCTTCCTTACTGCTATGAGTGCAGCAAACCTGTGCACCTGTTGAACCCTGTTCTAAGCTCACAGTCGTATCGCCATTGGCACGTTCGTACGACGCAAAGGAGTCTGCATGGCTGGTCCCGGATTGAAAAGAGTGGTTGGCCTGAGTCTTCTTGTCCTGCTGGGGGCCTGCGGGGAAAAACCCCAGGTCGAAAAGGATCGTCCGCGGGTATTCGTGCAAGTCGTCAACGCCGCGGATTACGCCGCGTCCGTGACCCTCACCGGTGATGTTCAGGCGCGCGTCCAGACAGAGCTGTCGTTCCGTGTCGGCGGCAAGATCATCCAGCGTTCGGTCGATGTCGGTGACCGGGTGTCGGCCAAGCAAGTGCTCGCCAGGCTCGACCCCAAAGACCTGCAAACCAATGTCGACTCGGCCCAGGCGCAGGTCGTCGCCGAGCAGGCGCGGGTCAAACAGGCCGCCGCCGCCTTCGTCCGCCAGCAAAAACTCCTGCCCAAGGGCTACACCAGTCAAAGCGAGTTCGACTCTGCCCAGGCCGCATTGCGCAGCAGCCAGAGCGCGCTGACGGCTGCCCAGGCGCAACTGGCCAACGCCCGCGAGCAACTGAGTTACACCGCGCTGATCGCCGACGCGCCGGGAGTGATCACTGCCCGGCAGGCCGAAGTCGGCCAGGTGGTGCAGGCCACGATGCCGATTTTCAGCCTGGCGCGCGACGGTGAGCGCGACGCGGTGTTCAACGTCTACGAGTCGCTGCTGACAGAGGACCCTGAGGGCAAAACAATTGTGGTGAGCTTGCTCGAAAACCCGGCCATCAAGACCACGGGCACGGTTCGGGAAGTCACCCCGGCCGTTTCCGCGCAGACCGGTACGGTGCAGGTCAAGGTCACCCTCAACGGTCTGCCGGAAGGCATGCAGCTTGGCTCGGTGATCAGCGGCACGGCGAAGACGCCGAGCAAATCCGCAATCGAACTGCCATGGTCGGCGCTGACCAAAAACCTCAGCGAATCGGCCGTGTGGCTGGTAGATGACGAGGGCAAGGCGCAATTGCATACGGTGACGGTGAGTCGTTACCTGACCGGCAAAGTCATCATCAGCGATGGCCTTAAGGGCGGCGAAAAAGTCGTCATTGCCGGCGGTCAGTTGCTGCACCCCGGCGTCAAAGTGGAAATCGCCGAAAACACCTACAAGGATTTAGCTGCGGGAGCCCAGCCATGAAGCGCGTGTTGCTGGTGTTTACCGGAATGCTGCTGGTGGCCTGCTCGAAAGAAGAACCGCCGCCAGAGCCGGTGCGTCCGGTGCTGTCGATCAAGGTCCAGGCGCTGGGCGAGGAGAGTCTCGGCCGCTTTGCCGGCAGCATTCAGGCCCGATACGAAACCAATGTCGGCTTCCGCGTACCGGGGCGCATTGCCAGTCGCAACGTCGATGTCGGCGCCGAGGTCGAGAAGGGCGCCTTGCTCGCGACCCTCGATCCCACCGATCAGCAAAACCAGCTGCGCTCGGCTCAGGGCGATCTGGCGAAGGTCCAGGCACAACTGATCAACGCCCAGGCCAACGCCCGGCGTCAGCAGGAGCTGTTCGATCGCGGGGTCGGTGCGCAGGCGCAACTGGACATCGCCCAGACCGATCTGAAAACCACTCAGGCCTCCCTCGATCAAGCGAAGGCGGCGGTCGATCAGGCCAAGGACCAACTCGATTATGTCGAGTTGCGCACCGACCACAAAGCCATCGTCACCGCGTGGAACGCCGAAGCCGGGCAAGTGGTGACCGCTGGCCAGCAAGTGGTGACCCTGGCGCAGCCGGACATCAAGGAAGCGGTGATTGACCTGCCCGACACGCTGGTCGATCAGTTGCCAGCGGACGTGGTGTTTCAGGTCGCCGTGCAACTGGAACCGAGCATCACCACCACCGCCATCGTCCGCGAAATCGAACCCCAGGCCCAGAGCGCCACCCGCACCCGGCGTGCCCGCCTGACCCTGACCGACACACCGCCGGGGTTTCGCCTGGGCACGGCAATCAGCGTCACCCTCAGCTCCGCGATCAAACCGCGTATCGAACTGCCTCTGACCGCGCTGCAAGAAGTCGATGGCAAATCGCGGATCTGGGTCATCGACCCGCAGACCCAAACCGTTTCCCCGCGTGACATCAGCCTGATCAGCCGCACCGATTCCACCATGGTCCTGGCCAGCGGCGTGAAGTCCGGCGAGCGTGTCGTGAGTGCCGGTGTGAACAGCCTGAAGCCTGGGCAGAAAGTGAAAATCGATGAGGACAGCCCACAATGAAAGGGAGTTTCAACTTATCCGAATGGGCCCTCAAGCATCAGTCGTTTGTCTGGTATTTGATGTTCATCGCGCTGCTGATGGGCGTGTTCTCGTACATGAACCTCGGCCGCGAGGAGGACCCCTCGTTCACCATCAAGACCATGGTCATCCAGTCCAGCTGGCCGGGTGCGACCCAGGAAGAAACCCTCAAGCAGGTCACCGACCGCATCGAGAAAAAGCTCGAAGAACTCGACTCCCTCGACTATGTGAAAAGCTATACACGGCCCGGTGAGTCCACGGTCTTCGTGAACCTGCGCGACACCACCAGCGCCAAGGACATCCCGGAAATCTGGTACCAGGTGCGCAAGAAGATCAACGACATTCGCGGCCAGTTCCCCAAGGGCTTGCAAGGGCCTGGGTTCAACGACGAATTCGGTGATGTGTTCGGTTCGGTGTACGCCTTCACCGCTGACGGCTTGTCGATGCGCCAGTTGCGCGATTACGTCGAGCAGGTCCGCGCCGAGATTCGTGAGGTGCCGGGGCTGGGCAAGGTCGAGATGGTCGGCGAGCAGGACGAGGTGCTCTACCTGAACTTCTCAACCCGCAAACTGGCGGCGCTGGGCATTGATCAGCGTCAGGTCGTGGAAAGCCTGCAATCGCAAAACGCCGTGACGCCGGCCGGGGTCATTGAAGCCGGCCCCGAGCGGATTTCCATTCGCACCACCGGGCAGTTCGCTTCCGAGAAAGACCTGGAAAACGTCAACCTGCGGCTCAACGATCGCTTCTATCGCCTGGCCGACATTGCCGACATCAGTCGGGGTTATGTCGACCCGGCAACCCCGGAGTTTCGCTACAACGGCCATCCGGCCATCGGCCTGGCCATTGCCATGAAGAAGGGCGGCAACATTCAGGATTTCGGCAAGGCGTTGCACCAGCGCATGACCGACCTGACCGCCGATTTGCCGGTGGGCGTCGGTGTGTACAACGTTTCCGACCAGGCCGCCGTGGTGGAAAAGGCCGTTGGCGGCTTCACCAGCGCGCTGTTCGAAGCGGTGGTGATCGTGCTGGTGGTCAGCTTCGTCAGCCTCGGCGTGCGCGCCGGGTTAGTGGTGGCGTGCTCGATTCCGCTGGTACTGGCGATGGTCTTCGTCTTCATGGAATACAGCGGCATCACCATGCAGCGGATTTCCCTCGGCGCGCTGATCATCGCCCTCGGCCTGCTGGTGGACGACGCGATGATCACGGTCGAGATGATGGTCACCCGACTGGAGATGGGCGAAAACAAGGAGCAGGCAGCCACGTTCGCCTACACCTCGACTGCGTTCCCGATGCTCACCGGTACGCTGGTGACGGTGGCCGGTTTTGTACCGATCGGCCTGAACGCCAGTTCGGCGGGTGAGTACACCTTCACGCTGTTCGCGGTGATTGCCGTGGCGATGCTGGTGTCGTGGGTTGTTGCGGTGTTGTTCGCGCCGGTGATCGGCGTACACATCCTCAGCGCCAACGTGAAACCTCACGACGCAGAGCCTGGTCGCATCGGTCGTGCCTTCAATTACGGCATGCTCTGGTCCATGCGTAATCGCTGGTGGGCCATCGGCATCACCATTGCCTTGTTCGTGGCATCGGTGTTTTCCATGCAGTTTGTGCAGAACCAGTTCTTCCCGTCCTCGGACCGGCCGGAAATTCTCGTCGACCTGAACCTGCCGCAAAACGCTTCGATTGCCGAAACCCGCAAAGCCGTGGACAAGCTCGAAGCGACGCTCAAGGACGACCCGGACATCGTGCGCTGGAGCACCTACATCGGCGAAGGCGCGATCCGTTTCTACCTGCCGCTCGACCAGCAATTGCAAAACCCGTACTACGCGCAATTGGTCATCGTCAGCAAAGGCCTGGAATCGCGAGAAGCCCTGAGTCAGCGTTTGCGCGAGCGCTTGCGCAAGGATTTTGTCGGCATCGGCAGTTATGTGCAGGCGCTGGAAATGGGCCCGCCTGTCGGGCGGCCGATCCAGTACCGGGTCAGCGGCAAGGACATCGACCAGGTGCGCAAACACGCCATCGCCCTGGCCACCGAACTGGACAAGAACTCGCACATCGGCGAGATCATTTACGACTGGAACGAGCCGGGCAAAGTCCTGCGCATCGACATCGCACAGGACAAGGTGCGGCAACTGGGATTGTCGTCGGAAGACGTGGCCAACCTGATGAACAGCATCGTCGTCGGTGCGCCGGTGACGCAGGTTGATGACGATATCTACCTGATCAACGTCGTGGGCCGCGCGGTGGATGCGGAGCGCGGTACGCCGGAAACGTTGCAGAACCTGCAGATCGTCACGCCCAGCGGCACTTCGATCCCGCTGCTGGCTTTCGCCACCGTGCGTTATGAACTGGAGCAGCCGTTGGTGTGGCGTCGCGACCGCAAGCCGACCATCACCATCAAGGCTGCGGTGCGCGACGAGATTCAGCCGACCGATCTGGTCAAGCAACTGAAACCGGAGATCGACAAATTCGCCGCCGCTTTGCCGGTGGGCTACAAGGTCGCCACGGGCGGTACGGTTGAGGAAAGCGGCAAGGCCCAGGGGCCGATTGCCAAGGTGGTGCCGTTGATGCTGTTCCTGATGGCGACCTTCCTGATGATCCAGCTGCACAGTGTGCAGAAGTTGTTCCTGGTGGCGAGCGTCGCACCGCTCGGCCTGATCGGCGTGGTGCTGGCGCTGATTCCCACCGGCACGCCGATGGGCTTCGTGGCGATCCTGGGGATTCTGGCGCTGATCGGCATCATCATCCGCAACTCGGTCATTCTCGTGACGCAGATCGACGCCCTGGAGAAAGAGGGGCTGTCACCGTGGGATGCGGTGGCGCAAGCCACGGAACACCGTCGCCGGCCGATTCTGCTGACGGCTGCGGCGGCGAGCCTGGGGATGATCCCGATTGCCCGGGAAGTGTTCTGGGGGCCGATGGCCTACGCGATGATCGGCGGCATCATCATCGCGACGTTGCTGACGCTGCTGTTTTTGCCGGCGCTGTATGTGGCCTGGTACAAGATTCGCGAGCCGAAAAAAGAGGTCCAGTAAAAGCAGAGCGCTTCGCGCTCTAATCGCGAGCAGGCTCGCTCCCACAGTGGAACGAGTCGCTCTGGCAGACCCGGTTCCCTGTGGGAGCGAGCCTGCTCGCGATGGCTTTAGCTCAGCCACCGCAGGTCTGGGAGCCTTATACCCTACGCCAGACACTCGCCAACCAAGGCTGCTGCTCCCGTGGCAGCCCCGCCGGTCGGTAGTAATGCTCCAACTCCACAAACCCCGCCGCGGTCAGCAAATCCTGCCACGCCTGAAGATCGTGATAAGCCCCATACCGCGGCCCATTCCACCCCTCCTGATTCTCACCACGCGGATTGGAACTGAACAACACCCCACCCGGCTTCAACGCACCGCGCAATTCCTTCAACACCCGTGGCAATTCCTGACGCGGAATGTGAAACAGCACCGCGTTGGCAAAAATTCCGTCAAAGCGTTCAGCCGGCAAATCAAGCTTCAAAAAATCCTGCTGCCACACCTCGCATCCACTGTCTTCACGCGCCATTTGCGCAAACTTTTCCGAACCGTCGAGGCCGACAGCGGTGTGGCCCATGCGCGTGAACGTCTGCAAATCCCGACCCGGCCCGCAGCCAAAGTCGAGGATGTCGAAGGGCGCCTCACCCTGAATATGCCGCAGCAGTGCATCAATGTTCTGGCTGACATCGTGATCACGCGTCCCTTCGCGAAAACCTTCGGCCACCGAGTTGTAATGACCGAGGGTGGTGGAGGTGATTTTCTCAAGATCGTCTGGGGTTTGTTTCATGGCGGGCTGCGCAGGCAATTGGGATTCGCCGAATATACGCCATCAGGTCTGGGGCTGCTGCGCAGCCATTCGCGGGCAAGTCGGATCGCCGCACCGCTCGCTCCTACAGAGGACCACATTTCCCTGTAGGAGCGAGCGGTGCGGCGATCCGACTTGCCCGCGAATGGCGATTTAACTGTCGACCGATTATTCAGGCCGGTTTCCGCTGTGCTTCATCCCCAGACATTCAATGGACCGGTCAACCATCGCCTTGGCAATTTCCAGCAAATGCCAAATAGAGAACACCATGGCCCTGTCGGCACCTTTCAGTTGATCGCCACACCGATAAGCGGTGACCGAGGCGCAGCGCAGTAGGTCGGCGACATAGAGTTGCGTGTCTTCGAAGTTCACGTCCTGGCTGACGTTGTAGAAGCGCAGTTCGTCCGGTGCGCCGGTATGTTCGCGGGTGAGGTAAAAATCGATTGCGTGGTAAAGCGCTGAACGACCTTTAAGCGGATCGTCGTTGTCTTTGCTTGAGGTTTCGGGAGGTGGATCGGGGACTGGTTTTTTCACTTGTGTTGCTCCTATTGATGCATGGGAGCCGCCACTTTTCGCCTACTAAAACGATGGGTGGCGGCTGCGCGCAGGTTAGTAGACCGGTCAATAGGCAAACCGGCGCACCCAAAGGTGCCCCACGCACAGCCACCATATTCAGCATCCGGCAAATTGCCAGACATGATCATGAACACGCTATGCACCTATCGATCCGGGCTACTAATCCCGATCACTGATGAGCAGTGACGGACCGAGACTAGCCAGCGGATTTGCCAGGCGCAAGCGTGCGGAATCATCTAGGAAACGTCCTGCAAATGAAAGGGATTGGCCTTGTAGGAGTGCTGATTTCTCTGTGGGAAAACTTCCCGATTTGTAGTGAATTTCCTACCGCTAACCTTGATTCAGCGCTTGTTCATCCCCCCGTCCCCCCAACACTCTCGGTGCGGCTACCTGTTACTTCTTACAGTATCGGCCCGGCCAAAAAAGGCTCAGTCTTACCTTGATACGAGCGAAGGAACGTCAAGACCGTGAATGCTCACCCACACACGCCGACCCTGTCGGTCATGGACCCGCGAGCGTTGGCAATTCGCGGCGTGGGCTACTGTCGGCATCCGGACAATCCAGACGTTGATGCACGCATCACCCGGCAGGTTTTCGATGAGGCGGGGCGTTTGGTCGAGTCGTGGGATCCCCGTTTCTGGGCGTCTGCGCAGAAGCCGAATCTGGCGACGATCCATGGGTTGAGTGGCCAGTCGTTGCTGACGGACAGCGTCGATGCCGGCTGGCAACTGAGCCTGTTGAATCAGGCCGGCTCGCTGTGTTCGTTCCGGGACGCCAGAGGTAGTCAGCGTCACATCGTCTATGACGATCAGCAACGTCCGATAGCCGTCACTGAGCAGCCCGACAAAGCACTACCGCGCGTAGTCGAGCGATTGACCTACGGCGGCTCTGCCCCGGCATTCGCTGTGCATAACCAATGCGCAAAGCTGATCCGCCATGACAACCCGGCCAGTACCCGCTTCGTCACCGACTACGGTTTGGCCGGTTCGCAATTGAGTGAAAACCAATGCTTCCTGATCGACCTTGAACCACCGGACTGGCCAGGCGAGTTCGAGGCTCGGGACGCGATGCTGGAAGATCAGTCGTTCGTCACGCGGCACGTCTTCTCTCCCACGGGCGAGATTCAGCGCCAGACCGATGCCATGGGCAATGACCGAACCTTTGTCTACGACGTGGCAGGCAAGCTGAGTGAAACCTGGCTGCTGATGGCCGGAGAGGGCAGACAACCACAACAGCTGGTCAGCGACATCCGCTACAACGCCCACGACCAGATCGAAAGCGAAACGGCCGGCAATGGCATTCAAACGCGAGCCGAGTACGACGCCGAGAACGGTCGTTTAATACGGTTGGTGGCGGCAGTCGGGAATGAAGATCCCGTTCAGGACCTGAATTACACCTACGATCCGTTGGGCAACATCACCGAGCTGGAAGACAAGGCCCAATCCGTTACCTGGTTCAATAACCAGCGCATCGAGCCAATCAACCACTACCGCTACGACAGCCTGTCTCAACTGGTCGAAGCCAAAGGCTGGGAAGTCGCCAACCCCAGCCACGGACCGGCTCTGCCGGATTTACTGCCAACACCGCTGGACCCCAATCAGCGGCGCAATTACACCCAGCGCTTCGAGTACGACGCGGCGGGCAATCTGATCACTCGCCACCATAGCGGCGCGCCGGGTTTCTCGCTGTTTACCTCCGCGCGCAGCAACCGAAGCCTGGCGCAGCGGGACGATGGTTCCCTGCCGGGGGAATCCGACATCGAGTCAGGCTTCGATGCCTGCGGCAATCAGCTGGAGTTGCAGCGCGGCCAAGCGATGACGTGGGACATCCGCAACCAGTTGAGCCGGGTGACTCTGGTCAAGCGCGGCGATGAACCCGACGATTACGAAGGCTACGTCTACGACCGGCCCGGCCATCGGCTGCGCAAGGTGCATGTCAGCCAGACCAGTGGCCGCACAGGGCGTACTGAAGTTCGTTACCTGCCCAACCTGGAAATCCACCGCCAGTCCGATGGCGAAGAGCGCCATGTCATCAACGTTGAAGCCGGTCGTTGCAGTGTTCGGGCCTTGCACTGGCCCGAAGGAGCGCATGCCGATCAACTGCGTTACAGCCTCTGTGACCACCTCGGTTCCAGCACGTTGGAGCTGGATCACGAAGCCGGCGTGCTGACCCAGGAACACTATTACGCCTTCGGTGGCACTGCATGCTGGGCGGGTAAAAGTGCCTTGGTTGCGAAGTACAAAACGATTCGCTATTCCGGCAATGAGCGGGATGCGACAGGGCTCTATTACTACGGATTCCGGTATTACGCGCCGTGGTTGCAGTGTTGGATGTGCCCAGATCCGGCAGGAGACAAGGATGGACTGAATCGCTATGCGATGGTGAAGAACATCCCGATTAATTTCTACGACTGGCAAGGCACGTTATCGATTCCAGTCGATATTTTTATCGCCGATATCGTCAACCCAAGCAGTAAAACCATTTATAGCGGATGGTTCGAGGAGCTGATGTGGGATCAAGAGAAAAACACGTTCATGAGATCCGACGCGGTTTATACCCGAGGAATGGAAGTGATCAAGGGGGCGGATCCCGAGTGGGAGCCTTCTTCGAGCTGGCAGGCCATTGCTGCATTTCGTGATCAGCACGGCAAGCTGCGTCTGTTTGCCAATATGTATTTTCAGCACATGGGCATCCAGCCCGGGATGGGCCTTCCAGTTTTCGCCGGACGGTTGAAAGCCGACGAACACGACTCATCAAAATTCATCTTCGACAATCATTCCGGCCACTACAAACCTGAATCCTCAATTGACGTTGAGGCGATGATTCGCGAGATTGCTCCGCAGCAACAGTCAGTGAGCTATGCCCCGATTCCCGAGAGCTCGTCGTTTGATTCAACACTTCGAATCAATTCCATTGACTCGCCCGAAACGTATGCGCGCCTGGTGAACACGTACAAGCGAGATTTCAATGGCTTGATCACGTACCTGAAAGAACAAGGTGTCTGGGAAGCCGCCAAAGCGAATTTTGGCGAAAGTGAAGGCCTGAACATCATTTTCAAGATGGAGGCTAAAGGGATGACTGCCCAGCAGATCTACAATGAAGAATCTATGTTGAGACTTGCCAAACCAGCGCCTGAACCCGTGCAACCGTCCATTGGCACCAGCGGAGTCACGCCTCCAATCGTTCTGGAGAAAACCAGAAAAACTTCATTTTTCCGATCTCTTGGTCACGGTTTTAAAAAGCTGTATGCGAAGTGAAATCGAGTCCTTTATTGCTTGAACGGGCGGGGGAAGGCGTTTGCGAGACGTTCCCCCCAGGTCCTCTATTTTCTTCAGCGCTTATTCAACCCCCGAGCCAACCGATCCCCACCCAATTGAATCACCGCCACCAACACCACCAGCAACACAATCACCGTCAACATGATCTGGCTATCAAACCGCTGATACCCATACCGATACGCGATGTCCCCCAACCCACCCGCACCAATCGCCCCGGCCATGGCCGACGAGTTGATCATGGTCACCAAGGTGATCGTGAAACCACCGACAATCCCCGGCAACGCTTCAGGCAACAGCACATGCCAAACGATGTGCCAACGCCGGCATCCCATCGCTTGCGCGGCCTCGATCAAGCCGTAATCCACTTCCCGCAAACTGACTTCGGCGATACGCGCAAAGAACGGCGTGGCCGCAATCGTCAGCGGCACCACGGCCGCCCAGACACCATAAGTGGTGCCGACGATCAACCGCGTGAACGGAATCAACGCCACCATCAAAATCAAAAACGGAATCGAGCGGAACAGGTTCACGAACGCGCCCAAGGCGCGGTTCAGCGCCGGTGCTTCGTAGATGCCGCCCTTGGAGCTGGTGACCAGGATCACCGCCAGCGGAATCCCCGCCAGCAGCGCAATCAGTGACGACACGCCAACCATCAAAAACGTGTCGATGAAGCCTTGCAGCAACCGATCAAACCACATAACCCAGCACCTCCACCTGTTGTGCCCAGTTGCCGGCGCGTTGACGCAGTTCTTCCGCGCCCAGCGGCGAACCGGTCACCGCCAGCAGCAATTGCCCCAGCGCATGGCCCTGAATCCGTTCCACGCCACCTTGCAACAAGCGCACGCGACCGCCGAGGGCGGCGAACAGCGCGGCCAGATCCGGTTCGTCGGTGGCGCTGCCGGTGAATTGCAAACGCAGGACCACGGCGGCGTCGGACGACTGTGGTTGCGCCTGGAGACGACTTTGCAGCTCCTGCGGCAACGCGTGTTGCAACGGCGCGAGCAAGGTTTTGCTGACCTCATGCTGCGGGTTGCCGAAGACTTCCCACACCGGGCCTTGCTCAACGATGCGGCCATGCTCCAACACCACGACGCGGTCGCAGATGTCGCGGATCACCGCCATCTCGTGAGTGATCAGCACGATGGTCAGGCCCAGGCGCTGATTGATCTCGCGCAGCAGGCCGAGGATCGATTGCGTGGTCTCCGGGTCCAGCGCCGAAGTGGCTTCGTCGCACAACAGAATCTCCGGGTCGTGCACCAGTGCGCGAGCGATGCCGACGCGCTGTTTCTGCCCGCCGGAAAGCTGCGCCGGGTAAGCCTTGTGCTTCTCTTGCAGGCCGACCAGTTCCAGCAGTTCACGAACTTTCTGCTCGCGTTTTTCCTTGGGCACGCCGGCGACTTTCAGTGGCAACTCGACATTCTGCCAAACCGTCTTGGCCGACATCAGGTTGAAGTGCTGGAAGATCATGCCGATGCGCCGACGCAGCGCCACCAGGCGGTCTTCATCGAACTCGCCGATGTCCACCTGGTCGATCAACACACGCCCGGTGCTGGGTTGTTCGAGGCGGTTGATGGTGCGGATCAGCGACGACTTGCCGGCGCCGCTGCGGCCGATGATGCCGAACACTTCACCGCGCTGGATCGCCAGGTCGATGCCGTGCAACGCCGCCACCGGACCTTGCTGGCCGTTGTAGGTTTTGCCCAGGCCGATGAAGCGCACGTGAGCACGATTCAGGTCCGGGTGCAGTTCGGTCTGTTCGGCTTTTTGAGGCTCTGGAATATCCAGTCGCCGTTGGATCGCGGCCGTCATTCTCAGCTTTCCCAACCGGCTTGATAGAGTTTGCCGTGGGCCTTATCCAACGCTGCGCGAACGGCTGGCGAATGCTGGTAGATGTCGACGAATTTGATCAGGCGCGGGTCGGCTTTGTTTTTCGGCTGGATCACGAACTGGATCACGTATTCCTTGTGATCGAGACCGTCGAACAGCAGCGCGGAACCGGCATCGAAGGTCTTCGCCAGACGGATGTAGGCCGGGTAGCCCTGCACCAGATCGGCGTCGTCATAGGCGCGCACCAGTTGCACCGCTTCGACTTGCAGGATTTTGATTTTCTTCGGGTTGGCGATGATGTCTTCTTCGGTGGCCTTGTAGCCGACGCCCGGCTTGAGTGTGATCAGGCCGGCCTTGGCCAGCAGTTGCAGGCCGCGACCGCTGTTGATCGGGTCGTTGGCGATGGCGACGCTGGCGCCTTCCGGCAGTTCGTCGAAGCTTTTGTATTTCTTCGAGTAGAGGCCGACGTTGTTGATGATGCCCGGTGCGAACGGCACCAGGTCAAAACCGGCGGCGGCCTTGGCGTTTTCCAGGAACGGCACGTGCTGGAAGTAGTTCACGTCGATGTCGCCGGCGGCGAGGCTGACGTTGGGCGCGATCCAGTCGGTGAACTCGACGAGTTCGACTTTCAGGCCTTGTTTGTTGGCTTCTGCGACGGCGGCTTCCAGCGGGATGGCGAAGGCGGCGGTGGTGCCGACTTTCAGCGGCGCGTCGGCGGCGAAGGTGATCGAGCTGAAGAGGCCGAGGGCCAGGGCCAGTGCTTTGACTGGGTGAGAGAGATAGTGCTTTTTCATGATGAGTTTTCCAGTCAGTGCATTAAATGTGTGGTGTTGGTGCGGGCCTCATCGCCAGCAAGCCGGCTCCTACAGGGGAATGCGGTGTCCTTGTAGGAGCCGGCTTGCTGGCGAAGCTTTTAACGGCGAAACGCGGAGCCGGTGTGTTGCTCAGGCAAGTGCGCCTCTGCGTGAAACAGCTTCTCCCGCAGGCTGCCATCGTCATAAGCGGTCTTGTACGACCCACGCCGCTGCAACTCGGGAATCACCAGTTCGATGAAATCCACATAGCTTTCCGGCGTGACGATCCGCGTCAGGTTGAAGCCATCCAGCCCGGTCTCGGCGATCCACGATTCCAGCTCATCGGCCACTTGCTCCGGCGAGCCCACCACCGTGATGTAGCGGCCACCGAGGGCGTGTTGTTCGAGCAATTTGCGCCGGGTCCAGTCGTTGTTTTGCAGGTTTTTGGTAGCCGATTGAATCGCGTTGCTCTTCACGTACTGGATCGGTTCGTCGATGGCGTACTCGGAAAAATCGATGCCGGTCGATGCCGAGAAATGCGCCACGCCAGCCTCGGCGCTGGCGTAGCTCAAGTACTCGGCGTGCTTGGCCCAGGCGAGTTCTTCGGTGGCGCCGACGATCACATTCAGCCCCATGAACACCTTGATGTCCTCAGGATTGCGCCCGGCTTCAACGGCGCTGGCGCGCACCTTGTCCACCTGAACCCTGGTCGACGGTTTGTTCTGGCCGCTGATGAACACACACTCGGCATGGCGCCCGGCGAACAGCAAACCGCGATCCGAACTGCCGGCCTGGAACAGCACCGGCGTGCGTTGCGGCGAAGGTTCGCAGAGGTGATAACCCTCGATCTGATAGAACTCGCCCTTGTGTTCGACCTTGTGCACTTTGTCTGGCTGCGCGTAGATCCGTTGCTGCGGATCGTTGAGCACCGCATCGTTTTCCCAACTGCCTTCCCAGAGTTTGTAGAGCACTTCGAGGTATTCATCGGCCTGGTCGTAACGACGGTCGTGCTCGACTTGTTCGCTCAGGCCCATGGCTTTGGCGGCGCTGTCGAGGTAACCGGTGACGATGTTCCAGCCGACCCGACCGCGACTCAGGTGATCGAGGGTCGACATGCGTCGGGCGAACAGGTACGGCGGTTCGTACGTCAGGTTGGCGGTCAGGCCGAAACCGAGGTTTTTCGTCACGGCCGCCATCGCCGAGACCAGCAGCAGCGGGTCGTTGACCGGCAACTGGATCGATTCTTTCAGCGGTACGTCCACCGAGTTCTGGTAGACGTCGTACACGCCGACGATGTCGGCGATGAACAAGCCGTCGAACAAACCGCGCTCCAGCAACTGCGCCAGTTCGGTCCAATACTCGATGGTTTTGTATTGGGTGGAGGTGTCCCGTGGGTGCGTCCACAAGCCATGATTGATGTGCCCGATGCAGTTCATGTTGAACGCGTTGAGCAGGATCTTCTTTTTCTCACCGGCCATCAGATGGTCCCTCGCAACGGAGGGTTTTCATCGTTGAGGTAGTAGTTGCCCACGGCGTGATACTTCCAGCGCACCGGGTCGTGCAGCGTGTGCACCCGAGCGTTGCGCCAGTGGCGATCCAGTCCGTGTTCGATCAGGGTCGCCTGGCTGCCGGCCAGTTCAAACAGCGTGCTGCCAGCAGCAAGGGAGATTTCGGTACTGATGGCGCGGGCTTCGGCGACGGCAATCGACGCGGCGGCAACGGTCTGTGCGTTCGTGTCAGCTTGAGCCTTGTCGAGGAATTCGCCGGAGCGTTCCAGCAGGGCTTCGGCGGCGTGCAGACGAATGCTCAGGTGGCCGAAGCTCTTGATGGTCAGCGGGTCGTCGATGGCTTTTTCGTGTGTGGCGTCGATCCATGGACGGGTTTTGGTCCGCACAAAATGCAGCGCGTCTTCATAGGCAGCGCGGGCGATGCCGGTGTCGATGGCGGCGTGAAGAATCTGCGCCAACGGGCCGACCGGGGTCGGGCGTTCGAAGGCGCTTTGAAACGGGATCACGTCTTCGGCGGCCACAAAGACGTCTTCGAACACCACCGAACCGCTGCCGGTGGTGCGCTGGCCGAAACCGCTCCAGTCGTCGATGACTGTCAGGCCTTTGCTGTCGCGTGGTACGAATGCGAGTTGCTGCACGCCGTTTTCATCCACCACCGAGGTCGGGATGCGTTGCGCGTAGATTGCGCCCGTTGCGTAAAACTTGCGGCCGTTGATGCGATAGCCGTCACCGTCGCGGGTCAGGCTGGTGACGCGATCGTGTGCGGTTTTGGTGCCGAGTTCGGCAAGTGCATTGCCGAAACGCTGGCCGGCAAGCACTTCTGCATAGAGACGTTTTTTCTGCTCGGTGCTGCCGTTCACGCGCAGCACTTCGAGGGCGTAAAAATGGTTCTGCGGAATTTGCCCGAGGGAGCCGTCAGCCTGGGCGATCAAGGCGATTACCTTGGCCAGCGTGACGTTGGAAACCCCGGCGCCGCCGTACTCTTTTGGCACGCTGATGCCCCACAGGCCCGAGCGGGAAAACACTTCCAGTTCCGGGTGCGGCAAACGGCGTTCACGGTCGCGCAGGGCGCTGTCGCGTTTGAAATCTTCCGCCAGGTCACTGGCGACGATCAGGGCTTGCTCATCGCTGGTTATGACCGCGACGTGGTGAGAAATTGTCATGTGTTTCTCCAGGTGTCTGGTCGTTAAATCCAGGAGTGGCGAGCGGGGAGCGTGCCGTTGAGGTGATAGGCGCCGACGGCGTGATACTTCCAGCGCACCGGATCGTGCAGCGTGTGCACGCGGGCGTTGCGCCAGTGGCGGTCGAGGTTGAATTCGGCGAGGGTGGCGCGGCTGCCGGCCAGTTCGAAGAGCTTTTCGCTGGCCTGCAGCGAGATCTCGGTGGTCAGTACCTTGGCTTCGGCCACGGCAATCGAGGCGCGGGCGGCGGACTCGGCGGTGAGCGGCGCGGCGTTGACCTGATCGAGTACCTGCCCGGCTTTGCGCAGCAGCGCTTCAGCGGCGTGCAGTTCGATTTTCAGTTTGCCGATGTCGGCGATCACATAAAGATCATCGCTGGCGCGTTCGACCTTGGCGTCGATCCATGGGCGGGCACGGGTTTTCACGAACTCGATGGCGTCGTCGATGGCGCCGCGAGCGATGCCGGCGTCGATGGCCGCTTGAATCAACTGCGAGACGGCGCCCTGGATGTTCGGCTTGTCGTTGATCTTCCAGTTGTCCACCACCAGCTCGGCGTCGACCCGCACGTTGTTGAGCAAAATGGTGCCGCTGGCGGTAGTGCGCTGGCCGAAACCGGACCAGTCATCAACGATTCGCAAACCCGGTGTGCCGCGACGGACGAAGGCCAGCACTTGCTTGCCGTCGTCATTCAGCGCCTTGACCGCTACCCAGTGGGCGAAGAGGGCGCCGGTGGAGTAGAACTTCTGCCCGCTGATGACAAATCCGTCGCCGTCGGCGGTGATCCGTGCCTTGAGTTCCAGAGTGTTCCTGGTGCCGCGTTCCGGCCCGGCATTGCCGATGCGCCAACCTTCGAGCACGCTTTTGAACAGTTGTTTTTTCTGCGCTTCGGTAGCGCTGCCGAGCACCAGGTTAAGAATGCCGAACTGGTTCTGCGGGATCTGTCCCAGTGCCGGATCGGCTGCGGAAATGATCGCAAAAACATCGGCCAGGGTGACGAACGAAACCTGCGGGCCGCCGTATTCGCGCGGGATGGCAATGCTGCCCAGGCCGCTGCGGGTGAACTGTTCGATTTCCGACCACGGCAGTTTGCGCTGACGGTCGCGTTTAGCCGCTTGTTGGCGGGCGACCTGCGCCAGCTCATGGGCGGCCTTGATTGCTTGTGCGTCGTTGCGCAACACCTGCGCGGGCAACAACAACGGGGCGATGTCCAGATCACTCTGGACGATTGCATCTGCCAGACTGGACATCAGTGCCGCTCCTTGGCTGCTGCACGCAATGCCCTGGCGATCTGCACTGGGGTGATTGTGTTCCGGACCATACCTACCTCACATCTCATGGAACGCCGCGATGGATGCGGCGAAGTAAAAACAAGAATGTCCGGTGGTCCGGTTTATATACCCTAAGCGTGTATAAAAATTAAATAAACTAACTTTTAGGAATATGGATAGAAGTGTGTCGTGAGCAACTGTACGCAGGGCAACACTTTGTTCTTGTAGCAACAGAAACACCCTGCGGTGGGCTTTTGTAGGAGCGAACGGTGCGGCGATCCGACTTGCTCGCGAAGGCGTCAGTTCTGACACGACGCGTTATCGTTTTTCGCGAGCAAGCTTCGCTCCTACAGGGGATGGTATGGATCTCAATTTTTTCGGGATTCTGCAGCCATAAGCACTTCCCTCTGCGGGATTTTGAGATACGGATTGGCACACCCAATCTTCAACGTACGCGCCGGCGCCCAGCGAGAGTTATTACCCACGCGGTCGAGGATGCAGTAGGTCACTTCCAGCCGCAGGTCTTCGCCGGCTTCAAGAATGATCGCCGGCGGCACCCAGACCTGAATCGGCTGGCCCACATCGCCAGCCTTGAGCCGTGGCAGGTCCATGCGCACATCGCCCCAGCGCAGGGTGATTTCATCGTCGATGGCCATGTTCAGGTACGGCTCGATGGTCAAGGGAACGCCGCGCTTGATCTGGTTCGGGTTGACGCCCTGACGCCGGATGGTTTCGGGAATGCTCACCGGCGCCAGGCTCTGGATTTCATCGCCGTACAGGGCAGAGGGTTGGCCTCCCGGGCAGTCGAGCTTGACCTGTACGCGGGTTGTCGGTGACAGCGCTGGCCCATGGCCGACCTGCATCAGCCGGTAGTGAATGCGAGAGGAGCCGTTGGCGATGAAGCTTTGCGGCACGCGCAGGCTGACGGATTTGCCGACGTCCAGGGTGTTCAGCACCCTGGAGGCCACGTAGCAGTTGTCCCAGAACAGTTCGATCAAGTCGCCTTCGTCCATGCCGGGATAAGGCGCGACGGCGATCAGCAGGTGAGAAGCCGAGGTGATGTTGATGCCGCTCCGATGGGATTGCTCCACGGTCGGTGCCGCAAGTTCGGGTTTTTTCGAAGTATGTTTCATGGGTTTCTCCTTGAAGTCTTGCAGCGAAGTCCGTTTCTGAAAGAACTGATTGGCCGAGCCACAAACGGCTCATTACTTGCGTATGAACAATGACTGAACGTGATGAGTTCGTTTGCCGGAGACTAGATAAGAGTGTGCTGGAATAAGTGTCAATAGAGTTGGTTAGTTAAGTAACGAATCTTTCGTTATTCAGAAAGCTCCTACGCTTTCAGGTCCGGAAGCCCCATCGACTTGTCGAACATACCCACCGAATCAGCGGTTTTTTGAGGTGGGAGGCGCCGGTTGTTCGTATGGCAGTGCGCAAGTGTTTTGTGGATTTTAGGCGAGGATAATCTATCGCAGGACATATATATGTACCGCACGCGATTATTGAAAGAGGGGTAAATTGTAAGAGTGGTTTTAGTAGCAGTTGAAGGGGAGTATGAAGTTTCGATGTAACTTCCATCCGTGGAAATTTATATCGCTGTCATGGCGGCTCAGTGTTGAGCGTTGTTCAGGAACTTGCTGAGAAACTGTTTTGTCCGTTCTTCTTTCGGATGGGCAAACAATTCTTTGGCTTCGCCTTGCTCGACGATCACACCCTTGTCGAAAAACACCACGCGGTTGGCCACGTCGCGGGCAAAGCCCATTTCGTGGGTCACGATGACCATGGTGCGCTTCTCCTCGGCGAGGCTGCGGATGGTCGCCAGCACTTCCCCCACCAGCTCCGGATCGAGTGCCGAGGTGGGTTCGTCGAACAGAATCACTTCCGGTTCCATCGCCAGCGCACGGGCAATCGCCACACGCTGTTGCTGTCCACCGGAAAGGCGTCGCGGGTACGCGTCTTCCTTGCCTGCCAGGCCAACCCTGGCCAGCAGCTTTTTACCCAGGGCAACGGCTTCGGCGTGCGCGATCTTCTTGACGATGATCGGGCCTTCGATGACGTTTTCCAGGGCGGTGCGATGCGGGAACAGGTTGAAGTTCTGGAACACGAAGCCGACGTGCTGACGCAAGCGCCGCACCAGGCCCTGCTGCTGGTTCAACGGGCGGCTGCCATCGATCTCGATGTCACCGACCTTGATCCGGCCGCTGGAGGGTTCTTCGAGAAAATTCAGGCAACGCAGGAACGTGGTTTTCCCCGAGCCGCTCGGCCCGATGATTGCCACCACCTCGCCTTCCTTCACTTCCAGATCAATGCCGTTAAGCACTACTTGACCCTTGAACTGCTTTGTCAGTTTTTCCACGACAATCATGGGGTCAGGACTCCTGGTCGTGCCGATTGACCCGCTCTTCCAACTTGTTCTGCAGGTGCGAGAGCACCGTGGCCAGAACCCAGTAGATCAGTGCGGCGGCAAGATACATGGTGAAAATTTCGAAAGTCCGGGCGGTAATCAGCTGCGCCTGACGGAACAGTTCCGGCACCTGAATGGTGGCGGCCAGCGCCGTGTCCTTGACCAGCGAGATGAAGCTGTTGCCCAGCGGCGGCAATGCCGTGCGCATCGCTTGCGGCAGGATGGCCCGGCGCAATGTCTGCGCGCGGGTCATGCCGATACTCGCGGCGGCTTCCCACTGGCCACGCTCGATGGAGCTGATCGCGGCACGCAGGATTTCGCAGGCGTACGCGGCCATGTTCAGCGAGAAGCCGATCAGGGCCGCCGGCAGCGGATCAAGTTCGATACCCAGTTGCGGCAAGCCGTAATAGATCACGAACAGTTGCACCAGCAACGGCGTGCCGCGAAAGAACGACACGTAGATGCGGGCCAGCCAGCTCACCAGTTTGAAGCGCGACAGGCGCATCAACGCCAGGCCGAACCCCATCACCAGGCCGAAAAACATCCCGCCCAGGCTGAGGATTACCGTGTAGTACGCGCCCTTCAGCAGGAAGGGCGCGGAGTCCAGCGCAAGTTGGAAAGCCTCTCCCATTATTTGGTGACGTCAGCGCTGAAGTATTTTTCCGAAAGCTTTTTCAGCGTACCGTCGGCACGCAGCTTGTCGATGGCCTTGTTCACTGCTGCCAGCAGTTCAGGCTCGCCTTTGCGCAGAGCAATGCCGGCTTCCTGACGGGAGAACGCTTCGCCGGCGGCGGAAGTGTCTTTGGCCTTCTTGGCGTATTCCAGTGCGGCGAGGCGGTCGATCAGGATGGCGTCGGTGCGGCCGTTACGCAGGTCTGCGAACTTGCTCGGATCATCTTCGTAGGTGCGCACGTCAGCGGTCGGCACGTTGGCTTTAACCCACTGCTCGTAGTTGGTGCCCAGGCCTACGCCGACTTTCTTGCCAGCCAGGTCGGCGGCAGACTTGATGTTCAGCTCGGCAGCCTTTTTGGTCAGCACCAGCGCCTGAATCCCGGAAACGGTGTACGGCTCGGAGAAGTCATACTTCTTCTTGCGTTCTTCGGAGATGGTCACCTGGTTGACCACTGCGTCCAGACGCTTGGATTCCAGCGCCGCGAGGATGCCGTCCCATTTGGTCGGTTGCAGTTTGACCTTCACGCCCAGCTCTTTGGCCAGGGCTTCGGAGAACTCGACTTCGAAGCCGGTCAGTTTGCCGTCGGCGTCAACGAAGCTGAACGGTGGGTAAGTGCCTTCCAGGCCGACGTTGATCACGCCAGCGTCCTTGATTTTTTGCAGTTGCTCACCGGCAACCGCTTGCCCCAGCAGACCGGCGCTCAGCGCCAGGCCCAGCGAACCCACCAGCAGATTTCGACGTAGTGCGGAAAAATTCATGACAAGCCCCTGTGATTTCTTATGAAGACGCTTTTAGGAATGTTGGCAAAATCGGGATTTGGACGACTGCGATATCCTGCCCTAAAGCAGCGTATGCGTCTCGCTGCAAATTCGCCTGCGGCGTGACTATATGATGGTGCTTATAGATAGGAAAATAATAAATATTGCGTTTGTTATTCTTTAAAGGAATATGTGTCAGGTAGACCGCTATCGCCAGCAAGCCGGCTCCTACAGGGTTTGTGTCGGACTATAAATTTCTTAACGACACGAACTTGTAGGAGCCGGCTTGCTGCGGGCGGCGTTCCGACGATAGAGCGCGCAGCGCTCTCAGAACGCCGAATGGTAGGCAAACAACGCCGGCGCCCCACCGGTGTGCAGGAAAATGATCGGTCCTTCATCAAAACGCTGACGCCCAATCCCGTCCAGCAATCCCGCCATCGCCTTGCCGGTATACACCGGGTCCAGCAACAAGCCTTCCTGGCTCGCAACCAGTTTTACCGCCGACAACGTCCCGGCATTCGGCTCGCCATAGCGCGGGCCGAAATATTCGTCCCACAACTCAACCTTGAAACTTGTCGGCAGGCTGACGCCCAACAGCGCTGCGGTGCGCTCGGCGAGGCCTTGAACCTTCGGCCGCTGATCTTCTTCGCTGCGCGAAACCGTCACGCCAATCACTGGCAAATCCGGCAGTGCTTCGCTCAACGCGAGCGCCAGGCCGCTGTGGGTCCCGGCGCTGCCCGATGCCAACACGACGGCGGCGAAGGTCAGGCCGGTGTCCTTGATCTGTTCGGCCAATTCCAGCCCGGCGCGCACATAACCCAGAGCGCCCAACGCATTGGAGCCACCAATCGGCACCAGATACGGCTTTTTGCCGTTGCTGCGCAGGCGTGCGGCCAATGCTTCCAGTTGCTCATCGGCGTTGTCGAGGTTGTCCACCAACTCGACCTTGGCATCGAACAGGTCAAGCAGCAGCCGATTGCCGTTGCCGACATAGTTGGCGTCTTCGGTACCCAAAGGATTTTCCAGCAACGCTACGCATCCCAGGCCCAGTTTGGCGGCGAGGGCGGCGGTCTGGCGCACGTGGTTGGATTGCAGCGCGCCGGCGGTGATCAGCGTGTCTGCGCCCTGGGCCAGCGCATCGGCTCCCAGGTATTCGAGTTTGCGCAGCTTGTTGCCGCCCATCGCCAGCGGCGTCAGGTCATCGCGTTTGACGTACACGTCGCGGCCCAGCCAGGCTGACAGGCGTTCGAGTTTTTCCAGAGGGGTCGGGTGGCCGAGCAGATCGAGGCGGTCAAAACGGGCGAGCTGTTGTTTGATCATGGGTCCGTACTGGCGGTGGGAGATGTCAGGACTATAGGCACGCCCAAATGCATGGGCAACCGGCAAGACTACTTATAGCCAAAAGTGCTGAGCACAGCACAATCAGTTCTTAATTCGGTTTCCAGACCTTGCCGTAAAGTAATCGCCGTCAGTGCGGCCAGACAGTCCGGCCGCCCGTGTGGAGTTTTTACCGTGAGCGAGCGTTCCAGCCATTGGCAATTGCAGACCATCGTCAGCCAACTGCGCACGGCGCGTGACGAGTGGCGTGCACAAAACGGCCGCGCCAGCGGCGAGCAGGGTGGCCGCGAGTTGCCTTCCCGAGCGGCCATGGCGGAGATTCTTGAAGCGTTGTGCGGGGCGTTGTTCCCGATGCGACTGGGGCCGGTGGACCTGCGCGAGGAGAGTGAAGACTTTTATGTCGGTCACACGCTGGATGTCGCGTTGAATGCGTTGCTGGGGCAGGCACGGCTCGAACTGCGTTACGCCGCTCGCCACAGTGCCTCGGCCGACACTGAAGTCGAAGCCAAAACGATCCAGATCATCCAGGACTTCGCACTCGCCCTGCCAGGCCTGCGCAGCCTGTTGGACACCGATGTGCTGGCGGCCTATCACGGTGACCCGGCGGCCCGCAGCGTCGATGAAGTGCTGCTGTGCTATCCGGGGATTCTGGCGGTGATTCACCATCGCCTCGCCCACCATTTGTACCGTGCGGGGCTGCCGCTGCTGGCGCGGATCAGTGCAGAAATCGCGCACTCGGCGACCGGTATCGACATTCACCCGGGCGCGCAGATTGGCCGTAGTTTCTTCATCGATCACGGGACGGGCGTGGTGATCGGCGAGACCGCGATCATCGGCGAGCGTGTGCGGATTTATCAGGCCGTGACCCTGGGCGCCAAACGCTTCCCTGCGGATGAAGATGGTCAGCTGCAGAAGGGCCATCCGCGGCATCCGATTGTTGAGGACGATGTGGTGATTTATGCCGGCGCGACCATTCTGGGGCGGATCACCATCGGCAAGGGTTCGACCATTGGCGGCAATGTCTGGCTGACCCGCAGTGTGCCGGCAGGGGCCAACCTGACGCAGGCGAATTTGCAGCATGATGATGGGACGCAGAAGTAAGGCCCGAAGGCTTTAGCGGCCTTTCTGACGCCATCGCCGGCAAGCCGGCTCCTACAAAGTTTGTGTCGAACGATCATTTTGTGAGCGACACAAAACCTGTAGGAGCCGGCTTGCTGGCGATCGGTTTCAAGACAAACCGCGATAACGGCATCCACCCAATTCCCCACTGAACAAATCCCCCAAACCCCACGTCATACCCATCCTTGAGCTAGCGTACGAACACTACCGCCGAGCCCTGCGATTAGTCCTTAGCCCCCTATCCATGTTTAACTTGAACGCTCATTCAAGTTAAACCGTCGGTTTGCTGCCCGCTCACAACAGGAGGCTTGCCCTTGCCGAGTCCGTTATTGATTGCCCAGTTTCACCCCCTCGAGGTGCACCTTTCATGAGTGCATCGTCCACCCCCGCCAGCGGCCAGATCCGCATGAATCCGCCGGTGTTTTACTTCGCGGCGACGTTTATTTTTCTGTTCGGCATCGTCGTTATCGCCATGCCTGAACAAGCCGGTGCCTGGCTGTTGCAAGCGCAAAACTGGGCGGCCAATACGGTCGGCTGGTATTACATGCTCGCGATGACGCTGTATCTGGTCTTCGTGGTGGTCACCGCCTTGTCCGGCTACGGCAAGATCAAGCTCGGTGCCGACCACGACGAGCCCGAATTCAGTTACCTGTCCTGGGCCGGCATGCTGTTCGCCGCCGGGATCAGCATCACGCTGTTCTTCTTTTGCGTGTCTGAACCGCTGACCCACATGCTGCAACCGCCGCAAGGCGAGGCCGGCACAGCGGATGCGGCGCGCCAGGCGATGCAGATTCTGTTTCTGCACTGGGGCCTGCACGGCTGGGGCGTGTTCGCCTTCGTCGGCATGGCGCTGGCCTACTTCGCGTACCGGCATAACCTGCCGCTGGCCTTGCGTTCGGCGCTGTACCCACTGATCGGAAAACGCATCAACGGCCCGATCGGTTATGCGGTGGATGGCTTCGGCATCATCGCCACGGTGTTCGGCCTCGGTGCCGACATGGGCTTCGGCGTGTTGCACCTCAACTCGGGCCTGGATTACCTGTTCGGCATCGCTCACACCCAATGGATTCAGGTCGGCCTGATCACGCTGATGATGGGCGCGGCGATCATCGTCGCAGTGGCCGGCGTCGATAAAGGCGTGCGGGTGATGTCCGACATCAACATGCTGCTGGCCTGTGCGCTGCTGCTGTTCGTGTTGTTCGCCGGCCCTACGCAGCACTTGCTCAATACCCTGATCCAGAACCTCGGCGACTACCTCGGCGCCTTGCCGATGAAAAGTTTCGACCTCTACGCCTACGACAAACCCAGCGACTGGCTGGGCGGCTGGACGGTGTTCTACTGGGCGTGGTGGATCGCGTGGTCGCCGTTCGTGGGCCTGTTCATCGCACGTATTTCCCGTGGCCGCACCATTCGCGAATTCGTCTTCGGCGTGCTGTTGATTCCGCTCGGTTTCACCCTGGCGTGGATGTCGATTTTCGGCAACAGCGCCATCGACCAGGTGCTTAACCACGGCATGAGCGCGCTCGGCATGTCGGCCATCGATAACCCATCGATGACGTTGTACCTGCTGCTGGAAACCTATCCGTGGAGCAAAACCGTCATCGCGGTCACGGTGTTCATCAGCTTCGTGTTCTTCGTCACCTCGGCCGACTCCGGCACCGTGGTGCTGTCGACACTCTCGGCCAAGGGCGGTAACCCGGATGAAGACGGGCCGAAATGGCTGCGGGTGTTCTGGGGCGCGATGACCGCGCTGGTCACCAGTGCGCTGCTGTTTTCGGGCAGCATCGATGCGCTGAAGTCAGCGGTGGTGCTGACTTCGTTGCCGTTCTCAATGATCTTGCTGCTGATGATGTGGGGCCTGCACAAGGCGTTTTATCTGGAGTCGCAGAAGCAGATCGCGCAGCTGCATTCCCTGGCGCCGGTGTCCGGATCGCGGCGCGGCGGTTGGCGTCAGCGTTTGAGTCAGGCTGTGCATTTCCCGTCGCGGGATGAGGTCTATCGCTTCCTCGACACGACGGTGCGCCCGGCGATTGAAGAGGTGTCGGCGGTGTTCGTCGAGAAGGGTTTGAACGTAATCACTCAACCCGATCCGGCAAACGACAGCGTCAGCCTGGAAATCGGTCACGGCGAGCAGCATCCGTTCATCTATCAGGTGCAGATGCGTGGCTACTTCACGCCGTCATTCGCCCGTGGCGGCATGGGTTCCAAGGAACTCAACAATCGTCGTTATTATCGGGCCGAAGTGCACCTGAGCGAGGGCAGTCAGGACTACGATCTGGTGGGTTACACCAAGGACCAGGTCATCAACGACATCCTCGATCAGTACGAGCGGCACCTGCAGTTTTTGCATCTGGTGCGTTGAGCTCAGGCCTCGCTGCTCATCACCATGAACAGCACCAGCGCCGCCACCGGGATGCTGAACACGATGCTGCCGACCACCAGCTCCGTGGTCACGGACTGGCCGGCGGTGACCACGCCGATGGCGCCGTTGATCATCGTCAGGGCCAGCCACAACACGATGAAGCTGTAGGTCAGCGTCTGGCGGCTGAAGCCGATGTTCTCGCCGATGAACAGCATCAGCGCCAGGAGGACCAGGCCGAAGGTGATGATGATCGTGGTGTGCATGATGCGTTCCTCCCTTCAGAAGTGTGTTGCGTTTGAGGCCCTCATCGCTGGCAAGCCAGCTCCTACATGGGTTCTGTGAACGACGCAGATCCACTGTAGGAGCTGGCTTGCCAGCGATGGCGTCAATCCTGCCTACATAGCAGCTTAAACCAACCCGCCATTCACCCGCAGAATCTGTCCATTGACCCACGCCGAATCCGGGCCGACCAGGAAAGACACAACGCGGGAGATGTCTTCCGGCTGCCCCAGGCGTTCCAGCGGCGCCATCTTCGCGAAGTTCTGAATCTGCTCCTCGCTCTTGCCGTGCAAAAACAAATCGGTCGCCACCGGGCCAGGCGCAACAGCGTTGACGGTAATGTTGCGACCGCGCATTTCCTTGGCGAACACCTGAGTCAGGGACTCCACCGCGGCTTTGCTGGCGATGTATACGGCGTAGCCCGGCAGGTTCATGCCAACGGTGCTGCTGGAGAAATTGACGATCCGGCCACCGCTGTTCAAACGGGTCGCCGCCTCACGCAGCGTGTTGAAAGTGCCGCGGGCGTGGATGTTGAAGTTTTGATCGAACAGTTCGTCCGTGTGCTGCGCCAGCGGCATCACTTTGAGAATGCCGGCGTTGTTGATCAGCACATCGACTTTGCCCAATTGCGTTTCGGTTTCGTCGAACATCCGGCGTACATCGTCGGCATTGGCCACGTCAGCCTTGATCGCTATGGCTTGGTGGCCGGCTTGACGCAGTTCAACGACCAGCTTTGAGGCTTCAGTGGCGCTGTTGGCGTAGTTGATGGCGACGGCGAAACCTTCGCTGGCCAGTTGTTTGGCGATCACGGCGCCGATGCCGCGGGAGGCGCCGGTCACGATGGCAACTTTCGAAGTTTGAGTAGTCATGGCGGTGAATCCTTTGAGGGTGTCTGTTAGGGGTGAAGCCAGACTCACATGTTTACTCAGGCGGATAAATGCACGAGAGTTGCCTTGACTGTTCAATAATCGCCAACAATCAAAGGTCTCGAACGCCATGGATCAAGTCAAAGCGATGAAGGTGTTCGTGCGGATCTACGAGCGCAGCAGCTTCACCCTGGCCGCCGAAGACCTGAACCTGCCACGGGCAACCCTGACCCACACGCTGAACCAATTCGAAGCCTGGCTCGGTACGCGTTTATTGGAGCGCAGTACGCGTAAGGTGCGTCCTACGCTGGATGGCGAGGCGTACTACTTGCGCTGTGTGCAATTGCTGGCGGAACTGGAAGAAGCTGAACTGGCTTTTCGCAGCGTCGCGCCGAAGGGGCGATTGCGGGTGGATTTGCATGGCACGCTGGCCAAGAGTTTTGTCATCCCCGCCTTGCCGCAATTCATGGAGCGCTATCCGGACATCGAACTGTCCATCAGCGAGGCCGACCGCTTTGTCGACCTGATCGCCGAAGGCGTCGACTGTGTACTGCGCGCCGGCACGCTGGGTGATTCGGCGCTGATCGGCAAACGTGTCGCCAACCTGCGCCAGATCACCTGCGCCAGCCCGGCTTATCTGCGCAAATACGGCGAGCCAAAATCCCTCGAAGACCTCAAACACCATCGCGCGGTGAACTACGTCTCGCGCACCACGGCGAAGTTGTTCCCGTTCGAATTCATGGTCGATGGCGAATTGCAGGAAGTCGCCATCGAGGGCGCGATCTCGGTGTTCGGCGCAGAAATCTACGCAGCCTCGGCCATTGCCGGACTGGGCTTGATCCAGTGCCCGCATTACCGAATGGAAACGCAGATCGCCCAGGGCCTGGTGCAGGAAGTCCTGATCGATACACCGCCACCACCGATGCCGGTTTCAGTGTTGTATCCGCACAACCGACACATGTCGCCACGGGTTCGGGTGTTTGTGGATTGGTTGGGGGAGGTGTTTGCGGGGGCGCGTTAGCCCCTCCAATCGAAAATATGTGAAACGTTTCAGCATTTCCTCAA
Source organism: Pseudomonas sp. PDM03 (assembly GCF_014852385.1). Lineage (NCBI taxonomy): Bacteria > Pseudomonadati > Pseudomonadota > Gammaproteobacteria > Pseudomonadales > Pseudomonadaceae > Pseudomonas > Pseudomonas sp. PDM03. The sequence goes on along the minus strand of NZ_JACVBM010000005.1, from coordinate 163,917 downwards.
GTCCGAGGTTTATCGACGTTTGTCTGGGCGTATGCTGGGCAACTTGCGAAGCAGTCGATACCAACTTCAAGACAGACAAGAGAGGATTCGATGACCTACACCGCTGCCGAAAACCGCTACGATTCCATCCCTTACCGCCGCGTCGGTCGCAGCGGTCTGGTGTTGCCGGCGTTGTCCCTGGGCCTGTGGCACAACTTCGGCGACAGCACGCCGATCGACACCCAGCGCTCGTTGCTGCGCACGGCGTTCGATCTGGGGATCAACCACTTCGATCTCGCCAATAACTATGGTCCGCCGTATGGCAGTGCCGAGACCAACTTCGGTCGTTTGCTGCGTGAAGACTTCAAACAGTATCGCGACGAGCTGATCATCTCGAGCAAGGCGGGTTGGGACATGTGGCCCGGTCCTTATGGGCAGGGCGGTGGTTCGCGTAAATACGTGCTGGCCAGCCTTGATCAGAGCCTTCAGCGTCTGGGCCTGGAATACGTGGATATTTTCTACTCCCACCGTTTCGACCCGGACACGCCGCTGGAAGAAACCGCCAGCGCGCTGGCCACGGCGGTGCAGCAGGGCAAGGCGTTGTACATCGGCATCTCGTCGTATTCCGGGGTGAAAACCCGTGAGATGGCGGCGCTGTTGCAAGAGTGGAAAGTGCCGTTGCTGATTCACCAACCGGCCTACAACCTGCTCAATCGCTGGGTGGAAAAGGATCTGCTGGATGTCACCGACGAACTCGGCACCGGCGTGATTGCGTTCACACCGTTGGCGCAGGGTCTGTTGACCGACAAATACCTCAACGGCATTCCGAAGGACGCGCGGGTCAATCGTCCGGGCGGCGGTTCGTTGCAGTCCTCGCACCTGTCTGAAGCCAACATCGCCCACGTGCGTGGGCTCAATGAGATTGCCAAGCGTCGCGGCCAGAGCCTGGCGCAACTGGCGTTGGCCTGGACGCTGCGCGACCCTCGGGTGACTTCGGCGCTGATCGGCGCGAGCCGGCCGGAGCAGATTATCGAGAACGTCGGGGCGTTGAAAAATTTGAGTTTCAGCGTGGAGGAGCTGGCGGAGATTGACCGGTTTGCCCAGGAAGGCGGGATCAATCTTTGGGAGAAGCCTTCGACGGCTGAGTAAGTGTTTGGCGCCAGAATCTGTGGCGCCTGTTACACCGCTATCGCCGGCAAGCCGGTCTCGCTCCTACAGGGGGGTTAGGGTTGATCACAAAATGTGTGGCCAGCCGATAACTCTGTAGGAGTGAGCCCTGCTCGCGATGGGGCCAGAATAGCCAATGAAAAAACCGGCTTTACCGAAAAAACGGCACATCCCCCAACACCGTCGCCCGCTGCATCACCCGCCGTGCCGGCCGGTAGTCATCCACCGCGTAATGCTGCGTCACGCGGTTGTCCCAGAACGCGATGTCGTCCTGCTGCCAGCGCCAGCGAATGGTGAATTCCGGTCGCGTGGAATGGGCGAACAGAAACTTCAGAATCGCCTCGCTCTCGGTTTCCGACAGTTCATTGATCTTTGACGTAAACCCTTCACTGACGAACAACGAACGGCGCCCGCTCACCGGGTGTGTACGAATGACCGGGTGCGACAGCGGTGGATTTTTCCGGCGAGCCTCTTCCCACTGAGTCAATGCTTCAGGCGTGTTGCCATAGCGTTCCAACGGAAATGAGCGGGTGAAATCGTGCGTCGCCGTCAGCCCTTCCAGCAGATTTTTCATTGGCGCGGACAGCGCCTCATAGGCCGCAATGCCGCTTGCCCACAACGTATCGCCGCCAAACTCCGGCAACAGTTTTGCGCTGAGCACCGCGCCCATCGCCGGGGTCGGCAGGAAGGTCACGTCGGTGTGCCAGATCGCGTTGTCGCGCACGTCGGTGACGGCGGTGTCGAGGATCAGCACTTCCGGCTGTTCGGGCACATTCGGGTAGATCGGGTGAATGTGCAGGTCGCCGAAGTTGGCGGCGAATCGCGCCTGTTGCTGCGGCGTGATCGGCTGGTCGCGGAAGAACAAAACCTGATGCTTGAGCAATGCCTGCTCGATGGCATCGCGCTGTTCCAGGTTCAATGGCTGACTGATGTCGATGCCGCTGATTTGCGCGCCGAGGGCGGAGCTGAGGGGGACGATTGTCAGGTTGCTCATGGTGGTTCTCTTCAATCCGGGGTGCCGATCTGTCGGCATGGTCAATGACAAGTCTTTAGTGAGCCTGGCCGTGCCACGGCACCAGTTTGCGTTGCAGCGCACGCAAGCCCATCTCCATGGCGAAGGCGATCATCGCAATCACCAGAATCCCCAGCACCACCACATCGGTGACCAGGAACTGTGCGGCCGACTGCACCATGAAGCCCAGGCCGCTGGTGGCGGCGATCAGTTCGGCGGCGACCAGCGTTGACCAGCCCACGCCCAGACCGATGCGCACACCGGTCAAGATATCCGGCAAGGCACTCGGCAAAATCACATGGCGAATCAACTGCGCCCGGGTCGCGCCCAAGGACTGCGCGGCGCGCAATTTGGCCGGGTCGACGGTGCGCACGCCAGTCGCGGTGGCGATGGCGATCGGGGCGAAAATCGCCAGGTAGATCAGCAACACTTTCGACAGCTCGCCAATGCCGCACCAGATGACAATCAACGGCAGATAGGCGAGCGGTGGAATCGGGCGGTAGAACTCGATCAGCGGATCGAGAATGCCGCGCGCAATACGGTTGTGACCGATGGCGATGCCGACCGGCACGGCGGTCAGCACGGCAAAACCAAGGCCCAGGCCGATGCGGCTGAGGCTCGCGCCCAAGTGCTGCCACAACGTCGAATCCATGTAACCGGTGGTCACCAGCAGCCAGCCTTTTTGCAGCACTGCGGACGGTGGCGGCAGGAACAGCGGCTCGATCATTCCTGTGGCGGTAACGGCCCACCACAGGGCAACCAGCGCGACCAGGGTCAGCACGCTGATCCAGCGAGTACTGAGGCTGCGCCGAACAGGAATCACCGTCGAACCCGGTTTCACCGTCACGGCCGGAATTTCATAGCTGCTCATGCGCGCTCCTGCCGCGTGGCGGCGCTGCGTTGGGAGAACACTTTGGCAAGTACGTGTTCGCGGGTTTCGATAAAGCGCGGGTCGGATTTGATCGCCCGTGCGGACTCGCCGGCGGCGTAGCGCTGACCGAAATCCAGGCTCAGGCGCTCGACAATTTGCCCGGGGTTTGGCGCCAGCAGAATCAGGTCCGTGGCGAGAAACACCGCTTCTTCAATATCGTGGGTAATCAGGAATACGGGTTTGGCGGTGCGCTGCCAGACTTGCAACAGCAGCTCCTGCATCTGTTCGCGGGTGAAGGCGTCGAGGGCGCCGAAAGGTTCGTCCATCAACAACACGCGAGGGTCGGCGGCAAGTGCACGGGCGAGGCCGACACGCTGCTTCTGGCCACCGGACAGCTGCCAGATACGCCGATTTTCGAAACCGGAAAGGTCCACCAGTGCGAGCATTTCCCGAGCGCGGATTTCACGTTTGTCCCGGGAGACACCGGCCAGTTCCAGACCGAAACCGACGTTGGCCAGCACGTCTTGCCAAGGCAGCAGCGCGTCGTCCTGAAACACCACGCCGCGTTCGGCGCTCGGGCCTTTGACCGGCACGCCATCGAGGGTGATGCGCCCGGCGCTGGGCTCGACGAAACCGGCAATCAGGTTCAACAGCGAAGTCTTGCCACTGCCGGACGGGCCGAGGGCTACCAGCAATTGCTGGGGCCCAAGGCTCAAGGAAATATCCGCCAATACCGGTTCCGGACTACCGGGGTACTGTGCGCTGATGCGCTCCAGCTGTAGCAAGGCCATCGCAATTAACTCCCGATCAGTTGGTGATGAACTTGGCGCTGACGTACGGCGCGTAGTCCGGCAGCACGGCCTCGACCTTGCCTTGTTCTTTCAGGAACGCGGCGGTGTCGGTGATGGCTTTGGTGGTCGGCGCGCCAAGGGTGATCACCTGATCAGCCGCCAGCGGATAGACGTTGCCTTGCAGCAGCAACGGAATGTCGCTGGCCTTGGCACCGGACAGCTTCACCAGCTTGTCGACGTTGGATTGATTGGCGAGCCAGGCTTTAGGGTCTTTGCGGTAATCGGCGTAGGCGTCGAGGGTGACTTTGGCGAACGCGGTGACGATTTCCGGGTGCTTCTCGGCGAAGTCTTTACGCACGATCCAGGCATCGAACGTCGGTGCGCCGAACTTGGCCAGTTCACCAGAGGTGATCAGCACTTTGCCGTTTTCCTTGGCCACGCCGAGCGCTGGGTCCCACACGTAGGTGGCGTCGATGTCACCGCGTTTCCATGCGGCGATGATGGCTGGCGGGGCGAGGTTGAGCACGGTGACTTTCGAAGGGTCGATGTTCCAGTGTTTCAACGCGGCGAGCAGGCTGTAGTGGCCGGTGGAAACGAACGGCACGGCGATTTTCTTGCCGATCAGGTCTTGCGGCGTCTTGATCCCGGAGCCGTCGCGGGCAACCAAGGCTTCAGCGGCACCGATCTGGGTGGCGATGAGGAAGGTTTCAACCGGGACTTTACGGGTGATTGCGGCCGTCAGAGGGCTGGAACCGAGGTAGCCGATCTGCACGTCGCCGGAAGCGATGGCGGCGATGATGTCGGCACCGTTGTCGAATTTGCGCCAGTCGATCTTGGCGTTGGTGGCTTTTTCGTAAGCACCGTCGGCCTGGGCGACTTTCGCCGGGTCCACGGTGGTCTGGTAGGCGACAGTCACGTCAGCCGCCTGGGCAAAGAAACTCGCCGCAGCCAAAGACGCGGCCGCCAGGAGGCGAAGAGGGAAATGCAGTTTCATTAGGAAGCTCCTTGTCAGGCGGACCGAGAGTCGGCGTGAAAAAGAGACTAAATGATATAAGAATCAGAAAATAAATAACTTTTTCGAATGAGCTTATGAGCGGAATATTCTAAGTGCCATTATCGCGCAGCTTCCTTGTAGGAGCCGGCTTGCTGGCGATGAGGCCCTTGAGGCTTGCAGTGAATTCCAGGCCGCCATCGCTGGCAAGCCAGCTCCTACAAGGGTTTTGCGTTGGGCGCGCGATTTTGTGGCGATCCCATATCTGTGTAGGGGCCAGCTTGCTGGCGATGAGGGCCTTGAGGCTTGCAGTGAATTCCAGGCTGCCATCGCCGGCAAGCCGGCTCCTACAAGGGTTTTGCGTTGGGCGCGCGATTTTGTGGCGATCCCATATCTGTGTAGGGGCCAGCTTGCTGGCGATGAGGCCCTTGAGGCTTGCGGTGAATTACAGGCCGCCATCGCTGGCAAGCCAGCTCCTACAGGGTTTTGCGTTGGGCGCGCAATTTTGTGGCGATCCCATATCTGTGTAGGAGCCAGCTTGCTGGCGATGAGGCCCTTGAGGCTTGCGGTGAATTCCAGGCCGCCATCGCCGGCAAGCCGGCTCCTACAAGGGTTTTGCGTTGGGCGCGCAATTTTGTGGCGATCCCATATCTGTGTAGGAGCCAGCTTGCTGGCGATGAGGCCCTTGAGGCTTGCGGTGAATTCCAGGCCGCCATCGCCGGCAAGCCAGCTCCTACAGGGTTATGTGTGAGGCACATGATCTTTGTAGGAGCCAGCTTGCTGGCGATCAAGGTCCGCAGGACCTTCAGAGGTTAGTTGCTGATTGCCAAAATGCTTGCCTGATACGAGCCGACAAACACATCGAAATCGCCGACTTCGTTCTGCTCCAGCTCCACTTGCTCTGCCAGCGAGGAGCGCGCGCGCTCTTCAAATGTTGCCTGGTCTTCGCTGCGCAACGGCTCGCTGCGGAAATATTCCGCATGGGCCTGGCTCTGGCGCAGGGAGAACTGGCTGAAGCTTTCTTTGTGCTCGGCCATCGCGGCCAGCACCTGGGCTGATGGCGTCAGGGACGAATCCTTGACCTTGGCCAGTTGCGCGTCCAATGCCTTGCTGTGCGCATCGCCGCCATGGCTCTGATCGAGCAACGCCGCCAGTGGCGCAATCTTCTCCAGCAACTCGCCCGCCCACTCTTTCAGGTCAACCGGTTGACCGTCGCGTTGCAGTTGCAGGCCCGGACGGCGACCTTCCTTGACCACGCTGAGGAAGTTCGATGTCGCGTTGCCGCACGAATTACTGGTCAACAGCGGGCTGTCGTTCAGCGCGCAATACAGCAGGAACGCATCGAGGAACCGCGACTCGGTCAGGTCGATGCCCATCGGCAGGAACGGGTTGATGTCCAGGCAACGCACTTCGACGTACTGAATGCCACGGGCCACCAGCGCCTGGATCGGCCGCTCGCCGGTGTAGGTCACGCGTTTCGGGCGGATGTTGGAGTAGTACTCGTTTTCGATCTGCAGGATGTTGGTGTTGAGCTGAACCCACTCACCATCCTGATGCGTGCCGATTTCGACATACGGCGCATACGGTGTGGCCACCGCTTTGCGCAGGCTGTCGGTGTAGCTCGACAGATCGTTGTAGCACGGCGTCAGGCCGGCCTGGGCGTTGCTCTGGTAACCGAGGTCGCTCATGCGCAGGCTGGTGGCGTACGGCAGGTACAGAGTGTCCGGGTCCAGCTGTTCCAACTGGTGCGTGCGACCGCGCAGGAAGCCGGCGTCCAGCGCTGGCGAAGCACCGAACAGGTACATCAGCAGCCAGCTGTAGCGGCGGAAATTACGGATCAGCGCGATGTAGGCCGACGACTGATAGTCGCGGTCAGTGCCGACAAAGCCTTCCGCCTGCTTGAGCAGCGGCCAGAGCTTCTCCGGCAGGGAAAAGTTGTAGTGAATCCCGGCGATGCACTGCATGGTCTTGCCGTAGCGCAGGGCCAGGCCCTTGCGGTAGACATACTTGAGCTTGCCGATGTTGGAGGTGCCGTAATAGGCGATCGGGATATCTTCCTCGGCCGGCAACGGGCACGGCATCGATGGACTCCACAGGTACTCGTTGCCGAGCTTGCTGTAGGCAAAACGGTGAATCCTGTCCAGGCTCGCCAGGGTGTCGGCCGGGTTGGGCAGGGCGGGCGTGATGAACTCCAGCAGCGACTCGGAATAGTCGGTGGTGATTTGTTCGTTGGTCAGCGCGGAACCCAATTCTTCCGGGTGCGGCGTTTGCGCCAGGCGACCTTCGCCGGTCACGCGCAGGCATTCACGTTCGATGCCGTGAAGGCACTGTTCGAGCAGAGAGAGGTTAGCGCGCTCGCCGAGCAGAGCCAGGCGGCGGTTGAGAAGTTCGCTCAAGTTGGATTCCTTCACGCGTCAGTCGCCCCAATATGGGGGTGGGCAGGACGGTCTACAAGGGTGAAGTTGAAACTGGCGTTTTCGCCTGGTTTTTGAGCCGCACAGAACGACTGGCAGCCAGCCAAGGATCGAGCGCCGCAATCCCCTGTAGGAGTGAGCCTGCTCGCGATTAGGGAGTGTCAGTCAACGTTTAAGTCGTCTGACACACCGCAATCGCGAGCAGGCTCGCTCCTACAGGAAATTGCGGCACTGCGGTCATAGCGCCGAAATTACCTCAAATCGATGACGGCTAGCTACAGGACAGCGAACGTGCCTTGTGCTTTTGCGACGAGTTTGTCGCCCTGCATCACGTCGGCTTCGACCACCAGCGTGCGGCGGCCCGGGTGAATGACCCGCGCCGTGCACATCACCTCACCGTCGGAAACGGCGCGGATGTAGTTGATCTTGCACTCGATGGTCGCGCTCTGCTGGTCAAAGCCGTGGGTGCTGGAACAGGCCAGCCCCATGGCAATGTCCACCAGGCTGAACAAGGCCCCGCCGTGCAACTTGCCGCCGCGATTGCGCAGTTCGGGTTCCAGCGCCAGGGCGACTTGCGCCACCCCGGTTTCCAGGCTGTGCAAGCGACAGCCCAGCAGCTTGAAAAACGCGCTTTCGGTCAGCCCGGCCGGGATTTCCATCAGCGTTTCTTCAACTGCTTGGCGTTAGCGAACAGCGAAGCCATGGCGTTGTTGGACGGGGTCGCCGCCGTGGTTTCCTTGCGCGGTGCAGTGTTCTGGGACTGGCGCGGTGCCGACCCCGGACGCGCACCACGGGCACCGTCGATTTTCTCGCCCGGGGTGTCGCTCATGCGCATCGACAGACCGACGCGTTTGCGCGGGATATCGACTTCCATGACCTTCACTTTCACCACGTCACCGGCCTTCACCGCTTCACGCGGATCCTTGATGAACTTCTCCGAAAGCGCAGAGATGTGCACCAAACCGTCCTGATGCACGCCGATATCGACGAACGCACCGAAGTTGGTCACGTTGGTCACGACGCCTTCGAGGATCATGCCCAGCTGCAGGTCCTTGAGGTCTTCGACGCCTTCCTGGAACTCGGCGGTCTTGAACTCCGGACGCGGGTCGCGGCCAGGTTTTTCCAGCTCTTGCAGGATGTCGGTGACCGTCGGCAGACCGAAGGTTTCGTCGGTGTACTTCTTCGGATCAAGACGCTTGAGGAAGCTCGCGTCGCCGATCAGCGAGCGAATGTCGCGGTCGGTTTCAGCAGCGATGCGTTGCACCAGCGGATAGGCTTCCGGGTGAACCGCAGACGAATCCAGCGGGTTGTCGCCGTTCATCACGCGTAGGAAACCGGCGGCCTGTTCGAAGGTTTTTTCGCCCAGGCGCGCCACTTTCTTCAACGCTGCGCGGGTCTTGAACGCGCCGTGCTCGTCACGGTGGCTGACGATGTTCTGCGCCAGGGTCGCGTTGAGGCCGGAGATACGGGCCAGCAGCGCCACGGAAGCGGTGTTCACGTCCACGCCGACGGCGTTCACGCAGTCCTCGACCACCGCGTCCAGGCCGCGCGCCAGTTTCAGCTGCGACACGTCGTGCTGGTACTGGCCGACACCGATGGATTTCGGATCGATTTTAACCAGCTCGGCCAGCGGATCCTGCAAGCGACGGGCGATGGACACCGCGCCACGGATCGACACGTCGAGGTCCGGGAATTCCTTCGAAGCCAGTTCCGACGCCGAGTAAACCGATGCACCAGCCTCGGAGACCATGACTTTGGTCATCTTCATGGCTGGGTATTTTTTGATCAGCTCAGCAGCCAGCTTGTCGGTTTCGCGGCTGGCGGTGCCGTTGCCGATGGCAATCAGGTCCACCGAGTGCTTGGCGCACAGGGCGGCAAGAATCGCCAGCGTCTGGTCCCACTTGTTGTGCGGCACGTGCGGGTAAACCGTGGCGTGATCCAGCAGCTTGCCGGTGGCATCGACCACGGCGACCTTGCAACCGGTGCGCAGGCCCGGGTCGAGGCCCAGGGTGGCACGCGGGCCGGCCGGAGCCGACAGCAGCAGGTCGTGCAGGTTGTGTGCGAATACGTTGATCGCTTCGGTTTCCGCGCCATCGCGCAGCTCGCCCAGCAGATCGGTTTCGAGGTGGGTGTAGAGCTTGACCTTCCAGGTCCAGCGCACCACTTCGCCCAGCCATTTGTCGGCAGCGCGGTTCTGGTTCTGGATGCCGAACTGCTGACCGATCATGCCTTCGCACGGGTGCATGGTGCCCGGCAGTTCGTCGCCGACTTTCAGCGCGGAGCTGAGAATGCCTTCGTTGCGGCCACGGAAAATCGCCAGCGCGCGGTGCGACGGCATGCTTTTCAGCGGTTCGTCGTGTTCGAAATAGTCGCGGAACTTGGCGCCTTCCTCTTCCTTGCCGGCGATCACGCGGGCACTGAGAGTGGCTTCTTGCTTCAAGTAGTTGCGCAGCTTGTCCAGCAGGCCAGCGTCTTCGGCGAAGCGCTCCATGAGGATGTACTTGGCGCCTTCGAGGGCCGCCTTCACATCGGCCACGCCTTTTTCTGCGTTGATGAAGCGTGCGGCTTCGGTGTCCGGGGCCAGCGAGGGGTCGTTGAACAGACCGTCGGCCAGCTCGCCGAGGCCGGCTTCCAGGGCAATCTGGCCCTTGGTGCGGCGCTTCTGCTTGTACGGCAGGTACAAGTCTTCGAGGCGGGTCTTGGTGTCGGCGAGCTTGATGTCGCGTTCAAGTTGCGGGGTCAGCTTGCCTTGCTCTTCGATGCTGGCGAGGATGCTGATGCGCCGTTCGTCGAGTTCTCGCAGGTAGCGCAGACGCTCTTCCAGATGACGCAACTGGATGTCATCGAGGCTGCCGGTCACTTCTTTCCGGTAACGGGCGATGAAGGGAACGGTAGAGCCTTCATCGAGTAGCGCGACGGCCGCTTCGACCTGTTGTGGGCGTACGCCGAGTTCCTCGGCGATGCGGCTGTTGATGCTGTCCATAAAACCACCTGACAAATTGTGAAAGCAGGCTCGCGGGCGCGGGGATAAAGGCTCGGCGAGTCTGGTTGAGCGGCCTGGCCTGCGCCGCTACCTGGATCAACAGGCATCCCGTTGACCCGTGAAATCGAACAATTACTGCCGTGGCGATGAAAATAAAAAGCCGCCGCGACGGTAACGATCAGACGTTGCCTGACACAAAAGGCCGCGCATTATAACCAGCGTTCTGTCATTCGGGGGCATCACAGGCTGTAGGCACAATGCCCGGATTTCTGGCGGTGAAGGAAAAATCTGCTAACAATGCACACGGTGCGTATAACGGCAGCTACGCCATAATGCGCGCCGAGATCAAAGGAGCATCCAATGAGCAGCACTGCAAACATTGCTGAAGGCGAAAAAATTCTTATCGTTGACGACGATCCGGGGCTCAGCAGCCTGCTGGAACGCTTTTTCGTCAGCAAGGGCTACCGCGCCCGCGCCGTACCGAACACCGAACAAATGGACCGCCTGCTGGCGCGTGAAGTGTTCAACCTGGTCGTCCTCGACCTGATGCTGCCCGGCGAAGACGGTCTGACCGCCTGCCGCCGCCTGCGCGGCGCGAACAATCAGATTCCGATCATCATGCTCACCGCCAAGGGCGACGAGCTGAGCCGCATCAAGGGCCTTGAACTGGGCGCCGACGATTACCTGGCCAAGCCGTTCAACCCGGATGAGCTGATGGCTCGCGTCAAAGCGGTCTTGCGTCGTCAATCGGCGCCGGTGCCGGGTGCGCCGGGCAGCGAAGACGAAAGCGTGACCTTCGGTGACTACGAACTGTCCCTGGCCACTCGCGAACTGAAACGCGGTGACGAAGTGCACATGCTCACCACCGGTGAGTTCGCGGTGCTCAAGGCATTGGTCATGAACGCCCGTCAGCCACTGACTCGCGACAAGCTGATGAACCTGGCCCGTGGCCGCGAGTGGGATGCCCTGGAGCGTTCCATCGACGTGCAGATTTCCCGTCTGCGCCGGATGATCGAGCCTGATCCGTCCAAGCCGCGTTACATCCAGACTGTCTGGGGCGTGGGCTACGTGTTCGTTCCGGATGGCGCCGCCACCAAGTGATCGGCGATTTGTAGGAGCGGGTCGTGCGGATGATGTTGTCCGCAGACTCGCGATCCGCAATATGCGAGCATCGCTCGCTCCTGCAAGTGTGTAGCGGTTATTCATGAAAACCCCGGTTTGGTTCCCCCAGAGTTTCTTCTCCCGCACCCTGTGGCTGGTGCTGATTGTTGTCCTGTTTTCCAAGGCGCTGACCCTGGTTTATCTGTTGATGAACGAAGACGTGCTGGTGGATCGTCAATACAGCCACGGCGTCGCCCTGACGCTGCGCGCCTACTGGGCGGCCGATGAAAACAACCGCGACAAGATTGCCGAAGCCGCGACCCTGATCCGGGTGGTGGGCACCGGGGTGCCGGAGGGCGAGCAACACTGGCCTTACAGCGAGATCTATCAGCGGCAGATGCAGGCCGAACTCGGCGCCGACACCGAGGTGCGACTGCGCATGCACTCGCCGCCGGCGCTGTGGGTCCGGGCGCCGAGCCTGGGCGATGGGTGGCTGAAGGTGCCGCTGTATCCGCATCCTTTGCGTGGCCAGAAAATCTGGAACGTGCTCGGCTGGTTCCTTGCCATTGGCTTGCTGTCCACCGCCTCGGCCTGGATTTTCGTCAGTCAGCTCAACCAACCGTTGAAGCGCCTGGTCTATGCCGCCCGCCAACTTGGCCAGGGCCGCAGCGTACGTTTGCCGATCAGCGACACACCGAGCGAGATGACCGAGGTGTACCGCGCGTTCAACCAGATGGCCGAAGACGTCGAGCAGGCGGGCCGCGAGCGCGAGCTGATGCTGGCGGGCGTGTCCCATGATCTGCGTACGCCGCTGACCCGGTTGCGTCTGTCGCTGGAGTTGATGGGCGATCACAGCGACCTGACGGACGACATGGTCCGCGACATTGAGGATATGGACGCGATTCTCGATCAGTTCCTGGCGTTCATTCGCGATGGCCGTGATGAATCGGTGGAAGAGGTGGACCTGACTGATCTGGTTCGTGAAGTCGCCGCACCGTTTAACCAGAATGAAGAGAAAGTACGCCTGCGTCTGGAGCCGATTCAGCCGTTTCCGCTGCGTCGCGTGTCCATGAAACGGTTGCTGAACAACCTGATCGGCAATGCGCTGCATCACGCTGGCAGCGGTGTTGAGGTGGCGGCTTATGTGTCCGGGGATGTCAGCGCCCCGTATGTGGTGCTGAGCGTCATGGACCGTGGGGCGGGGATTGATCCGTCGGAGCTGGAGGCGATCTTCAACCCGTTTACCCGTGGGGATCGCGCTCGCGGTGGCAAAGGGACCGGGTTGGGGTTGGCGATCGTGAAGCGGATTGCTTCGATGCATGGCGGGAATGTTGAACTGCGCAATCGTACTGGTGGTGGGTTGGAAGCGCGGGTTCGGTTGCCGTTGGGGTTGATGTTGCCTCGGGATGCGGTTTAAGCGTTAAGAACTTTGTCGCGGCGGGCGGCCTCATCGCGAGCAGGCTCGCTCCTACATTGGAATGCGTTCCCCTGTGGGAGCGAGCCGGCTCCGGGCTGCGTTCCGACGATGGCGGCATCACTGCCGCCACTATTCAGGATCAGCCCTTACCCTTGGTCCGAGTCATATTCGGCCCACCATTCTTCTCAAGATGCTCAATGATGATCCCCGCCACATTCTTCCCGGTGGTGGTCTCGATCCCCTCCAGCCCCGGCGACGAATTCACTTCCATCACCAACGGCCCGTGATTCGAACGCAGAATATCCACACCCGCCACCGCCAGTCCCATCACCTTCGCCGCGCGTAATGCAGTCATGCGTTCTTCCGGTGTGATCTTGATCAGGCTGGCGCTGCCACCGCGATGCAGGTTGGAGCGAAACTCCCCAGGCTTGGCCTGACGCTTCATCGCCGCAATCACCTTGTCGCCGACCACGAAGCAGCGGATGTCCGCACCGCCGGCTTCCTTGATGTATTCCTGAACCATGATGTTCTGCTTGAGGCCCATGAACGCCTCGATCACCGATTCCGCTGCCGTCGCGGTTTCGCACAGCACCACGCCGATGCCCTGGGTGCCTTCCAGCACCTTGATCACCAGCGGCGCGCCGTTGACCATGTCGATCAGGTCGGGAATGTCATCCGGAGAGTGGGCAAACCCGGTGACCGGCAAACCGATCCCACGGCGCGAGAGCAATTGCAGCGAACGCAGTTTGTCCCGCGAGCGGGCAATGGCCACCGATTCGTTAAGCGGGAACACCCCCATCATTTCAAACTGACGCAGCACCGCGCAGCCATAGAACGTTACCGAGGCACCGATCCGGGGGATCACCGCGTCGAAACCTTCCAGCGGCTTGCCGCGGTAGTGGATCTGCGGTTTGTGGCTGGCAATGTTCATGTAGGCGCGCAGGGTGTCGATCACCACCATTTCATGGCCACGCTCGGTACCGGCTTCGACCAGACGACGAGTGGAATACAGACGCGGGTTCCGCGACAGCACAGCGATCTTCATGCAACACCTGTGGAGGAGGTAGATACCGGGAACACCGGCTTGTCTTGTACATATTTAATGCCCGGATTGACCACCAGTTGGCCGTCGATCAGGGCTTTGGAACCGAGAAGCAGGCGATAACGCATGGACTTGCGGCAGGCGAGGGTGAACTCGACCCGCCAGACCCGATCACCGAGGGCCAGGGTAGTGCTGACCACGTAACGCTTCTGCGCCTGGCCGTTGGAGCTTTTGATGGATTTCATCGTCACCAGTGGTGCTTCGCAGCGCCGGTGACGCAGTTGCACCACCGTGCCCAGATGCGCCGTGAAGCGCACCCAGTTCTCGCCGTCGCGCTCGAACGGCTCGATGTCAGTGGCATGCAGGCTGGAGGTGCTGGCGCCGGTGTCGATTTTTGCCCGCAGGCCCGCGACTCCCAAATCCGGGAGCGCCACCCACTCGCGCAGACCGACAACGGTCAAATGGTCAAATGTCTTCAAAGGTACTCAACCGGTGGATACCGCTGGGGCCGCACGCGGCCGGATTCGCGGTATTCACGCAGAATAATGGTTAAAAGGCGACAGATATCTACGGCCCGGAATTCCACCCCTGCAAGCGAGGTGTGGCGTGCGCATTGTAGTACGGGTCGGTGGAAATCCTGGCACGACAGAAACGGTAGTACAGTTCACCAATATTTCAGAATGAGGAAATTCCATGGCACAAAAAAGCGAAGAGGACGACAAGGTCCGTCTCGATAAGTGGTTGTGGGCCGCGCGTTTTTATAAAACACGTGCCTTGGCGAAAGCGGCGATTGAAAGTGGCAAGGTGCATTGCCGTGGCGAGCGCTGCAAGCCGGGCAAAGAGCCGCGGATCGGCGACGAATTTCAGATTCGCGCAGGGTTCGAGGAGCGTACGGTGGTGGTCCAGGCGTTATCGATCGTGCGCCGTGGTGCGCCGGAAGCTCAGACCTTGTACGCCGAAACCGAGGCCAGCATCGCCAAGCGCGAAGCGGCTGCGGCGATGCGCAAGGCGGGCTCGCTGGGCGTGAGCACCGACGGCAAGCCGAGCAAGAAGCAGCGGCGGGATCTGTTTAAATTTCGTGGGAGCAGCAACGACGAGTGAGTCGGTTGTTTCTGCGTTGTCTGGGCTGACGCCTTCGTCGGAACGCCGCCCGGAGCCGGCTCGCTCCCACAAGGGATACGCATTTCAATGTGGGAGCGAGCCTGCTCGCGATCGAGTGCGCAGCACTCGCCAGCCATCCCCGGATTCAGGCGCTACGCACCACACTTATCCGACCAGCAGTATCCCCCAGACCACCGCATCAAACGGTCGCAGACTTGCAATTGCCCGAATGCGCAGCCATATCGGGTGAATCGCCAGCGGCGAATCGAGTGGATGGAAAGCCACTCGTCGAAAATCACACACAGCCTCTGACCTGTAGGCCATAACCAGAAGGCCAGCAGCACCAGCGGCACAAAATTGCACAACGCCACCGGCGGACGTTCCACCTTGCTTGGAACAAAACCGGATTGTTCATAAAATGCCTCCCATGGCTGAACAGTGCGCACCAAAACGGTGCTACAGAGGCGCGATTTTCTCGTTTGTAACCTTTTTATCATTTACTTCAGATACCCAGACCTATGACCGATCTACCGGATACCGACTACACCCAACGCTTCATCTTCGATGACAGCGACACCCGCGGCGAGCTGGTTTCGTTGGAGCGCAGCTACGCCGAGGTTCTTGCCAAACACCCGTATCCGGAGCCGGTCGCGCAACTGCTTGGCGAACTGATGGCCGCGGCATCGTTGCTGGTCGGCACCTTGAAGTTTGATGGTCTGCTGATTCTTCAGGCGAAATCCGACGGCCCGATCCCGTTGCTGATGATCGAATGCTCCAGCGAACGTGACATCCGTGGCCTGGCCCGTTACGAGGCCGACCAGATCGCCCCCGACGCCACCCTCGCCGACCTGATGCCCAACGGCGTATTGGCGCTGACCGTCGACCCGACCGTGGGCCAGCGTTATCAGGGCATCGTCGACCTGGATGGCGAAACCCTGTCGGAGTGCTTCACTAACTACTTCGTGATGTCGCAACAGGTGGGCACGCGTTTCTGGCTGTACGCCGATGGCCGTCGCGCCCGCGGCCTGTTGCTGCAGCAACTGCCCGCCGACCGCCTGAAAGACGAAGAAGAACGCGCCGCCAGCTGGCAGCACATCACCGCGATGGCCAGCACCCTGAACGCCGATGAATTGCTCGGTCTGGACAACGAAACCGTGCTCCATCGTCTCTACCACGAAGAGCAGGTCCGGCTGTTCGATGTGCAGAAATTGCGCTTCCGTTGCAGCTGCTCGCGCGAACGTTCTGCCAATGCTCTGGTCAGTTTGGGTCTGGAAGATGCGCAGAGCCTGGTCGTCGAACACGGTGGCAACATCGAGGTCGACTGCCAGTTCTGCAATGAACGTTACCTGTTCGACGCCGCCGATATCGTTCAATTATTCGCCGGTGCGGGCGTCGAGACGCCGTCAGATACCCGTCACTAAAACGGTTCAGCGCAGGTAAATTCACTGGAAAGTGCCGGAATAACGCCGTTACGACGGGAGGGCCCTACTTTTTTTGGGCGTTTCTGGCATAATCCGGCCCACTTTTTTCGCGGTAGTAGTGCACGACTTTCTACTACAAAACGTTTGGAGCACTCGGCCACTGGCCGACGGGGAACCTCATGACGCAAGCCAATAACGCCGTGTACACCGATCTGAGTGTTGATGATCTGGTTAAAGAAGCCCTGAATCGCGGTGAAGGCGAGCTTGCCGATACCGGCGCGCTGGTTGTTCGCACCGGTCACCGTACCGGTCGCTCGCCAGTCGATCGTTTCATCGTTGAAGAGCCGACCACCCAGGCCGCTATCGCCTGGGGCCCGATCAACCGCAAGTTCCCGGCCGACAAGTTCGATGCCCTGTGGGCTCGCGTCGAGGCCTTCAACAACGCGCAAGATCATTTCGTTTCCCACGTGCATGTAGGCGCGGCCGAAGATCACTACCTGGCCGTGAAGATGACCACCCAGACTGCCTGGCAGAACCTGTTCGGTCGTTGCCTGTTCATCAACCCGGCCCAGTACAACCCGGCGGGTCGTGCAGAGTGGCAAGTGCTCAACGTTGCCAACTTCGAGTGCGTGCCAGAGCGTGACGGCACCAACTCCGACGGTTGCGTGATCATCAACTTCGCACAGAAGAAAGTGCTGATCGCCGGCATGCGTTACGCCGGTGAAATGAAGAAAGCCATGTTCTCGGTGCAGAACTTCCTGCTGCCTGCCGCTGACGTACTGCCGATGCACTGCGCCGCCAACATCGGCGAAGCGGGCGACGTGACCCTGTTCTTCGGCCTGTCCGGCACCGGTAAAACCACCCTGTCGGCCGACGAAAGCCGTTACCTGATCGGTGACGACGAACACGGCTGGGGCGAAGGCGTTGTCTTCAACATCGAAGGCGGTTGCTATGCCAAGTGCATCGACCTGTCCGAGAAGAACGAGCCGGTCATCTGGAAAGCCATCAAGCACGGCGCAGTCCTGGAAAACGTCGTGATCGACGACGCCAAGCACGCCGACTACGCCGATGTCAGCCTGACCCAGAACAGCCGCGCCGCCTACCCGCTGGAGCACGTTGCCAAGCGTTCCGAGAAGAACCTCGGTGGCGAGCCAAACGCTGTGATCTTCCTGACCTGCGACCTGACCGGCGTACTGCCACCAGTGTCGATCCTCAGCGAAGAACAAGCGGCCTACCACTTCCTGTCCGGCTACACCGCACTGGTGGGCTCGACCGAAATGGGTTCCGGCAGCGGCATCAAGTCGACCTTCTCCACCTGCTTCGGCGCACCGTTCTTCCCGCGTCCGGCCGGCGAATACGCAGAACTGCTGATCAAACGCATCCGCGGCTTCGGCTCCAAGGTCTACCTGGTCAACACCGGCTGGACCGGCGGCGGCTACGGCGTCGGCAAACGCTTCAACATCCCGACTACTCGCGGCGTCATCGCAGCGATCCAGAGCGGCGCGTTGATCGGTGCTGAAACCGAACACCTCGACACCATCAACCTCGACGTGCCACTGGCCGTACCGGGCGTTGAGACTGGCCTGTTGAACCCACGTAACACCTGGGCTGACAAGGCTGCTTACGATGAAGCGGCTAAAGCACTGGCCGGGTTGTTTGTTGAGAACTTCAAGAAGTTCGAAGTGAGCGACGCGATCAAGGCTGCTGGGCCGAAGTTGTAAGATTGGTTTGATGTAATGAAAAAGCCGCCCTTTGGGGCGGCTTTTTTGTGGGTAACGAATATCACACGACCTGTAGGAGCCGGCTTGCTGGCGATGGTCGTTAACGATAACGCGTGCTGTCTGGATAAACGCAGCGTACTTGAGTTTATCGCCAGCAAGCCGGCTCCTACAGGTCGTGCGTTATCCAGGATTCCGTAAGGTGCCTTTTTTGTGAGGGCGGCTCAGGTTTTCAGGTGCAACACGAACGCGCCCACCAACACCAGAACCACGCCAAGCACCTGTAACTTTGCCAGCCTTTCCTTGAAGAATACGTATCCCAGAATCGCCGCGATTCCTCCGGACAGTGTGCTGATCACCGTTACCACCGAAACCGATCCTGCCACCGCCCCCCAGGCGAAAGAAGAAAACCCACCCAGGTTCATCAGGCTGGCGCCGGTCAGTGTCATGCAGTTTTTCAACGGTGGGATTTTCAGTCCGTCCTTGATCCTCAGGACGATCACCACCAGCACGATCAGACCAACCAGATAAGCGAGCCAAAGCATCGTTATCGGACCAAGTACCGGAAGCACAAAGTGGCCTTGCAGCCAGAAACTGGTGCCATAGAAAAGGGCGGCCAACAGTGCGTAGGCGATCGAGCTGCTGGCTTGAGTGGTGTGTGGGATTTTCGAGTCGGAATGAATGCTGGAGAGAATCACCCCGATCACGCACAGAGCAATGCAAAGCAGCTGAATCATGCTGATCTGCTCACCTCCGGCCCAGGACAGCAGCGTCGTCACAACGCCATAAGAAGTTACCAGCGGCGCAACGATGGACGCTTTACCGAGGGCAAAGGCTTTGGACAACGCGAGGGCACCAGACACCGTCAGCACGGCGGCGACAACGCCGAACAGCCAGACAGTGAGTGACGCCGACATCGACTTAAGAATGAACGCGGGGAAGGCGACCAACAGCAGGCTCATGATGCTGAACCCCAGCGCCTGACCGAAATATACGGCGCGTTTTACGCCCACTGCGCGGGCATTCAACCCCACCAGAAAATCCGTGCCGCCCCACAGTAAGGCGGCGAGTAAACCCATCAGTACGTCCACGCTATGTCCTTATAGACTGCGGACGTTAGAGGTTTCCCAGCGTCCGAGTATCCGAGTGTTATGCCTTGCACGACTCCAAAAAACTAAACTCCTGAAAGCCGGAATGCAGGCGCCATATTGTCCTGCTCACGCCTCGACAATCCCAGTGCATTGGCCAGCGTTGGCCATTGGCTGACTACCTCTTGGAAGCTCTCAATAATTTCTTCCGCATCTGCTCGACTTACCCGGAAGTACTCAGCCACTTCGCGAGCGAGCTCAAGATCCAGCGCGTTGTCGGCATCTGTGATGTTGAGCTTCAGCCCATCGGCGTGTGCCACAGGGTTCATGTCGTAGGCATCAGACAGGCGCCACCCCCGGCCGGGATCAAGGATAAAGCCGTGGTTGCGCAGATGGTCGTCAGTATTGGAAACAAGGATGTTGAACACGATACGAGACCACAACTCGCGAAGATCCGCATTGGTTTCCGAGCCGTGCTCCATGAGCACTTCTGCTAACTCAAGATAGCTGGCACCTACCGATGCATCGTCACCGTCAACGCGGTCGGTCATGGTCATGGCTGATGCAAAATGCAGTCGGCCACCCTGTTCTGTACGGTCGAAACGCTTGACCATGAAACAGTGGTGATCGCTCGCGAAGCGGCGTGCAGTGCCGGTTGCAACCCGCAAGCCACAGTGATTTGCCAAGGCATTGACCACCATTTCCCAGCCGCCGATGTCATAGTCATCGCGAGAGCTCGGAAACTTGGCGATCCATAAATGACCACGCTCGTCGGCAACGCTGGCCTTGGGTCTGGCGCCCCCTAGTGAGCCACCGGGTGCTATCAGCATCCTCAGCCATTCGCGCCCGTCTGGAGACGTGTTGTCCGGATCGCTTTCCAAGGCGCGGCTTGCTTCCTCTAATGCGCGTAATTCGACGAAAGGAGGGGCCGCCAAACCATCGCGATCATCCAGAAAGTTGCCTTCATCATTGAGCTTGTAGCGGATAGCTCCGACCCGATAGAGGTCATGAACGCCTAGAAGGAAATCCGATTCGTACAGTTTGGTGCCTTGAGGCGCAAACCCTTCACGGATGTCTCGCTCCAGGCGCCGCTTCATCAATAATTGCCCCCATCGATCGGGGCTTGAGTCGGCAAAAACGCCAAACCGGGTCTGATGCTGACCGGGAAATTGTCGGCCTTCGAAGAGGCCGATGCGCGGGTCCAGCGATGTGAAGTTCAATTCGGGATCGGCCAGTGCTGCGGAGTCGTACTCAAACTCGAATACGTTGCTGGAGCGAGCCTTTCTGGCATGAAGGAACCCAAGGCGCCTTGGGCCATTCAAAGACTCCCAATCGGCATACACCGCGATCCGTGTCATTTTTTGCCCGTCGTAGGTTTAGGTTTTTTCTTGGTTAACAAACTGGATAAGGAGTGCGTGTTCAAAGGGAAATCAGCAGCGAGGGCGGGACTCTCAAATGCCTCAACTTCCCTGTCGCGAATAGGTGGCGATACCGTCGCGGTAGTCACACTGCGTACTCGTCGGCGTTTATTGGTTGCGAGTTTTGCTCCTGGGATTAATTGAGCGTCCTGTAGTTGGCGCCCCAATTCATCCTCCGCAGCGAGCTTGCTCAAGTCTTTCTCCAGCCCCAGCACCTGCATCACTGATAAATAGGCGCCCATTGTCACACCTGACCCACCCGACTCCAGAGAGCGCAGCGTGGTCAGGGACATGCCAGCCCTCTCGGCGACTTGCTTGGCTGTCAGCTTGCGGCGCAACCGAGCGAGTTTCAGTCGCTCCCCAAACTCGGAGAGTAGCTTGGCTGCGGCGGGCAGGAGTGGCGCTGTCTTCTTTGCCATGTGCCATTATTCCTTCATTTTTCAGGCTTTACTGCCAGAATAATAGCACTTGTTGGTTGTTGTGCTGGTCTTGCCTACAGGGACTTCTCTCGGTTGACGCTATCTGATTTGGATTTGCTCATTTACCGTAACAAGCATTATTCCAGCGTAAATCTAGATAAACAGCCAGAATATTGCTACTTATGCTCGGGTTTGGCTTCGGTGATGACTTAGGTGCTACAGGCTCTCTAGCGCCTGTGTATCCCATCGTTGCGTCTGAGTCGCTTGGTAAAGCATGCCAATGGTTAAAGGCACCTTGTCGCCACGGCCCTTTGCCCTGCGCTTGAGAAACACATCAAACCCTTCCGGCTGAAAGTAGCGATAGGCATCGTAGTCCACGAAGTCGACCCCGAACTGTTCTTCCAGCGCTTCCATCAGATGCCGGGCGTCAGCGCCGTCGCAGCCTAGATCGAAGTTGATCGAGGTGGTGAGGCTGATGGTTTTGCGTTCGGGCAGGCCAATTTCTTCGTGCAGCAGCTGCATGAGCAGGTGCATGGTGTGGTTGTCGGGGAAGTTGGGGGCGAGGTTCATTCGGGGGCGTCCGGTTGGGCTTGGGCGGATCTTATTGGTCGTCAGGTTTGGTGGGAAGGGCAGGAGGAGATTGTGACGGATTGTCTTCCCGGTATTTGGCGAGCACTTTCTCTCGCGCAGGAAGTGGAGTGACGAGGTCCTCTGGTGACGTGTCGAATCCTGCGAGGCGCAGGCAAGCCAGCTCCCACAAGGGTGCGGCTTACCTGTTAGCGCTTAGCGTCAGGTGGGGGCTTTCCAACCCAACATGCGTTGTTGGGCGACTTTTAGCAGGTCGCAGCCATCCTGGGTCAGGAGGTAGAGCGCGTGGGTGATGTGGGGGATGTCTTCTAGATCGCCTTGCTCGAAGTTTTGGCAATGCAGGGTTCGGAGCAGTTCGCTGGAGGCTCGGATGCGCTGGAGGGCGGCTTCGAGGATGTCTTGCGGGTTGGCTTCTGTGTCGATGATCAGGGGCGGGGAATCGGTGAGGTTGGTTTGGAGTGGAAGGTAGCGATCGTTTGTGAACGGATTCCATTTGCTCATAGTGAGAATTCTCAAGTGCACCAGGAAAAACCACCACCATCGTGACCAAGCGATGGGAGGCGGACTGTGTTCGGGTTGGTCAAACCGGTGAGAACTCACTTTGCCGGTACGCCCAAAGGCGTCCCGAACACAGCCACCATA
This sequence comes from Pseudomonas sp. PDM03, assembly GCF_014852385.1. NCBI lineage: Bacteria > Pseudomonadati > Pseudomonadota > Gammaproteobacteria > Pseudomonadales > Pseudomonadaceae > Pseudomonas > Pseudomonas sp. PDM03. Next base: position 141,754 of record NZ_JACVBM010000005.1, on the reverse strand, counting down.
TAGCGTGCAGGCACTTGAGGTGCCGCAGCATACAACGGAAGCGAAATGAGTTCTCTGTTCGGGTGACCAAGCCCGGTCGCTGATTTGGCAGCGACAGTCCGACTATAGGTTTGAGTAGCGAGTTGGCGATAGTCGATAAGGTGTCTTCTGTTGTAGGACCGGGATGAAGCTTTGATAGGGCGTTGCCTACGGAGTTATCCCCAGCCGAAATTTTTAGTCAGGTACACCGCGTTATCGTTCATCGCGAGCAGCCTCACTCCTACAAGGGGATTGGGGGTGGCATTAGCCGGCGGTGAGTTTTGGGAGGCGTTGGCGGGCGATGTCGAGGAGTTCGTTGCCGTCCTGGGTCAGCAGGTAGAGGGCGTTGACGATGTTGGGGATGTCGCTTGCGTTCGCCTGTTTGAAGCACAGGCAATACAGGGTTTCGAGCAGGTCGCTGGCGGCGTGGATGCGTTGGCTGGCGGCGTCGAGGATTTCGTGTGGGTCGGCCTCGGTGTCGATGACCAGGACCGGGGTGTCGCTGTAGCTGCTTTTGAGGGGGCGGTAGCGATCTTGCATCGAGGGGCAGTCCTTTGGGAAGTCGGGCAGGCCGACACACTGTTTCAGCCGCGCCGAAAACTATGAAGGGGACGGCGGGCTGCGGCAATACAGCCGCAATCGACAGAATGTGTAGGGGATTTACTGGTCTTCGGGCATTGGCCCTACGCGTTTCCCGAGGTTTTTTTCACCGAAACCCCTACTGGTGAAATTTCCTACGTGTTTATCAGGCGCGGCGCAGTAAACCTCTGTATGGTGCGCGCCAGAATCTGTAGGGCATTTCGAAAATGCCTGGTTAGGCACTTAAAGGGAATTAGGTATGCAGTGGCTACGTATGGCCTCGGTTTTGTTGTTGTGGGCGGGTGTTTGTCGTTTGACGGGCGCGGCCGACGCCGGCAGTTCGATGATGTTGGCCAACATGGCCCGCACCGGTTGGCCGGATGCCCTCACCACGCAGGCGAACATGGACACCGCATCCCGCGCTGAGGTGTTGATGTTTGGCAAGGCGTTGCTGGCCAGCGAATCGCTGGACGAGCAGGGGCTGAAACAGCGTCTGGGCGTGCAGGCATTGAAGCTCAAGTCTGTGCGACAAGTGCGTGACGGGTTGTGGGACCGGTTGCTGACCACCTACCGCAACGCCAGTCAGAACTGCGACGGCGAACCGTTCTGCCCGCGAGTGCGAAGCGTCGCTGATTTGCGTCAGTTGGCGGCGGCGTTCACCGGCGAAATCAGCCCGGCCCATGCGGTGTGGGCGAGCAAGAGCCAGGTGTTTCATGAGCAGATGTTGAATGAACAGCTGCGGGTGGCGGTGTTGGTGCCCTGAAGGGATCAACCATGATTTTTTGGTGAGGCTGCAGGCCTCATCGCTGGCAAGCCAGCTCCTACAAAAGGGGCAGGTGCGAAGATCAACTGTAGGAGCTGGCTTGCTAGCGATGGCGATCTACCGGTCGCCATATTCCTCAACCCCCGCAATCCCCCCCGCGCCATCCGCTGTATCATCCCGTATCGTTTTTGCCCCCGACCTTTTCTCGACTCGCTGCGATCACCGGCTAGGCTTTGGGCTTCGCAGCGGTCAACGGAGTGACAGCTTATGCACAACACCCTGGAACAGGTTTTCGGTTATCCACAGTTTCGACCCGGCCAGGAGGCGGTGGTCAGCGCGGTGATGGCCGGGCGCTCGGCGGCGGCGATTTTCCCTACGGGTTCAGGCAAGTCCCTGTGTTACCAGATGTCGGCGGTGTTGCTGCCGCACCTGACGCTGGCGGTCTCGCCGCTGCTCGCGTTGATGCAGGATCAATTGGCGTTTCTGCAGCGCCATGGCATTTCGGCAGGCAGTATCGATTCGGCTCAAAGCCGCGATGACGCCAGTGACGTGATGGCCCGCGCCAAGTCCGGCGAATTGAAGATCCTGATGATTTCCGTGGAGCGCCTTAAGAACGAGCGCTTCCGCAATTTCTTGCAGCAAGTGCCCATCTCGCTGCTGGTGGTGGACGAGGCGCATTGCATCTCGGAGTGGGGCCATAACTTCCGCCCCGACTACCTCAAGCTTCCGGATTACCAGCGCCAGTTCAACATTCCTCAAGCGCTGTTGCTGACCGCCACCGCGACCCCGAAAGTGATCGCCGACATGGAGGCGAAATTCGCCATTGCCCCGCAAGACGTGGTGACCACCGGTTTCTACCGGCCGAACCTCAACTTGTTGGTGGAACCGGTGCGTGGTCAGGACAAACGGCGACGCTTGGTCGAATGGATGAGCGAGCGTCCCAACCAGCCGAGCATCGTCTACGTCACCCTGCAGAAAACCGCTGAACATATCGCCGAACACTTGAATCGCAACGGTATTCAGGCCGAGGCCTATCACGCCGGTTTACCCCACGAACAACGCGAAGCCATTCAGAAACGATTCATGGGCGGCCAGTCCAATTGCATCGTCGCCACCATCGCCTTCGGCATGGGCATCGACAAGAGCGACATCCGCAACGTGGTGCATTTCGACCTGCCCAAATCCATCGAAAACTACAGCCAGGAAATCGGTCGCGCCGGGCGTGACGGGCAGCCATCGGACTGCCTGGTACTGGCCAACCGCGACAGCCTCAACGTGCTGGAAAATTTCGTCTACGGCGACACGCCGGAGCTGGAAGGCATCCGTCATGTGCTCGACGAATTGCAAGCCGCCGCGCCCGAGGGGCATTGGGAGTTTCTGCTAGGGCCGTTGGCCGATCAGAGCAATATTCGCCAGTTGCCGCTCAAGACCTTGCTGGTGCAATTGGAGCTGCGCGGGATCATCGCCCCGCGTTACGCCTATTACGCTGAATATCGCTTCAAGTATTTGCTGGAGCCGGAAGACTTGCTGGCCCGCTTCGAGGGTGAGCGCAAGGATTTCGTCGCGGCCATCATCCAGACCTCCAGCCGCGCGCGGACCTGGGCGACGGTGAATTTCGATGCGCTGTACGAGCAGCATCAAGCCGAACGCAATCGGGTGGTCAAGGCGCTGGATTACTTCCAGGAAAAGGGTTGGGTCGAGCTGGAAAGCAAGCAGATGACCGAGGTCTACAGCCTGCTGCAAACGGAGTTCGACATTCAGGCGCTGAGTGCCGAACTGCATGATTGTTTCACCCGGCACGAACGCACCGAGATTGCGCGGATTCACGCCATGCTCGATCTGTTCGCCACTGACCACTGCCTGGGTAATCGCCTGGCCGAATACTTCGGTGACGAAAACTCGCCGCAGCAGTGCGGGCATTGTTCGGTGTGTCACGGGCATGTGGCGCGGCTGCCCGCACCGCCGGAGTTGCCGGCGCTTGTGGATAAAAACTTCGAGGCGCTGTGTGGTGGTTTTATCCACAGGCACGAGCAGCACACCGGCAGCGTTCCTCCCGCTGAGCGGGTGACACGGTTTCTGTGCGGGATCAGTGTGCCGCTGTTTACCAAGCTCAAGGCACGGTCGATTCCGGGGTTTGCGGCGCTGGAAGAGTATCCGTATGGCGAAGTACGGACTTGGGTTGAGCAGCATCTCTCAGGCTGAACCGTACCTTTGTAGGAGCCGGCTTGCTGGCGATGGCGGATTTACATTCAACATTCAACATTCAACATTCAACATTGATGTTGAAGGTGATGGCCTCATCGCGAGCAAGCTTGCTCCTACAGGGATGTCAGTGTCTGGCGGACGTGCATCCATCCGCTGAATGTCCCCCATCACAGGAATAAATTTCAAAAAAACCGGGTGGCTGACTATGGTGGGGTCTGTCTTTGGATCGCCAATAAGAGAACAACCATGAGCCAGACACCGTTCAACATTCAGCGCGCTGCCGTCATCGGTGCGGGCACCATGGGCCGTGGCATTGTCATGTGCCTGGCCAATGCCGGGGTGCCGGTGCAGTGGGTCGATAACAATCCGCAGATGCTTGAGCAGGCACTGGCCAGCGTGGCTGAGACCTACGCGCACAACGTGCGGCAGGGGCGGATTGATCAGGCTGAGGCGGATGCGCGCATTGCACGGGTCACGGCTGCTGCCGATTACGCAGCGATCCGCGAGGTCGATCTGGTGATCGAGGCGGTTTACGAAAACCTCGAGCTCAAGCAGAGAATCTTCCGCGAGCTGGATGGCCTGCTCAAGCCCGAAGCCATATTGGCCAGTAACACGTCGGCGCTGGATATCGACGCCATTGCCGCCGCCACCCGCCGCCCCAAACAAGTCCTGGGCCTGCACTTCTTCAGCCCGGCGCACATCATGAAACTGCTGGAAATCGTTCGTGGCGCACAGACTTCACCGGCGGTGCTGGAAGCCGCGCTGGACCTGGGCAAACGCATGGGCAAAGTCAGCGTGGTGTCGGGCAACTGCGAGGGCTTCATTGGCAACCGCATGCTCAAAACCTACGTGCTGGAAGCACGCAAGATGCTGCTTGAAGGCGCTTACCCCTATCAGGTGGATGCGGCGTTGCAGGGGTTCGGTTTCGCCATGGGGCCGTTCCGCATGTACGACGTGGTTGGTATCGACCTCGAATGGCGGGCTCGGGAGCTGGCCGGCAAGGGGCAGGATGCGCCGCAGGTTCAAGTGGATAACCGTCTGTGCGAACTGGGCCGTTTCGGGCAGAAGAGTGGCAACGGCTATTACCACTACGAAGCGGGCAGTCGCCAGGCTGAGCACGATGTGCAGGTGGATGCGCTGGTGCTGGAGGTCAGCGAAGGATTGGGTTTCCAGCGTCGAGAGATCGGGCCTGAGGAGATTCTGGAGCGCTGCTTGCTGGCACTGGTCAACGAGGGCGCGAAGATTCTTCAGGAAGGGATTGCGGCGTCGGCACATGACATCGATCTGGTGTACCTCAACGGTTATGGTTTTCCGGCGGACAAGGGCGGGCCGATGGCCTGGGCGGATCAGCAGGGGGTGGCGGATATTCATCAGCGGCTACTGCAGCTGGAAACCAAACAGGGTGATCACTGGCAGCCGGCGCGGTTGATTGGGGAGTTGGCGGCGGTGGGTAAAGGGTTTGCTGACCGCTGATTGAAATAGTGCCTTTGATGGCCTCATCGCCGGCAAGCCGGTCTCGCTCCCACACTGGATCTCAGTCGTACACAAGTTCTGTATTCACTGACGATCAAATGTGGGAGCGAGCCTGCTCGCGATGAACGATAACGCGGTTTTCGCCTTAAACTCGCAATCCAACTCCAGGAATCGACCCTGATGTCCAACCCCATGCCCCAACGCACCGACTACCCGCACTTCCAGCCCATCACCACGCGCTGGCACGACAACGATGCCTACGGTCACGTCAACAACGTCACCTACTACAGCTTCTTCGACACGGCGGTGAACACCTACCTGATCGAAGTCGGCGGCCTGGATATTCATGACGGCGAAGTCGTGGGTTTTGTGGTGAGTTCGGCTTGCGATTATTTTGCTTCCATCGCTTTCCCTGAGCGGATCGAGATCGGTTTGCGCGTGGGCAAGTTGGGCAACAGTTCGGTGCAATACGAATTGGCGGTGTTCAAGGCCGGTGAAGACGAAGCCTGCGCCGCGGGGCGTTTCGTGCATGTGTTTGTGGATCGGGTGTCGAATCAGCCCGTGGCGATTCCTGCCGGGTTGCGAGGTGCGCTGGAGCGATTGGTGGTTTGAGGGGCAAAAAAAATCGCAGCCCTTGGGCTGCGATTTTTTTGATCTACCGGTAAACGAGGCGATTCAAGCCTCAGTCGTGATAGCGATGTTTGTGCTTGCGGTGGCCGTAATGGTGGCCACGATCATGGCGACCATCACGGTAGTAGCGACGGTCGTCACCATGACCGCGATAGGAGCGACGATCATCGTCCTCGTCATCGCTTTTGTTGCCCATGTAGTTACCCAGCGCGCCACCGGCGCCGCCGCCTGCTGCGGAGCCGATCAGGCTGCCGGTGGTGCCGCCCATGCTGCGGCCGACCACGTTACCGCCTGCTGCGCCCAACGCACCGCCAATGGCCGCTTCGCCACGGCTGCGTTTGTCTGCGCCGACTGCGCTACCACCCGCGCCGCCCAGGGCCGCGCCAATGGTTGAACCTGTGCTGCCGCCTAGCGATTGACCGACGACCGAGCCCAAAACCCCGCCCAATGCGCCGCCCACACCTGCTTCGGTGGTGCCTCCGGCAGAAGCGAAGCCACTGACCAGGCCAAGGGACAACAAGAGAATCGAGGAGAACTTCATTTGAGGAACCTCAAGGGGATGACGGCGCGATCCTGAGGCTGTGTCGTAAGGCTGACAATCGAAATCCGACGAGTAACACGACTTCAGCACATTTCTATAAGTTACTGTTTTTTAGCTGGAACTTAAGTGTTTTTCGCCGGTCTTTAGCTACTTCGGAATGGCCGTTTTTGTGAAAAAACGGCCTTTTTTGTGGGCGATTGGAAAGTCGTCGGATGGTGCGGATACATGTGTTGCCTGATCCGAAGCCATCGCGAGCAGGCTCGCTCCCACAGTGGATCTTGGTGGAACACAAATGCTGTGGTCAATGAAGATCAAATGTGGGAGCGAGCCTGCTCGCGATGGCTTCGGATCAGTCGAAACTTTAGGCAGACTTCGCCAAAATCAACCCGATCTCACTCGCCGCTTCCAACCGGATCGCCACAAACTTCGACGTCGGCGTATGGCTGCCATCCCCAGTGCTCTCCAGCGGCACCAGCGGATTCACTTCCGGGTAATACGCAGCAGCCTGCCCCGCAGGAATATCAAACGCCAGCAGCGTGAAGCCTTTCACCCGACGCTCACGGCCATCGTCCCAGATCGAAACGATGTCAGCCTTCTGTCCCGGTTTGAACCCCAGGCGAATAATATCCGCCTCGTTCACAAACAACACATCACGCTGACCTTTCACGCCTCGATAACGGTCGTCGAGGCCATAAATGGTGGTGTTGTACTGATCGTGGGAGCGCATCGACTGCATGATCAGGTCCGGCAACACGCCTGTGGAGCGCGTGCGCTCGTGCACCAGGTCCTTGGGCAGGACGTTCGCCCGGAAATTCGCCCGGCCCGACGCGGTGTTCCAGCGACGGGAACCGGCACTGTTGCCGAGGTAGAAGCCGCCCGGATTCTTGATCTTCTCGTTGAAGTCCTTGAAGCCCGGAATCGTATCGGCAATCAGGTCACGAATGCGCGAGTAATCGGCCACCAGCCAGTTCCAGTCCACCGGTTTGCTGCCCAGGGTCGCAGCGGCAATGCCGGCGATGATCGCCGGCTCGGAGCGCATCTGGTTCGACAGCGCCTGCAACTGGCCGTTGGATGCATGGACCATGCTGAACGAATCTTCCACGGTCACCGCTTGCGGGCCTTCGGTCTGGATATCGATGTCAGTGCGGCCCAGGCACGGCAGGATCAGTGCTTCCTTGCCGTGAGCCAAATGGCTGCGGTTGAGCTTGGTGCTGATCTGTACGGTCAGGTCGCAGTTGCTCAGAGCCTGGAAGGTGCGCGTGCTGTCCGGAGTGGCCTGGGCGAAGTTACCGCCCAGAGCGATGAACACTTTTGCACGACCTTCGGCCATGGCGTGGATCGCCTCGACCACGTTATGACCATTTTCGCGCGGCACTTTGAACTGGAAGCGACGCTCCAGGGAATCGAGGATCGCCACCGGCGGACGCTCGTTGATGCCCATCGTGCGGTCGCCCTGCACGTTACTGTGGCCACGCACCGGGCACAGGCCGGCGCCGGGGCGGCCAATGTTGCCGCGCAGCAGCATCAGGTTGGCGATTTCCTGGATGGTCGCGACCGAATGGCGATGTTGGGTGATACCCATCGCCCAGCACATGATCACGTTCTTGCCTTTGGCATACATGCGCGCCGCTTGCTCGATTTCCACGAGGGTCAGGCCGGACTGCTCGACGATCTGCTCCCACGGCGTATCGTCGACAGTGCCCAGGTACTCCAGCACGTTGACACTGTGTTCATTGAGGAAGTCGTGGTCGAACACGGCAGGCTCACCGGCTTTCTGCGCGTCGCGCTCCCATTGCAGCAGGAATTTCGCCATGCCGCGCAGTACTGCCATGTCGCCGCCCAAGGCCGGACGGAAATAGGCGGTGTTGGTCGGTTTGTCGCCGTTGGTGAGCATTTCGATCGGGTGTTGCGGGTGCTGGAAGCGTTCCAGGCCGCGTTCTTTGAGCGGGTTGATGCACACCACTTGCGCGCCACGTTTCACGGCTTCACGTAGCGGTTCGAGCATCCGAGGGTGGTTGGTGCCGGGGTTCTGGCCCCAGACGAAAATCGCATCGGCGTGTTCGAAGTCGTCGAAGGTCACGGTGCCTTTACCGACCCCAACGCTCTGCGCCAACGCGACACCGCTGGCCTCGTGGCACATGTTCGAGCAGTCGGGGAAATTATTGGTGCCATAGGCGCGCACGAACAACTGATAGAGGAAAGCCGCTTCGTTGCTGGCACGTCCCGAGGTGTAGAACTCGGCTTGATCCGGGCTCGACAAACCGCGCAGATGTTTGGCGATCAGGGTGAAGGCGTCATCCCAGCTGATCGGTTGGTAGCGATCGGTTTCGGCGTTGTAGCGCATCGGCTCGGTCAGGCGCCCCTGATATTCAAGCCAGTAATCACTTTGTTCCAGCAGCGAGGTGACGCTGTGTTTGGCGAAGAATGCCGGGTTGACGGCCCGTTTGGTCGCTTCCCAGTTCACCGCTTTGGCGCCGTTCTCGCAGAACATCACCATGCCCTTTTCCGGCGAATCGCCCCAGGCGCAACCCGGGCAGTCGAAGCCGCCGTTCTGATTGGTCTTGAGCATGATGCGCAGGTTTTTCAGCGCGTTGTCGCTGGTCAACCAGGCCTGGGCGACGCTGATCAGTGCGCCCCAGCCACCGGCTGGGCCCTTGTAGGGCTTGTAGCGGGGGACGGGTTTCTGGTCGGCTTGACGGTGTTGACTCACGCTTGATTCTCCAAAGCCGGGCTGTAGACCCGAGGCGCATTCTTCTGTGGCAGATGGATAAGGTTCAGGTTGTGACGACGGGCCCATTGCACGGCAAGGCCCGTGGGCGACGACAGGCTGACCAGGGTCTGGATGCCTGCGCGCAGTACTTTCTGGATCAATTCGAGGCTGCAACGACTGGTGACAATCGCGAGGCCGCCAGTGGTCGGGATCTTTTGCCGGATCAGCCCGCCAATCAGCTTGTCGAGCGCGTTGTGCCGGCCAATGTCCTCGCGGCCCAGCAGCAATTCGCCATGAGCGTTCATGAATACCGCCGCATGCACCGCGCCGCAATGTTGGCCGAGTGGCTGGAACGCGCCGATACGCTGGCGCAAACCGTCGAGCCATTCGGCGGGCGGCAGTGGCGCGCCGGGCAACACTTTGAGGTCCGGCAAGGCCTGTTCGACCGCTTCCACACCGCAGAGCCCGCAGCCGCTGGTGCCGGCCAGTTGCCGACGTTGCTGCTTGAGGTTCCAGAAGGCGCGGTTGGCGATGGTCACTTGCGCGTACTGCGCCGATCCCGAACCGCTCAGTTGCAGGTCATAAATGTCGGAGGCGTCTTCGATGATGCCGCTGCCGAGGCTGAAACCGACGATGAAGTCTTCCAGGTCCGTCGGCGTCACCAGCATCACTGCCTGACTGATACCGTTGTAGGCAATCGCCAACGCAACTTCCTCGGCGAGCGCGGTACTGGCCGATTCGGTGTATTGAAAATCGCTGTAACTGTACGTTTGGCTGGCGGCGGGCGCGGGCGTTTCGAGGGCTGGCGCCGCGCAAACAGGACGCTTGGCGTTCATGAGGCATCACCGACGGTTTAGTCAGCTTTAAGCCTATGCGCGACAAGTTGTCGCGTCTAATCGCTATTACTGATCTACCGATAGATGGCGTCGATCAAGAGCTTGTCAATGATTGTTGATAGATCGCGAAACAGGCCTCCGCCAACGCCGAGCGCGGTGCGCTGCGCCGCATGATGAGCCCCAGCCGGCCGAGGGTCTGGGCGTTTTCGATCGGTTGCAGGCGCAGATGGTCAGTCAGGTTTTCCAGGCCGCCTTCGAGCGGCATCACGGCGCAACACAACCCGCCATGAACAGCTTGTAACAGTTGATGCACGGCATCGGTTTGCAACAACGGCTGCGGAGTAAGGCCGCGGCTGTGGAAATTGTGGTCGATGGACTGGCGGAAATGCATGCCGCTGGTGAGCATGCCCAGCGGCAATTCGATCAGCGACTCCCAGCTCAGCGGCGCCTCGCCGAACGTGAAGAAGCGCTGATCGTAGAGCAGGCCCATTCGCGTTTCGCTGAACGCCAGGGAATCGAAACGTTCGGCGTCCAGACGCTCCAGGTACGACACGCCAAGATCCAGGCGATTGTTCGCCAGTTGTTCGAGGATCTGCTCGGAGCTCAGCGCCGAGAGTTCGAAGCGCAGGTTCGGGTGTTCGCCGTGCAAGCGTTGCAGCAGCGGCAGCGGGTCGAAACTCGACAACGGCACCACGCCCAGGCGCAGCGTACCGACCAGGTTGCCGCGACAGGCGGCAGCTTCGGCCTGCAAACCGTCGTAGGCCGCGAGCACCGTGCGCGCCCACGCCAGCACCCGCTCGCCCGGCGCGGTGAAGCCTTCGAAGCGCTGGCCACGGTTGACCAACGGTAACTCGAGTTCTTCCTCAAGGCTGCGCAAACGCATGGACAGGGTCGGCTGAGTGACGTGACAACGTGCAGCGGCCTGGCCGAAATGGCGGGTTTCGTCGAGGGCGATGAGGAATTTCAGCTGCTTGATGTCCATCTTCGCTCCAGGGCGCGGGAAGGTCGGGATTCTAGCGCCTGAGGGCAAGCGGCGTCATTGGTCGGGTAGGAACCGGGTGTTGCAACCTTGGTCTAGGCTTTTGCGTCTGGAACCAAAAACCAAGGAGAGTGCACCATGAGTATTTTTAGCTTTGTAAAAGAAGCAGGCGAAAAGCTTATCGATTTGCTGACGCCGGGCAACGCCAATGCCAGCGAGCAGTTGAAGGAACACATCAGTAAGGTCGGCCTGGGCAATCCGAATGTGCAAGCGACGGTAGATGGCGACAAAGTCACGGTGACCGGTGAGGTTGCGAGCCAGGAAGAGAAAGAAAAAATCCTGCTGGCCGTGGGCAATATCGCCGGTGTCGGCAGCGTGGATGACCAGATTACGGTGACCGGGCCGGTGGTGAAGGCCGCAACCTTTGTCACGGTTGTGAAGGGCGACACCCTTAGCGCGATTTCCTTGCGCGTGTATGGCGATGCCAACAAGTATCAAAAAATCTTCGAAGCCAACAAGCCGATGCTCAAGGATGTGAACAAGATTTATCCGGGGCAGTCGTTGCGGATTCCTGAGTAGGGTTTAAGACCGAGTCGCCTGCATCGCCAGCAAGCCGGCTCCTACAGGTTTTGTGTCGTTCACAAATAGTGCGTACGACTACAATCCTGTAGGAGCCGGCTTGCTGGCGATGCAGACACTTCGGTCTATAGGCCCGCAATCAGCCCACGATAATCAACCACCGCCGCAAACTCCGCCGTGTCCTTCGGCCCCTTGCGGCTGTCCGGCTCCTTCACCGCCAACAAATGCGCGACCCCAAAATCCCGCGCACTGCGCAGGATCGATAACGTATCGTCGATAAACAGGCTGCGCGCCGGATCAAAACCGATATCCGCCTGCAATGCCTGCCAGAACTGCGGATTCTCTTTGGGAAAACCGTAATCATGCGAGCTGATCAACCGCTCGAAATACGGCGCCAGTTCAATTCGTTCCAGTTTCAGTGACAGCGAATCCCGATGTGCATTGGTGATCATCACCACCCGCTTGCCGGCCTGCTTGATCGCCTCCAGAAACGTATCCGCGTCCGGGCGCAACGCGATCAGGTGCGCGGTTTCCAGTTTCAGTTCGCGCACCGGCAGCTTCAGTTCGGCGCTCCAGAAATCCAGGCAATACCACTGCAACTGACCGGCATGGCGTTCAAACAGTGGCTGCAATTCCATCTCGGCCATGGCCCGGCTCACCCCGTGCAAGTCGGCGTAACGCTGGGGCAAGTGTTCCAGCCAGAAATGGTTGTCGAAGTGCAGGTCCAGCAGCGTGCCGTCCATATCGAGCAGAACGGTGTCGATGTCTCGCCAGGGCAGCAGGGACATAAAAAACTTCTCCAGCGGTAAAAGAGATATCCGAGGTCAACAATCAGGATAGGCCGGGTATAGTAACGCGTTCACGCCAAGGAGCTTTTCATGCGCCAGAAACCCACCATCCTCGCCCGCGAGATCGTCGCCACCAGCCGCTTGTTCTGCGTCGAAGAGCTGAAATTGCGCTTTTCCAATGGCGTGGAGCGCACCTATGAGCGGCTGGTCGGCAAAGGCGCCGGGTATGGCGCGGTGATGATCGTGGCGATGCTCGACGCGGATCACGCGGTGCTGGTCGAGGAATATTGCGGCGGCACCGATGAATACGAGATGTCGCTGCCCAAAGGCTTGATCGAGCCGGGTGAAGACGTGCTGGCGGCGGCCGAGCGTGAGCTCAAGGAAGAAGCCGGGTATGGCGCGCGACAACTGGAACACCTCACCGAGCTGTCCTTGTCGCCGGGCTACATGAGCCAGAAAATTCAGGTGGTGCTGGCCACCGATCTGTACGAAGAACGGCTTGAAGGCGACGAGCCTGAACCGATGCGCGTGGACAAGATCAACCTGCGAGAGCTGTCGGCCTTGGCCCAGAACCCGAAATTCACCGAGGGCCGTGCCTTGGCGGCGCTGTACCTGACCCGAGATTTGCTGACCCAGCGCGGAGTGTTCCTGCCATGATTTTCCCTCATCCATTGATGGCGCCGGTGATTGAACTGGCATTGAAGGCGGGCGACGCGATCCTGCCGTTCTGGCGCACCGGCACGACCGTGACCGCCAAGGCCGACGATTCACCGGTCACCGCTGCCGACCTGGCCGCTCATCATCTGATTCTGGCCGGCCTGACCGCGCTGGACCCGAGCATCCCGGTGTTGTCTGAAGAAGACGCCAACATCCCGCAGAGCGTGCGTGCCGGCTGGCAGCGCTGGTGGCTGGTGGATCCGCTGGACGGCACCAAGGAGTTCATCTCCGGCAGCGAAGAATTTACCGTCAACATTGCGTTGATCGAGCAGGGGCGAGTGGTGTTTGGCGTGGTGTCGATGCCGACCAATGGACGCTTCTACGTCGGTGGTGCCGGTCTGGGCGCGTGGCGTGGTGATAAGGACGCCGAGCCGCTGCCGATTCAGGTTCGCACCGTGCCCGCCCCGGGTGAGGCCTTCACGGTCGTCGCCAGCCGTCGGCATTCGAGCCCAGAGCAAGAGCGCTTGCTCGCCGGGTTGAGCGACAGCCTGGGTGAGCTGCAACTGGCCAACATCGGCAGTTCGCTGAAGTTTTGTTTGTTGGCGGAAGGGGCGGCGGATTGTTACCCGCGTCTGGCGCCGACTTCGCAGTGGGATACGGCGGCGGCCCAAGGTGTTTTGGAAGGTGCGGGTGGTGAGGTATTGGAGTTGAGCGGCGTGCCGTTCAGCTACCCGGCGCGGGAGTCTTTGCGGAACGCGTTTTTCCTGGCGCTGCCAGCGAAAGCCGCCTGGCGCGAAAAACTTCTGAAGCTCGCCACCTTGTAGGAGCCGGCTTGCTGGCGATCCAGGCGATGCGGTCGAACAGATACACCGCGTTGATTGGATCGCCAGCAAGCCGGCTCCTACAAAGATGAGATCGTCCCACGCGGAGTGTGGGAACGATCAGCCGCTGAGGCTTACCGGTGCAGGACGTACTGCCCGGCAAACCTCACGGCGTCTTCATCGCTATCGGCATTCACAATCCGCGAATGCAGCGTCAACCGCGCTCTTCCATAGCGCTGATACATCGCCAGAAACTTCTTCCACACCGCCGCACTCGGCGCCTGGCAAATCGCGGTCGCGTCCATGGTCACCGGCAGCGGATAGCTGATTTGCCCTTCGTGAATCACGATGTGCCCGTCTTCAATGCCTTCTTCGCGCAAACGCAAATGCAGCCAGCCCCAACCCGCCAGCACCGCGCCGCAGTACAGGCTGCCGCCGAACATGGTGCTTTTGTGATTGACGTTGGCTTCCAGCGGCAAGTGCAGGCGCAGTTGCTGGTCGTGCCAGTCGAGCACTTTGATGCCCATGGCTTGCGTCAGGGGAATGTCGCGATGGAGGACTGATTCCAGGTGACGACTGTCGCGGTTCATGACGGGACCTTTTGTTTGAAGAGGACGGTTTGACGGTCGATCAATCGAGTTCGTCGCTCGGGTGGTGGTCGGCGAAATTCAGCCCGTGCTTGCGCAGTTTGTCGTGCAAGGTTTTGCGCGGAATGCCGAGGGCTTCGGCGAGACTGCGCACCGAGCTGTGAGAGCGCGCCAGTTCGGCGGCAATCAGCGATTTTTCGAAGTTTTCCACCTGCTCGCTCAAGCCACCGCTGAGCGCTTCAACCGTTGTGCCCGCCGTGCCATCCGGCGCGTTGTTGTCCAGCGCAAGTTCGAGGCCCAGGGCAAAACGCTCGGCGGCGTTTTGCAACTCCCGCACGTTGCCCGGCCAGGTGTGACGCAGCAGCAGCGCCCGTTGCCCCGGTTGCAGTTCGTGGGGCGGCAAGCCATGGCGAGCACTGGCCTCATCGGCGAAGTGCTGGAACAGCATCAGCGCATCTTCACCGCGTTCGCGCAGCGGCGGAATGCGCAGCGGGGCGACGTTCAGGCGGTAATACAAGTCGGCGCGGAAGCGGCCCTGATCGGCGGCCTGGCGCAGGTCTTCCTTGGTCGCGGCGATGATGCGGATGTCCAGCGGGATCAACTGATTGCCGCCCAGACGCTCGACTACACGTTCTTGCAGCAAACGCAGCAATTTCACCTGCACGTCCAGGCTCATGCTTTCGATTTCATCGAGGAAAACCGTGCCGCCGCTGGCGAATTCGAACTTGCCGATACGGCGCTTCTGCGCACCGGTAAACGCGCCCGGCTCGTGACCGAACAACTCGCTTTCCACTACGGATTCGGCCAGAGCCCCAGCGTTGATCGCCACGAACGGGCCATTACGCCGGTTCGACAAATCGTGCAGCGCCCGCGCCACGACTTCTTTGCCGGCGCCGGTTTCGCCGAGGATCAGCACATCGGCCTTGGTCGCCGCCAGTGCGCCGATCTGCTCGCGCAGACGCAGCATTGGCGCCGATTGCCCGACCAGTCTTGTGCTCAGTTCATTGCGATCACTGAGGGCCAGACGCAAGCTGCGGTTGTCCAGCACCAGTCGGCGCAGGGCCAGCGCGCGGCGCACGCTGTCGAGCAAGGCGTCGCTGGCGAAGGGTTTTTCCAGAAAGTCATAAGCCCCGGCGCGCATGGCTTGCACCGCCAGCGGCACGTCGCCGTGACCGGTGATCAGCAGCACCGGCAGCTCCGGGTCCTGGGCGTGCAGTTCGGTCAGCAGTTCGAGACCGTCCATGCCGGGCATGCGGATATCGCTGACCACCACACCCGGCCAGTCGCGTTCCAGTTGCGCGGCCAGGCCCTTGGCTTCGGCAAGCGGCAGGATTTTCAGGCCGGCCAGATCCAGCGTCTGGCTCAGGGCCTGGCGCAGATGGGGATCATCGTCGATCAGCACGACCTGGATGCGGTTGTCGATGGTCATGCACTTCGGTCCTCGGACGGTTGCAGGCTCACGCCCGGTGCGCCTGCGCGCAGTTTCAGGGTAATCAGGGCGCCGCCTTCCTTGTGGTTGGCGAACGACAGTTCACCGCCGAAGGCGCGCATCAGGGTTTCGCAAATCGCCAGCCCCAGACCCAAGCCCTGCGTGCGGGTCTTGGTGGTGTAGAAAGGCTCGCTGGCGCGGCCAAGAGCCTCCATGCAAAAGCCGGGGCCGTTGTCGCGAATGTACAGATTGACGCCGTCGGCGGTGGATTGGGCACTCAACCAGAGTTTACGCGGCGGGCCTTTTTCCGTCAGCGCGTCCAGTGCGTTGGCCAGCAGATTGCCGAGCACCTGGCGCAGACGGGTTTCCCCGGCTTCGACCCACAGCGTGGCGGCGGGCAAATCGCGGATCAGCTCGACTTCCATGCTCCGCCGACGCTTGGCCAACAGCGCCAGCGCGTCGTCGAGCGCCGGTTGCAACGCGACGCTTTCCGGCGCGTGGCGATCACGCCGGGCAAAGGCACGCAGGTGCGCGATGATCGAAGCCATGCGCCCGGTCAGTTCGCTGATCAGTTTGAGGTTGCCGCGCGCATCGTCGGTGCGCTGATGATCGAGCAGCACTTCGGCGTTTTCCGCATAGCTGCGGATGGCGGCCAGCGGTTGATTCAGTTCATGGCTGATGCTTGCCGACATGGTCCCGAGCGCCGACAACTTGCCGGCCTGCACCAGGTCATCCTGGGCGCGTACCAGTTCCTGCTGGGCGTGTTCGCGCTCCAGCACTTCCTGTTTCAGTCGGCGGTTCAGTCCTTCGAGGTCGCTGGTTCGTTCAGCGACCCGGCCTTCCAGTTCGCGCCGGGCCTTGGCTTCAAAGGCGATCCGTTCAAGGTAGTGACGGCGCCGTTGCATCATCAGGCCGAGCAGCAGCATCAACACCAGCAGCGTCGCGCCGCCGATGGCGACCACCGTGCGCACCGGGCGATCAATCAAGGTGCGCGGTGCAAGAATGCTGACGCTCCAGCCGGTTTCGTCGATCTGCCGGGTTTGGGTCAGCCAGGCGTCGGGATTGAGATTCAACGGCTTCGGGTCGCGGGTCGGATAGGGTTGAATCGCGGTGATTGCCTCGCGCTCGCCCTCGCCCAGTGGCCGGGTCGCGCGGAATCGCCATTCTGGCCGCGAGGTGAGGATGACCACGCCGTTGTGGTCGGTGACCAGCAGTTGTTCCGGGGTTTTGCCCCAAAGGCTTTCGGTGTGGTCCAGGTCGACCTTGACCACCAGCACGCCGAGGATTTTTTCGCCGTCGCGCACGGCCGCCGCAAAGAAGTAACCGCGTTTGGCCGAGGTGGTGCCCAGCCCGAAAAACCGCCCGAGACGCCCGGCCATGGCTTCGCTGAAGTAGGGGCGAAACGAAAAATTCCGGCCGACGAAGCTGTCGTGTTTGTCCCAGTTGGACGCCGCGAGGGTCTTGCCGGTGGTGTCCATCAGGTACATGACTTCGGCACCAGTCTGCGCGCTGATGTTCTTCAGCAGGCGGTTGGCATTGCCTTGGGTCACACCGTCGTCGGGGGCCCCGAGCGTGGCGCGCAGGGCCGGCAGGTCGCCGAGGATCTGCGGCAGCACTTCATATCGGTGCAGGGTGCCCAGCAGGTTGGCGACGTACAGGTCGAGGGTCTGCCGGTTCTGCCCGGCCAGTTCGCTGCGGTAATAACGCTCGGCCAGATGCTCCAGCGGCCACAGCAACGGCGCCAGGCACAGCGCCAGCAGGGCGAGGCTACGCCAACGGGGTCTGCGGGGGAGGGTCGGAGTCATGAGCATCAGGCGCCTGAGGGTACAGGCGCATTATGCCTAGGCTTGCCCGGCAAGACACTCGCGCAACGCGGTTTGCCAGTCTGGCTGACTGACACCCCATTCGCGGAGCAAGCGACTGCAATCGAGGCGCGAATTCAACGGTCGGACGGCAGGCGTCGGGTATTCGCTGGAAGGGATGGGCAACAGGTGCGCGCAAGGCTTGCCCTGTTTGCGTAGTGCTTCACCAATGGCCTGGGCGAAACCGAACCATGAGGTTTCACCTTGAGCGGTCAGGTGATAAGTGCCCCAGGCGCCCGGCTCACCGGCCTGCCAGCGTTCGATCAGGGCGAGGGTGCTGTTGGCGATCGTGCCGGCCCAGGTGGGCGCGCCGATCTGATCGGCAACGATGCGCAACTCGGGTTTTTCTTGCAGCAGACGCTGCATCGTCAGCAGGAAATTGCTGCCACTGGCCGAGTAGACCCAGCTGGTGCGCAGAATCAGATGCATGCCTCCCACCGCCGTGATGGCTTGTTCGCCAGCCAGTTTGCTCTGGCCGTAAACCCCCAGCGGCTGGGGCGCGTCGGCTTCGTTGTAAGGCTCGCCCTTGCTGCCGTCGAACACATAATCGGTGGAGTAGTGAATCAGCGGGATGCCCAGCGTCAGTGCTTCTTCGGCCAGAATTCCCGGGCCCGTCGCGTTGATGGCGAACGCCAGCTCAGGTTCGCTTTCTGCCCGATCGACCGCCGTGTGAGCGGCGGCGTTGATGATCAGGTCGGGATGAGCGAGCCGGACCTGTTGGCGAATCTGTTCCGGTTGAGCCAGATCGAGTTGATCGCGCCCCAGCACCATGAGTTCATCAGCCGCGCTCAAGCGGCGCTGCAGTTCGCGGGCGACCTGGCCGTGCTGGCCAATGATGAGAATTCGCAAAGGGATTTTCATGGAAGCAGTTCAGATTCCTGCCAGCTTTTACCGTGTTGGTCCTTTTCCGACAGTTGAGGCGCTTCTTCCAGTTCCCAGTCGATGGCCAGTGTCGGATCGTCCCAGCGAATGCAGCGATCTGACGCCGGGTCGTAATAGTCGGTGGTTTTGTAGAGAAACTCGGCGTACTCGCTGAGTACCAGGAAGCCATGGGCGAAGCCTTCCGGTATCCACAACTGGCGATTGTTCTGTGCGGACAAACGCACACTGGCCCAGCGTCCGAAGTTTGGCGAACTGCGGCGGACATCAAGGGCCACATCGAGCACTTCCCCCGCAGTCACCCGAACCAGCTTGCCCTGGGTGTGTTGCACCTGATAGTGCATGCCACGCAGCACGCCTTTTCGCGAACGCGAGTGGTTGTCTTGAACGAACGCTTTCTTGAGGCCGGTGGCGTTTTCAAATTCACGGACATTGAAACTTTCATAGAAAAACCCACGTTCGTCACCAAAGACCTTCGGCTCGATAATCAGCACACCTGGTAACTGGGTGGGGGTGACTTTCATTACGCTTCTCCGGCAATCGTATAGAGATACTGGCCATAACCGGTCTTGCCGAAATACTTCGCTCGCTCAAGCAAGTGCTCGCGATCGATCCAGCCATTCATGTAGGCAATTTCTTCGAGACAGGCCACTTTCAGTCCCTGGCGGTGCTCGATGGTTTGCACATATTGCGACGCTTCGAGCAGGCTGTCGTGAGTGCCGGTGTCGAGCCAGGCGAAACCGCGGGTAAAGCGCTCGACCTGAAGTTTGCCGCGTTGCAGATAGGCGTTGTTCACATCGGTGATTTCCAGCTCGCCGCGCGGTGACGGTTTGACGGCCTTGGCAATGCGGATAACGTCGTTATCGTAGAAATACAGCCCGGTGACCGCATAGCTGGACTTTGGCTTGAGCGGTTTTTCTTCGATCGAGATGGCGCGGCCTTCTGCGTCGAAGTCGATCACGCCAAAGCGCTCCGGATCCTTGACCCAATAGCCAAATACCGTCGCGCCGCTGGTTTGCTGCGCCGCTCTTTGCAACTGGCCACCGAAGTGCTGGCCATGGAAGATGTTGTCACCGAGGATCAGGCACACCGGGTCGTCGCCGATGAATTCCTCACCAATCAGAAACGCCTGGGCCAGGCCATCCGGCGTAGGCTGTTCGGCGTAGCTGAAATGGACGCCGAACTGACTGCCGTCACCCAGCAGGTTGCGGTACTGCGGCAGATCCTGCGGGGTGGAAATCACCAGGATTTCCTTGATGCCAGCCAGCATCAACACCGAGATCGGGTAGTAGATCATCGGCTTGTCGTAGATCGGCAACAGCTGTTTGGAAACGCCTAGCGTGATCGGGTGCAGGCGCGTGCCCGACCCTCCAGCCAACACAATTCCTTTCATCATGCGAGTAACTCCTTGATATCGGTGGAGCCTAGTCGTTCACCCTGATAACTGCCATCTTGAACGCGGCGGCACCATTCCAGGTTTTCCAGATACCACTGAACGGTTTTGCGCAGACCGGTTTCGAAGGTTTCTTCTGGCACCCAACCCAGGTCGCGCTCGATTTTGCCGGCATCGATCGCGTAACGCAGATCGTGCCCGGGGCGGTCCTGGACGAAGGTGATCAAGTCGGCATATCGGGTAACACCGGCTGGTTTGACCGGGGCAAGTTCTTCGAGCAGGGCACAGATGCTGCGCACCACGTCGATGTTCGTCTGTTCGTTGTGTCCGCCAATGTTGTAGGTCTCGCCGACGACACCTTCGGTGACTACTTTGAGCAACGCTCGTGCGTGATCCTCGACGAACAGCCAGTCGCGGATCTGCAGGCCGTTTCCGTAGACCGGCAGCGGTTTGCCGGCCAGCGCGTTGAGAATCACCAGCGGAATCAATTTTTCGGGGAAGTGGAACGGGCCATAGTTGTTCGAGCAGTTGGTCAGCAAAACCGGCAGCCCGTAGGTGCGCTGCCATGCGCGGACGAGGTGGTCCGAGGCCGCTTTGCTGGCGGAGTACGGCGAGCTTGGCGCGTACGAAGTCGTTTCGGTGAACAGATCATCGACACCGTGCAGGTCGCCGTAGACTTCATCGGTGGAGATATGGTGGAAGCGGAAGGCGCTTTTTTCCGGCTCGGCCAGGGTGTGCCAGTAGGCGCGAGTGGCTTCCAGCAGGCTGTAGGTGCCGACGATATTGGTTTGAATGAAGTCCGAAGGCCCATCGATGGAGCGGTCGACATGGGACTCAGCCGCCAGGTGCATGATGGCGTGTGGCTGGAAACGTGTCAGTACGGCGCTCACGGTGGCTTGATCGACAATATCGGCTTGCACGAACTCGTAGCGAGTGTCGGTGGCAATGCTGGTCAGCGATTCGAGATTGCCCGCATAGGTCAGTTTGTCCAGGTTGAGCACTTCATGCTCGGTGTGCCGAATCAGCTGGCGAACCAGGGCAGAGCCGATGAAACCGGCGCCGCCGGTGATAAGAATACGCATGTGGGCCAGCCTTTTTTTCCGTCGGACGATATAGCGAAGATCATAGCTTGTCGGCAGGAGAGTGGTGGTGCAAGAGGGTTGTGTCTGCAATTTGGGTTTTGTGGCGTAAACAGGGGGTTGATTATCGACCGATGCGGTGGCGATATAAGCGCCTAATAAAATTTCAGGGGTTGTTGTATGCCGCTCGCCACGTTGATTCATCGCGCCAGTTTGCCCAGCCCGCAAGTGTCTGCGGAGCAAGCGCTTGAGCTGCTCGAGGGGCATTACGGGCTGAGCGCAAAGCTGCAGGCGCTCGGCAGCCAGCAAGACCTGAACTTCCGCGTTGACAGTAAGCATGGGCGTTTCGTCCTGAAAATCTGCCGGGGCGACTATTCGGTGCTGGAGCTGCAAGCCCAGCATGCCGGGCTCAAGCATCTGGCCGAACACTCCGGTGTGCCGGTGCCGCGAGTGATTGCCGCGCAAAGCGGCGCCGACCTGCTGTCACTGGAAATCGACGGGCAAGCGGTGCACGTACGCCTGCTCGAATACATCGAGGGCCAGTCGCTTACACATCTCGATCATCTGCCCGGATCCGTGGTGGCCGGTTTCGGCCGGCTCTGCGGCGAAATGGACCTGGCGCTGGCCGCTTTCGATCATGCGGGCCTTGAGCGCACCCTTCAGTGGGACGCCCGCCACGCGAATGCGTTGATCGCGCATTTGCTGCCGGTGATTGAAGATGACCGGCAACGCGCGTTGATCGCCGAAGTGGCCGAGCAGGCCGAGCGGCATTTGCAGCCGCTGATGGACAAGTTGCCGGTACAAGCCATTCACATGGACATCACCGACGACAACGCGGTCTGGCAGCGCGATGCGCAACGCCAGTGGCAATTGCAGGGCGTGATCGATTTTGGCGATCTGGTCCGCACGTGGCGCATTACCGACTTGTCGGTGACCTGCGCGGCGCTGCTGCACCATGCCGGAGGCGATCCGTTCTACATTTTGCCGGCGGTTCAGGCTTATCACGCGGTCAATCCGTTGCAACACGAAGAGCTGCTGGCGCTGTGGCCATTGATCGTTGCGCGGGCGGCGGTACTGGTGCTCAGCGGCGAGCAGCAGGTCAGCATCGACCCGGGTAATGCCTACAGTCGCGACAACCTGACCCATGAGTGGGAGATTTTCCGCGTGGCCACGTCGGTGCCGTTGGCGTTGATGGAAGCGGCGATCCTCACCTCGGTGGGTCACAGCCTGCCGGACATCGGCAGCGAAGGCTTCGCACCGCTGCTGCCGAGCCTGGTCGGGCGCGAATTTGCCTTGATCGATCTGGGCGTATTGAGCCCGCATTTCGAGGCCGGTAACTGGGAGCAGGAGGGGATCGATCAGCGTCTGTTGAGCGAAGCGGCTGCGGCCCACGGCTTGGCAGCGAGCCGTTACGGACAATACCGTTTATCCCGCACCCGCCCGGACAGTGCGACAGAACCAGACACTTGCCCATTGCACGTCGAGCTGCGAGTGCCTCATGGCACTGCGGTCGAATCGCCGTTTGCCGGGGTTGTGCATCAACCGGCGCCGGGTGTGCTGCAACTGGACGGCCCACAGTTGAGCGTGCGGTTGTGGGGCGTGACACCGTCGCTGCACACCGGTGCGGCACTGGTCAAAGGCCAGGTGTTGGGTTCGGTCAGCGGCCCGTTGCGGGTGCAGTTGTGCCGAGGCGCGGCGCTCGATGCGCCGTTGTTTTGCACGCCTTCGCGCGCGGCCGCCTGGCAAGCGTTGTGCCCGTCGCCGGCAGCGTTGTTGGGGCTGGCGTGCGATGCCGAGGCAGAGCTTGATTCGCAGACTTTGCTGGCGCGCCGCGACGCCAGTTTCGCCCGGACCCAGAAGCACTATTACGTCGACCCGCCGCGCATAGAGCGTGGCTGGCGCAATCACTTGATCGACATGCAGGGTCGCTCCTACCTCGACATGCTCAACAACGTCGCGGTGCTTGGCCACGGTCACCCGCGTATGGCCGAGGTCGCCAGTCGTCAATGGTCACTGCTCAATACCAACTCGCGGTTCAACTACGCAGCGGTTGCCGAGTTTTCCGAGCGCTTGCTGAAACTGTCGCCGGAGGGCATGGACCGGGTGTTCCTGGTCAACAGCGGCAGCGAGGCCAACGACCTGGCGATCCGTCTGGCGTGGGCCTATAGCGGCGGTCGCGACATCATCAGCGTGCTGGAGGCGTATCACGGCTGGACCGTGGGGGCGGACGCGGTCTCGACCTCGATCGCCGACAACCCCAAGGCCTTGAGCAGCCGTCCCGACTGGGTGCACCCGGTGACCGCGCCGAACACCTATCGCGGCGAATTCCGTGGCCCGGACAGTGCGCCGGATTATGTGCGCAGCGTCGAACACAACCTGGCGAAAATCGCGGAGCAGCAACGCCCGCTGGCCGGTTTCATCTGCGAACCGGTGTATGGCAATGCCGGTGGTATTTCGCTGCCGCCGGGTTACCTGAAACAGGTCTATGCAATGGTCCGTGCGCAGGGCGGCGTGTGCATCGCCGACGAAGTGCAAGTGGGTTACGGCCGCATGGGCCATTTCTTCTGGGGCTTCGAAGAGCAGGGCGTGGTGCCGGACATCATCACCATGGCCAAAGGCATGGGTAACGGCCAACCGCTGGGCGCGGTGATCACCCGTCGGGAAATCGCCGAAGCGCTGGAGGCCGAGGGCTACTTCTTCTCGTCGGCGGGTGGCAGCCCGGTCAGTTGCCAGATCGGCATGGCCGTTCTGGATGTGATGGAAGAGGAAAAACTCTGGGAAAACGCCCAGGTCGTGGGCGGGTATTTCAAGGAGCGTCTTGAGGCGCTGATCGACAGTCATCCGCTGGTGGGCGCGGTGCACGGTTCCGGTTTTTATCTGGGCGTGGAGTTGATCCGCAACCGTGAAACCCTGGAACCGGCGACCGAGGAGACGACGGCGCTGTGTGACCGGTTGCGGGAGCTGGGGATTTTCATGCAGCCGACCGGTGATTTCCTGAACGTCCTCAAGATCAAACCGCCGATGGTTACGTCGCGCCAGAGTGTGGATTTCTTTGTCGACATGCTGGCGAAGGTGTTGGCCGAAGGTCTGTAAACACATAACCCCCCTGTAGGAGTGAGCCTGCTCGCGATAGCGTCGGATCAGCCAACACACATGTTGAATGTTCCGACGCTATCGCGAGCAGGCTCACTCCTACAGGATAGGGTTTAATTCGATTGTTATCGGGTTTAAGTGCTGTTGTTTTCGACAGATGGAAGATTAATTGCTTTTAAAGCCGATTTTTATCGGCTATAAAGTCGCCATTGCCGCGGCGTGTCTCTTCACGCCCGGCGCTTCCCTTTCTGTCATCGGTCGATGCCAAACTCGACCCACAGCACCTGCCCGGAGATGATTCATGAGCCGTATCGTTACCGTCGCCGCCACCCAGATGGCCTGTTCCTGGGACCTTGAAGCCAACCTCGAAACCGCTGAAAGGCTGGTCCGTGAGGCTGCGGCCAAAGGCGCGCAGATCATCCTGATCCAGGAACTGTTCGAGGCGCCGTACTTCTGCCAGAAGCCGAACCCGGATTACCTGCAACTGGCCACGACGGTTGAAGACAACGTCGCCATCAAGCACTTCCAGAAAATCGCCAAAGAACTGCAAGTGGTGCTGCCGATCAGCTTCTACGAACTGGCCGGCCGTGCGCGTTTCAACAGCATCGCGATCATCGATGCCGACGGCTCCAACCTCGGGATTTATCGTAAAAGCCACATTCCGGACGGCCCTGGCTATCACGAAAAGTATTACTTCAACCCGGGCGATACCGGCTTCAAAGTCTGGAACACCCGCTACGCGAAAATCGGCGTGGGCATCTGCTGGGATCAGTGGTTCCCGGAATGCGCGCGCAGCATGGCGTTGCTGGGTGCGGAAATTCTGTTCTACCCGACCGCCATCGGCAGCGAGCCGCACGACAAGACCATTTCGTCCCGCGATCATTGGCAGCGTGTGCAACAGGGCCATGCCGGTGCCAACCTGATGCCGCTGATCGCCAGTAATCGCATCGGCAATGAGGAGCAGGACGGGTACGACATTACCTTCTACGGCTCGTCGTTCATCGCCAACCAGTTCGGCGAGAAGGTTCAGGAACTCAATAAAACCGAAGAAGGCGTATTGGTTCATCGCTTCGACCTCGATGAACTGGAGCACATTCGCAGCGCGTGGGGCTCGTTCCGTGATCGCCGCCCGAACCTATACAATGCGCTCAAAACCCTCGACGGTTCCCTGGAGTCCTGACCGCATGACCACATTAAACAGCACCCCGCGCGCCGACGGCTTCTACATGCCCGCCGAGTGGGCGGCGCAAACCCAAACCTGGATGATCTGGCCCGAGCGTCCGGACAACTGGCGCCTGGGCGGCAAACCGGCGCAAGCCGCACACGTGGCGGTGGCCAAGGCCATCGCGCGTTTCGAACCGGTGACCGTGGCGGTGTCCGCCGGCCAATACGAAAACGCTCGGGCGCGTCTCGATGTGCCGAATATTCGTGTGGTCGAGATGTCCAGCGACGACGCCTGGGTCCGCGACACAGGCCCGACATTCGTCATCAATAACAGCGGTGAAGTCCGCGGCGTGAACTGGGACTTCAATTCGTGGGGTGGTTTTGACGGCGGGTTGTATTCGCCTTGGAACCGCGACTCGCAGGTCGGCGGCAAGATCCTCGAGATCGAGCGCAGCCCGCGTTATCGCACCGAGGGTTTTGTGCTCGAGGGCGGTTCGATTCACGTGGATGGCGAAGGCACGCTGATCACCACTGAAGAATGCCTGCTCAACCGCAATCGCAACCCGCACATGAACCGTGCGGAAATTGAAGCGATGCTCAGCGCGAATCTGGCTGTGGATAAAATCATCTGGCTGCCGGACGGTTTGTTCAACGACGAAACCGACGGCCATGTGGATAACTTCTGCTGCTACGTGCGTCCGGGCGAAGTATTGCTGGCCTGGACCGACGACCCGCAAGACCCGAATTACCCGCGCTGCCAGGCGGCGATGAAGGTGCTGGAAAGCAGCACCGACGCCAAGGGTCGCCCATTCACGGTGCACAAGATGCCGATTCCCGGGCCGCTGTATGCGACCGAAGAAGAGTGCGCCGGTGTCGATCCGGTGGACGGAACTCAGGAGCGCAATCCGACCGTTCGTCTGGCCGGTTCCTACGTGAACTTTCTCATCGTCAACGGCGGCATCATCGCGCCAAGTTTCGACGATCCGCTGGATGGTCCGGCCAAAGAGATTTTGCAGAACCTGTTCCCGCAACACGAAGTGGTGATGGTGCCGGGCCGCGAACTGTTACTGGGAGGCGGTAACATCCACTGCCTTACCCAACAACAGCCCGCGCCGCACAAGGAGTGAGTGGGGTTGTAACAGCTTGAGTTGATTGCTAAATCGCTCAGGCAAACGTTTTCCCCGTACGCCTCGCAGAAAGCCCGCAGCCCGTCAGGACTGCGGGCTTTTTTGTATCCGCTCGTCGACCGTCCAGACACATTGGCACAGCTCTTGTATCTCTCCTGGTGTAGACAGGGAGGGGGAGGACTTCGATGTTCTGTCATAAACCTTGGATAAGTTAGCCGCTCACAAACCAGGAGAGAGCGCGGAAATGAACGCCGAAATGAATGTAGTGAGCGAGCGGGCATTGCATCCCCTGGCAGTAAAGAACAGCGATTCGCTCCAGATTCTGGCGCACTGGTTGAAGTCCAATGGAACGCGTCAGATCAGGGAACCTGATCCGCGCCGGATGATGATCGAGCGTTACCCCGCTGGTTTATTCAGCGAAGCGGAACTGGAAGCGTTGTGGGATGTGATGGAAGGATAAGAAGAAAAACAACGGATTGATAAAAGCGCTGCCGGGAGGGCGGCGCTTTTTTATGGGCGATGGTTTTGTGGGCATTACGCAGAACCCCGTGTAGGAGCCGGCTTGCTGGCGATAGCGGTCGTCCGGCCAGTAAATACGTTGACTGGCCCACCGCTATCGTCGGAACGCCGCCCGCAGCAAGCCGGCTCCTACACGGGGCGGCGTGATGTCGGAGTCCGGGGTGTTTAGAAGCTGTAAGTCCCGGTCACCACCACGCTGCGCGGTTCACCCGGCTGAATCTGCGCCGCGCTGGTGGCCGACGAGTAATAGGTTTTGTCGCTGATGTTGTTCAGCGCCGCGCGCAAATCCCAATCCTTCTGACGGAACCCGGCCAACGCATCCCAACGGCCATAACCCGGTAGCACGGTGGTGTTGAGGTTGTCGGCGTAACGCTGGCCCACCAGGGTCAAACCGGTTTCGGCGTACCAGCCCATTTCCGGTTTCCAGGTCAGGAACAGGCTGCCGTTGTGCTTGGCCACGTTGCTGATGCGCTTGCCTTTAAAACCGTTGTTGTCCTTCTCGACCGTCGCGTCCTGCACGCCCACGCCACCGCGCACGTACCAGTTGCCGACAATCTTGCCGGTGCCGGTCAGCTCGATCCCGCGGGAACGTTGTTTACCGGTAAGCAAGGTAATGGTCGGGTTGAGCGGATCGCTGGTGCGACGGTTGTAGAGCTCCAGTTCGTAGATCGCCAGCGTGGTGCTCAGGCGATCATCGAGCCAGTCGCTCTTCACGCCGATTTCCTTCTGCTTGGTCAGCTCGGGGCTCAGGTCGTTGGTGTTGCCGGCAGCGCCAGGCGTGATGCCGATCAAGCCACCGCCCACCGGGGAAAAGGTCTTGGTCCATGACGCATAGAAGGAGTGATTCTGCAGTGGCGTCCAGACCAGTCCTACACGTGGGCTGGTGCTGTGGCTGT
The DNA here is from genome assembly GCF_014852385.1 of Pseudomonas sp. PDM03. Taxonomy (NCBI): domain Bacteria; kingdom Pseudomonadati; phylum Pseudomonadota; class Gammaproteobacteria; order Pseudomonadales; family Pseudomonadaceae; genus Pseudomonas; species Pseudomonas sp. PDM03. The sequence continues at coordinate 114,147 of NZ_JACVBM010000005.1, read as the reverse complement.
CGCGGTCCTCGGAAATGTCCCGCAGGTTGTTGGTCGATTCGATGTCGAAGGTGTCGTAACGCAGACCGCCCAACAGTTGCCATTCATCGTTCAGGCGCAGTTGGTCCTGCACGTACACCGCACGGCTTTCGACTTCGGTGTGGTTGTCGCTGGACACCTGCATGCGTCCGGTGTGACGCAAATTGCGATTAGGGCTGTTCAGGTTCAGCGCCGGAACAGGCCGACTGCCGGGGCCGGTCGTGGCGGCGGTGTACAGGATCGGGTCGCGGCGCTGGCTGCCGATTTCGATGCCGGTCAACAATCGATGCTCAAGGCCAAAGGTATCGAAACCACCCTCCAGCTCAACGTTGTTAAACACGTTGCGGGTATTCAGGTCCTGCTGCCAGTGCTGGCGCGTGACCGAATTGGTCGCCGGGGTGTAGCCGATCAGGTAGGTGTTGTCGAAATCGCTGTTGAGCTTGAACACACCCAAGGTCTGACGCAGTTGCCAGTTCTCGTTGATGTCATAGCTGAGTTTCGAGCGCAGGGATTGCGACTTGTCATCGATGAAATCGTTATCGCTGCCGTAGGTCGTATCCCGTCCGACATCGGCCGGGCGTCCGTTGACACCGGGGATTCCGCGATCCGGCGTACGGTTGTAGCGGCTGTATTCGTACTGCACCAACCAGTTCAGGTCGGGTGTCAGTTGCCAGCTCATCGACGGCGCGAACAACTGGCGATTGCCGCTGACACCATCGCGGAAACTGTTCTGATCCATGTTGCCCATGTTCAGACGCAGGCTGATGTTCTCGCTGGGGTCAGTGCTCAGGTCCGCGTAAAGGCTGCGCAGATCGTTGCTGCCACCTTGGGCTTCGATGGTCGAACGACGGCCGAATTCCGGCAACTTGCTGACCCGGTTGACGATCCCGCCCTGACTGCCACGGCCGTATAACACCGCCGCCGGCCCCTTGAGGACTTCGATGCGCTCGATGTTGTGCAGGTCGCGCACGTACTGGCTGTCGTCCCGAATACCGTCCAGGTAAAAGTCGTTGCTGGCGTCGAAACCGCGAATGCGCAAGCTGTCGAAACGGGTGTCGGCGCCGCTGCTGACGTTGGGCATTCCGCTCAGCGCCGTGCCCAGATCGTTGGTCCCGTAATCGACGACGTTCGAGGTTTTTATCGAGTCGATGGCTTGTGGCACGTAGCGTACCGGCGTGGCCGTGCGGGTCGCTGTGCTGGTTTCTTTCACACGTGGATCGTCGGCCTCTGCTTCGGCGCTGATCGAGGTTGCCGGCAGGGTTGTAGGCGCGGCGTAGGAAAAACCGGCAGATAGCAAGGCAGAGAGCCCAAGACTGAAGGGCGTAAGACAAAATGGGGCAGGCATTAAGGACGCATCCGTAGGATTTTTGGGTATCGTGAAGGGCGCGAATGGTAATGCTTGCTATTTACTTTCGTGAATTATTCCTGAGAAGTTCCCTTGTTTGATTGTTTCAATTTGTGTCGTAGTTGTTACAGAAAGGATTTCAGCATTTGACCGATTCATGAAACAGACTGAAAGCCATTCCGGCGTTTTTCAGAAACTGTCGCAGGGCTAACCTGCCGGCATCGATTTTTCCTACCTTTTTGCCGGAGCCTTCCCATGATCCTTCACTACATTTACGACCCGTTGTGCGGCTGGTGCTACGGCGCAAAACCGTTGGTGCAAGCCGCTCAGGCCGTTCTGCCAGTGATTGCCCATGGCGGCGGCATGATGACCGGCGCCAACCGTCAGAGGGTCTCGCCACGTTTGCGTGACTACGTGATGCCCCACGACCGGCGCATCGCCGAGTACACCGGTCAGCCATTCGGCGAAGCGTATTTCGAAGGGTTGCTGCGCGATGAAACGGCGGTGTTCGATTCCGCTCCGCCGATTGCCGCCGTGCTCGCGGCGCAGCAGATCGCTGGCCGTGGACTGGAGTTGTTGGGCCGTTTGCAGAGTGCGCATTACGTGGAAGGGCGGCGTATCGCCGATGAAGCCGTGTTGATCGAGCTCGCCAACGACATCGGCCTGGAAGCCGAAGCCTTCCTGTCAGCGTTTGAAAACGCCGACACCGATGGCCACATCAAAGCCAGTCGCGCCTTGTTGGCCAACGTCGGCGGCCATGGTTTCCCGACCTTCGCCCTGGAGCAGGATGGCCAGTTCACGTTGATCGACATCAGCCCGTGGCTCGGCAAACCGCAAGCCTTCGCGGCATGGCTGAGTCAATCGCTTCCCGCAGACGCCGCGACATCCGAGTTTCAAGCCTGTGGCCTCACCGGCTGCGCCCACTGAATTCTCCCGGAGCCTCTCATGGATAACCTGAGCCTGATCAAAAGCACCTACGAAGGCGCCAACTCCCAGGAAAATGCGCGAAACACCGCCGCAGCCCTGGCCGATGACGCTCGCTGGACCGAAGCCGCAGGCTTTCCCTACGCCGGCACCTACGTTGGTTTTGACGCCATCGTCGAGAATGTCTTCAAGCGTCTGGCCACCGAATGGGAAGGTTTTCAGCTGAAGATCGAGGACTACGTCGCACAGGGAGACAAAGTGTTTGCCTACGGCAACTACAGCGGAGTCTACAAAGCCACCGGCCGCTCGATGAATGCTCGCGTCGCCCATTTGTGGACCATCGCCAATGGCAAAGTTACCCAATTTGAACAATTCGTCGACAGCCACACCGTGCAGCTGGCAATCGTAGACAAGTAATTTCTTAGACGATTTTCACCTAATCACAGACGATTCATGAAATTGACACATGGTTAAGGGCGCGGATAGGATTCGCCCCAACGCCTGTGGCTAACCGCCATGACTCAAAAAAATAAAAAGGCCCGCTCCGCGATTTATCGTGGGCGGGCCTTTTTGTTTTCGGGTGAAAAAAGAGTGCGATAGCGCCGTTTCAGCCGTTCGACACAGCGCGTATCAACCCGAAATAAGGAAAAGAACAAAATGTTGAATAAGCGAATCAGCCTGATCGCTCTGGGGATGTTGAGTGCGACACAGGCCATGGCTAACGACCAGGCCGAATCCAAGGGTTTTGTTGAAGACAGCAGCCTCAAAGTGCTGCTGCGCAATGCCTACATCAATCGTGACTACAAAGACGGTCGTGCGGACAAAGCCGAGTGGGGCCAAGCGGCCATCGGCACGTTCTCGTCCGGTTTCACCCAAGGCACCGTCGGTGTGGGTGTGGATGCGTTCGGTCTGTACGCACTACGTCTGGATGGCGGCAAGGGTCGCACCGGCGCGCAAGGCATCGACTTCTTCAAGAAGGGCGACAGCGGCAACGCGGCTGACGACCTGTCGAAGGGCGGCGCAGCGGTCAAATTCCGTCTCTCCAGCACCACGCTGACTTACGGTGACCAGATGCCGGCCCTGCCGGTGTTGAGCTACGACAACGTGCGCCTGCTGCCGGAAAGCTACACCGGCACGCTGATCACCTCCAAGGAGATCAAAGGCCTGGAACTGAACGCCGGTCGTTTCACCGCCGAATCGCGCAAAAGCGCGGAAGGCCGTGACAGCGGTGGCCTGAAGTCGATCAACGTATTGGGCGGTAGCTACCAGTTCACCGAGCAGTTCAAGGCGGCGGTGTACGCGTCTGACGTTGAAGACGTGTTGAAGAAGCAATACGTGAACGCCAACTACGTGTTCCCGATCGACAAGGATCAGTCCCTGACCCTCGACTTCAACGGCTACCGCACCAAGCTGGACGATTCCTACGTCCGCGAAAGCGGTGCCACCGGCGACGACAACAAGATCTGGAGCCTGGCAGCCACCTTCGCCACCGGCCCGCACTCGTTCACCGTCGCTCACCAGCGCAGCACCGGCGACAGCAACCTGGGCTACGCCTACGGCGGCTATCAGAAGGATCAAGGTCGCGTCGGTGACGGTGGCAACACCATCTACCTGGCGAACTCCTACTGGTCCGACTTCAACGCTGAAGACGAGCGCAGCTGGCAGGTCGGCTACGGTCTGGATTTCAGCACGTTCGGCGTTCCGGGCCTGAGCTACAACGTGGCTTACGTGCGCGGCGACAACATCACCACTTCCACCAGCGAAGGCGGTACCGAGCGCGAAATCTTCAACCAGTTCAAATACGTCGTGCAAAGCGGCCCGGCCAAAGACCTGAGCGTGAAACTGCGCAGCTCGATCCTGCGTGTTTCGCAGAAGTCGAGCGAGTACAACGTCAGCGGCAACGAAGTCCGTGTGTTCGTCGACTACCCGATCAACATTTTCTGATGATCGGTTGCAGTATCGAAGTCTGATTGAAGGCTGAGAACGAAGAAGCCCCGACTGGTTCGGGGCTTTTTTGTGGGCGGCACGAGGCTCTAGGTCGCGGCAAGCGCATCAGGTGCTCAACTGCTATCGACGCAAAATGATCAAAACGAGCATCAAGAATGATTGATTTGCGCAATTTGTAAGGGTGGCATAAGATTATTTTGACTGAATCAATCATCTCTGTGATCGATTCAGTCAGTTTCGAGGTGAAACACGTCTTACCCCACAATTATAAAAGGAGACCCTCGTGGCCCAATTTCCTATCAAACGCACCATAGAACGCATTCCGGGCGGCATGATGATCGTGCCCCTGCTGATCGGTTCGCTGGTCGCCACCTTCATGCCTGATACGCCCAAGTTTTTCGGCTCCTTCACCAACGCGCTGTTCACCGGAGCGTTGCCTATCCTCGCGGTGTTCTATGTGTGCATGGGCGCGAGCATCAACATCAAGGCCACGCCTTACCTGCTCAAGAAGGGCGGCACGCTGCTGATTACCAAAGTCGGCATCGCCGTGCTCATCGGTATCGTGCTCGGGCATTTCCTTGGCGAGCAGCCGATTTCGTCAGGCCTGTTCGCCGGCATCTCGACGCTGGCGGTGGTCGCCGCGATGAACGACACCAACGGCGGCTTGTACATGGCGCTGATGGGGCAGTACGGTCGCTCCGAAGACGTCGGCGCCTACTCGGTCATGTCCCTGGAGTCCGGTCCGTTTCTGACCATGGTTACCCTCGGCATCGCCGGCCTGTCGGCGTTCCCGTGGCCGACGCTGGTGGGCAGCATCCTGCCGCTGGCGCTGGGCATGTTGCTGGGCAATCTCGACCGCGACATGCGCGACTTTCTGGCCAAGGCCGTTCCGGTGATGATCCCGTTTTTCGCTTTGGCGCTGGGCGCCAGCCTGGATCTGCACAACGTCTGGCAGGCTGGCTTGCTGGGTCTCGGCATGGGTGTTGCGGTGGTCGTGTTGACTGGCATTCCGCTGTTCTTCGCTGATCGTTTGACCGGTGGCACGGGCGTCGCGGGTGTCGCTGCGGCTACCACCGCCGGGAACGCCGCAGCCGTTCCTGCGCTGATCGCGGCGGCCAATCCGGTTTACGCCGAAGCGGCCAAGAGCGCGACCATATTGGTAGCCGCCTGCGTGGTGGTCACCGCGATCCTTGCGCCGATACTCACTGCAGCCGTCGCCAAGCGCGTACAAAAGCGCAACCCTGTCGTCGTCTCTGAGCAGGAGATCGAACCTCAAAAGCAGGAGGCGTTGCGATGAGGATTCTGATCATCGCCGATGATCTGTCCGGCGCGGCGGATTGCGCCATTGGTTTTGCGAGTGTCGGGCTGCAAACCGTCGTCACGCTCGATCCTTTGAATGACAAGGCCGATGCTCAGGTGATCGCTGCTGATACGGACACTCGCCGCCTCTCTGCGGCGCAGGCTGCCGAGCGCACCGTTGCGGCGTTCAAGGCGCTGCATCAGCCTGGGCAGCGGTTGTACAAGAAAATCGATTCGACCCTGCGCGGTAACTGGGCGGCGGAAGTCGCTGCCCTGCAACCCTTGGCCGGGCTGGCAATCGTTGCCCCGGCATTCCCTGCTACGGGGCGCACGTTGCGCGGCGGTCGGGTCTTCGTGAACGGTCAACCGCTGGAAACCACCGATACCTGGAAGCTCGAAAACGCTGATCGCCCAGCTGATGTAGAAGCGATGCTCATCGCCGCCGGCCTGAGCACCGCGAAGCTGGACCTCGACACTTTGCGCGGCAACGAAAATGCGCTCGCGCAGCACATCACCGAAGTCGCCCGCAGCGGCACGCAAGCGCTGATCGTCGATGCACAAATCGAAGACGATCTGCTGACCCTCGCTCGCCTGACTGCGTCGATGGATCAGCCGCTGTTCTGGATCGGTTCGGGTGGCCTGGCGCGGGAAATCGCCAGTCTTCCGGATTTCGCCGAAACGCGGTTTACGGCCATCGAACCGACCGCGCAGGAAAAAAACCAGGCGCCGATTCTGATCCTCGTCGGCAGCCTTTCCGGCGTCTGCGAGCGGCAATGCGCGCTGCTCAAGGAGCGCGGCGGTGTCAGCGAATTGGTCGTCCCGCCTGAGGTCCTTCGCCAGGGCGTCGCCCATGAAGATTGGGCAACCTGGCAGGCGCGCATTGGCGAACAACTTGATGGCTGGAGCGACCTGCTGCTGCGCATCGGCCGCGATGACGCGTTCGATCCGCAAGAGGGCGCGCAACTTTCAAGCATGTTGGCCGTGTTGGTCGAACCGCACTTCGCCAAGGTCGGCGGCCTGATCGCCACCGGCGGCGAAACGGCGCGGGCCATATTGACCACCGTCGGCATCGACAGCCTGCAACTCATCACCGAAATCGAGGCCGGCGTTGCCTTCGCCCGCCCGACTGTTTCCCGGCAAGGCCATCGTCCCGGCATCGTGACCAAGGCCGGCGCGTTCGGCACCGATCACGCTTTGTATGCGGCATGGCAACACCTGAGCGACAGCGCCGATCGCTCCTCGCCCCAACGCACACGAATCCAAGGACTCGAATGAACACTATGAGCAATTACCTCCCTATCATCGGCATCACCATGGGCGACGCCTCGGGTGTCGGTCCGGAAATCGTGGTCAAGAGCCTGACTCACGACATCGTCTATCAACAATGCCGACCGCTGGTGATTGGCGATGCGCGCCGTCTCGAACAAGCCAATGTGATCGTCGGCGGCAGCGCCAAAATTCGCCGCATCAAGGACGCTTCCGAGGCACGCTACGAGACCGGCGTGATCGACTGCATCGACCTCGACCTGATCCCCGACGACCTGCCATTCGGCGAACTCTCGCCCATCGCCGGTGACGCCGCTTACCAATACATCGCTCGTGCCGTGGAGCTGGCGCAGGCCAACCAGATTGACGCGATCTGCACCGCGCCGCTGAACAAGGAAGCGCTGCACGCCGGCGGCCACAAATACCCTGGCCACACCGAAATGCTCGCGCACCTGACCAACGTCGACGAAGTGTCGATGATGCTGGTGGCGCCGCAGCTGCGGGTGATTCACGTCACGACCCACATCGGCATCATCGACGCGATCCGCAAGATCGAGCCGGGCCTGGTCCAGCGCACCATCGAGCGCGGCAACGCGACGCTGATCAAGGCCGGCATCGCCCGCCCGCGCATCGGCGTGTGCGGGATCAACCCGCATGCCGGTGAAAACGGCCTGTTCGGTTATGGCGAAGAGGAAGAAAAAATCATCCCTGCGGTGAAGCTGTTGCAGGAACGCGGCCTCGATGTCACCGGCCCGCTGCCGGCCGACACCCTGTTCTTCCGCGCCGGACGCGGCGACTTCGATCTGGTGGTCGCGATGTATCACGACCAGGGTCACGGCCCGGTCAAGGTGCTCGGTCTGGAAGCGGGTGTGAACGTCACCGTCGGCCTCGACGTGATCCGCACCTCGGTCGACCACGGCACCGCGTTCGACATCGCCGGCAAAGGCATCGCCGATGAGCGCAGCCTGCTCGAAGCGCTGCGCCAGGGCGCGGAACTGGCCACGCGACGGGGATGAGCCGCAGGGGCGCTGTCGTGTAAGATCGACCACCGTCCACCGTGCGAGACCCGCCATGAAAGCCTCCGAACGCCACCGCGCCATCCTCGACCTCGTACGCATCGGCGATGCCAACGTCGAGCAATTGAGCGCGGCCCTCGGGGTTTCGGAAGCCACGGTGCGCCGCGACCTGACCATGCTCGCCAAACAACGGCACTTGGTGCGCACCTACGGCGGCGCCACCGCAGTGGTCGGTGTGCATGAACCGGAAGCCTCCCTCGAAGAACGCAAAACCAGCCAGTGGGAACAGAAAGACGCCATCGCTCAAGCGGCGGCGGCGCATGTCCAGGACGGCGACACCGTCCTGCTCGACGGCGGCACCACCTGCGCCGCGCTGGCCCATCACCTGTGCTCGCGACAAGACGTGCACGTGGTCACCAACAACCTGCTGGCGGTGATGACCTTGGCCAATGCACCGGGTATTCGCCTGACCTTGATCGGTGGCGACTTGCGCGGTTCGAGCATGAGCACATTGGGGCCGTTGGCGGAGTTGACGTTAAGTCGGCTGAGCGTCGACAAAGCCTTCCTCGGCGCGGACGGCGTGGTCGCGGAATTTGGTTTGTGCGAGGCGAGTGCGCAGCAAGCGTATCTCAAGGAATGCATCATCAAACGGGCTGCACAGATTGTGGTACTCGCTGACACCGACAAACTCGGTCGTGCGCGGCAACAGCACTGGACGCCGATTGAGCGGGAGTGGCGGTTGATTACCGGGGCTACCGCCGATGAAGCTGCTCTCGCACCGTTTCACGCGCTCAAGCAAATCACCGTCGAAACCGTAATCGTCGATTAAACCCCCGAACGTGTAGGAGCCGGCTTGCTGGCGATGGCGTCTTCAAAATCGCCATCGCCAGCAAGCCGGCTCCTACGAAAAGCGATCTCCGCTCTGTCGGCGAATTCTGTTTCCAAGACGTGTCGCAAAAAGTGAAAAATTGCGACACGTTATGGCGTCATGCATTACACCACGTAACTAATGATGTTCCCGCCCCCACCTTTATCCCCACCCCCCAACCTCCTACATTGAGCTCCAACACCTACCCATCATCCCGATGAGCAGGTCACTGGAGATCTTCCTCATGCCTTTTGTAAGCGTACGCATTACCCGCGATGGCGTTACCTCTGAGCAGAAAGCTCAGGTGATCGCTGAAATCACTGAAACACTGGAACGCGTCCTCAAGAAGGACCCGCACCTGACCCACATCGTGATCGAAGAAGTCGACACCGATAACTGGGGCTACGCCGGGATCACTACCACCCAGTACCGCAAGCAACTGGCTGAGAAGGAGGGCAAGTCGTGACTGCGTCGGTCTCCATCGATTTCGTCTCCGACGTGGTGTGCCCTTGGTGTGCATTGGGCGCGACGGCGTTAGAGCAGGCGATTGAGAACGTGGCGGGTGAAGTCTCGGTGGAGCTGACCTACAAGCCCTTCGAGTTGAACCCGAACATGCCGCCCGAAGGCGAGAAAGCCGTCGAGCACTTGATGCGCAAATACGGGCGCACCGCTGAGGACGTCGCCTCCGGCAAAGCGATGCAGATCGCTCGTGGTGAAGCACTCGGTTTCAAGTTTGACCTGGAGAAGCGCACTCACTTCTACAACACCTTCGATGCTCACCGTCTGCTGTTGTGGGCGTTACAGGAAGGGCGGCAAGTTGCGCTGAAGAAGATCCTGCTACGCGGTTACTTCACCTACGGCCAGAACCCGAGCGATCGCGAGACGCTGGTTCGACTGGCAGCCGAAGCGGGGCTGGATGCAGCGGCGGCTCAAGAGGTGTTGGCGTCCGGAGCGTTCGCCAAAGAAGTACGTGAGCTGGAAGCTTTTTACCAGCAGCACGGCATCAATTCGGTACCGGCCATGATCCTCAACGGTCGGCACCTGGTGTCCGGTTCGCAGTCGGTCGAGTACTACGAACAAATGTTGAGACAAATGGCGAAGGAACCCGCCGAAGCCTGATTCATTACTTTTTCAAACCATCATTTATTAGTAGAGGTTCATCATGAGCAATTCGAAAAAAGTCATCGTTATCACTGGCGCCTCCCAAGGTCTCGGCGCCGGCATGGTTAAAGCATTCCGTGATCTGGATTACAAAGTTGTCGCCACTTCTCGTTCGATCAAACCATCCACTGATCCGGACATCCTCACCGTGGCTGGCGACATCGGCAACCCGGAAGTCGCTCAACAAGTGATCCGCGAAGCCATCGCACGTTTCGGCCGCGTCGACACCCTGGTCAACAACGCCGGTATCTTCGTCGCCAAACCGTTCACCCAGTACACCGCTGAAGACTACGCCAATGTGCTTTCGGTGAACCTGAACGGCTTCTTCTACATCACCCAACTCGCGATCACCGAGATGGAAAAACAAGGCAGCGGCCACGTCGTCAACATCACCACCAGCCTGGTCGACCACGCTATCGACGGCGTGCCATCGGTACTGGCTTCGCTGACCAAAGGTGGTTTGAACGCGGCGACCAAATCCCTAGCCATCGAATACGCCAAGCGTGGGATCCGGGTCAACGCGGTTTCCCCAGGCATCATCAAGACGCCGATGCACGGCGAAGAAACCCACGCAGCGCTGGGCGCTCTGCACCCGGTCGGGCACATGGGCGAGATCAGCGACATTGCTCAGGCGGTTGTTTATCTGGATAGCGCCAATTTTGTTACTGGTGAAATCCTGCATGTGGATGGTGGGCAGAGCGCGGGTCACTAAGACCGGCTTTTCCAAACTGCGGAAACAACAAAGCCCTCGTATTTCTACGAGGGCTTTGTTTTGTATGGTGCGGCACCAGAAGTCGACCCCAACTGATTGGGGGGCCGGATTCATTTTTTATCATTGGAAATAAATCTGTCCTCACTTCTCAAGTTCAGAACGGAACCGTTAAGTCACCCTGGCATTTCCAATAATGAATGCGCCTGCCATCAGCGTTTCACGAGGTTGCCAAGGTACGTCTGCGGTCAGCTTCGCAAAGATCCTTCCCGAGATGATTTCTGATCTAACGACCCAAGGTGAGCCTGGTTTTGAAATACCGGAAAAGGAGACCGGTCTCGTGAAAAGAGTCCAGGTAAGGGTGTCCGACTTAGAGTCAAAGGAGACACCAAAGGGATCAGGTTTTCCATTACAGATGGCAGTGCCAAACATCTCCCAGTCATCACCTAGAGAAATGCACTGACCTTGGGGGGCAGAGAAGGCATATGCATGATGTGGAGGTCGCGTGTTGGCATGAAATATCATCCAGGCGCCGGAAAGAGCATTTTCAGCTAGATCTGCAAGCTGTAACCCAGTCCCATCTAAGTGCGCAGCCAGCTCGTTATCAAAATCCATATTTAGGTGCTCCCTGGGGCTATCCCCTTGATGTCATCACTCTAGCAACCTTCTTTTGCGTCTGTAACCAACCTCAAAATTCTGGTTCCCCGGCGCACATCTGCACCCTGCACGGTTGACCTCCTGGCTGGGGAGAGACATCCAAGTAAGGCAAGAGCCTCAAACCGAGAATTTTTTGAAGCTTTGGTTTCAGTCGATCACTGAATATCTCTTGAAATAGTCTCAAGCAGGCGTTCATCGAACACACCCGATTAAGAAGCTGGTAAGCCATCGCTTCATCCAGCTCTGGGCGCTTAAAATAGGATGCTCAAGACAATTATCGCGTTTTATGGATACGCCATAATTATTGGCCATCCATAATTTAGCCTAAATTATGATCGTGAGCTCGATACGGGAATGGAGGGCGGGGTGTTGGAGAGGAGAGGAGAGGCAAAATATGACACTCCAGAAACAACAAAGCCCCTGCATTTCTGCAGGGGCTTCGTTTTGTATGGTGCGGCACCAGACGAACGGTATGTTTCGGCGAGAGTAGGTTTTTCGGGCATCTGGAGCTCGCTGGAAAATTCGGCGTACCCCAACTAGTAACTATAAATAAATCAGCTAGTTATGGCGTTCGGTGGAATCGAACTCGGGATTTTTTAGATGTCAGCACGTTGTCGGTCTGCAAGTAATTCAGAGCCGCATACGAATGGTAAACCCCCCTGAATTTGAACGTTGTCAATCATCTATTTCGTAGAGAATAGGCAGAAATCCGCCAAAAGCTGCCGTGGCGACAGGCAGCAGACGGCCGAGACTGTGTAAAGACGTTTTAGCGCAGGGTTGAGATACAGAACCTGAACGAAAATCGCGTTCCTCCGCAAATTTCAGGTTTGCTGATCAACCAAGGACTGGCAGATTTTACGTAGCAACGCAGACGTTAAAACGGTGCCTGCGTTTTTACACAGCCTGGACCAGAAGCGGACGGAGGACACAGTGATGGCAGATAGCTTGCCTCTCCAGCATCACCGATGCTTTACTGAATCGTTTCGCCCTCTGGGCAATCAGAAATTTTGTTCAAAGTAGTGCTAAATGCGCATAACCATTAGCTAAAATATCTCATCCTGCTCAATGGGATGGGCAACATCTATCCCCCAGCCAAACTATAGGTCGCCAGGTTAAATATGAGTAATTCGTCAGAACAATTTGATGTCCTTTCGAATGCCTTAAGGGTATTCCCCGAAGAGATATTTAGGCTTAACTATTTCCTCAAAGAGGTAAATGATCCAGAGGAAGGTATTTCAAATATTGAGATAGCCTGCGTTAATGTTTTTAATCAGTTGTATGGAATGATGTGCGCTCTGAAAGATGATGGCCACATAAGCTCAATATACGAGTATCACGCCATCACAACAATACTGTGCATGCGCCACGTGTTGCAGCACAAGGCCGGCAGAATTAAAAACAACTTACGCGACGCATTCAAAAAGGAGACTCAGGAAAATTTCGCACTGATAAATTATGGGGCTTCGGACGAAGGACTGGTAATACTGCCATTCTACATCAGCATATCCTGGCTACAGGACGGAATCCAAAATAGCAACAACTCAAATCGACTTCCATTAATAAACTCATACTTAAGTCTTGAGCTGATTAAAATAGACCTTGACAAACTCTCTATACCCTTAAGCAATAGCTACCTAGGCATTATGCCGCTCATCACTGAGGCACTGCGTCAGCTTTGCATAAGTTACGGTGGATTTTTCAAACCTACCGGCTTTGATAGTGAAGTTTATTACAATCATTTTCTTAATGTTAACAAAATCAATACGCAAGACTATGCAATCGTCCCCTAACGATGTGTTCAAATTGCTAGCTCATTCGCTCGTGCGGGCTACAATCCGGCTTTAACCAAACATTAGCTCCCAGGGAAAGTACCGTGCGAGTACAGGCTTCAGGAACCGAAACCTTCCTTTATCTGAACGGAATTGTTTCCGATAAGAAAATACGTCTTGCCGATGGCCTTGTCCTCGAGCCCACACGTACTGATTGCTCTGCTGACCTCTTCCTAGCCTTGGGGAAGAGCGATATAGATATTTCGGTCATCTCACTTTTCCTTCCCCTCGTACGTAGTCAACTCAAGGTTCGCGGTAGGAACGGCAAAGAGACCGCTATGCGAGCTTGGAACGCCGTTTGGGACGTCCTACTGCTTGGCGCAGTCACCGGGAGAGAGGTGATGTGTAACCTTCAGTCTGATGTTCCTGCAACGGAACTCACCCCTATGTCGCGGCTAGCAGTCACAAACTACCACCTTCGCGGCCTTACTCTTCAAAAACAGACGCCGGTAACTGAGGATGACATCGTTTGGATAGAACAGTACTTCGCTAACGCTCGGACCCTGATGGACAGCGACTCATTCGAGAACGCAGTCCATTGTCTAGCCTCCTATCGCTGGCACTCTATGCCAAGAGCAAGATTGGCCATCCTATGGTCTGGCATTGAGGGATTGTTTGGTATCGACAGCGAGATCGTGTTTCGAATGAGTCTCTACGCTGCCAAGTTCTTGGAGCCAGAGAGCGCCGAAAAACAGCGCAATATGTTCTCCAGAGTAAAAAATCTCTACAAACTGCGCTCTAAGGCGGTCCATGGCGGCCGAATTAAAGGCGACCCGGCTCTTGGGGTAAATGAGTCAGCAGATCTGCTGCGCTTGTTGATCCGAAAATGTGCCGAGGTGAAAGCTCTGCCAGACTCTGAGAACCTCGTGCTGTGAGTACTTGGGAAGCCCAGCAGCGATGACAGCACTTGGTGCCAGAGCTTCCACACGAACGTCAGATTCGCGAGATGATGGCCTCTCCGGCGTGGCCCGAAATCCAGGCGGGATTCAAAGCGAGACAGGCCTTATGAGCCAGCTCATCACACAGAGCTGCGCCGCTAATGCTAGCTGGCTGCGGCTGAGTTCCAGTATCTAGCAGCAGCACACGAGCGTAGGGCGGTCCCACTGGTCACCAAGGCGCCGATCGCTTCGAACGTTAGCTGGCTGACTACCATACCTAATGGAGGTAATTGCACAAACCTGTCTACCCATTTGCATTGGTCTTGACCAACAAGCTTCACGACCATGACCGACAGAAAGCGGCCAGGTGCTGTCATCCGGATGTGTCAACAAACTCGAAGGCAATTCATATTGTTTACAAACACTGGCGTGATATTATCGTCGGCGGCGGGCTGTGTGGACGGCGCTTTGGAGACATTGAGCCGACAGATTCTAGGTTGCTAGACCAAGGAGGTTCGACTCCTCCCTCGCCAACCCAATGAAGGTTTGAAATGTGTCATACCATGTCGAATTAGGCTGGAAAATCTTCTCCAGTCTTTCCCCACAAGGGATTGAGAAAACTAGGCTGGCCAACCCGCTTTTCAATATCAAAGGGGCTAGCTCTTTTTTGCGTACGCTTGGAGGCAATCCACGCGTCCCTTACGCACCCACAACACTTCAGCCGACAAAGAACTTTCATCACGCATTGCGGTCGTCAAAGAGCGAGCTAGGTGTTGAAGGAAAACAATTTACCTTCACAGTTTTTTTTGAGCAGGTACAACAACGCCTTCAAGTAACTATAAGCCTACGAAGATATTCATCTTGCATTTGCGCTTCAGTAAAAGTACAGGCTTTCGATGTCGATTGCCTTGCTACCATTGCCGGCCTGCAAGATATTAAATCCCATGATGGGTTGTTTAGATTCGTTTCTGAAATTCTTGCGATCACTACTAGCGGCACCGCTAGCATAAAAAAACTTTCCGCACCTCCTAAAATCTTTCCAGTTACTCAAATTATGAATTTAGGTGGCGAGGCGGAAGATACGTTGCACCGTCTAGTCGAACTCCTAACACGTCACACCATCGAAGAATCAGGCATAGTTAATTCGGTTATTCAAAAAAACAAGGTCCATCTAATCGATAAAACATTAGTGCTAATAGATAGGCAAGGAGTTCTTTCCTATTTACCACCTCACTGTAGCACCAATCAAGTTGAAGGGAACATTCAACGTTTTAAGAATGCGTCCTCATTAATGGAATTTGCATTCGCAATTAAACGAGATTTAAAGTCTGGCTTTATCTCTAGCAAGCTCATTGAGCCAATAATTAATGATGCGAAATATTTTTTACCTGATAGCATTTCCGCTCAGCGAATGTGGGGGCTATTGACAAGCGAATTTAGTCTCCGACATGAGCTTGAGCAGAAAAATGAATTAAACTTAACTCCAACCTCAGAAAACATCGGCGCTAATAATCTCTCGCCTCCGCAGGCTAAACACGTTGTTTTCCAGTACATTTCCAATAATCAATACAACGTAACAGGACAAGTCGGAGCAATCGGCCCTAACGCCCAAGCTGTAAACAATACGTTCACCCAAGCCTTACAACAAGCGGCTTACGGTCTCGATTTACCTGCGCTTGCTACGGAGCTTGCGATACTTCGCAACTCAATGCGTAATCAAGCTACCGAAGTCGAACACGATTTGTCAGTTGCCAGCATTGGCGCTGCGGAGAGCTCGGCGAAAAAACAAGATGGCGCAGGAGTATTGGAACATTTGAAATCTGCTGGCAGGTGGGCATTCGATGTGGCAACGAAGATCGGAACTAGTGTCGCAGCCAAGGCAATTCAAACAGCAATTGATCTGTAGCAAATATCTATAGTTAGATTTTTCCAGGACATTAGCGATGCCTATCACCATCCCTGATTCTTCATGGTACAGAAGCAAAAGCGCAGAGAAAAAAGCTCCCGCCTCGTGCCCCTACGCAAATGTACATAAATGCCCAAGATACTATGCAAGCATGTATATGCTTGGCGAAGCAAGAATCATCACCTCTATAAACGATGATAAAAAAGCGTCTTTGGATGCTTATTGGGCTAGCTCCGGGCTGCTACCAGTTATTGCTGAAGAGGAAACTTGCATACATGGCCTTCAAGGAAACTGGAGCGCTTTTTCAAATTTTTGTCCTGAAATTGCCTTCGCTTATCTTCATTACTACGCAAGCTACTTGGCGAAATACGTAGATGAAATTGATAGCGACTGCGGGCACAGGATTGCTGAAAGAGAAAAACACCCCAACGATTGGCGATATGAGTGGGGCTTTATATCTCCCTGCCACTTTTTAGATTGTAGTGTTTACAATCAAGTCCATGAATTCAATTCAAAAGAAATTGATATCAATAAGCGTTTGTTTCCAAAACATAATCAGGTTTTTGTTCAGCAGTTCATTTCTCAGGAGGTTTCTATGGGTGACCAGTACAACGTAACAGGACAGGTTGGGGCGATCGGCCCCAACGCCAAAGCGGAAAACAATACATTTAACCAAGTAATGCAACAAGCAGCATCCAATCTCGATCTACCTTCACTTACTGCGGAGCTTGCGACACTTCGCAGTTCAATGCGTAATCAAGCTACCGAAGTCGAACACGACCAGGCAGTTGCTAGCATCGGTGCAGCTGAGAACGCAGCGAAGAGACAGGATGGCGCAGGGGCATTGGAGCATTTGAAATCCGCTGGAAAGTGGGCGCTTGACGTGGCAACGAAGATTGGGACCAACGTCGCAGCTAAGGCAATTCAAACAGCAATTGGCCTGTAGTAGCTGTCTAGCCAGTCAGCTCAGCAAACTGCGTCGCTACAACTGAATTTGAACGTTAGTTTCCAGCATTGATCGTTTGCTGCCTTTCCAAACGGGCAGCAAACGAACAAGAACGGAAGTTCAGACACACTTACCTTTATAGGCACCAAGTAGAGATGCATATATAAACTTGACAATTAAGTGGTATAATTCGCGGATCATCACGCGAGCGACTACCTTGAAAATGTTCAACATATACAAGCCAGCATCGACTCTAAGTTATAAATCTTCCCAGTCGAAGCAGGTCATTAGTACATTTTTAATGCTCGCCGAGTACATTATTTAGATCGATAACTACGGCTGACATTCCGGATAAATATCAAATTTTTTAGCTATGAAGGAAGCAAATCATGGATGATCGCGACAAAATTACCATTGACAAAAAAGCGGTAGCGCGCGCCATCCGGAAGCCCCTTGATGCGTATTATAAGGTGATAGGCAACGATGGCTATGACTGGAGTATCGAGCGCCCAGGCAACTGGGAAGAAGAAGAGGAGCTGTTCAAAGCAATATTCAAATCAAGTTATGTTTCTCGCCATCTAGACTGGCTCTATGTTCTTGAAATAATTTATGCTGTAATTGATCATCACCCCCCGCTGAGCGCCGAGCAATTCGCTCATAATTTTGAGGAGGCAATAATTGAGACTACCGGGCAGCGGGACTATTTGGCGATCATCCCATTAGGTTTTAGAAAGCCTTTTCTCTTCCCTCATCTAATTAAGCCTTCACTTTTGCGACAATTTAAGTTGGGGGAATTCACCTTTTCTCCGCCAGCAACCTCTGCCGAACTCCTCAACAAGATAACCGCAAAACACAATTTCCCCCCTGTAAGCGTGACGGACTTTATGCACGCAGCACGGACCTCGCACGAAGCACTCGCCCGCGAAATCCTGATAACTGTGGATGTTCATGGAGCTGAGGATCACCTTCGTTTTAGCGTGGAGTCAAAATTTAGAACCCTAAGTAGACTGATAGAGGTTTTCGCCAACCTCTTCACAGGCACCGACGCGGGCTTCGGCGATACATATGCGGTTAATCACTTTTTCCTTCTTAACAAAACAACAGGTGAATTCAGAAGAATTCCAACTACAAAGTCGCAGTCATTCAACTTTGAGCTTAGTCAAGAGCTACTCAAATTTATAAGGAGCCGAAACTTCGTTTTTTTCTTTGAGCGCTTGAACTATTCCAAGGAAAGCATGTATGCCCGCATGCGAAACTCATTTAAATTTTTCTCAATGGCGTTCAACTCTGACGACAAGGTGGCAAGCTTTTTATTTTACGTCATATCAATTGAATCTATATTTTCGCGAGACAAAAGCTCCCCAATTAAAGCAACGCTTGCTGACTTCTCATCTTTACTTTGCTTTCCTGCCGAGCATCGCCTAAACGCGCACCGTATGCTCCGCGAGGCATACGATTTGAGGTCGTCAATAGTTCACTCTGGTGTTTCCTTTGTTACTAGTAAACACGTCGAGGTCGCGAGATCACTTGCTGCTCGCGCGCTTTATTGCAGTATGTTTTTATGTGAAAACTTGAATGATGGGCCTGGGAAACTCGAGGACAAATTTTTCGATCACTTACGTGATCGGAAATTGGGTGTTACCAAGGCTATTGTCCCGCGTGAGATGCGTTTTTTTCTGGAGATAGATGATCACGATGAATGATCGTTCGTTTCGCCTGGCGGGGTTCAGGGAGCTAGGTGCGTTGAAATTGATAATGTAAAGGTCGAGACAGGTCGATAGCTGCCCCTCCATATTGGCCTATATTTTTTTGCAACAGTCCGCTGGGTCGGTTGCAGCCGGTCACGGAAGGCAGCATTTGGCCGTTTTCTGACCTTCGTCTAGCGGTTGAACTGCCAGGGTTTTCCTAAGCGATGAGTGAGTAATTGCATGGTCAGCAAATAGTAATAGCGCGTCGATTCAGTGTGCTGGTTTAGGTGGTGATTCAAAAACCACGCAAGGTGTTTTCTCTGCCAAGTCCATGGATTGTCGCGTTGCCAGCGCTCAGCGATTGCTGTTTGGATAGCCTTCGCCTGACGCAGGTGGCGTTGACGCGTGGTATACGACCCGGTCAGGACGCTCACCAGGAACAGATCCATATCGAATGCCGTGCTCACGCTCGACCACCAATGTAAGCGGCCACCACGACGATACGGCCGTGCCCCAGCTCATAGCTGATTTGTACTCGGGCATCCTGATCTAGGCGTCGGTCGAGTTGATAGCAATTGCCTCCGTTGATGGGGGCGAGATGATGGGTGATTTGCTCATAGCGTTCGCAAGCATAGGCTGCCCGCAATTCGTGGAAGCCTTTGAGGTCGTGCTTATGGATGATGTCCCGTGCGGGGCTGACGATTCTCTGCAAGAAATCGAGGTAGCGTTCGTTCGGTGCAAGTAGGTTGCGGCTACCGTCGGGCGAGACCTGTCCGGCAAACCTCAGTGCGTCACGAATATGATCATTTACCGTAATCCAACGAGGTGCTGATGCGCCTGAACGGCCACCTTTGGTGCCGTCCTGGATGTTGATCCTCCCGAGTTGCTCGGCTTCCCGTTGCAGTCGAGGAAGGTCGGCCAAAATCGCCTCACGCAAACGCATACCGGTGGCTCGCGCTAACTGAGCGATGGCCGCGACGCGCGTCTGCTGGTTTTCGCAAAGTACCTCTACGATCCGCTTCACCTGTTCGCGGTCTTGGCCTTGCGGCACTGAACGACGAACACTGGTGCGCCACATTCCTAGCGCCTTACTCGGGCTCGGCACTTTCATATACTGATCACCGCGAAGCGCGGCCATGGTCCGATTCACACTGGACAACCGGTTTTGTGCGGTTGCGATGGCAAGGTCCCCGTTTTCAACTTGCTGACGCAGATGTTCGGCATAGTCCAACAAGGTCTGCTGATCAATCTGCCGCGCATCGTTAAATCCTGGTCCATCCTCCGACCGACACCACCGAACAAACGCCTGCCAGCGATCACTGTGCGCTTTGACCGTCCCGTAATGCCCACCGCCAAACAGATCTTTCAGCGCTTGCGGCCCCGCATAGCTCAATTGCCGGCCATAGCCAAAATTGCGCCCATCCCGTCTACCGACCAATGCCATGATCGAACTCCTCTCGAAGCCAAAACTTTTAAAACCTTCCTCACCTCATCCCGCCAAGAATGCTGAGTGTTATCAGGGATCAAGGCCCCTGCGACCTGTGAGGGTTGTCCACTAACGCGGGACTGACGGCTCTTTACGACCGGGAGCTTGGGCATCTCATGATCTGGCCTCCTGAGCACTTCCGCAGAAGTGGGCGGGTGGAGGCTGCACTGGCTGACGAGACCAGCGCCGCGAGATCCTGAGTCGGGTGAAGGCAGTGAAGCGATGACCGGGGCATGCCTGACTGTCAGTCAGGTGCAGTCCATTCCGTAGGCTGCGGCACCATCATCGGCATCGCTGTTGCTGGTGACTTCGGCGTTTGTCACGCCGATTGTCACGAGGGGGAATGCCGCAAAGCCTTGTACGAGTTGGGCTGCAGCAGCGGTAGGAGCGCCCGTCTCTTTCCGGAAGAAAGAGACGGGCGCAGGTTGGCGCAATGAAATGGCCAAGCGGATAGGTTGCTGCACGGCAGCTGGGTAGGGGGATGTATTTGCCGCAATGGCAATGATCTGAAGTAGGCATCCATCACTCTGTGAGTGACCGTGCGAGCCGCCGGACGCTAATCGCACTTTGGGAGAACCACCACGGTGTGGCGTAGCCTTAAAGGTTCTGGCTACCTGGGTTGCTGTCAACGACAGCTCTTTGCCCGATCTTTTCTACGCTTGTGGATAATTTGGGTCAAGGCCCGAATTTTCGGGTGTTCTACGGCTGTGGATGAAACTATCCACCGGTGGAAATCAGTGGTTTTCCACAGACAGTTTGCGTGGGCTTTAGATTTTTTAAGTGAGGTCCATCCAAGCGGGGCGGCTTTGCAGCCCCGCTTGGATGGACCCGCGTGGAAGGGCGGGCTGCGGTGATCTCATTGGCTTACCCATGTTTGGATGCGCCACGGCTATTTTGTAGAGCCGTGATGTTGTCGCCGACTGGGTGAGCGAATTCGTGGGGTGTCACATGCCCATGGCGGTTGGCGTCGATGTAGTTGCTCCACCACGCCATGATCAGCCTGCGCTGTTCGAGGAATTCGGCCTTGTGGATATACGCGGCACGCACGCGGTTGCGTTCCTTGTGGCTCATTTGTCTTTCGATGGCTGCGTCGGTCCATAATCCGGACTCCAGGAGGGCGCTACAGGCCATGGTCCTGAAGCCGTGGCCGCACACGTCCTTGCTGGTGTCATAGCCGACATTGCGGAGCATGGTGTTCACTGTGTTCTCGGACATGGGCTTCCAGTACTTGTGGTCGCCCGGTAGCACTAACTCTGAAAAGCGACTGAGGCTGCGCAGGCGCTCCAGTATTTCGATGACCTGCGGGGACAGCGGAACCATTTGAATGTCGCCGTTCATTTTGGTCCCGCGTGTGGAGTTGCGTACCCCTTCAATCGATGCACGCGTATCGGGGATTTCCCACATGGCGCGTTGGAGGTCGAACTCACTCCATCGCGCGAAGCGCAGTTCGCTGGAGCGGACGAATACATGCAGCGTGAGTAGGACGGCAAGGCGTGTCAGCTCGCGGCCGTTGTAGTTGTCGATACGGTGTAGCAGTTCGGGTAGTCGGTTGAGGGATAGGGCCGGGCGATGGACTGTGCGCGGCGCGTGAATCGAGCCTGCCAGATCCAGTGCAGGATTCATGGTGATCTGCCGAGCCCTTTTGGCCCCGCGCATGATGGTGGATAAGTAGTTCTGTACCCGTAACGCCACATCCATGGTGCCGCGTTCCTTGATGCGCTGGGTGATCTCTAGCAGGTCGTGGGTATCGAGCTCAGCGATGGGTCGTTGGCCGATCAGCGGGAAGACGTGGGTGCGCAGTCGGCTCATTACGGTTTTTGCGTGGCCTTCGGTCCAGCGGCGGGACATATCAGCGTGCCACTCTAGGGCAACGGTTTCGAAAAGCAGTGCCGCCCGCTGGGCTACGATCTTGGCCTTCTTCTTTTCTTCCATGGGGTCGAGGTTGTCGAGCAGTAATGCCTTGGCTTCGTCTCGCTTACGCCGTGCGACTGAAAGGGTAACGATGGGGTAATTGCCGATGATGAGCGTACCTTCCTTGCCGTTGGGCTTGGTGTACTTCAAGCGCCAGGTCTTCACGCCATTGGGTTTGACGAAAAGGTACATGCCGCCGCCGTCGAACAGTTTGTAGGCGCGTTCGCGGGTTTTGGCCGTGCGGCATTGCAGGTCGCTGAGGGGGATCGCTAGACGTGGCATAGGGGTACGCGCTCCTGGCCGGGAAATCGCAGTACCCCTAACATACCCTCGGGGAAGGGGGATTTTGTTGGATCCCGACAGAGGGTCCTGGAACGAAAAAACCCGCAAAAAGGCGGGTTTTCGGGGCTTCCAGAGCATTCGGTGGAACGCAATGGAGCCTAATGTGGTGCCGGCACCAGGAGTCGAACCCGGGACCTACTGATTACAAGTCAGTTGCTCTACCAACTGAGCTATACCGGCGTGTTAGGGCGACGATTATAGCGATTGGATAGCTTCTGTAAACCCCTGAATTCAGACTATTTTTACGCAGCCGTCAGACCCGCCCCACAGACGCATCTGCGGGGCGGGCCAATGAAGCATCACACGCCGTTTTTAACCGCGTTGATCAGGTCCTGACTCAGCACCTGCGCAGGCGCCACTTGCACGCTTTGCGTATAGAACGGCGGCAGGTTCTGGGCCAGTGTCGACAACGCTTGCGGGGTGGTATTGCCCGGCAACAGCACGTATTGCAGGTTGGACGGATAACTCTGCGGCACGGGGCCTTCCATGGTTGAACCGTAGGCGCCGAAAGTCATTACGGCCTGGGGTGTTGTTGGATCGGGTGCATAGAGGAAGACGAAGGTGCCGTACTTTGGATGGGTCAGGTAAAGCCCGGCTTCAGCGCGAACGGCCGGATCGGGGTCGTTCATCAGGGTCCAGCGCATGACGGCATAGCTGCGGGTCGTTTCCATGAACGCTGTACGAATCGGCGACTGGTTCTCGACGCCTCCCAGGCACACCAGCAGGTTGCCGAACGGGTCGATCAGCGCCACTGAGTTGAACACCGTGCTTTGCTGCGCGGTTTTCAGCAGCGGCGGCGCGAGTTCCGCGCCGGGATCGCGCGGGTTGGCCGATTGCACGGTCAATGCGAATGGGCTGAGCGCTGTCAGTGCCTGGCGCACTTTGCTGTTGGCCGGCAGGGTGGCGGGGTTTTGCAGTTGATCCGGCGGCAGGCCGCTGTTGTTGCTGGCGTCGCGCACTGTGTTGACGCTGGCGGAGAAGATCGAGCTGCAAAGGAAATATGCCGCCGAATCGATGGTCTGGCCGCCGAACACAGGGCTGTTCGAACCCTGATAGGCGCGGCTGACCGGAGCTGCGATCGCGTAATAGCCCCAGGTGTTCTGCGCCTGCTGGCGGATCTGCGGCGGCAGCGATGGAAAGGTGAACTGGCTGTTGTAGTTGATACCCGCGTAGTCATCGATCGCACTGACGGCGACGTTGAATCCTGCGGTCAGTAGCGAACCGGCGCACATGGCGCACGGGTCGAGCGTGGTGACGACGGTCAGTTGATTGGGCGGTGGCAGGTTCAGTGGCGCGACGTTTTCGTAGTACCAGTCCACCAACTGTCGTTCGCCGTGGGCGGTCGGGTCGTGGGGTAGAAAGTAAGTCGTGCCGCTACCAGGGAAAGGCATCAGCACGTTGTTGTGCAGCGCGGCGATGACCTCGCCCGTTGCGTTGTTGATGATGGCGCCGCCCACCGCGAAGGTTTGCTGCAGTGCAGCGACAATGGCTTCGTTGGCGACGGTATCGACGGCTTCCTGTGCACTGTTCAATGTGCTCATGTTTTCCCAGCTCCTTGCTGTCCCTGACATCAGAGAATTCTGACGCTTGGCAAAGATAGTTGAGGATTTCCAGGGCGTTTATGTTCTTTTGAATTAATGCTTATGCACAACGGGGAAGGCGATGCACGCGGTTAAGATCGAAAATGTGGATCCAGTCTCATTTTCTCGCAAATGCCTGTTTTTCCGGTTTTTTATTCGGGTGTACGAAAATTGAACAGTTTGGTTTCAGCCCTGAAACAGGCGTAAACATTGGATCCACGATATTTCATCAACAGAGTTATCCACAGGCTGTGGCTGTTTTAGGCGCGTTCCGCCAGCAACAGGAAGTTACGCGGCGTGAGTGGGGTTTCACAAAAGGTACCGAGGCGAACGGTGTAGCCCTGCTCAGAGAGGAAAAGTGCTCGATCAAGGTTCAGCCAAAGCTCCAGTGGACGTCGGAAAAGTCCGCGTAGCAGTTCCAGATTGCGTACTTCGGCCAGTCGCTGCCATCCGGCAGCTTCGAGCGCAGACCAGTCTTGCGGGCCGACTGTGGATAACTCTTTGAATGCGGCCAGATGGTGGCAGTAGTCGGCGAAAGATCTGTCCAGCCAGGCGCTCGGTAGAGAAGGCGTGGGCAGGTACTCATCAACACCGCGAAGTTGCCGTTGCAGCAAATCGAAGGCCAGGCGTCGGGCCATGGACGTGTCGCGCTGACGTCGGACGCGGGCACCGGCGGTGACGGTTTCGCTCATCGGGAGTGAGAGATCGTCGAGTGACAGCTGTAGGTCGGAGCGCAAACCGACAGAGGAAACTGGCTGGTATGCAGGAAGACTGATCCTGTTGTAGCAACACGGCGCAATGGCCATTTGTTTGCACCCGGCGGCGCTGGCGAGCTGGATCAATCGCACATGCAGATCACCACAGGCATGCAGTGCCACCGGAGTGTGATCGGCGTTCAGCAAAGAGGCGGCGCCAGGCGCCAGCACGTCCTGCTCGACATGCAGCGCATGCAGTTGATGGCGCTGGCTGAGCGCCTGACCGCCTAGCACCAGTGCAGGATCATGTTCCAGGCACGTGAGCTGTTGACCGGTTTGCAGCAGGCGTCGACCCAAGTGGCCTTTACCCGAGCACCAATCCAGCCAATGTATCGGTGGCGCAGCAAACGACAACCGGCTGGCAAACGCCTCGATCTGCTGCCACTTGCGCCCCGGCACATCGACATTCAAGCGATGTCCTGCGGTCTCCAGCGTGTGTGCCGGCAGCTCACCTACCGAACCCAGCTCAAGGGATAGCGCCGCCAACGAAGCAAACGGTTCCGGCGCATCCAGCAGACAAGGTTGGTTATGACTGTTTTCCGCGTCTTCCAGCGACCGCTCGCGTAGCCATTCAGCCAGCTCCGGGTAGGACGCTTCCCAAGGAAGTTGCAGATGAGTAAACGGTCGAGGCTTCCACAGCTCCTGATGCTCGATCAGAAAAGCATCCAGCGCCATGAAGCGGGCGAGCAGGGCCTCGCCCGTCAACACGTGGGAATCAACGCCCTTGGCAGGCATCGACGCGCAACCAGCGCTCCAGCAGCTTGAAGCCGCGAACCAGCACGTAAGCCATCAGCAGGTAGAACATGCCTGCGGCGAAGAAGATCTCCACCGGCAAATACGTCCGGGCAATGATGGTGCGAGCCATGCCGGTCAGTTCCAGCAGGGTCACGGTACTGGCCAGCGCGCTGGCCTTGAGCATCAGGATTACTTCGTTGCTGTACGCCGGCAGGCCAATGCGCGCCGCTCGCGGCAGGATGATGTAGAACAGCGCTTTCGCTCGAGACATGCCCAGCGCCCGCGCCGCCTCGATCTCGCCCGGTGGAATCGCCTGGATAGCACCGCGCAGGATCTCGGCGATGTAGGCCGCGGTGTGCAAGGTCATGGTCGCCGTGGCGCACCAGAACGGATCGCGCAGGTACGGCCACATCGAGCTGTTACGGATCGCATCGAACTGCGCGAGGCCGTAGTAGACGAGGAACAGCTGAACCAGCAACGGCGTGCCGCGGAAAAAGAAGATGTAGCCGTAGGGAAATGCCCGTACCCACCACAGGCGCGACGAGCGCGCGATGCCCAGCGGAATCGCCAGCAACAGGCCGGCAATCACGGCGATGGCCACCAGTTCCAGGGTCAGCGTTGCGCCCTGAGCCAGTTTCGGCAGCCACTTGATGATGACTTCCCAGTTCATTGGGTGCTCCTCGCGAAGCCGCGAGCGGCGCGTTTTTCCATGAAGTGCATGCCTGTCATGGCCAGAATCGTCAGGCCCAGGTACATGAACGCGGCCACCATATAGAAGGTGAACGGCTGTTTGGACACGGTCACGCCGATTTGCGCGTGACGCATGATTTCTTCCAGCCCGATCACCGACACCAGCGCGGTGTCTTTCATCAGGATCATGAACAGGTTGCCCAGGCCGGGCAGGGCGATGCGCCACATCTGCGGCATGATCAGCTTGGTGAAGATGCGAAACTTCGAAAGACCCAGTGCCACACCGGCTTCGCGGTGGCCTTTGGGGATCGCCAGGATTGCACCGCGGAACACTTCCGTGGCATAGGCGCCAAAGCACAGGCCCAGCGCAATCACGCCGGCCGCAAAGGCATTGAGTTCAAGGTCGGGGTTGCCGAAAAACTCGCCCAGGGCACGCATCAGGTTGACCGTGCCGAAGTAGATCAACAGCACCCAGAGCAGTTCCGGAATGCCACGAACCAGTGTCGAATAAGTGCCGCCAAGCCATTGCAGCGGCTTGTACGGGGAAGTCTTGGCCAAGGCGCCGAGCAAACCGAGCACCAGCCCGAGACACAGGGCCGAAAGTGCCAGTTTCACAGTCATCAGCGCGCCAGCGGCGAGCGCCGGGCCGAATCCGTAGAGGTCGATAATCATGGATTTCTTTTCAAATCGCGGCAGGCAAGGCCGGGGACCGGCACCGTCAGAAAACGGCGCCGGTCCGGCAGGTCAGTATCAATAGATGCTGAACGGGAAGTACTTGTCGTTAATCTTCTTGTAGGTGCCGTCAGCAACGATTTCTTTCAGTGCGACGTTCAGCTTCTCGCGGATCGGGTCGTTCTTGCGAACGGCGATACCGATCTTGTCGCTTTCTTCCACCGGGTCGCCTTTGAATTCGTAAGGCTTGCCGGCGTCGCTTTTCAGCCACTCGTAGTTGACGTATTTGTCCGCCAGGATGCCGTCCAGACGACCCGAAGTCAGGTCGAGGTAAGCGTTTTCCTGGGTGTCATAAAGCTTGGTTTCAACGCCAGGCATGTTGTCTTCGAGCCAGGTGCCGGCCAGTGTCGCGCGCTGGGCGCCGATCACTTTGCCTTTCAGCGCATCCTTGTCGGTCTTGAAGTCGACGTCTTTCTTGGCGATGAATTGCAGCTTGTTCGAGTAGTACGGGTCGGTGAAGTCGACGGCCTGCTTGCGCTCGTCGGTGATCGACATCGAGGAGATCAGGAAGTCGAACTTCTTGGCGTTCAGGGCCGGAATGATGCCGTCCCAGTCGGAGGTGACCACGGTGCATTCGACTTTCATTTTGGCGCACAGGGCGTCGCCGATTTCCTTGTCGAAGCCGACGACATTGCCACTGGCATCTTTGTTGTTGAACGGCGGGTAGGCCGCTTCGATGCCCATCTTCAGGGTTTCGGCCATGGCACCGGCGCTGAACGCCAGGGTGACGGCGGCTGCCAGGAAGACCTTTTTGTAGTTCTGCATGCGGGTAGCTCCGTTAGCGGTTGCTGGACATGAATTGTTTGCAGCGCGCCGAAAGCGGGTTTTCGAACACCTGCTGTGGCGATCCTTGCTCTTCTACCAGGCCCTGGTGGAGGAACACCACTTCGCTGGACACCTGACGGGCGAAACCCATTTCGTGGGTGACCAGCAGCATGGTGCGGCCTTCTTCGGCCAGTGCGCGGATGACATTAAGTACTTCCTGGACCATTTCCGGGTCAAGGGCGGAGGTGGGTTCGTCGAACAGGATCACCTTGGGTTGCATCGCCAGCGTGCGGGCAATGGCCGCGCGTTGTTGCTGGCCGCCAGACAGTTGCGCCGGGTACGCATGACGCTTGTCGGCGATGCCGACCTTGGCCAGCAGGGCTTCGGCGACTTCGATGGCTTCGGCCTTGCTCTGGCCGAGTACGCGGCGTGGGGCCTCGATGATGTTGTCGAGCACGCTCATGTGCGGCCACAGATTAAAGTTTTGAAACACAAAACCAATCTCGCTGCGCAGGCGGTTGATCTGCTTGCCGTCGGCCGCGACCAGTTCGCCGTTCTTGGCGGCTTTGAGCTTGAGTTCTTCGCCGGCCACCAGGATCTGGCCCTGGTGCGGGTTTTCCAGCAGGTTGATGCAACGCAGGAACGTGGACTTGCCGGAACCGGAGGAACCCAGGATCGAGATCACATCGCCGTCGCGGGCGGTCAGCGAGATGCCTTTGAGCACCTCAAGCTGTCCGTAGCGTTTGTGCAAGTTGCGGATTTCAAGCGCGGGCGTGGCCTCAGCCATGTGCGTTCCTCATATATGTTGCGCTCCTGCTGTTGGCGGGCCTTCCTGGCGAGGCGGCCAACCTAACATAGCGTCTGAATGGCAGCCAACAGCGCTACGGGCGGTAAACGGGTGGCATGTGACAGGTTGTCGCATCGGTACAGCAGACTGTCGCGCTGCTATCAACCGAACAGCCGTTTGAACCCGATGTGGCGCGGCTGTCCCGTAAAAAAGGGCGCGATGTTGCCAGCTTTGGCGGGGTGTTGGAAGCGCTAACCGGCCAAACGTTCCTGATCCGCACTTTTATTGTGCGTTGAGCATTTGTTGGGTGTGTTTCCGGTGCGCAGATTCGTTCCTTGAAGTGAGTCGCAGGGTAACGCTCTGGCGAAGTGCCATTATTTTCAATGACTTGCGATGACTGTCCGGTCAGGGTGAGATCGCCGGGTTAGAGGGTTTTGAAACATTTTGGCGCATTTATTGCGTGCAGATTCCGGAACGCCCCGTTGGTTTCTTTTTACAGAAGAGGATTTACGGCGGGATGCACGCATTCGCTTTTCCTTACAAAGGTAGTTTCAATGAGCAATACCCAAAGCTCTAACGGCCTCGAACAGGGGCTCAAACCGCGTCATGTGACCATGCTGTCGATTGCCGGTGTTATCGGCGCCGGCCTGTTCGTTGGCTCGGGTCACGCTATTGCTGCAGCAGGCCCGGCCGTGCTGTTGGCTTATGCCGCCGCCGGTATGCTAGTGGTGTTGGTGATGCGCATGCTGGGTGAAATGGCGGTTGCCTCGCCAGACACCGGCTCCTTCTCGACATACGCCGATCGCGCGATCGGTCACTGGGCCGGTTTCACCATCGGCTGGCTGTACTGGTGGTTCTGGGTGCTGGTGATCCCGCTGGAGGCCAACGCCGCCGCGACCATCCTGCACGCCTGGTTCCCTGGCGTGGACATCTGGGCTTTCGCCCTGGTCATCACGATGCTGCTGACCATCACTAACCTGTTCAGCGTGAAGAACTACGGCGAGTTCGAGTTCTGGTTCGCCCTGCTCAAGGTCGTGGCGATCATTGGTTTCATCATTCTGGGCATCGCGGCGATCTTCGGTTTCCTGCCGAATAGCCAGGTGAGCGGCGTTTCGCACATTTTCGACACTCAGGGCTTCCTGCCAAACGGCATGGGCGCGGTACTGGGCGCGATCCTGACGACCATGTTTTCCTTCATGGGCACCGAGATCGTGACCATCGCGGCCGCAGAATCGAAGAACCCTGGCAAGCAAATCTCCAAGGCCACCAACTCGGTGATCTGGCGGATTGGTTTGTTCTACCTCGTTTCGATCTTCATCGTCGTGGCCCTGGTGCCATGGAACGACCCGGTTCTGGCCAGCGTAGGTTCCTACCAGACCGTGCTTGAACGCATGGGCATCCCGAACGCCAAGATGATCGTCGACATCGTGGTACTGGTTGCTGTAACCAGCTGCCTGAACTCGGCGCTGTACACCTCGTCGCGCATGATGTTCTCCCTGGGCAAACGCGGTGATGCACCGGCCGTGTCCACGCGCACCAACAAAAGTGGCACGCCATACTGGGCGGTGATGCTGTCCACGGGCGCAGCGTTCCTGGCAACATTCGCCAACTATGTGGCTCCGGCCGCCGTGTTCGAATTCCTGCTGGCCAGCTCCGGCGCCATCGCGTTGCTGGTGTACCTGGTGATCGCGATCTCGCAACTGCGCATGCGCAAACAGCGTATGGCCCGCGGTGAGAAAATCGCCTTCAGCATGTGGCTGTTCCCGGGCCTGACCTACGCGGTGATCGTCTTCATCGTCGCGGCCCTGACCATCATGCTGTTCCAGGATGCCCACCGTGTGGAGATCCTCGCGACCGGCTTGCTGAGTGCTCTGGTGGTTGCTACCGGTTTGCTGGTGGCTCGCCGTCGTCGCAATGAGCAACTGGTTGGCGCAGTGGCGCGCTAAGCTTTACGCACACTGTCGATGTACTGAAAACGACCGCCATCAGCCATGATCGCGGTCGTTTTTGCTTTCATTCAGGGGCTTTATCGGTCGGCTCTCTGATGGACACGATGATGTCGAGATAGTAGCCTCCTTGCCGAATGTGTATCTCGCTGTTGCGGGATGCAATGGAGTTTCAGGACACGGATTGTTCGACGCCCCAGCCTTCCCGGCTAAAGCCCCTCGACCCTTTCTTGCCTGCTCCCTCATCTGATGCGTGTCACAGATGCATTTGCGTGCGCCTGCCGTTTGCGCGGCAGTCACGAGCCAGCGCTGTATGGAGCTAGCCCGGCCATTCAGCTTACTCATTGGGGCATCAAGGAGAGACAGGCATGGCGTTTACATCGGTTGTGTTCAAAAACCCTAATACCGGAGCCATGAAGGAAGCCCCGATCGGCTTCTCGTGGACCGTGTTTTTCTTCGGCTTCCTGCCGCCACTGTTCCGTGGCGACATCAAGTGGGCAGCGATCATGTTCATCGTGGCCTGCGTCACATTCGGCCTCAGCAACTTCGTGTTCATGTTCATCTACAACAAGCTGTACGTGCGCGACCTGATCGGCGCCGGTTTCAAGGCTCAATCCATCGCCAGCGGTGACCTGAGCTACGCCAGCGCCAAGGTCGGGATGGAAATTCCGCGTCTGGAAGCTGCGGCTGCCTGATTGTTGTTTTCAGGTTTGTAAAAAAAACGGCCGCTGTCAGTGATGACAAGCGGCCGTTTCTATTTCTGAGGGCTTTTACTCGCCCTTTTCTTCCTGCGCATCCGGCGACTGGCGATAGCTGTCCAGCGCAATGCCGAAGTCGGTGATGAATTGCGGGTCGGTCAGCCATGCCTGGGCGGTCTCGCGATCCATGCCGTCGGCCCACATGCGGTAGTCGATCAACATGTCGGCGGCCAGGTGAGTGGCGGCCATGCCTTCGTCGTCGGCGTTTTCCATGTCCAGCAGTTCTGGATGGTCAATGATGATAAAGGCGAGGTTCGTCAGCAGCACGGAGAGCATTTCACTGCGGCCGACAGCTTCGGCGTCGCGCATCTTGCTGAACATCGCCAGGGTGTATTCCGGGATCGGCTCGCCGATTTCACCCAGATCGTCATCCAGCGCGGCGGGTTTTCTGCCGTGGATGTTGATCTGCTTGGCTTTGATCTTGGCGCGTTTGGCGCGTTTCTGTTGCTTGTTCAGGGAGGCCATGGGAACTCAGTTCGGTTTCTGTTGGGTTTGGGCTGCGATGATGTCGGAGGCCGCTACATAGTCGGCCTGGAAGGCCGGGGATTCGATCCATGCCAGGGCGCCGGCTTCATCGACCTCGGTGGACCATTGGCGATACTCGATCAGCGCGGCGAGGATGAAGTCCATCGCGCCTTCTTCGCCTTCTTGCTCGTACACCAGTTCCAGCAATGGGTCTTCAAGGAAAGCGATGCACATGGCTTGCTGACTGGTTTTTTCAGCGTCGATCATTTTCTTGAACAGCTCGGTGAGGTCCACCGATTCGAAGTCGATGCGATCATCGTTCGGGTCCAGCTCGACCGGCGCGGCAGCCCGTTGGGTGCGGTTCTGCTTGGCCTTGGCTTTGGCGCGGGTGGCGCGTTTTTGCTGCTTGTTGGCGGAGGCCATGGTTTTGATCCGTCGTGCGTTAAAAGGACTCGCTGCGCGGTACTGTCCGCCCGGGGGTATCAGGGGCCAGTTCACCGCTCTGCAGCCAGGACAATGCAATGGGCCATAGTGTGGCTTGGTATGCGCTACGAAAAAAGGCGAAATGTCCGACTTCTGCTTCGCCGATGTCTTCGGGGGCGATTCGCCAGTGGGTGTTCGTACCGCCACTGAAGTAGCCGAGCAGGCGTTCGATGGCCGGGATCGTGCCGTAAGGATCGTCTGTGATGCTGATGGCCAGTGTCCTGGCTTTCATCGTCGCCCCTGGTTTTTTGGCCAGCGTGCGACCGCTGGGCCGCGTTTCATATCGACGGGTGGGCGTGCTCCAGTCCCTAACGACACCGGCGGGCGTGTCTTCCAGCCAGCCAAGACGCTTTCCGGGGAAGTAGCCATAGATCATTGTGATCAGCGGCATCACCACGTGCCACTTGCCGAACATCCGCCAGCGATGAGCGGGCGCGTAGTCGCGCCAGTAGGCGAATTGCGCACCGACGGTGACCAGTCGCCGAATCAGCTGCCCTGAGGCTCCCAGGCCCGCCGCACAGCCGCCAAAGCTGTGACCGACGACGTCGATGGGCTGGCCGGGAAATTCGCGCTGAGCGCGCTTGAGCATCGCCTCGAAATCCAGCGCGCCCCAGTCTGACCAAGAGGCTTCAAATCCTTTCAAGGATTCGGGTCGCGACTCGCCGATGCCACGGTAGTCATAGGTGATGACATCGAAGCCGTTGGCGAACAGGTAGTCGGCGAAGCGCGAATAGTGACGGCAGCGAACCGAGGTGGCGGCGTTGATGATGACGACCGGGCGCACGAGGTCCTGAAAGGCGTGCCGCCAAGTGAAACCGCCGAGGATGAAGCCGTCTGCGGTGGGCTCTTTGAATGGTTCGCCAGAAACGGGAGTTGGCAGCGGCAACTCGATTTGAGTGGGGGCCAGTGACATGTCCTGCAAATTCATCGGCTTCAGACCTTTGCGGGTAGCTGCCAACGATAGTCTTCGTGCGGCGGGTGGACAATCCATCTGTGTTCACAGGGGGATCTGATCGAGCAGTCGCTCCTCGATTGCCGCCTGCTCCCGGTCCAGTTCAGTGCGAAGTTCGTCTTCGCTGGGCAGGACTGTTTTGTATTTGCTGGCGAAGAGTTGTTCGTTGTCTTTCAGCACCGAGTAGCGCACCACTGATTCATCTTTTTTCGCACAGAGAATGATGCCGACGGTGGGGCCATCTTCCGGTCCGCGTTTGAGGTCGTCATACATGCGTACGTACATGTCCATCTGGCCAACATCCTGATGAGTCAGTTCGCCGCGCTTCAGATCGAAGATGACGAAGCACTTGAGTACGTAGTTGTAAAACACCAGATCGATGTAGAAGTCTTTGCTCTCGGTGCTGATGCGTTGCTGGCGAGCGATGAAGGCAAATCCTCTGCCCAGTTCCAGCAGGAAGGCTTGAAGCTGATGGATCAATGCTTGCTCCAGATTGGTTTCTTGAGTCAGACCTGCGTTGGTTGAGCCAAGAAACTCCAGCATCACCGGGTCCCTGATGAAGTCTCGTGGATGTGCTTTCATTTTCTGGATGTTGGTGGCGGCTTCCTGCCGCACAGCAGGTCGATCGCGGCTTGTGAGCAGGCGTTCGTAATAGAGGGTGTTGATCTGGCGTTCCAGGGCGCGGCTTGACCAGTTTTGGTTGGCGGCTTCGTTCATATACCATTGGCGTGTCGTGTCACTATCGACGCGCAGCAGCCTGCGGTAGTGGGTCCAGCTTAATTCGTGACGCAGTGCGTCACGAATTGGGAATGCTTGGTAAAACAGGCGCATGTAGCGAAGATTGGAGTTATCAAAGCCCTTCCCGAATTCTGCTGTCAGGCTCTGCGCCAGCGTTGCCAGCAATTGCTTTCCGTAACCCGCCCGTCGAGCTCCTTCCTGCTCGAACTCGACAATATGCCTCCCAATCTGCCAGCAAGTTTGTACCTGGACCGTATCGACCGTGCGTAGCACTTTCTGCCGTGCATCACGAATCAGCTCTCCAAGATTGCCGAGTAGTGAGGCGAGTTGTGCATCCTGAGTGTTAGCGGGTTTGAGTGAGCTCATGGCGTCTTCTGCAAAGGAATGAACAGGCAGAAGAGGATGGCCGCGGAGGTGGGGGCAGCGATGCCGGGCGTGGCTGGTAAACCAGAAGGAAAGCCCGATCGGGTTTGCGGGATCGCTCCGACGGCAAGTCGTGCTTCAGGAATATAACGTGTAGTCCATTTCGCAGTGAGCCCAAGTACCAATCAATCTAAAACCCGGGCGTTCGAGAGGAAATCTAAAAGGCATGACAAATGGGTTCCATGGAGCCCGGGAGGCGTGATCATGAAGTACGTGCATTCCCTTGCATTGTCCATCGCCGCGGTGGGTATGTTGATGTTCCCGGTGATGTCGTCTGCCGCCAGTCTTGAACCAATCGACAGCGCTGGCGTGCAAGTTCAACCGCAGGAGCAAAACGGAATTACTTATCTGTCCGGCGGTATAGGCCTGGATGAGTCGAAGGCCATCCAGCAAACGGCTGGCTATAACTTGCACATGACGTTTTCGGTCGGGGCGGAGAATAAATACATTCCCGACGTCGACGTGGTCATTCAGAAAGCCCAAGGGCAAACCGTGTTGACGCTGAACGAGGCTGGCCCGCTGGTTTATGTCCAGCTACCGCCCGGCAAGTACACCGTGGTTGCTACGCGACATGGAGAAGTGCGGCGTGATAGTGCCGACGTAGGAAGTGGCCCTGCGCGTAATCTGGTCTTTCACTGGGCCGGTGAAAGCTAGCAGTTGGCCGGAGTTGGCCGGCCGATGCCTTTGTTCCAGTGAATGGGCGGCAGAAAATCATCTGTCCGCCCATTGCGTGGTTTTAGGCTTGAGCGGTCTGGCCTCTCAGGATCTGCTGCTTACGCTGTTCTTCCGGCAGATCGTTGATGCAGTAGTTGATGTAGTACACGTTGAACAGGAACGTGTAGAAGGCGTTCATTCGCAGGTCGACCTTGTGCTCGCTGAGGGCATATTCCGTCAGCGCCGTTTTAGCCTTGAATGCCCATACGATGTACAACACGCCACTGGCAAGGCCGAGAACTGCGGACGTGAAATCCAGAGCCACGTTGCCCAGGTTGGAGAATGTGCCGCTTAAGCCGGCGCATACAGCGATCCAGATAATGTAAGCGTCATCTACCAATCGGACTTTGGTGGTGTCGCTGATGATTTTGCTGTTTTTGTATAGCCACAAAATAAGATAGATCCCGGCAGTGGCGATGGAGAGCAACACCAGGTTCCAGGTCTTCGTATCGATCTTGTCTTTTAGTTCATTGATTGTTGACATAACTTTTCCATGTCCTTTGGCTTAAGGGGATGTGTAGCGCTGGTGTTTACTGCGGGGGGAGGCATTCCTTGCGTTGTTACCTGTCCTTTTTGGTGCGTATTCCAACTGCGCCGTGGGGCAGTGGATTGCATTGAAATCGACCGGACGGATTTCCGTGGTGTCGGTCGAGCTTGTGGCACAACGCTACTATAGAGCCTTGCTGAAGGCGAGTTTTGTTTTTGGATCGTCGATCCGTCGCTTCCACTGCCGTGTGCCGGACTTCGTTAAATCGCAGGCATAAAAAAACCCTGAATCTTGCGATTCAGGGTTTTCGGTATTTGGTGCCCAGAGACGGAATCGAACCGCCGACACGGGGATTTTCAATCCCCTGCTCTACCGACTGAGCTATCTGGGCAACGGGGCGCATTAAACGGGTTTTTCATGGGGTCGTCAAGCAAGTTTTCAAAAAATATTTAATTATTACCGTCGCTTACGTTCCGACCCTCGAAAATGCGGGATTACTCAGCCGGCGGAACGTAGCCTTCAGCCTTGGCGTATTCCTCGCCGGAGAAGTACTTGTCCATCTCGCCTTGCAGATATTTGCGGTCTTCGGCGTTCATCATGTTCAGGCGTTTTTCGTTGATCAGCAGGGTCTGGTGTTTCTGCCAGTCGGCCCAGGCCTTCGCCGAGACGTGGTCAAAAATGTCCTGGCCTTTGGCGCCCGGGAATGGAGCGCGCTCCAGGGCTGGCAATTCTTCTTTGTACTTGCGGCACATGATGGTGCGGGTCATGACGACTCTCCTGCGTTCAATACGGCGGCCGCGCGTTCGAGCAAGGTTTTGACCGGGGCAGCAAGGCCCAGGCGCGGCGGGGTGGCGAGGTTATACCAGAGCCAGTCGGCCTCGGCCACGTGATGGCCGGCCTCCTGGACCTGAACCAGCCAGGGTTCGATGGACAACTGAAAATGGCTGAACGTGTGTACGAGGTTCGGCAGTGCTTGTTGTGTGCCCAGCTCCAGCGAGTGCTGTGAGGCCAGATGTTGCAGGTCGTCGAGGTCGTCGAGTTCCGGCAGGCTCCACAGACCGCCCCACAAGCCCGTGGAAGGGCGACGGTAAAGCAGAATCGCGCCGTCTCCGTTGGCGAGCATCGGCATCAGCGTGCGCTTCTGCGGCACGGCTTTGCGTGGCTTCGGGATCGGGTAGCGGGTTTCCAGGCCGAGCATGTGCGCTTCGCAGCCCTTTTCCAGCGGGCAGAGCAGGCAGCTCGGTTTGCTACGGGTGCAAAGCGTGGCGCCCAGATCCATCATCGCCTGGGTGTAGGCGTTGACCCGATCATGCGGCGTGAAGCGCTCAGCGTTGGCCCACAGCTGTTTCGCGACCTTCGGCTCGCCCGGATAACCCTCTTGCGCCGTAAAGCGCGCCAGGACGCGTTTGACGTTGCCGTCGAGGATCGGCGCCCGCAGGCCCATGCTCAGGCTGGCGATGGCGCCCGCCGTGGACAGGCCGATCCCCGGCAGCTCGACCAGCTTTTCCACATCCCGCGGAAATTCGCCGCCGTACTCAGTGACGACGATCTTCGCGGTCTTCTGCAAATTGCGCGCGCGAGTGTAGTAACCGAGGCCGGTCCACAGGTGCAGCACTTCGTCTTCCGGCGCGGCGGCCAGGGCTTCGACCGTCGGCAGCGAGGCCATGAACCGGTCGAAGTAATTCAGCACGGTGCTGACCTGGGTTTGCTGCAGCATGATCTCCGAGACCCACACCCGATACGGTGTGATGCCTTGCTGCCAAGGCAAATCGTGGCGGCCGTGGCGGTCGTACCAGTCCAGCACCGCCGATGAAAACTGCTCGGATCTCATCGCTTGAACAGCCCCTTCAATGCGTTTTTCAGCTCGGGACTGACTTTGTCGCCAAGCTTCTCGTCGATTTTTTCGCTGATTTTGTCGCCCGCCATTTTGGACGCGACCTGGCCCATGCGTTCGTTGTCGAGGCGGCAAGCCTTGGCGCCGAGCTCCAGCGGGCCACGGCAACGCAGCGGCCATTCGATGCCGACAAATTTGTCGCCGACCTGACAGGCCGGATCCGGCATGGCGCTCGTATCGCCTTCGACGATGATGCCGACGCGGTAGTCCATGCCCAATACCCGCAGGTCGACGTCGCCGTCGCCATTCACGGTCATGCCCGGGATGCGCACTTTCAGGTCCGGGTTGCTGGCCACGCCGTTACGGAAGGTCAGGTTGCCCTTGAGCTCCTGGAATGGCGTGTCCTTGCCGCGTGGTTCGCCGCTGAGGGATTTGCGGTTGAGCGTGGCGATGCCTTTGCACAATTGCTGTTCGAGGTTGGCATTGAGCAGCACGCCGTTGTTGATGACGAAACTGGCATTGCCGTTGAGGGTTTCGATCAGCGCTTTCTGGCTGTTGCCATTGCCGGTCAGGTTGCTGTCGAGCGTGACCAGGCCTTTGACTGGCGGTTTTTTACCTTGGCTTTCGAGGATTTTTTCCACAGGCACTTTGCTGATGCGTGTCTGCATGTTCAGCGCTGGTGCCTGTTGGCGCACGTCGAGGGTGCCCCTGGATTCGAAGGTGCCGTCGTACAGGTCGCCGCGCAGGTTCTCAAGCGTCAGCAGGCCTTCCTTGCCATTGGCCTTGAGCGCCGCGTTCTGGATCGGCAGCTTGTCGAGGGTCAACTGGCCAAAGGTCAGGTCAGCATCCACGTCGAGTTTGCTCAGGCGCTCCACCGGCAGCAGGCGCTCGTTGCTCCACGCGTCTTTGGTGGGCTTGTCCGGCAGCGGTGTGCTGCCTGCGCCGGCCATGGCATCGGCTTCGGTGCTGGCCACTTCGGCCTGGCGCACTTGCGTCGCGCTATTGGCTTCGGCGGATTTTGGCGGCAGGTAGCGGTCGACGTTGAAGGTGTCAGCCTTGAGCGCCGCGCGTAGCGATTGCTTGGCGAAATCCTCGACGGCAATACGACCGCTGAAGGTGCTGTCATCGACTTTCAGGTTGATGTTGTCGAGCACCAGACTGGTCGGCGTACCGGCAATGCGGCTGACCAGTTCAACTTTGCTCAAACTGCCTTCAGCCATCGCCGGGAGTTTCTGGCCGATGCTGTCGACGAATTTCGCCAGGTCGAATTGGGCAATCGAAAGGCCGCCGTTGATTTGCGGCGTTTTGTCGAGGTCGTTGACCTTCAGTTCGCCCAGTGCGCGCAACTGGTTGGCGGAAATCTTGATGCCAGTCCATTCGGCGACGTTCGCTGCTTTATCCAGCAGCAACTGGCCTTGGGCGGCGAAGGTCACGGTCTTGCCTTGTAGCGGATCGCCGGCGATTTCGCCGGACAGCTTCATGTCCTCGAATTTGTAGCGTTGCAAGGCGCGTTCAAAACGCAGCTCGCCATTGAGCTCGGTGCGGACCCGCAGAACGGGCTGATTGGTGCCCAGGAACGCGGTGAGCTTGACCGGGATGTTGGTCGAATCGTGGACCGGCCCGGTGCTCAACTGGATGCTTTCGGCGCTGAAATGCTGGCCGGTCTTCTCGTCGCTGTATTCAACGCGGGCGTTGTTGACGGTCAGGCTGTCGATGTCCAGGCGGATCGGCTGCGCCGGTTTTTCCACTTGAACGGTGGTTTGCGGTGCAGGTTCGCCGGGCGTGACCGCAGGAGCGGTCGAGTTGGCAGTCGCCGGTACCTTGCCAATGTCTTCCCAGTTGCCGTGGCCGTCCTTGTCGCGGTTCAGGCGCAGGTTCAGGCCTTCGACGCGCACGTCGCTCATCTGCACTTCACGGCGCAGCAGCGGCAGCACGCGCACCGACAGGCCGAGCATCTGCAAGTCAGCGAACGGTTCGGTGGGCTTGGCCAGGGTCGCGACACTGGCTTCGTGCAATTCCAGGCCCAGCCACGGGAACAGGCTCCAGCCGATGTCGCCATTGAGCGTCAGCTCGATGTGGGCCTTGTCGCGGGCAATCTGGCGAATCTCGTCTTTATAGTCGTTGGGATCGAAGAGGTGGGTCAGGGCAAAGCCCAGCGCCACAATGATCAGCAACAACCCGAGAAGTACCAGACCCAGGATTTTGCCGAACGCTTTCATGGGCGAGTCCTTGTAGTTAGTCGATTTAGCCGGGGAGTATAGCGCTCAGAAGTGGACGACCGGTCAGCGATCAACCCGGCAGCACATCCAGTGGCACTTTCAGTTTGGCCGCCAGCGCCTGGGACTCAAGGTGTCCGGCAGGCGCCAGCAGGCGCAATGTCGCACCCGATTGCGACGCCAGTTTCTGCGCTTCGTTCACCATTCGCTCGGCAACCCCACGACGACGGGTGATTTTTCGTACACATAGTTGGGACAGGTGCCAGACGTCCTGGTGCCTTTGCAAGCGTGCCGCGCCCAGCAGGCGATCATTGAAACGCCCGGCGATCAACGAGCCGTCCCGCAGGCAGCTTTCGATCAACTGCACATCATCGTCAAACGGCGCGAACAGCCAATCCGGCGCATCGCGGTAAATCTTCTGCAAATCCTGCTGATCCTGGTAGGTGGCTTCGTTCAGCAGCTCGACGATGACAGGCATGACGGTTCCTTCAGTGGTACGAGAACAGATGACTTGCAAAAACGTGATATCAGTTTGGTTTTTCTGTCACGTGCAAATGGTAACCTCTGCCGGTTCGTCCGTCCTTCTGCGACGCGATGTCGCACCAAAATGGAGCTTCACCTCAAAAAAACAGTCATGCGTGCGCATAAAGGCTGGAGGTGAGCAGTGGCTGGCGAACCATACTAATAATTGGGGGATACACAATGACCACGAGCATTACGGCAGACGGCCTCAGCGCCGATCAGCCTGCGTTCCTGTCCAAGGAACGCATCATCGCCAAGCCCGGTTTCAACCGTTGGCTGGTGCCACCGGCCGCGCTGGCCATCCACCTCTGCATCGGCATGGCCTATGGCTTCTCGGTGTTCTGGTTGCCGCTGTCCAAAGCCCTGGGCGTGACCAAGGCGGTGGCCTGTGCACCGGACATGAGCTTCATCTCGCAAGTGTTCTCGTCGCAATGCGACTGGCCGATCTCGATGCTCGGCTGGATCTACACCCTGTTCTTCATCTTCCTCGGCTGCTCGGCCGCGATCTGGGGTGGCTGGCTGGAACACGCCGGGCCGCGCAAGGCTGGCGTTGTGTCGGCACTGTGCTGGTGTGGTGGTCTGCTGATTTCGGCGCTGGGTGTGTATACGCACCAGATCTGGCTGATGTGGATCGGCTCCGGGGTCATTGGCGGTATCGGCCTGGGCCTGGGTTACATCTCGCCGGTCTCGACCCTGATCAAGTGGTTCCCGGACAAGCGCGGCATGGCGACCGGCATGGCGATCATGGGTTTCGGCGGTGGCGCGATGGTCGGTGCACCGCTGGCCGCAGCCTTGATGGGGCACTTCGCTTCGGCAGACAGCGTGGGCGTGTGGCAGAGCTTCCTGGTGATGGCCGCGATCTACTTCGTGTTCATGATCGGTGGCGCACTGTCTTACCGCGTACCGCCAACCGGCTGGAAGCCTGAAGGCTGGACCGCTCCGGCGAAAAAAGCTTCGAACGCGATGATCACTCATCGTCACGTGCACGTGAATGTGGCGTGGAAAACCCCGCAATTCCGTCTGGTATGGCTGGTGCTGTGCCTGAACGTGTCCGCCGGTATCGGCATCCTCGGCATGGCTTCGCCGCTGTTGCAGGAAGTGTTCGCCGGCAAATTGCTCGGCACCGACCAGACGTTTGGTCAGCTCGACGCGGGCCAACTGGCCTCGATTGCCGCGATTGCTGCCGGCTTCACCGGTTTGCTGAGCCTGTTCAACATTGGTGGCCGATTCTTCTGGGCATCGTTCTCGGATTACCTGGGCCGTAAAAACACCTATTTCGTGTTCTTCGCCCTCGGTTTTGCGCTGTACGCGTTGATCCCGAACCTTGGTCACCTGGGCAACGTTGCGCTGTTCGTGGCGGCGTTCTGCATCATCCTGTCGATGTATGGCGGCGGTTTTGCGACGGTGCCGGCTTACCTGGCGGACCTGTTCGGTACGCAAATGGTTGGTGCGATCCACGGTCGTCTGTTGACCGCCTGGGCGGCAGCGGGTGTGTTGGGTCCGGTGCTGGTGAACTACCTGCGTGAGTATCAGCTGAGCATCGGCGTTGAACGTGCCGCCGCTTACGACATCACGCTGTACATCCTCGCGGGCTTGCTGGTGCTGGGTTTCATCTGCAACCTGCTGGTGCGTCCGGTGGCCGACAAGTACTTCATGACCGACGCTGAACTGGCCGCCGAACAGGCGCTGGGCCACGACAAGGGTGCTGATGCCAGCACCGTGCTGGAGTGGAAAGCGGATGCAGGCACCAAGCCTCTGGCGGTTGCCGCGTGGCTGGTGGTGGGGATTCCGTTGGCGTGGGGTGTTTGGGTGACCCTGCAGAAAACGGCAGTTCTATTCCACTAACGCAAAACCTGTAGGCGCCGGCTTGCTGGCGATGAACGATTACGCGGTATGTCTGCATAACCGCGGTGTCTGGATCGCCAGCAAGCCGGCTCCTACAGAGGTCAAAAGCCGTGCATTTGCAATGAATCCTGGCTTGTATGGACATGTCTATCCCCGACGGAGCGGGGTTCTATCCGTCAGTCATATCACCTCTCGTGTTTCTGTTTCCCGCCCGCGCCCCTATAATGGCTGCCTTTTTCGCCCAATGATTTTGCGGAGCTGGTGATGGCCGAACGTAAGGCGTCAGTCGAGCGCGACACTCTGGAAACCCAGATCAAAGCCTCGATCAACCTGGATGGCACCGGAAAGGCCCGATTTGATATCGGTGTTCCTTTTCTTGAGCACATGCTGGACCAGATCGCCCGTCACGGGCTGATCGACCTGGATATCGTCAGCAAGGGCGACCTGCATATCGACGACCACCACACCGTGGAAGACGTCGGTATCACCTTGGGTCAGGCTTTCGCCAAAGCCATCGGCGACAAGAAAGGCATCCGTCGTTACGGCCACGCCTACGTGCCGCTCGATGAAGCGCTGTCGCGCGTGGTGATCGACTTCTCCGGTCGTCCTGGCCTGCAGATGCATGTTCCTTATACCCGCGCCACTGTTGGCGGTTTCGACGTTGACCTGTTCCAGGAATTCTTCCAGGGCTTCGTCAACCACGCGCTGGTCAGCCTGCACATCGACAACCTGCGTGGCACCAACACCCACCACCAGATCGAAACCGTGTTCAAGGCTTTCGGCCGCGCGCTGCGCATGGCCGTAGAGCTCGATGACCGCATGGCCGGTCAGATGCCATCGACCAAAGGCGTTCTGTAATGCAGACGGTCGCGGTTATCGATTACGGCATGGGCAACCTGCACTCGGTGGCCAAGGCCCTCGAGCACGTCGGTGCCGGCAAGGTCTTGATCACCAGTGATGCCGACGTGATTCGCGAGGCTGACCGGGTGGTTTTCCCCGGCGTCGGCGCGATTCGCGATTGCATGGCAGAGATCCGTCGCCTGGGTTTCGACTCGCTGGTGCGTGAAGTCAGCCAGGACCGTCCGTTCCTCGGCATCTGCGTCGGCATGCAAGCCTTGCTCGACACAAGTGAAGAGAACGACGGCGTCGACTGCATCGGTCTGTTCCCGGGCGCGGTGAAGTTCTTCGGCAAAGGCCTTGTTGAAGACGGCGAACACCTGAAAGTCCCGCACATGGGCTGGAACGAAGTGAAGCAGACGGTGAGTCACCCGCTGTGGCACAACATTCCGGACCTGGCGCGTTTTTACTTCGTGCACAGCTATTACATCGCCGCCGGTAACGCGCGGCAGGTGGTCGGTGGCGGTCACTACGGTGTCGATTTCGCTGCGGCGCTGGCCGATGGCTCGCGTTTCGCCGTGCAGTTCCACCCGGAGAAGAGCCATACCCATGGCCTGCAATTGCTGCAGAACTTCGCTGCTTGGGATGGTCGCTGGTAAATGGCCGTCAAGAAGAAGCCGCCGATCCTGACCCTCACTCCCGAGCAGGAGAACGAGGCCAATCACAAGATCAAACGCTTCATGGAGGATCGCTTCGAACTGGACCTGGGTTCGTTCGAAGCGGCCGAAATCCTTGAGCTGTTTACCCGTGAAATTGCGCCGCACTATTACAACAGGGCGATTTTCGATGTGCAGACGCACCTTAAAGAAAGGTTCGAAAGCATCGAAAGCGACTTGTGGGCGCTCGAGAAAAACTGATTTCCGAGCGAAGCTGAACACTCGAATTTGAAGGTTTGCCAGATGCTGATTATTCCCGCTATCGATCTCAAGGACGGTGCCTGTGTTCGTCTGCGCCAGGGCCGCATGGAAGATTCCACGGTGTTCTCCGATGACCCTGTGAGCATGGCCGCCAAGTGGGTGGAGGGCGGTTGCCGTCGTCTGCATCTGGTCGACCTGAACGGTGCCTTCGAAGGCCAGCCGGTCAACGGCGAAGTGGTCACCGCCATCGCCAAGCGCTACCCGAACCTGCCGATCCAGATCGGCGGCGGTATCCGCTCGCTGGAAACCATCGAGCACTACGTCAAAGCGGGCGTGAGCTACGTGATCATCGGCACCAAAGCCGTGAAAGATCCGGCTTTCGTCGCCGAAGCCTGCCGCGCGTTCCCGGGCAAAGTGATCGTCGGTCTCGATGCCAAAGACGGTTTCGTCGCCACCGATGGCTGGGCTGAAATCAGCACCGTTCAGGTCATCGACCTGGCCAAGCAATTCGAAGCCGACGGCGTGTCTGCAATCGTTTATACCGACATCGCCAAAGACGGCATGATGCAGGGCTGCAACGTGCCGTTCACCGCTGCGCTGGCCGCTGCCACGAAGATCCCGGTTATTGCTTCCGGTGGTATCCACAACCTGGGTGACATCAAGTCGCTGCTCGACGCCAAGGCACCGGGCATCATCGGCGCGATCACCGGCCGGGCGATCTACGAAGGCACCCTCGACGTCGCTGAAGCGCAAGCTTTCTGCGATTCGTACAAAGGCTGAGGACTGACCATGGCGCTGGCCAAACGCATCATCCCTTGCCTGGACGTGGATAACGGCCGGGTCGTCAAAGGTGTGAAGTTCGAAAACATCCGCGATGCCGGCGACCCGGTGGAAATCGCCCGTCGTTACGACGAGCAGGGTGCCGACGAGATTACTTTTCTCGACATCACCGCCAGCGTGGACGGTCGCGACACCACGCTGCATACCGTTGAGCGCATGGCCAGCCAGGTCTTTATTCCGCTGACCGTTGGCGGCGGCGTGCGCACCGTGCAGGACATTCGCAACCTGCTGAATGCCGGCGCGGACAAGGTCTCGATCAACACTGCCGCTGTGTTCAACCCGGAATTCGTGGGAGAGGCGGCGCAGCATTTCGGTTCGCAGTGCATCGTTGTCGCCATCGACGCGAAGAAGGTCTCTGGTCCGGGCGAAACCCCGCGCTGGGAAATCTTCACTCACGGCGGGCGCAAGCCGACCGGTCTCGACGCGGTCGAGTGGGCGAAGAAGATGGAAGGCCTGGGTGCCGGCGAAATCCTGCTGACCAGCATGGACCAGGATGGTATGAAAAACGGTTTCGACCTGGGCGTTACCCGTGCGATCAGCGATGCGCTGGGTATTCCGGTGATCGCCTCCGGCGGCGTCGG
This sequence comes from Pseudomonas sp. PDM03, assembly GCF_014852385.1. Lineage (NCBI taxonomy): Bacteria > Pseudomonadati > Pseudomonadota > Gammaproteobacteria > Pseudomonadales > Pseudomonadaceae > Pseudomonas > Pseudomonas sp. PDM03. The sequence continues at coordinate 69,349 of NZ_JACVBM010000005.1, read as the reverse complement.
CAACCTGCAGCATTTGGCCGACGGCATTATCGAAGGTCACGCCAGCGCAGTTCTGGCCGCGAGTATTTTCCACTTCGGCGAATACACCGTGCAGGAAGCCAAGGCCTACATGGCCCATCGCGGCATCGTGATGCGCTAAACAAACGATACAGGCCAGTGGACATCATGGCGGGCTCAAGGCACTCTTGGGTACGCCATGGATCTCGGTAGCCAGACATGCTCAAACGCCTTCTTCTTGCCCTCGCCAGCGCTTCTCTATTGCAGATCAGTGGCGTGCACGCTACCGAAAATCCCGACGCCGACCTGGTGCTGCTGACGGAAAACTTCCCGCCTTACAACATGGCCAAGAACGGCAAAAACTTCGCTCAGGACGAGAATATCAATGGCATCGCCGTGGACATTGTCCGCGAGATGTTCAAGCGTGCCGACGTAACCTACAGCCTGACGTTGCGTTTCCCTTGGGAGCGAATCTACAAACTTGCCCTGGAAAAACCCGGTTACGGTGTTTTTGTGATGGCGCGATTGCCGGACCGCGAGAAGCTCTTCAAGTGGGTCGGCCCGATCGGTCCGGATGACTGGATCATGCTGGCCAAGGCGGACAGCAAGATCAGTCTGGAAACGCTGGAAGATGCGCGCAAATACAAGATCGGTGCGTACAAGGGCGACGCGATTGCCGAGACGCTGGCCAAGCAAGGGCTAAAGCCGATTGTTGTGCTTCGGGATCAGGACAACGCGAAGAAACTGACCAGCGGCCAGATCGACTTGTGGGCCACGGGCGACCCGGCCGGGCGTTACCTGGCGCGTCAGGACGGTGTCACCGGGCTCAAGACCGTGCTGCGCTTCAACAGTGCGGAGTTGTATTTGGCGCTGAACAAAGACGTGCCGGATGAAACCGTTGCCAAGCTGCAAGCCGCGCTGGATCAGCTGCGCAAGGAAGGCGTGGTGGACGAGATCATGGGGCGGTATCTCTAACCGTACACCCAATCCTTGTAGGAGTCGGCTTGCCGGCGATAGTGGCAGTGAAATCGATGCATGATTCGAGGCCGCCATCGCCAGCAAGCCGGCTCCTACAGTGGTTCCGTTGATTAGCGGTACACGCCATCCTTGCCGTGCGCAGTCGTTGCGCGGTTACTGCGCACGCTGATCATCAACTTGATATCAATCCAGTCAATGCCCTGAGCTTTCAGCTTCGGCAATTCGCGCTCCAGCACTGCCAGTGTCTGCGGATACGGATGCCCGATCATCACCGCCGAACCCTGCTTGTGTGCCAGATTGATCGCGGTCTGTAGCTGGGTGAAGATCGCCGCTTCCGTTCGCTCATCATCCAGAAACACATCCCGCGAAACACTCGCCAACCCAATCTTCTGCGCTTCGGCCGCTGCCACGGTTTGCGCACTGGTGCGGCTGTCGACGAAGAACTTGTGCCGCCGCTGCAACTCCGCCATCAACCAGGCCATGGCGGGTTGCTGTGCGGTCATGCGACTGCCCATGTGGTTGTTGATGCCGCTTGTGTACGGGACCATTTTGAACGCCGCGTCGAGGCGCTTCTGCAGCTCTTCGATGGGCAGCTCGGGATGCCAGGCGAACGGCCCCGTGGCGGGGTCCATCGGCATGTGCAGGATGACGATCTTGCCGGCGCGATGGGCTTCGCGGGCGAATTCGGTGGCGTGGGGTGTGTCGGGCATGATCGCCGTGGTCACCGGGCCGGGCAGGGCCAGCACGCGGCGATCCCGGGGCAGGTTCTGCCCCAGGTCATCGATGATCAGGCTGATGTAGGCTTTTTGAGGGGCGGGCGCCGCGTGAGCAACACCCGCCAGACAGCACAGCAGACCGAGAACCAACCGCAGGCGCATATCAGCGGCCGGAAGTGATGCTCAACCCTTTGAGCAGGCTCAGGGCCTGGGCCAACTGGTAGTCATCGTCCTGCGGCATCGCTTTGGCCTTGCCGCTGGAGCCGGTCGGTTTGTCGGCGCCGCCGTTGCCATTGCCCAGGTGACCTTGCAGATCGGCTTCCTTGAAGTATTCGCCGTCCTGCTCGCTGGTGATCTTGGCCTTGCGCACTTCGATGTCCGGGACGATGCCCTGGGCCTGGATCGAGCGGCCGTTAGGCGTGTAATACAGCGCCGTGGTGATCTTCAGCGCACGGTCGTTGTTCAGCGGCAGCACGGTTTGCACCGAGCCCTTGCCGAAACTGGTGGTGCCCATGACCACCGCGCGTTTCTGGTCTTGCAAGGCACCGGCAACAATTTCCGAGGCCGAGGCACTGCCGCCGTTGATCAGCGCAACCATCGGCACCGCTTCGCTTTCGTCTTTGCCGGTAGCGGAGAAGCGCAGCTCGGAGTTGGCGATGCGACCCTTGGTGTAAACGATCAGGCCCTTGGTGATGAAGTGGTCGACCACTTCCACCGCCGCCTGCAGCACGCCGCCCGGGTTGTTACGCAAGTCGAGGATGATGCCTTTGAGCTTCTTGCCGTTGTCCTTGCGCAACTTGGCCAGGGCCTTGGAGACTTCTTCGCCGGTCTTGACCTGGAACTGGGTGATGCGGATGTAGCCGTAGCCGGACTCCAGCAACTGGCTCTTCACGCTCTTCACCTGAATGATGGCGCGGGACAGGGTCACGTCGAACGGCGTGCCGCCATCGCGAACCAGGGTCAGGGTGATTTTCTGGCCGATCTTGCCGCGCATCTTGTCCACGGCTTCGGTCATGCTCTGGCCGCGAGTCGGCTGGCCGTTGATCTTGACGATGAAGTCGCCGGCCTGAATGCCGGCCTTCGAAGCGGGTGTGTCATCGATAGGCGAAACCACCTTGATGAAGCCGTCTTCGGCGCCGACTTCGATGCCCAGGCCGCCGAATTCGCCGCTGGTGCTTTCCTGCAATTCAGCGAAGTCTTCCGGGCCCAGGTAGGCGGAGTGCGGGTCGAGGTTGCTGAGCATGCCTTTGATGGCGTTTTCCAGCAGGGTCTTGTCGTCCACCGGTTCGACATAGGCTGCCTTGATCCGGTCCATGACCTCTGCAAAGGTGCGCAACTCTTCCAGCGGCAACGGCGCCTTGGTGGTCGCAGCAGTGCCCGCAGGCGCGACCGCCGGAGCTGGTTGAGCAGCGAACGCCAGAGGCGCGCCGATCACCAGGGCGATCGTCAGGGCCAGCGAGGTAAGACGGGACAAATGCAGCATGTCGAACGAACTCCTAATGTAGGTGACTCAACGCCTATCCTTGCGCGCGGCACCATTGCGCCGGATCACTCGGGTGACCCTGCTGACGAATTGCGAAATACAGTGCTGGAGTGTCCTGCCCGCCGCTGTTACCGACAGTGGAGATGGACTCACCGGCTTTCACCACGTCACCCGCAGACTTGAGCAGCGTCTGGTTGTGACCGTAAAGACTCAAAAAACCGTTGCCGTGGTCAAGGATCACCAGCAAGCCGGCACCGCGCAGCCAATCGGCAAACACCACGCGACCACCGTGCACGGCATGCACCTGGCTGCCGGCGGAGGCGCTGATCATCACGCCGTCCCACTTGGTGCGGGCGTCGTCGCCACGGGTTTCGCCAAAGCGTGCCAGCAGTCGACCATCAACCGGCCATGGAAGTTTTCCCCGGCTGGAAGCAAACGGGCCGCCAAACGTCTCGCCTGAGCTTGATACCAGGGCGCCGGGTGTCGACTTAACGGGTTTGCGTGGGGCGTCAGTGGCGTCTGCATCTGCTGCCGCCTGAGCCTCACGTAAACGCTTTTTTTCGGCTTCCTGCTGGGCAATCAGCGCTTTTTGCCGCGCTTCTTCTGCCTCACGAGCCTGGCGGGCCAGGGTTTCTTCGATGGTTTTAAGGACTTTAGACAGGTCTGCCTGATCTTGCTCGCGGGCGGCCAGCTTCTGATCACGAGCCTTTACGTCATCGCTGAGCTTGGCGAGGACTTGCTGGCGTTCCTGACGGACTTTGTCGAGTTCATCGCGCTGGCTGTCGAGGCTGCTCTTTTGCACCAGCAACTGCGCTTGTTGCAGGGCGATGTCTTTTTCGACATTGGCCAGTTGGCGCAAGGTTTCGTTGAAACTCTTCAACTGCTCCAGGCGGGCCTGGCTCAGGTAATCGTAATAGGTGAGGGTGCGGGCGAATTTTTCCGGATTCTGCTGGTTGAGCAGCAGTTTCAAATACTCCTGACGGCCGTTCTGATAGGCCGCGCGGGCCTGAATGGCGATCAGTCTTTGCTGTTCAATGCGCGCGCTCTGGAGTTTTTTTTTCTCACCATCGAGACGCTGCAGCTCGGATTCGCTTTTCTTCAGCTCTTTTTGCAGGGCTTCGACCTGCTTCTCGAGCTTGCCCATCTCGGTCTCGGTGCCCTTGAGGTCTTTCTGCACCCCGGATTTCTCTTCCTGGAGCTTGCCCAGTAGTTTTTTCAGCTCGGCGATGTCCTGACGCGTGGCGTCCAACTGTTGTTGGGTTTGCGCGCGCTCGTCAGCAAAGGCCGGTTGGAGCAGGCAAGTCAGGGCAAGGGCTATCAGGACGCGAAGCATAGAGGCGGGCGACACCAGGGAAAGGGACGGCCTAGTATGCCCGCCCCACGCTGCAAAAAAAACGCCCAATTGGGGCTGTGTGATAACCGGCCCGAAAAACCACGCAAACCCACTGTAGGAGCGAGCCTGCTCGCGATAGGGCCTTAACATTCAACATAGATGTCGACGGTCAGACGGCTATCGCGAGCAAGCTTGCTCCTACAGGGTTTGGCGGTGTTTGAGCGACCGGGTTACACCAGAATCGAAGTCCCGGTCATTTCAGCCGGTTTTTCCAGGCCCAACAGCTTCAGCATGGTCGGCGCCACATCCGCCAGCACGCCGCCTTCACGCACCTTCAAGTCACGCTTGCCGACATAAATGAACGGCACCGGCTCGGTGGTGTGCGCGGTGTGCGCCTGGCCGGTGGTTTCGTCGGACATTTGCTCGACGTTGCCGTGATCCGCCGTGATCAGCGCTTCGCCGCCGACTTTGTCCAGCGCATCGACGATGCGGCCGACGCACAGGTCCAGGCATTCCACGGCTTTCACCGCTGCTTCGAACACGCCGCTGTGGCCGACCATGTCGCCGTTGGCGTAGTTGACCACGATCACGTCGTAACGCTGGTTTTCGATGGCATCGACGATGCGGTCGGTGACTTCCGGCGCGCTCATTTCCGGCTGCAAGTCATAAGTGGCGACTTTCGGCGACGGGATCAGGATGCGTTCTTCGCCCGGGAACGGTTCTTCACGACCGCCGGAGAAGAAGAAGGTCACGTGGGCATACTTCTCGGTTTCGGCGATGCGCAGCTGCGTCTTGCCGTTTTTCGCCAGGTAGTCGCCGAGCACGTTGTCCAGGCTGCCGGCGGCGAAGGCCGATGGCGCAGGGATGCTGGCGGCGTATTGGGTGAGCATGACGAAACCGGCCAGTTTTGGCTGGCGCGCACGTTCGAAATCCTTGAAACCGTCTTCGACGAACACGCGGGTCAGCTCGCGGGCGCGGTCGGCGCGGAAGTTCATGAACACTACGGCGTCGCCGTCTTCGACTTTAACCGGCTCACCGATGGAGGTGGCTTTGACGAATTCGTCGCTCTCGCCACGCTCGTACGCGGCTTGCAGGCCTTCCTGGGCGGTGGCGGCGTTGAATTCGCCGTTGCCTTCGACGATCAGGCTGTAAGCCTGGGACACGCGGTCCCAGCGGTTGTCGCGGTCCATGGCGAAGTAACGGCCAATAATGCTGGCGATCCGGCCTTTGCCGAGGGCCTGGAAGGTCGCGTCGAGCAGTTCGATCGACGACTGGGCGCTTTTCGGCGGCGTGTCGCGGCCATCGAGGAAGGCGTGCAGGTAGATTTTTTCCGCGCCGCGTTTGGCAGCCAATTCGGCCATGGCAACCAGGTGATCCTGGTGGCTGTGAACGCCGCCATCGGACAGCAGGCCCATGAAGTGCACGGCTTTGCCGGCGGCAACGGCTTTATCCACAGCCGCGCAGATGGTCGGGTTCTCGAAGAACTCGCCGTCGCGGATCGATTTGGTCACGCGAGTAAAGTCTTGATACACAACGCGGCCGGCACCGAGGTTCATGTGGCCGACTTCGGAGTTGCCCATCTGGCCATCCGGCAGGCCGACGTCCATGCCACTGCCCGAGATCAGACCGTTCGGCACGGTGGCCCACAGACGGTCCAGTACGGGCTTCTTCGCCGCATAGATGGCGTTGGATTCAGGGCTCTCACTGTGACCGAAGCCGTCGAGAATAATCAGGACCAAAGGTTTAGGCGTGGTAGTCATGGATTCCACTCGTGGCTGAGTTAAAAGAGGGCAATGGAAAAGGGAGTGGCAGTTTAAAGCGAAGTTCCGACGGCGTCACCGCCGGACGGGGTTTGGCCCACCATAGTGGCTGTGTATACTGGCCGACATTTTAACGCCCTGGAACCTCCTTCGATGGTTGCTCACCTGATTGAATTTGCCACTAACCACTATCTGCTCGTCGGTATCTTCGTGGTACTGCTGGCGTTGCTGATCGCCTATCAGATGCAAGGCGGCGGCCGCAGCCTGAGCACCGGTGAACTGACCGGCCTGGTCAACAAGGACGCGGGCGTTGTGATCGACATTCGTCCGGTCAAGGATTTCGCCGCCGGTCATATTGTTGGCGCGTTGAACATTCCTCACGACAAACTGGCCGCTCGCGTGGCCGAACTGGAAAAGCACAAGGCCAAGACCATCATCCTGGTCGACGCCATGGGCCAGACCGCCGGCACTCACGCTCGCGAACTGATGAAGTCCGGCTTCACCGCCGCCAAGCTGTCCGGCGGTATTTCCAGCTGGAAAGGCGACAACCTGCCGCTGGTGAAGTGATATGAGCAACGTCGTCGTCTATTCCAGCGATTACTGCCCTTACTGCTCGCGAGCCAAGTACCTGCTCGAGAACAAAGGCGTGGCCTTCGAAGAGATCAAGGTCGATGGCAAGCCGCAGGTGCGCGCCGCCATGGCCCAGAAGGCCGGGCGCACGTCCGTGCCGCAGATCTGGATCGGTGAGCGCCACGTTGGCGGTTGTGATGATTTGTTTGCCCTTGAGCGCGCCGGCAAGCTCGACGCCATGCTCAAGGCCTGAATGCCTTCCCTATAAGACCCCAAGATCAGAAAGGATCTGAGATGACTGACCAACAGAACACTGCAGCTAGCGAAGAAGAAACCGCACCGCAATTCTCCTTGCAGCGCATCTACGTACGTGACTTGTCGTTCGAAGCCCCGAAAAGCCCGGCGATCTTCCGCCAGCAGTGGGAACCAAGCGTCGGTCTGGATCTGAACACCCGCCAGAAGGCACTGGAAGGCGACTTCCACGAAGTCGTGCTGACCCTGTCCGTGACCGTGAAAAACGGTGAAGAAGTAGCGTTCATCGCTGAAGTGCAGCAGGCCGGGATCTTCCTGATCAAGAACCTGGACGACGCTTCGATGAGCCACACCCTCGGCGCGTTCTGCCCGAACATCCTGTTCCCGTACGCTCGCGAAACCCTGGACAGCCTGGTGACCCGTGGTTCGTTCCCGGCCCTGATGCTGGCCCCGGTGAACTTCGACGCGCTGTACGCACAAGAACTGCAACGCATGCAGGCGGCTGGCGAGACTCCAACCGTTCAATAAGCTGCGCAGCTACACCCGTGTGGGAGTGAGCCTGCTCGCGATGGCGGTGTGTCAGATGACATCAATGTCAGCTGACACACCGCCATCGCGAGCAGGCTCACTCCCACATTTGTTATGGGGTGTTATTTGAAGTCGTTCTGCCGCCAGGCTTCGTAGACGGCAACCGCCACAGTGTTCGACAGGTTCAGACTGCGACAGCCTTCGCGCATCGGCAAACGCAGGCGTTGTTCGCTGGGCAGGGCATCCAGCACTTCCGCCGGCAAGCCTCGGCTTTCCGGGCCGAACAGAAAGGCATCGCCCTCTGCGAAGCTCGCGTCATGGAACGGCCGCGAACCCTTGGTGGTAAACGCGAACACCCTTGGATGACCAAGGCTCTCCAGACAGCTGGCAAGGTCTGCATGGCGCTGCAGGGTGGCATACTCGTGATAGTCGAGGCCGGCCCGGCGCAGGCGCTTGTCGTCCATCTCGAAGCCCAGCGGTTCGATCAAATGCAGGTGGCAGCCACTGTTGGCGCACAGCCTGATAACGTTGCCGGTATTCGGCGGAATTTCTGGTTGAAAAAGGATGACGTGAAACATGCACGGCTCCGAAGGTAAAGATGACGGGCATTCTACGCCGCAAGCGGATCCCCGTTCGAAACTATTCCCGCGCGTGATGGGTTCGCTGGCGATTGTCGGGGTAATGGTGGGCCTGATGATCGGTCGCCTGACCACGCCCGACCCCAGTGAATTGCAGCAGATCGAGGTGACGAACGACGGCCTGGTGGTGTGGTTCAACAACGAACCCAAGTCCCACGGCGAGTTTATCGACGGCAGCCTGGCGTTGCTGTTCGAGGCGCAGGGCAAGACGCAGAAAGGCCAGCTCAAGCTCAACGACAAGAACGTGAACTGGCGGGTGCGATTGAGTGATGGGGGGTTGTTGCTGTCGGTGGTGGCGGCCCGGCCACTGCAAGGCGAGTGGGCCGGTAGCGAGGTCGATGACCGCTGGCGGCTGGAGATCCATCTCCGGGAGCAATAAAAGAGGGAATCCCCGGCCTGCCTGTACCAAGGTTCCCAAAACGGCAGGGCTCGCGCATTGCATCGTGAGCCCGGTGTAAAGAAGGAACCCCTGACCTGCCTGTATCAAGGGCCCCAAAACTGTTTGGGCTCGTCGCAAGTGCGGTGTGAGCCCGATGTAAAGAGGGGAATCCCCGGCCTGCCTGTACCAAGGTCCCCGAAACCGGGTAGTGAACTGAATCACTGAATGGACTATTGCAGGGGGCGTGCCAGGTTTTAACAGCTTGAAACAATCACGCGTTCTGAAACGCCAAAAGCCCCGTAATACGGGGCTTTCGTGTTTTTTCGCCAGGGGTTCGATTGTGAACGCAGGCGGGATTTTGGATCAGTTGGCGTGCGCGATTGCGGTTCACGGTGCATTCAGGCGGTGCACGTTGGCCCCAAAAGCTTCGCGGGCAAGCCTCGCTCCTACAGGTTCGTAAAAATCCTGTAGGAGCGAGGCTTGCCCGCGAATGATCTATGCAACGATGATGATCTAAAGGCTGATTAACCTTCCTCCCCCTCATCATCATCCCCACCATCCACCTTCATCCCCAGTTCCTTGATCTTGCGCGTCAGGGTATTACGCCCCCAACCCAGCAAAACCGCGGCATCACGGCGACGGCCAGCGGTGTGCTTGAGCGCCGTCTCGATCATGATCCGCTCAAACGCCGGCACCGCGCTGTCGAGCAGGCTCGACTGACCGCGCGCCAACGCCTGATCGGCCCACTGACGCAACGCTTGCTCCCAGTTGGTCACCGGCGCCGAATCCTGCGGCAGGCTCAGCAGCTCCGGCGGCAGGTCGCTAATGTGCACTTCGCGACCCGAAGCCATCACCGTGATCCAGCGGCAGGTGTTCTCCAGCTGACGGACGTTGCCGCCCCACGGCAGGTTCTTCAGGTATTCCTCGGTTTCGCTTTTCAACAGCTTCGGCTCGACCGCCAGTTCTTGCGCGGCGCGGCTGAGGAAGTGTTTGGCGAGGGTCGGGATGTCTTCGCGACGGTCCGACAGCCGTGGAATATGAATGCGGATCACGTTGAGGCGGTGGAACAGGTCTTCACGGAATTTCCCGGCGTGCACCAGGGTTTCCAGGTTCTGGTGGGTCGCGGCGATGATCCGCACGTCGACTTTGACCGGCACGTGGCCGCCGACGCGGTAGAACTCGCCGTCTGCCAGCACGCGCAGCAAACGGGTCTGCGTGTCTGCCGGCATGTCGCCGATTTCATCAAGGAACAGCGTGCCGCCATCCGCCTGTTCGAATCGTCCGCGCCGCAGGTTGGCCGCACCGGTGAACGCGCCTTTTTCATGGCCGAACAGCTCGGATTCCATCAGGTCTTTCGGGATGGCCGCCATGTTCAGCGCAATGAATGGCGAAGCCGCCCGTGGACTGTGACGGTGCAGGGCGTGGGCGACCAGCTCTTTACCCGTACCCGATTCACCGTTGATCAGCACGGTGATGTTGGAGTGGCTCAAGCGCCCGATGGCGCGAAACACTTCCTGCATCGCCGGCGCTTCGCCGATGATTTCCGGGGTGCGGGTCAGGGCGACCGGGACTTCCAGGCCTTGTTGTTCCTGGGCGTGCTGGTTGGCGCGCTTGACCAGGGACACCGCTTCGTCGACATCGAACGGCTTGGGCAGGTATTCGAACGCGCCGCCCTGATAGGACGCGACAGCGCTGTCCAGATCGGAGTGCGCAGTCATGATGATCACTGGCAGCCGTGGGTGTTGCTCGCGAATCCGCGCCAGAAGGTCCAGACCACTGGCACCCGGCATGCGAATGTCGGAGATGATCACGTCCGGCTGCTGGCGCGCCAGGCGGCTCATCACGCCATCGGCGCTGTCGAAGCTTTGCGTGGTCATGCCTTCCTGCTGCAAGGCTTTTTCCAGGACCCAACGGATAGAACGGTCGTCATCGACGATCCACACGGTTTCACTACGGCTCATGTCGATGTGGCTCCTTGTTCCAGTGGCAGAAAGATCGAGAAGGTGGTGTGGCCTGGATGGCTGTCACATTCGATCAGGCCCTGGTGCTGGCTGATGATGTTCTGGGTAATGGCCAGGCCGAGCCCGGTACCGTCCGGGCGCCCGCTGACCATGGGAAAGAAGATGGTTTCCTGAAGTTCCGCAGGAATGCCGGGGCCGTTGTCGATGATTTCGATCTTGGTCACCAGGCGATGGCGCACGTGGCCAATGGTGAACTGGCGCATGGCGCGGGTGCGCAGGCTGATGCGGCCCAGGCGCAACTCGTTCTGGCTGCTGATGGCCTGCATCGCGTTGCGCACGATATTCAGGACGGCCTGAATCATCTGTTCGCGGTCGATCAACACGTCGGGAATGCTTGGGTCGTAGTCGCGCACCAATGTGATGCAGCCCTGGCTTTCCGCCTCGACCAAGTGGCAGACGCGTTCCAGCACTTCGTGGACATTGCACATGGCCAGCGATGGCAACTTGTTGGAGCCGAGCATGCGATCGACCAGGTTTCGCAGGCGGTCGGCTTCTTCAATGATGACGTTGGTGTAGTCGCGCAGGCTTTCTTCCGGCAGCTCGCGGGCGAGCAACTGGGCCGCACCGCGAATCCCGCCGAGCGGATTCTTGATCTCGTGAGCGAGGCCTCGCACCAGCATCTTGCTGGTTTCCTGCTTCGACAACTGCGCCTCTTCCTTGGTGATCCGCAGCAAGCGGTCACGCGGGTGGACTTCCAGCAGCAGCATGGTGGCGCCGTTGGCCAGGATCGGTGTGACCGCGTAATCGACGGTCAGCATCTGGCCGGTCAGGGCGGTGAGCATCGCTTCGCGTTTGGTGAACGGATGCGCCTGCTCGACCGCCTGACGCAGGGAGTTCAAGGCTTCGGTGGATTCGGTGAACAACTCACTGATGAACTGCCCATGGCTGCGCTGGCCACTGATGGCCAGCAGCATCTCTGCCGCCGGGTTCATGTACTCGAGGCGCAGTTCGGCGTCGAGCAGGATGGTGGCGGTGGTCAGGTTGTCGAGCAGCAATCGATGCAGTGCGTCGCTAATGGTCATCAGGACCTCTTTTGGAGCAGGGCGTGCGCGTGAATAACGCGCCGATATGAGGAAAATGCAAAAACCAAACCAAGGCTCCGAAAAGAAGCGCTAAAGGCCTGAAACGGGCGTTTGACGCTCGTTTGCGTGGCGTTCTGCCAGCTTTTGCGGGTACTTTCGAACCAAAATGGGTTGATATGTGGGTACGGTGCAACCTATTGCACCAATATAGTGCGTAAAGCTGAACGAGGTTAGAAGAAGCGCAGGAAGGGATTTTTTGGCTCGATGGGTTTGTCTTTTAGCGGACATTCCGGTCGTTGGCCGTAGTCGGTCAACGTGCAGGGTTTGACCTGGCGTTTTTGTGCCAGGGAAATGCGCAGCATATGGAACGGTTGATTGGCGGTGCGCTCGACGATGCGGCCGTGTTCGTCGAGGATTTCCACGGACAGGTTGTGGCTGCCGCGATCGATGTTGCTCAAGGCGAACACCGGGCTCGGACCCGGTTCAGCGGTGGGCTGCCCGTCCAGCAACAAGCGGTAGCGATGGCCTCGTTGCAGGCCGGGCTCGCTGGTGATGCTGACGATCAGCTCGCCGGCACTGCTGCGGATTGTGGCGTCGGGCTCGGGCACCAGCACTCGCAGCATGTCATAGCGGAACATCGGCCTGGCTTCGGTTTTTTTCTCTGCAATCACCGGCGCTGCGGTCGGGTTGGCGGACATGCGGTTGCTCGTCGCCAGCGGCACACGTTTGGCGTTGCCGGAGCCAGGCTGGTCGGTGAAGACCCGATTGCCCTGTGCGTCGATGTAAGTGAAGACTTCGGCCGATGCGGACAGCGCAATCAGGCAGGCGGCCAGCAGCCATAACCTCACGGTTTGTGCACCCGCTGTACCGTGAAGGTCACGGTCGGACTCTGCTGCACGATGTCTTCCCCGTCGATCACCTGCACCGCGAGGCTGTGAGTGCCACGATCAATGTTGACCAGTTGCAGGATCGGCACGTTGCTCGGCTGGCCGTAAGGCTGGTCGTCCAGCAGTAGCCTGAAAAGATGCGGGCCTTGCAAGCGCGGTTTGATCAACACGTTGACGGTGAAGGTGCCGTTGTTGGCCCGCAGCGCTTCGGTGGTGGGCAGGTTGGTCAGCTCCAGCACCTCGTAGGCGCTGCGAGGTTGTTCGCGGCTGGTGGCTTCGGCGGGTGGGGCAGGAGGCGTCTGGCGCTCGACGCTGTTGAGCGGCGGCAGTTCGACCGGCTGAGCCTTCACACCGTCGGGTGGTTGATTGCTGTAGGCAGTGTTGCCGGCGGCGTCGGTGTACTTATAAATCTGCGCGGCGACGGGCAGGGCGATCAGCAGCAGGATGAACAGAAAACCACGACCCATAAAATCGACCAGAAACGAAAGCGTTGGGTTGCAGCATAGGTCAGGGCTGGCGATTGACCCAAGTTGTAAACATTTGGGCATGATTTCCCAGGCGCCACAAAACCCTTGTAGGAGCCGGCTTGCCGGCGATGGCGTTCTCACGGGCGCCATCGCCGGAACGCCGCCCGCAGCAAGCCGGCTCCTACAAGGGAGGGAGTTCATCCGATAAATCGCGGGCATAAAAAAGGCCTCCCGAAGGAGGCCTCTTTTTTGTCACGCCGCTTGCGCAGGCGCTACCGGATCAGCAGCTGTAGTACAGCTCGTATTCCAGTGGGTGTACGAAGGTACGTACCTTGATTTCTTCTTCGCTTTTCAGAGCGATGTAAGCGTCGATGAAGTCATCGGAGAACACGCCGCCTTTGGTCAGGAACGCGCGACCTTTGTCCAGCTCTTCCAGGGCTTCTTTCAGGCTGCCGCAAACTTGTGGGATCTCTTTCGCCTCTTCAGGCGGCAGGTCGTACAGGTTTTTGTCAGCTGCATCGCCAGGGTGGATCTTGTTCTGGATACCGTCCAGGCCAGCCATCATCAGTGCTGCGAAGCACAGGTACGGGTTGGCAGCCGGATCCGGGAAGCGCGCTTCGATACGGCGGCCTTTCGGGCTCGACACGTAAGGAATACGGATCGAAGCGGAGCGGTTACGGGCCGAGTAGGCCAGCATCACTGGAGCTTCGAAGCCTGGAACCAGACGCTTGTAGGAGTTGGTCGCCGGGTTGGTGAAGCCGTTCAGGGCCTTACCGTGTTTGATGATGCCGCCGATGAAGTACAGAGCGGTATCGGACAGACCGGCATAGCCTTCGCCTGCGAAGGTGTTCTTGCCGTCTTTCCAGATGGACATGTGCACGTGCATGCCCGAGCCGTTGTCGCCGTACAGAGGCTTAGGCATGAAGGTAGCGGTGCGGCCGTAGGCATCGGCCACGTTGTGCACGACGTACTTCAGGGTTTGGGTTTCGTCGGCTTTCTTCACCAGGGTGTTGAACTTGACGCCGATTTCGTTCTGGCCGGCAGTTGCCACTTCGTGGTGGTGAACTTCGACGGTCAGGCCCATTTCTTCCAGTGCGTTGCACATGGAGGTACGGATTTCGTGGTCGTGGTCGAACGGTGGAACCGGGAAGTAACCGCCTTTGACGCCTGGACGGTGGCCACGGTTGCCGCCTTCCACGTCCTGGTCGGACATCCACGAGCCTTGTTCAGAGTAGATCTTGAACATGGAACCGGAGATGTCGGACTTGAACTTCACTTGGTCGAAGATGAAGAACTCTGGCTCCGGACCGGCATACACAGTGTCGCCGATGGCGGTGGACTTGAGGTATTCCTCTGCGCGCTTGGCGATCGCACGTGGGTCGCGATCGTAGCCTTGCATGCTCGAAGGTTCGATGATGTCGCAGACCAGGATCAGGGTCGGCTCTTCGGTGAACGGGTCCAGTACGGCAGTGCTGTCGTCCGGCAGCAGGATCATGTCGGAGGCTTCGATGCCTTTCCAGCCAGCGATGGAGGAACCGTCGAACATCTTGCCGACTTCGAAGAAGTCTTCATCCAGCGCGTCGCGAGCCGGCATGGTCACGTGGTGCTGGGTGCCTTTGGTGTCCGTGAAGCGCAGATCAATCCACTTGACGTCATGATCTTTGATGAGTTGAACCGACTTCGACATAGTGTCCTCCGGGTGGCTTCGGGCTTAGTAGTGGATGCCCTTAGAATGTGGGTGATGCCGGCGCGAATACTCTGCCAAGGCAACCTGCCTCACAAGGGAGCAAATTGCATGCCAGTGCCCCACCATGGGTTTTTTGCCCCAATATCACGCTTATAAAGGTGTAAAGCGCATTAATGGAGAAAATCCCGCCCTACAATGTGGCGTTAAAATCAACAAATGACCTGTTTTGGTGCGCGCAAAACCTTCTGCACATTAACTGGTTAAACCTTGAGCAATTTCCGCTATAATCCGCGCCCCCCTTTTTCGGCAGGCCTCGCGCGCGCTGTTTCCATGAAATTAATCGTAAAAGTCTTCCCAGAGATCACCATCAAGAGCCGCCCGGTACGGATGCGTTTCATCCGCCAGTTGGCCAAGAACATCCGTGCCGTGCTCCGCGATCTGGATCCGGCTGTGGTGGTGAACGGTGTGTGGGACAACCTCGAGCTGGAAACCCGCGTCAGCGATCCCAAGGCTCTGAGGGAGATGGGCGAGCGTCTGAGCTGCATGCCGGGCGTCGCACACTTCCTGCAAATCGATGAGTACCCGCTGGGTGATTTCGACGACATCGTTGAAAAATGCAAGCAGCACTACGGTGATGCACTGGCCGGCAAGATTTTCTCGGTGCGTTGCAAACGCGCCGGCAAGCACCCATTCAGCTCGATAGATATTGAGAAATACGTCGGTAGCCAGTTGCGCCGCCAGTGCGGTGCCGCCGGGATCGACCTGAAAAAACCTGAAATCGAAGTCCGAATCGAAGTTCGCGACCAACGGTTGTTCGTGATCCACAGTCAGCACAACGGCATCGGCGGTTATCCGCTGGGTGCCCTGGAACAGACACTTGTGCTGATGTCCGGCGGCTTCGACTCCACTGTGGCGGCCTACCAGATCATGCGTCGCGGCCTGATGGCCCACTTCTGCTTCTTCAATCTGGGCGGAAGGGCCCACGAGCTGGGCGTGATGGAAGTCGCGCACTTCATCTGGAAGAAGTACGGCAGCTCCCAACGCGTGTTATTTGTCAGTGTGCCGTTCGAGGAAGTACTGGGAGAAATTCTCGGTAAAGTCGATAACAGTCATATGGGCGTAGTATTGAAGCGTATGATGTTGCGCGCTGCGACCCAAATTGCCGATCGACTGCAAATCGAAGCGCTGGTGACCGGGGAGGCGATCTCCCAGGTGTCGAGCCAGACATTGCCGAATCTGAACGTGATCGACTGCGTGACCGAGAAGCTGGTGCTGCGCCCGCTGATCGCCAGTCACAAGCAGGACATCATCGATCTGGCCAACGAAATCGGTACCGCCGATTTCGCCCGGCACATGCCGGAGTATTGCGGGGTCATTTCAGTCAACCCGAAGACGGCTGCCAAGCGCCACCGGGTGGAGCATGAAGAGAAAGAATTCGACATGGCAGTCCTTGAGCGTGCGCTCGAGAACGCCAAACTGGTGCCGATCGATCGCGTGATCGACGAATTGGGCCAGGATTTGCAGATCGAAGAAGTCAGCGAAGCACTGGCGGGCCAGATCATCATCGACATCCGTCACCCGGATGCCGCTGAAGACGAGCCGCTGGAACTCGCTGGCATTGAGGTACAGACGATGCCGTTTTATGCATTGAACGCTCGTTTCAAGGAACTGGACCCTACTCGCCAGTACCTGCTGTATTGCGACAAAGGCGTGATGAGTCGCCTGCATGCCCACCATTTGCTCAGTGAGGGGCATGCCAATGTGCGCGTTTATCGACCGAGCTAAGAGCCCGGGGCTGTTTGCCTGTGGCCTGCGTCATCGGCCCCCCGACTCTGCCGTCAAGCTGTAACGGCAAGGCCTGACTCTACTGTTAATCGCTGCCAAGACTTGTCAGCACACCGAATCCTCTGATCGAGATACACAAGTGATCGAAAATCTACGCAACATCGCCATCATTGCTCACGTTGACCATGGTAAAACCACCCTGGTAGACAAACTCCTGCGTCAATCCGGCACTCTGGAGCGCAACGAGCTCAACGACGAGCGCGTGATGGACTCCAACGACCAGGAAAAAGAGCGCGGTATTACCATTCTGGCGAAAAACACCGCCATCAACTGGAACGGCTACCACATCAACATCGTGGACACCCCGGGCCACGCCGACTTCGGCGGCGAAGTTGAACGCGTAATGTCGATGGTTGACTCCGTTCTGCTGCTGGTTGACGCTCAAGACGGCCCTATGCCGCAAACCCGTTTCGTGACCAAGAAGGCTTTCGAAGCCGGCCTGCGTCCGATCGTGTGCATCAACAAGGTTGACCGTCCAGGCGCGCGTCCGGACTGGGTTCTGGACCAGATCTTCGACCTGTTCGACAACCTGGGTGCCACCGAAGAACAGCTGGACTTCAAAGTCGTCTACGCCTCGGCCCTGAACGGCATTGCCGGTCTGGACCACACCGACATGGCTGAAGACATGACCCCGCTGTACCAGTCGATCGTCGACAACGTACCTGCGCCGAAAGTTGACCGTGAAGGCCCGTTCCAGATGCAAATCTCGGCACTGGACTACAACAGCTTCCTGGGTGTTATCGGTGTTGGCCGTATCGCTCGTGGTAGCGTCAAGCCGAACACTCCGGTTGTCGCCATCGGCGCCGACGGCAAGAAACGCAACGGCCGTATCCTGAAGCTGATGGGTCACCACGGTCTGCACCGTATCGACGTTGAAGAAGCGTTTGCCGGTGACATCGTGTGCGTGAGCGGTATGGACTCGCTGTTCATCTCCGACACCCTGTGCCAGCCGGACAACGTCGAGGCGATGAAGCCTCTGACCGTTGACGAGCCAACCGTTTCCATGACCTTCCAGGTGAACGACTCGCCTTTCTGCGGTAAAGAAGGCAAGTTCGTGACTTCCCGTAACATCAAGGAACGTCTGGACAAAGAGCTGCTGTACAACGTTGCTCTGCGCGTTGAAGAAGGCGACTCGGCTGACAAGTTCAAGGTTTCCGGCCGTGGTGAGCTGCACCTCTCGGTACTGATCGAAACCATGCGTCGCGAAGGCTTCGAAATGGGCGTTGGTCGTCCTGAAGTGATCATCCGTCAGGTTGACGGCGTGAAGCAGGAACCGTTTGAAAACGTCACCATCGACACCCCTGAAGAATCCCAGGGCAAGGTCATGGAAGAGATGGGTCTGCGTAAGGGCGACCTGACCAACATGGTGCCGGATGGCAAAGGCCGTGTGCGTCTGGAATACAACATCCCTGCTCGTGGTCTGATCGGTTTCCGTAACCAGTTCCTGACCCTGACCAACGGTGCTGGCATCCTGACCTCGATCTTCGATCGCTACGACACCATGAAGTCCGGCGACATGTCCGGTCGTCAGAACGGTGTTCTGGTATCGGTAGAAACCGGCAAGGCTCTGACCTACTCCCTGGAAACCCTGCAGGCACGTGGCAAGCTGTTCGTTGAACACGGTCAGGAAATCTACAACGGTCAGATCGTTGGTCTGAACAGCCGTGATAACGACATGGGCGTCAACCCAACCAAAGGTAAGAAGCTCGACAACATGCGTGCTTCGGGTAAAGACGAAACCATCGCTCTGGTTCCACCTGTTCGCTTCACCCTGGAACAGGCTCTGGAATTCATCCAGGACGACGAGCTGTGTGAAGTTACTCCTAAGTCCATCCGTCTTCGCAAGAAGATCCTGGACGAAGGCGAGCGTACCCGCGCTGCCAAGAAAGCCAAGAACTAAGTTTTAGTTCAGGCTGAATGAAAACGCCCCCGGTCGAAAGGCCGGGGGCGTTTTTGTTTGTCTGCGATTTGTGTGGCGTTTGTACCGGCCTCATCGCGAGCAGGCTCGCTCCCACAGGGTATTGATGGTGAACACATAATTTGTGCACGACACCAATCACTGTGGGAGCGAGCCTGCTCGCGATGAGGTCAGGTCAAGCAGCGAAGATTCAGATCAGAATTTCTCGAGAGGCCGACGGCTGCTGCTGGTCTCGCGCGCCACTTCTTTCGGCTTGTAAGCGCAATACCCAGGTCGCGGCCCGATCTTCGGGTGGTTGCGGCAAGTATCCGGGCGCTTTTCATAAATAGTGCACAGACGGCTCTTACGATCCAGGTACAGGCAATCGTTGTTGCTCATGCGCTGGAGGGTGAAGATCTCGGTCTTCTGGCTGTAACGCTCGACGATCCCTTCCTTCTGCAAACGCTTGGCGATGTTCTTCGCCGGTTCGCCGCGCTCGAACTCGTCGACGATGCCGATGCGGATCAGATCCTTGATCTTGACCTCGACCGGCAGGGTGCAGCAGCTGGATATGCAAGAACCGCACATCGGCGCAGAGTATTTGGCCCAGGTATCGAGACGATCGATCTCTGCGGCGGCGATCAGGTTGGGCTTCATCATCGGTTGTTACCAGCGTGTGCATCAGGGCGCGCGATCATACCGGGACTGGTGGATTTTTGAACAACCTTTCGCCAGATATTTTTTAACTGTGGTCAACAACACGTGAATTCCGGCACGGCCCCTGCATTGATTCAGGTACACGACAAGGTAATGCCGACCTATCTCGCACTAACAGGAAAAACTGCCGAACCAGAGCCTCTACCGCCTGTCAGACCGTCTAGGCTCAGACAACTCAAAGCTCGCTCGAGGTCTTATCGATGACTCAAGAACCACTTGTTCGCGAAGCAGAGGTGGCCGCATTCCGCGACGCCGTCTTGACCAAACTCACCTACGCGGTGGGTAAAGACCCGGATCACGCCTTCGACCACGACTGGTTCGAAGCCATTGCGCTGGCGGCGCGTGATCACATGGTCGAGCACTGGATGGACCACACCCGGCAGATCTACCGCAAAGGTCAGAAGCGGGTTTATTACCTCTCCCTGGAATTTCTCATCGGCCGGCTGCTCTACGACAGCCTGAGCAACCTCGGCCTGCTCGACGTCGCCCGCGAAGCGCTGACCGAGCTCGGCGTCGACCTCGAACGTATCCGCCTGCTGGAACCCGACGCCGCCCTAGGCAACGGCGGCCTCGGTCGTCTGGCGGCGTGCTTCATGGAAAGCATGTCGACCCTCGGCATCGCCGGCCACGGTTATGGCATCCGTTACGAACACGGCTTGTTCCGCCAGGCGATTGTCGATGGCTGGCAGCAGGAACAGACCGAACACTGGCTGGATTTCGGCAACCCGTGGGAATTCGAACGGCCAGAAGTGGTTTACCCGATTGGCTTCGGCGGCAGCGTCGAAACCGTGACCGACTCAAACGGCAAGTCCAAGCAAGTCTGGTCTCCGGCGGAAACCGTGCGCGCCATTGCTTATGACACCCCGGTAGTCGGCTGGCGCGGGGCGAGCGTCAACACGCTGCGCCTGTGGCGTGCCCGCGCGATGGAAGATTTGCACCTTGAACGCTTCAACGCGGGCGACCACCTCGGCGCGGTCGCTGAAGTGGCGCGGGCGGAAAGTATCTCTCGCGTGCTGTACCCGGCGGACAGCACCGAAGCCGGCCAGGAACTGCGCCTGCGCCAGGAATACTTCTTTGTTGCTGCGTCTCTCCAGGATTTGCTGCGCCGTCATCGCAACATGCACACCTCGGTATTGACCCTGGGCGATCACGCAGCGATCCAGCTCAACGACACTCACCCGTCCATTGCCGTGGCCGAGCTGATGCGCCAATTGGTCGATGTCTACGACGTGGCGTGGGACGCCGCGTGGCAGGTCACCGTCGACACGCTTTCGTACACCAACCACACGCTGTTGCCGGAAGCGCTGGAAACCTGGCCGGTCGGTTTGATGGAGCGGATGCTGCCAAGGCACATGCAGATCATTTACTTGATCAACGCCCAGCACATCGACTCGCTGCGCGCCAAAGGCATCCATGATTTTGACGTGCTGCGCGCGGTATCGCTGATCGAAGAGGACAACGGTCGCCGTGTGCGCATGGGCAACCTGGCGTTCCTTGGCTCCCATAGCGTCAACGGCGTGTCCGGGCTGCACACGCAACTGATGCGCAAAACCGTGTTCTCGGAACTGCACAAGCTCTACCCGGAGCGGATCAACAACAAGACCAACGGCATTACCTTCCGCCGCTGGCTGTATCAGGCCAACTCGGAATTGACCTCGATGCTGGTCGATGCCCTCGGCCCTGATCTGTTGGATAACCCGGAGGAGCGCTTGCTCGATCTGGAACCGTTCGCGGAAAAAGCCGCGTTCCGCAAGGCCTTCGCCGAGCAGCGCCTGCACAGCAAGAAAGCGCTGGCGTACATCATTCACGAGCGTCTTGGGGTCGCGGTCAACCCGGCGGCGATGTTCGACGTGCAGGTCAAACGGATCCACGAATACAAACGTCAGTTGCTCAACTTGCTGCACACCGTCGCGCTGTATCAGGCGATTCGCGCCGAGCCGGAAATCGACTGGGTGCCGCGAGTGAAGATCTTCGCCGGCAAGGCCGCCGCCAGTTATCACCAGGCCAAGCTGATCATCAAACTGACCAACGACATCGCCCGGGTGGTGAACAACGACCCGACCGTGCGCGGCTTGCTTAAAGTGGTGTTCCTGCCTAACTACAACGTCAGCCTGGCGGAGAGCATCATTCCGGCGGCGGATTTGTCCGAGCAGATTTCCACCGCAGGCTTTGAAGCGTCGGGCACCAGTAACATGAAGTTCGGCCTCAACGGCGCGCTGACGATTGGCACGCTGGACGGCGCCAACGTGGAAATGTGCGAGCGCATCGGCGCCGAGCACATGTTCATCTTCGGCCTCAGCGCGCAGCAGGTTGAAGCGCGTAAACAGAATCATGAGTTCAATGCGACGCCGGACATTGCCGCGTCCCATCGGCTCAATGATGTGCTGCAAGCGATTCGTGGCGGGGTGTTCTCGCCGGATGATCCGTCCCGTTACACCGGCTTGATCGACTCTCTGATCGACTATGACCGCTTCCTGGTCTGCGCCGATTTTGATTCCTACTGGGACGCGCAAATGCGTGTTGAAGCCCATTGGCACGATTCGAACGAGTGGTGGCGTTCGGCGGTGTTGAACACGTCCCGGATGGGCTGGTTCTCCTCCGACCGGACCATTCGCGAGTACGCGACGGATATCTGGAAGGCATTGGAGTAACTTTTAGCCACAAATGTGCGCAAGGTCCGACGGTTGTTGGACCTGACCGATATACTAAGCACCAGTTTGCCAGATGTTTAAGTGATGTCCTTGCGGGCATCTTCGCGGGCAAGCCTCGCTCCTACAGGATTTACGCATACCCGTAGGAGCGAGGCTTGCCCGCGAAAGCATCAGCGCAGACACCGCAAGGCAATGGGCCGTTTAGGGATATCGACCATGCAATGGATGTTCATGCTGATAGGGCTGGTGCTGGGCTGGATACTCGACGAGTCGTTCAGCGACGCGTTGTTGGGGGCGTTACTCGGGTTGGGTATCGGCCAGGCCATTCGCATCGGCCGTTTGGGTTCACAGGCGGCTGAACAGCGCGCTCTGCTGGAGCAGGCGCAGGTGGCGCTGAATACGGTCCAGCAACGTCTGGCCACGCTGGAGGTGTCTGGCGTCAAGGCGCCTGAAACCAGCGAGCCGCTTGCCGAGGAACCGCTTGCCAGCGAACCGGCCCCGTCCCCTGTATTCATTCTCGAAGAAGTCCCTGTCTCGACCCCGGAGATGGTCTGGGAGCTCCCGCCCGAACTCGAACCGATCACCGCGACAGCGACGCAAACCAGCCGTCCGCTGCCCGACGATGCCTGGAAATCCGAACCGGTTGCCCGCGAACCCGCCGTCCCGCGTGGCCCGAACTTCATCGAGCGCGCCATCAGCGGCGCCCGTAATTGGCTGTTTGGTGGCAACACCGTGCTGCGGGTCGGTGTGGTGCTGTTGTTCCTCGGTCTGGCGTTTCTACTGCGTTATGCCACCGAAGGCATGGTGGTGCCGATCGAACTGCGTTACGCCGGGGTGGCGGCGGCTGCGTTGGCCCTGCTCGGTCTGGGCTGGTGGCTGCGTCATCGCAACACTAACTATGCGTTGATGCTGCAAGGTACCGGGATCGCCGTGTTGTACCTGACGGTGTTCGCGGCCATGCGTTTGCATCCGCTGCTTGATCCGACGGCGGCGCTCGGGCTGCTGGTGGCGGTGACGGTGTTCTCGGCCATTCTGGCCATCACTCAAGACTCGCTGGCACTGGCGTGCGCCGCCGCGCTGGGCGGTTTCGCCGCGCCGATCCTGACGTCCACCGGCGCCGGCAACCATGTCGCGCTGTTCAGTTATTTCGCCTTGCTCAACGCCGGCATTCTCGCCATCGCCTGGTTCAAGGCCTGGCGGCTGCTCAACCTGATCGGCTTTGTCGGCACCTTCGGCATCGGTTTCGCCTGGGGCCTGCGCTCCTACACGCCGGAGCTGCTGTGGAGCACCGAGCCGTTCCTGATTGTGTTTTTCCTGATGTATCTGGCCATCGGGCTACTGTTTGCACGGCGCAAGTTGCTGGAAATGAGCGACGCGCCCGAGGACGACAGTCGCGAGGCGCTGCTGCACTGGTCGGCGCGCAAAGGTGACTACGTCGACGGCACGATGCTGTTTGGCCCGCCGCTGGTGGGTTTCGGTTTGCAGTTCGCGCTGGTCCAGCATCTGGAGTTCGCTGCTGCTTTCAGTGCATTGGCGCTGGGCATGATTTACATGGGCCTGGCCCGTTTGCTGATGGGTGGCCGAGCGTTGTTGCTGGCGGAAACCTGTCTGGCGTTGGGCGTGATCTTCGCCAGTCTGGCAATCCCGTTGGGGCTTGATGCGCGCTGGACAGCGGCCGCTTGGGCGGTGGAAGGTGCCGGGATTTTCTGGCTCGGATTGCGTCAGCAACGACCGCTCGCGCGCGCCTTTGCGTTGCTGCTGCAACTGGGTTCGGCGCTGGCGTTCCTCAGTGAGCTGCGGTTCGGCGAAAGCAGCCTGCTGGAAGGTGCGCCGCTGGGCGCGTTGATGCTCGGCGTGGCGCTGCTGTTCAGTTTCTACCAACTGCGCAACGCCTTGCCTGAGCAGACGTTGGCGTGGGAGCGCCAAGGCTTGCCGGTGCTGGCCTGCCTCGGTTTGACCTTCCTCTATCTGCTGGCGCCGCTGTTCTTCTTTACCCACGGCACGGCGATCAGTTGGGCGCTGGCCGGTCTGGCGACGTTGTTTGTCGGTCTGCGTCTGCAATCGCGCACCTTCCTCTTCACCGCGTTCGCTGTGCAATTGCTGGGCGGCGCGTTGTTCCTGCTGCGCCTGCAAGGTGCGAGCGGTGAGTCTGGCGCGGTGTTCAGCGCGGGTTGGAGCGGTTTGCTCAGCGCGTCGCTGATCGGTCTGGCGTTGATCGCCGGTATGTTGCTGGCCGCCCGCGATGACATGGTGCGCGGCGATGTTCGGCTGTTGCGCGGTTTGTCGGTGGTGTTGCTGGCAGGCCTGGTGCTGATCAACCTCGCAGTGCTGTTCGTGTTGCCGTGGCAAACCGCAAGTGCGGTGTGGGCGGCCAGTGGCCTGTTCATTATCTGGCTGAGCCTTTATCTGAAGCAGCGCGTGAGTTTCGTCTTCGGTCTGCTGTTGCAGGTGATTGGCGGGGCGGCGTTCCTGTTCGCCGGGCCGGACCTGCTGGGGCCGCTGGCCAGCGAAGGGCTGAAACCATTGGCGCATAGCGGATTCTGGACACCGTTGGTGCTGGGGCTGGCGGCGTTGCTCGGCGCCTGGCGCTTGCAACTCGGCAACCATGCATCGGCGTTCGATGTGCTGAGTTTGCAGCGTTTGTCCGAAGTGCTGCTGGTGTGGGGCGCGGGTTGGTGGGCGTTGGCGTGGATCAGTGAAGTGCTGCGCTTTGCACCGGTAAATATTCAGGCGACGTTGCTGCTGACGGTCGCGGCGCTGAGCGTCGCGTTGTGGGCCGTGTTGGCGTTGCGCCTGAAATGGCCGTCGCTGGGTTTGCTCTGCACTTTGCTGATTCCTGCGGCGGGTGTGGTATTGCTCGGGGCATGGCACGCGCGTTACCACCCGGCGGCCGACTTCGGCTGGCTCGCCTGGGCGGCGGTGTTCGTCGTGCATTTCATCTCGCTGCGGCGTCTGGCGCCGATGCTCCCCGAGCGGGCTTTGAGCACCGCTCACGTGCTCGGCTGCTGGTTGTTGATCGGTGTACTGGCGCTGGAGTTGCGTTACGGCTTGCTGCTGTTGTCCGAGCAATACAACGCCTGGCGTTGGCTGGGTTGGGCGATTCTGCCGAGTGTTTATCTGGTGTTGATGGCCGCACCGCGTGCCTGGCCGTGGCCGGTGTCGGCATATCCGCGCGAGTATCGACTGTACGCGGCGGCGCCGCTGGCCTTGCTCATGCTCGGCTGGTTCTGGCTGGCGAATATTGTCAGCGACGGCACCGCCGAGCCGCTGCCCTATGTGCCGCTGATCAATCCGCTGGAGTTGGGGCTGCTGTTTGCGCTGTTCGGCGTTTACGTGTGGGCCCGCAGCGCCGTGACGCAATTGGCAATCCGCAAGGACATCTTCGATCACGCCACGCAGCTGATCGCGGGTGTTTCGCTGTTCGCGTTTTTCACCGCGCTGGTGAATCGCACGGCTCACCACTGGGGCGGCGTACCGTTCGAGCTGGATTTGCTGCTCGCGTCGATGCAGGTGCAGGCCGGTCTGTCCATCGTCTGGACCTTGATGGCGCTGAGTCTGATGATCGGCGGCCATCTGCGTCATCGTCGCGAAGTCTGGCTGATCGGCGCGGCGCTTATCGGCGTGGTGGTCGCGAAACTGTTCTTTGTCGAATTGAGTAACCGTGGCGGACTCGCCCGGATCGTCTCGTTTATCGGTGTTGGCGTGTTGCTGTTGGTGGTGGGCTATTTCGCCCCGTTGCCGCCCAAGCGCGTCGATGCTGCGCCGGAATCTGAAAATCCGGCCCCGGAAACCGAAGGAGTGTCGTCTTGAGTCAGAAGCTGAACCTGGTCTGGTTGGGCGCTGTTGCGTTGGGCGTGGCGCTGTCGGCCAACGCGCAGGAAAAACCGGCGGACTTCGCCACGCAAGTGCCGTTGACCGTGAGCGGCGAAGGTCCGTGGTATCGCCTCGAATTGCCCTTGGCCGTGCAGCTGAATGCGCGACAAACCGACCTCAGCGATGTGCGCGTGTTCAACGCGGCCGGTGAGGCTCAGGCCTACGCCGTGGCGCGGGAGACCGCGAAAACCGGCGAAACCCCCACCCTGACCGACGTGAAATGGTTCCCGTTGTACAACTCGGCGGACGCCACCGAGCGCGCGCCGAGTGTACGGGTGCAATCGAGCGCCAATGGCACGCTGGTCGAAGTGCAGCCGTCGAGTCAGCTGGAGGTGGGCGAAGAAGTGCTGAGCGGTTGGCTGCTCGACGCCAGCGGCATCAAGGCGCCGTTGCAGCAATTGATCCTCGACTGGACCAGCGAGCGCGATGGCTTCCAGCGTTTCAGCATCGAAGCCAGCGACGATTTGCAGCATTGGCAGTCGTGGGGTGACGGTCAGGTGGCGCGGCTGACGTTTGCCGACGAGCGGGTCGAGCAGCATGAGGTCGGCTTGCCGGGACAATCGGCGCGTTATCTGCGTTTGTTGTGGAGCACGCCACAATCGGCGCCGATATTGACCTCGGCGCAACTGCAAAGCGCCAGCACGCGTAGCCTGCCGCTGCCATTGGTCTGGTCGCAACCGTTGGCGGGCGCCAGCGTGAAGGCGGGTGAATACACCTGGCAATTGCCGATGGGATTGAACGTCGAGCGCTTGCAGGTCGAACTGAATCAACCGAACAGCCTGGCGCCGGTGACGTTGTCCGGTCGTCGGGAAAGCAGCCTGCCGTGGCAGCCGTTGAGCAGTGGTTTGCTCTACCGCCTGACCCAGAGTGGCCAGGACGTGGTGCAGAACGAATTGCAGTTGCAGGGGCAAACCGTGCAGCAGTTGAAGTTGACGGTGGACGAGCGCGGCGGTGGCTTGGGCGCCGAGGCGCCGACGGTGCGTTTCGCTGTGCGTTCGACGCAACTGGTGTTCCTGGCGCGCGGCGCCGGGCCTTATACGCTGGCGCTGGGCAATGCGACGGTGAAAGCGGCGAACCTGCCGCTGGCAACGTTGATTCCGGATTACAGCGCGGCGAAGTGGGCGGCGTTGGGCAAGGCGACGGTGTCGGGCGGGGTGGTAGAGACGCCGACGTCCACACTCACATCCGTTGCACAGGCTGAACCTAACTGGAAGAAGTTCGGGTTGTGGGCGGTGTTGTTGCTGGGTGTTCTGTTTTTGGCGGCGATGGCATTCAGCCTGTTGCGTAAACCTCCGGCCAATTCCTGAGAATGGCTGGCGCTGCGCGCCATTCGCAGGCAAGCCACGCTCCTACAGAGTTTGCGTAAACCTGTAGGAGCGAGCGGTGCGGCGATCCGACTTGCCCGCGAAGACGGTCTGTCAGGCATGGAAAATCTCAAAACTGCCGCCTGTCGCCCGCCCACATCCGGCCTGTTTCGAACTACGCTAAACCCGGCACATGAACTCTGTTGGACGTATCACGTCTGATAGGAGGAAATACGCCCCGACTCGCGTTAAACTGCGCGGGTTTTTAGCCCCCCATTCCACCGGAGCCTTCCATGTCCCGCGTTACCCTGAGTCGCTATTTGATTGAGCAGACCCGTAGCAACAACACCCCTGCCGATCTGCGTTTCCTGATCGAAGTGGTGGCGCGCGCCTGTAAAGAAATCAGCCACGCCGTCTCCAAAGGCGCCCTGGGTGGTGTTCTGGGCAGCATGGGCACTGAAAACGTCCAAGGTGAAGTGCAGAAGAAGCTGGACGTGATGTCCAACGACATCCTGCTCGAAGCCAACGAATGGGGCGGTCACCTGGCCGGCATGGCGTCCGAAGAAATGGACAATGCCTACCAGATCCCGGGCAAATACCCGAAAGGCGCGTACCTGCTGGTATTCGACCCGCTGGACGGTTCGTCGAACATCGACATCAACGCGCCGGTCGGTACGATCTTCTCGGTGCTGCGTTGCCCGAACGAATACCTGACCCAGAACGAGCCTTTGAACGAAAAGGCCTTCCTGCAGCCAGGCGCTCAGCAGGTTGCCGCCGGTTACGCGATCTACGGTCCACAGACCATGCTGGTGCTGACCCTGGGCAATGGCGTCAAAGGCTTCACCCTGGACCGTGAAATGGGCAGCTTCGTACTGACCCATGAAGACATCACGATCCCTGAGTCCACTCAGGAATTCGCGATCAACGCCTCCAACCAGCGTCACTGGGAAGCGCCGGTACAGCGTTACGTCAGCGAATTGCTGGCTGGCGATGAAGGCCCGTTGAAAAAGAACTACAACATGCGCTGGGTTGCCGCGATGGTTGCCGACGTGCACCGCATCCTGACCCGTGGCGGTCTGTTCATGTACCCACGCGACAGCCGCGAGCCGTCGAAGCCGGGCAAACTGCGCCTGATGTACGAAGCCAACCCGATGTCGTTCCTGGTTGAACAGGCGGGCGGCGCGTCCACCGACGGCCATCAGCGCATCCTCGACATTCAACCGGAAGGCCTGCACCAGCGCGTAGCGGTGTTCCTCGGTTCGAAAGAAGAAGTTGCACGCGTCACGGCTTACCACAAGGAGTAAACATGACCGCGCCTTGGCAGCCGTTGCTCGAATGGTGGTTTGGAAATTCCGAATCGTCGAATGAAGTAGCGGCTGAGAAGGGCAGGTTATGGTTCGGCAAGCACGACAGCCAGGACCTCGAAGCGCAGACGCGTTTCGGGGACTGGGTCGAGCAGGCACTGGCCGGCGGATTGACTGACTGGGCGCAACGCCCGGAAGGTTGGCTGGCCTTGGTGCTGCTGCTCGATCAACTGCCGCGAATGATCTTTCGCGAAACACCCAAATCCTTTTCCGGCGATCTCAGGGCTCAGGCACTGGTGGCGCAAGGCATTGCTGCGGATTTTGATCGGCAGTTGCGGCCGATTCAGCGGGTGTTCATCTATCTGGTGTTCGAGCACTGCGAGAATCTGGCGGTGCAGAATGAGGCCGTCTCACGCTATATCGATCTGTTGGCGCAACAGCCGGAGGGCGACCGGGCGCTGTTCGGCGATTATCTGAATTATGCCGAGAAGCATCAGCAGGTGATTACGCGGTTTGGACGGTTTCCGCATCGCAATGCGGTGTTGGGAAGGGAGTCTACGGCGCAGGAGTTGGTGTTTCTTTCGCAGCCAGGTTCTCGGTTTTAAATCTTCATTGCGGCTGATGCCGTCATCGCGAGCAGGCTCGCTCCTACAGGGGATCTGTGTCGATCACAAATCCAATGTGGGAGCGAGACCGGCTTGCCGGCGATGAGGCCCGCAAGAGCGCTTTAGATCCTGAAGCTGCCGACCAATTGCTTGAGACGCGCCGCCTGCTGTTCAAGGTCAGAACACGCACGCAACGTCGCCTGCAAATTCTCCACCCCTTCCTGGTTCAGCGTGTTGATCTCGGTGATGTCGACATTGATCGATTCCACCACCGCAGTCTGCTCTTCCGTCGCCGTCGCCACGGACTGGTTCATCCCGTCGATCTCACCAATACGCTGTGTCACGCTACCCAGACGCTCGCCCGCCTGATTGGCGATGCCAACGCTGCTTTCGCTCTGACGCTGGCTGTCGGTCATGGTGCTCACCGCTTCACGCGCACCGACTTGCAGTTCCTCGATCATCTTCTGCACTTGCTGCGCCGAGTCCTGGGTGCGGTGCGCCAGGTTGCGCACTTCGTCTGCCACCACGGCAAAACCGCGCCCGGCTTCACCGGCACGGGCGGCTTCGATGGCAGCGTTCAGGGCCAACAGGTTGGTCTGCTGCGAGATGCTGGTGATGACTTCCAGAATCTGCCCGATGTTCACCGTGTTGCTGTTGAGCGTCTCAATGTTGCCGCACGAATCGCTGATCTTCGCCGAGAGCTGCTGCATCGCCGCGATGGTTTTATCCACCACTTGCTGACCGTCTTCGGCCAAGGCGCGCGCGTCGCTGGAATGCTGCGAGGCGAGGGCGGCGTTCTGGGCAATTTCCTGGGCGGCGGCGCCCAGTTCATTGATGGCGGCGGCCACGCTGCTGGTGCGCGAGGCTTGCTGGTCGGAGTTGAACATCGACGAGTTGGACGCGGCGACAACGCGCAGGGCGACTTCGTTGACCTGGCCGGTGGCCGAGGACACTTCGCGGATCGAGGTGTGAATACGCTCGACAAAGCGGTTGAACGAAGTACCCAGCGCACCGAATTCGTCGTGGCCGTGAATGGTCAGGCGCTTGGTCAGGTCGCCTTCACCTTCGGCGATGTCATGCATGGCGCGGCCCATGGTCAGCAGCGGCTGCATCAGGAAGCTGATCAGCATGCCCAGCAGCGCGATGATGATCACCACCGCGATAACCATGGCGATGATCGCCGAGGTGCGGAATTCGCTGAGCATCGAGAACGCGGTGTCCTGATCGAGCACCAGCGCCACGTACCAGTCGGCCGATGGCACGCCATTGACATGGGTGAAGGAGATGAACTGGCGTTTGCCGTCGATCTCGACTTCTTTCATACCCGGGCTGACTTGCGGCGCGCCGTTCGGGTAGGCATCGGCCAGATTTTTGAGGACCAGTTTGCTGTCCGGATGAATCAGGATCTTGCCGTCGGCGCTGACGATGAACGCATGGCCGTGACCACCGAAGTTCAGCGAGTTGATGATCGCGCTGACGCTGGACAGGTCAATGTCGGCACCGGCGACGCCGATCATCTGGTTCTGATGCTTCACCGGTGTGGCCACGGTGATCACCAGTTTGCCGGAGGACGCAGCGATGTACGGTTCGGTGACGATGGTCTGTTGCGCGCCGTTGGCCGCCTTGTACCAGCCACGTGCGCGAGGGTCGTAATCGGCGGCGCGATTACCGGCCGGAATCGAGAACATCACGCCGTCGGTGCCACCGAAGTAGCTCAGCTGGAAATTGCTGGTGTAGGCCGGCAGGTCGATGGCGCGCTTGAGGCTGGCCTGGGCGCTGCCGTCCACGGCGATCTGTTGGGACAACGATTGCAACAGCTGGATGCGGCTTTCCAGCCAGGTTTGAATGTTGCTGGTGGTCAGGCTGCCGAGTTCCTGCATCGACGATTCGGTACTGCTGCGCAAGGTCTGGCGCTGGCGGTAGTCGTTGAAGAAGATGAAACAGGCGAATGCAACGGCCACCACGAGGGCAGCAGCCAACAAGATTTTGTGGCTGAACTTCATGTTTCTGGTCATTAAATGAACTACCGCGGAGGTGCTGGTCGACAAGGGGCGTCAATTTGCCACAGTAACGGGCTTTGCGCTGCTTTTATGTCGACTGAGCGGCGCCAAAGATTAGGCGGAATCTGTCAAAACCGACGAAATGCTCAACAACACGAGAAAGTGGCTGATTTTTCGGCAAAAGGCAGACGAGCGGCCCGAGAAATAGGCACTCGGTCAGGGAACCAGATAGGGGTTTTCTCTTCTAAGCTTCAGCTTGGCAGTCATGCCATTCCCCTTTGTCCCAGGAGCTACACAATGTCGCTGCGTTCCCTCGCCCTGCTTTCGTTCTGCGTGTTGCTGGCCGCGTGCGGCAAAATCAATCAGGAAAACTACTCCAAGTTGTCGACAGGCATGGCCAAGGCCGAGGTGGAAACCTTGCTGGGCAAACCTACCGACTGTGCGGGCGCGCTCGGCATGTCCAGTTGCACCTGGGGCGACAAGAACAGCTTTATCAGCGTGCAGTACGCCGGTGACAAAGTGTTGATGTTTTCCGGCCAAGGCCTGAAGTAAACCGGGGCGATATGCCCACGGGAGAAAAACAATGAAGCGGTTATTGATCCTCCTTTTTGCCAGCCTGGTATTGGCCGGCTGCGCCACTTCTGGTGAAAATCCGTTGGCGCCGAAAACGGTCAACAGCGTCAATCTCAAGAAGTACCAAGGGACCTGGTACGAGTTGGCGCGTCTGCCGATGTATTTCCAGCGCAACTGCGCGCAATCCGAAGCGCATTACACGCTCAAGCCGGACGGTAACATCCTGGTGCTGAATCGCTGCCTGACGGCGGATTGGCAATGGGAGGAGGCCAAGGGCACGGCTTATCCACAGGTGCCGGGCAAGACCGACAAGTTGTGGGTCGAGTTCGATACCTGGTTTTCGCGATTGATACCGGGTGTGGCGAAGGGCGAATACTGGGTGTTGTTCGTCAGCGACGACTACAAGACTGCGATCGTCGGCGACCCGAGCCGCCGCTATCTGTGGTTGCTGTCGCGAACCCCGACGGTCAACGGTGTAGTGCGCGAAGAACTGCTGAGCAAGGCGCGTCAGCAGGGGTATGACACCACGCGGCTGATCTGGCGTGCGACGGATACGCAGATGGCCAAGACCTCGAATTGACTACATATCCCTTGTAGGAGCCGGCTTGCTGGCGATGAGTGTCAGTCGACTTCAATGTAGCTGACACACCATCGCCAGCAAGCCGGCTCCTACAGGTGGTTTGTGTTAACCCAGGAGATCGCGCAGGACTTGGGTGAACGCGCGGTTACTTTCTTCTTCTGCGGCATGTCGCCCATCGCGCACGACCCACTGGCCATTGACCAGCACATCGCGCACCTGGCGATCGCCGCCGGCAAACAACCAACGATTGAGAATCCCGTCGCCACTGGCGGTCGCCAGGTACGGATCGTTGCCGTCCAGCACCAGCCAATCTGCCCGTTTGCCAACTTCCAGTGCACCGATCGGCTGCCCCATCGCCTGCGCGCCGCCGTCGAGTGCCGCGTCGTACAGCGTACGGCCGACCATCGGCTGATCCGCGCCATACAACCGGTTACGCCGCTGATCGCGCAGGCGCTGGCCGTATTCCAGCCAACGCAATTCTTCCACCACGCTCAGCGACACATGGCTGTCAGAACCGATGCCCATGCGCCCACCTTGAGCGAGGAAGTCCACCGCCGGGAAAATCCCGTCGCCGAGGTTGGCTTCGGTGGTCAGGCACAAACCGGCAATGGCGCGACTCTTGGCCATCAGCGTCACTTCTTCCGGGTTGGCGTGGGTCGCGTGGACCAGGCACCAGCGTTGGTCGACTTCGGTGTTTTCGTACAGCCATTGCAGTGGCCGGCGACCGCTCCAGCTCAGGCAGTCATCGACTTCCTTCTGCTGCTCGGCGATGTGAATGTGCACCGGGCACTGCTTGTCGCTGGCCGCCAGCACTTCGCTGATCTGCTGCGGTGTTACCGCACGCAACGAGTGGAAACACAGACCCAGCGATTGCGCCGGTTGCTGCGCCAGGATCGGCTGCAGGCGCGACTGGAGCTTGAGGTAGTTTTCAGTGCTGTTGATAAAGCGACGCTGGCCGTCGTTCGGCGTCTGGCCGCCGAAACCGGAATGGCTGTAGAGCACCGGCAGCAGGGTCAAACCGATGCCGGCCGAGCTGGCCGCCTGGCTGATGCGTAGCGCCAGTTCGGCCGGATCTGCATAGGGTTGGCCGCTTGTGTCGTGGTGCACGTAATGAAATTCCGCCACCGAGGTGTAACCGGCCTTGAGCATTTCGATGTACAGCTGCCGGGCGATCACGCCGAGTTGATCCGGGCTGATTTTTCCGACGAGACGGTACATCAAATCGCGCCAGGTCCAGAAACTGTCGTTCGGATTACCGGCCACTTCCGCCAGCCCGGCCATCGCTCGCTGGAACGCATGGGAGTGCAGATTCGGCATGCCTGGCAGCAGCGGACCGCTTAGCCGTTCGGCGCCATCTGCGTGGGAATCAGCCTGGATATGGGTCAAAACGCCGTCGGCGCTGACCTCAAGACGTACATTGTTGGCCCATCCACTAGGCAGCAGCGCGCGTTCGGCAAAGAAGGCGGACATGGTTCAGCACCCCATCGTGTGTTATTTGTATATACATATACAGACGTTTGCCTGCTCGGTAAACTCCGGCAAGCTAGTAGCCCTCAACGAATGAACAAGGATTAACCGTGCCAACTCCGTCTGCCACATTGCCGCCGAATGCCAATCTGAGCGCCAATCTGGGCGACAGTCCGGCGCCCTTGTACGCCCGCGTCAAACAGATGATCACCCAGCAAATCGACAGTGGAAACTGGCCGCCGCACTACCGCGTTCCGTCGGAAAGCGAGTTGGTCAGCCAACTCGGTTTCAGCCGCATGACCATCAACCGCGCACTGCGCGAGATGACTGCCGACGGTCTGTTGGTGCGTATGCAAGGCGTCGGCACGTTCGTCGCCGAACCGAAAAGCCAGTCCGCGCTGTTCGAAGTGCACAACATCGCCGACGAAATCGCCTCCCGTGGCCATCGCCATACCTGCAAGGTCATTACCCTTGAAGAAGAGGCCGCCGGTTCCGAGCGCGCCCTGGCGCTGGACATGCGTGAAGGTCAAAAGGTCTTCCACTCGCTGATCGTGCATTTCGAAAACGATATTCCGGTGCAAATCGAAGACCGTTTCGTCAACGCGCTGGTCGCCCCGGAGTACCTCAAGCAGGACTTCACCCTGCAAACGCCTTACGCCTATCTGAACCAGGTCGCGCCGCTGACCGAAGGCGAGCATGTGGTCGAGGCGATTCTGGCCGAGGCCAGCGAGTGCAAGTTGCTGCAGATTGAGAAAGGCGAGCCGTGCCTGCTGATTCGTCGCCGCACCTGGTCTGGCCGTCAGCCAGTGACCGCCGCCCGTTTGATCCACCCTGGTTCCCGTCATCGTCTGGAAGGTCGGTTTCATAAATGAGTCAGATAAAGGTTTTACGTGCCGTTGATTACCCGCGCATGCCGTGGAAAAACGGCGGCGGCAGCACTGAAGAAATCACCCGCGATGCGGGTACTGGCCTGGATGGTTTCGGCTGGCGCCTGTCGATTGCCGATATTGGCGAGTCGGGCGGGTTTTCCACCTTCGCCGGTTACGAGCGCATCATCACCGTGCTGCAAGGCGACGGCATGACCTTGTCGGTTGATGGCCAGAACACGCGGCCCTTGTTACCGCTGGACCCGTTTGCCTTCAGCGGTGAGAGCCACGTTGCCTGCACACTGCTCGGTGGGCCGATTCGCGATTTCAACCTGATCTATGCGCCACAGCGTTATAGCGCGCGGTTGCAGTGGCTGGGCGGCGAACAGCGGTTTTTCAGTTCGGCGGGCACGGTGTTGGTGTTCAGTGTCGGCGAGGCGCTGGAAGTGAAGGTTGGTAACAACACCCAGCAATTGGGTCGCCATGACTGCCTGCAACTCGACGGTAATAACGGCCTGCTGGAAGTCTCCAGTAACGGCCCATGCTGTGTGGTCGAGCTGACTGCACGCTGATCCAAAATCCTTTCGCGGGCAAGCCTCGCTCCTACAGTGGACCGCAGATCCCCTGTAGGAGCGAGGCTTGCCCGCGAAGCTTTTCGCTACTTGAACGCGTTTCCCATCGCGCACCAACTTGTTACCGAACGCCCCAGCGTGGCGCAAAACCACGCTCAAGTAACAACAGTCCTCCCCTCCGAAAAATCCTCCCGAAAAATTTCATCTTCTCCAAAACCCTTGATCCAGGCGCCTTCCAGCCTTCCAAAAACTTTTCTTGAACACCCATCCAACAAGTTGGCCGCTTGATTGCATATGCTTGTATGTACAAGTAAAGACGTATGCGTATGAGTCGATCGAGACTCTCCGCAGCGTCCACTGATTCGCTTGTGTCGCTTTGATGCGCACAGGCTGGCTTACCCACCGCCAGGGTTGGTTTGAATTGATCGCTGAGGAGTCTTTTTCGTGACTGACAATACCCAGAAAACCACTAAGTTTCGTGACGTTGAAATCCGTGCCGCCCGCGGTAACAAGCTGACCGCCAAGAGCTGGCTGACTGAAGCGCCGTTGCGCATGCTGATGAACAACCTCGACCCGGAAGTCGCCGAAAACCCTAAAGAACTGGTGGTTTACGGTGGTATCGGTCGTGCGGCGCGTAATTGGGAATGCTACGACAAGATCGTCGAAAGCCTGACCAACCTCAACGACGACGAGACCCTGCTGGTGCAATCAGGCAAGCCGGTCGGCGTGTTCAAGACCCACAGCAACGCGCCGCGCGTACTGATCGCCAACTCCAACCTGGTGCCACACTGGGCGAGCTGGGAACACTTCAACGAACTCGACGCCAAAGGCCTGGCCATGTACGGCCAGATGACCGCCGGCAGCTGGATCTACATCGGCAGCCAGGGCATCGTTCAAGGCACCTACGAAACCTTCGTCGAAGCCGGTCGCCAACACTACAACGATGACCTCAAAGGTCGTTGGGTCCTGACCGCAGGCCTGGGCGGCATGGGCGGCGCTCAACCTCTGGCTGCAACATTGGCCGGCGCTTGCTCGCTGAACATTGAATGCCAACAGGTCAGCATCGACTTCCGTTTGAACAGCCGCTACGTCGACGAGCAAGCCAAAGACCTCGACGACGCTCTGGCCCGCATCGAGAAATACACCAAGGAAGGCAAAGCGATTTCCATCGCCCTGCTGGGTAACGCCGCTGAAATCCTGCCGGAACTGGTCCGCCGCGGTGTGCGCCCGGACATGGTCACCGACCAGACCAGCGCCCACGACCCGCTCAACGGTTACCTGCCGGCCGGCTGGACCTGGGAAGAGTACCGCGCTCGTGCCAAGACCGAGCCTGCTGCCGTGGTGAAAGCCGCCAAGCAATCGATGGCCGTACACGTTAAAGCGATGCTGGATTTCCAGAAAATGGGCATCCCGACTTTCGACTACGGCAACAACATCCGTCAGATGGCCCAGGAAGAAGGCGTGGAAAACGCATTCGACTTCCCAGGCTTCGTACCGGCTTACATCCGTCCGCTGTTCTGCCGTGGCATCGGCCCGTTCCGTTGGGCTGCACTGTCGGGCAACGCCGAAGACATCTACAAAACCGACGCCAAGGTCAAAGAACTGATCCCGGACGACGCCCACCTGCACAACTGGCTGGACATGGCGCGCGAGCGCATCAGCTTCCAGGGTCTGCCGGCGCGTATCTGCTGGGTTGGCCTGGGCCTGCGCGCCAAGCTTGGCCTGGCATTCAACGAAATGGTACGCAGCGGTGAATTGTCCGCGCCAATCGTGATCGGTCGCGACCACCTGGACTCCGGTTCGGTGTCGAGCCCGAACCGCGAAACCGAATCGATGCAAGACGGTTCCGATGCCGTGTCCGACTGGCCACTGCTCAACGCCCTGCTCAACACCGCGAGCGGCGCGACCTGGGTTTCCCTGCACCACGGCGGCGGCGTCGGCATGGGCTTCTCCCAGCATTCCGGCATGGTGATTGTCTGCGACGGTACTGACGAAGCGGCCGAGCGTATTGCCCGCGTTCTGCACAACGACCCGGCCACCGGCGTTATGCGTCACGCCGATGCGGGCTACCAGATCGCGATCGACTGCGCCAAGGAACAAGGGCTGAACCTGCCGATGATTACCGGTAAATAACGCAACACCCCTGTAGGAGCCAGCTTGCTGGCGATGGCGATTTACCTGACACATCAGGGTGCCTGAATCGCCGGCAAGCCGGCTCCTACAAAGATTTTTACCAACCCGGAAGAACAATCCACAGAGGTTGAATCATGGCTGTTAACAACGATCGTGCAGGCAGCAAACCGTTGATCGAGAAACGCTCGATCGACTACATCCCGGAAGCGGAAAGACACGGTCGTCTGTTCAGCCAGTTCACGCTGTGGATGGGTGCCAACCTGCAAATCACCGCGATTGTCACCGGGGCTCTGGCCGTGGTGCTGGGCGGTGATGTGTTCTGGTCGTTGATCGGTCTGTTGATCGGTCAACTGCTCGGCGGCGGGGTGATGGCGCTGCACGCTGCACAAGGTCCCAAGCTTGGCTTGCCGCAGATGATCTCCAGCCGTGTGCAGTTCGGCGTTTATGGCGCGGCGATCCCGATCGTGCTGGTGTGCCTGATGTACCTGGGTTTCACCGCAACGGGTACCGTGCTCTCCGGTCAGGCGCTGGGCCAGTTGTTTGGCGTCAGTGACACCGTCGGTATCCTCATCTTCGCCAGTGTCATCGTGCTGGTCACGGTGCTGGGCTATCGGGTGATCCACTGGATTGGCCGTATTGCCAGCGTCATTGGTGTGATTGCCTTCGTTTACCTGTTCAGTCGTTTGATGAGCCAGACTGACGTTGGCGCACTCCTGCAAATCCGCCACTTCAGCTGGAGCAGCTTCCTGCTTGCGGTGTCGCTCGCGGCGTCCTGGCAGATCGCCTTTGGTCCTTACGTGGCTGACTATTCACGCTACTTGCCGAGCAAGACTTCCTCGGTGAAAACCTTTTTCGCCGCGGGTGCAGGTTCGGTCATTGGCGCGCAGGTGGCGATGATCCTCGGCGTGTTTGCCGCCGCTTCGGCCAATGGGCAATTCGCCGGTCACGAAGTGGCCTACATCGTCGGTCTGGGTGGTACCGGTGCCACTGCTGCGCTGCTGTACTTCAGCATCGCGTTCGGCAAGGTCACCATCTCCACACTGAACTCCTACGGCAGCTTCATGTGCATCGCGACCATCATCAGCGGTTTCCGTGGTGACCTGAAAGTAACGCGCTTGCAGCGTCTGCTGTTTGTGCTGGTCATCGTCGGTACCGCGACCCTGATGGCGTTGCTCGGCCAGCACTCGTTCCTCGGTGCTTTCAAGTCCTTCATCCTGTTCTTGCTGGCGTTCTTTACACCATGGAGCGCGATCAACCTGGTGGACTACTACTGCATCACCCGCGAGCGCTATGACGTGCCGGCACTGTCCGATCCGGACGGTCGTTACGGTCGTTGGAACGTTCTGGGTATCAGCGTCTATGTTTTCGGTGTGCTGGTTCAGCTGCCGTTCATCTCCAGCAAGTTCTATACAGGTCCGCTGGTGGCCGCTCTGGGTGATGTGGATATCTCCTGGATCATCGGCCTGGTGATCCCCGCCGCCCTGTATTACGTGTGTGCAAAAAAATGGCACGGCACAGTGCCCGATCAACTGATCCTGCCGGTCGAGCGGGACGTTATCACCGAACAAAAGCTGAATGTCGGTCGCGCTGCGGCGCAGGCCTGATTGGACGTGGACAGGGCTGGATGCCTCTTGACTGCCGTAAGCCAATTCATGATTAGGAGCGTCACAACAATGAAATCGAACAAGACCCTGCTGACCACATTGCTTTCCATGGGCCTGCTGGCCAGCGCCGGCGCCACTCAGGCAGCCGGTTGGTGCGAATCGGGCAAACCGGTGAAATTCGCCGGCCTGAACTGGGAAAGCGCCATGCTCCTGACCGACGTGCTGCAAGTCGTGCTGGAGAAAGGCTACGACTGCAAGACCGACAGCCTGCCGGGCAACTCCATCACCATGGAAAACGCCCTGAGCAGCAACGACATTCAAGTGTTTGCCGAAGAGTGGGTCGGCCGCAGCGAGGTCTGGAACAAGGCCGAGAAGGCCGGCAAAGTCGTCGGTGTCGGCGCACCAGTCGTGGGCGCAGTCGAAGGCTGGTACGTGCCGCGCTACGTGATCGAAGGCGACGCCAAGCGCAAACTGGAAGCCAAGGCGCCGGACCTGAAAAACATTGCTGACCTGGGCAAGTATGCCGCCGTGTTCAAGGACGCCGAAGAGCCAGCCAAGGGCCGTTTCTACAACTGCCCGGCGGGCTGGACCTGTGAGCTGGACAACAGCGAAATGCTGAAAAGCTACGGCCTGGAAAGCAGCTACACCAACTTCCGTCCGGGCACCGGCCCGGCACTGGATGCCGCAGTGCTGTCGAGCTACAAGCGTGGCGAGCCGATCCTGTTCTACTACTGGTCGCCAACGCCGCTGATGGGCCAGGTTGACCTGGTGAAGCTCGAAGAGAAGCCGGGCGTGGACAAGCGCGTGACCATCAAGGTCGGCCTGTCCAAGACCTTCCACGAGCAAGCCCCGGAACTGGTGGCCGTGCTGGAAAAGGTCAACCTGCCGATCGACCTGCTGAACCAGAACCTCGGGCGTATGGCCAAAGAGCGGATCGAGTCGCCAAAACTGGCCAAGATCTTCTTGAAGGAACATCCTGAAGTCTGGCACGCATGGGTGAGCGAAGACGCAGCCAAAAAGATCGACGCGGCCTTGTAGGTTGAGCTTCTCCGACTGCCGTCAGCGGCAGTCGGATGCTTGATCGCAACCCCTTGATTGAGAGTCTCTTATGTTTCCCGAAAGCTTTACCTTTTCCATCGCCGACTGGGTCAACGGTTGGGTCGATTCGCTGGTTACCAACTACGGCGATGTGTTCCGCAGCATCTCCGACACCCTGTTGTGGGCCATCGTCAATCTTGAAGGGCTGCTGCGTGCGGCGCCCTGGTGGCTGATGCTGGCGATCGTGGCGGGCGTTGCCTGGCACGCGACCCGCAAGGTCGTGACCACCTCCGTGATCGTCGGTTTGCTGTTCCTGGTGGGCGCGGTCGGCCTCTGGGACAAGCTGATGCAGACCCTCGCGCTGATGATGGTCGCGACGGTCATTTCGGTGCTGATCGGCATTCCGCTGGGCATTCTCTCGGCACGCAGCAATCGCCTGCGTTCGGTGCTGATGCCGTTGCTGGACATCATGCAGACCATGCCGAGCTTCGTGTACCTGATCCCGGTGCTGATGCTGTTCGGTCTGGGCAAGGTCCCGGCGATTTTCGCTACCGTGATCTACGCCGCGCCGCCGCTGATCCGCCTGACTGATCTGGGTATCCGCCAGGTCGACGGTGAAGTGATGGAAGCGATCAACGCCTTCGGTGCCAACCGCTGGCAGCAACTGTTCGGCGTGCAATTGCCGCTGGCCCTGCCGAGCATCATGGCCGGGATCAACCAGACCACCATGATGGCCCTGTCGATGGTGGTGATTGCCTCGATGATCGGTGCCCGTGGCCTGGGTGAAGATGTGTTGGTGGGGATTCAGACCCTCAACGTCGGACGCGGCCTTGAAGCCGGTCTGGCGATCGTGATTCTGGCAGTGGTGATCGACCGCATTACACAGGCGTACGGTCGTGCACGGCATGAGGTGAGCAAATGAGCAACGCAGCCATCAGCAAGATCGAAGTCAAAAACGTCTTCAAGATTTTCGGCAACCGTTCCAAGGAAGCGCTGGGCATGATCGGCCAGGGCAAGACCAAGGATCAGGTGCTGGCCGAAACCGGCTGCGTGGTCGGTGTGAACGACCTGTCGTTGAGCATTGGCAGCGGCGAGATCTTCGTGATCATGGGCCTGTCCGGTTCCGGCAAATCGACCCTGGTGCGTCACTTCAACCGCCTGATCGACCCGACCAGCGGCGCGATCCTGGTGGATGGCGTGGACATCCTGCAATACGACATGGAAGCCCTGCGCGAATTTCGTCGTCGCAAGATCAGCATGGTGTTCCAGAGCTTCGGCCTGTTGCCGCACAAGACCGTGGTGGACAACGTCGCCTACGGCCTGAAAGTGCGCGGCGAGAGCAAGCAGATGTGCACCGAACGCGCGCTGCACTGGATCAACACCGTGGGCCTCAAGGGCTACGAAAACAAATACCCGCATCAGCTCTCGGGCGGCATGCGTCAGCGTGTGGGCCTGGCACGTGCGTTGGCGGCGGACACCGACATCATCCTGATGGACGAAGCCTTCAGTGCGCTCGATCCGCTGATTCGCGCCGAGATGCAGGACCAGTTGCTGGAGCTGCAAAAGACCCTGCACAAGACCATCGTCTTCATTACCCACGACCTCGACGAGGCCGTGCGCATCGGCAACCGCATCGCGATCCTCAAGGATGGCCGCCTGATTCAGGTCGGCACCCCGCGAGAGATCCTGCATTCGCCGGCGGATGAGTATGTCGACCGGTTCGTACAGCGGCGGGCGGCGGTGGTTTAAAGGTTTGCGGCGTTTGTGCCGGCCCCATCGCGAGCAGGCTCGCTCCCACACCTGTAGGAGCGAGGCTTGCCCGCGAAGGCGCCGGTGAAGCTGCATCAATATTCTGGTTGTACGGTTGAGGTTAATGATGTCCCAGGCTGAAAAAATCGTTATCGCCGATGCCCCGTTGCGTTGGCAGGATGTGGTCGCGGTAGCCCGTCACGGCGCACAACTCGAGCTGTCGGCCCAGACCTGGGCACGCATCGACAATGCCCAGGCGATCGTCCAGCGCATCGTCACCAGCGGCGAACGCGCCTATGGCGTCAACACCGGCCTGGGCGCGCTTTGCAACGTTTCGCTCAAAGACGAACAACTCAGCCAACTGTCGCGCAACACCTTGCTCAGCCATGCCTGTGGCGTCGGCGCACCACTGGCCGACGAGCAGACCCGCGCGATCATGTGCGCAGCGATCCGCAACTACTCCCAGGGCAAATCCGGCATTCACCGGCAAGTGGTCGAAGCCTTGCTGGCGCTGCTCAATCGGGGCATCACCCCGCAAGTGCCGTCCCAGGGTTCGGTCGGTTACCTGACCCACATGGCGCACATCGGCATCGCACTGCTGGGTGTCGGCAATGTCAGCTATCGCGGGCAGATTGTTTCCGCTCAACAGGCGCTGGCTGAAGAAGGCCTGCAACTGGTTCAACTCGGCGCCAAGGACGGTTTGTGCCTGGTCAACGGTACGCCGTGCATGAGCGGTCTCAGCTGCCTGGCGATTGCCGATGCGACGCGCCTGCTGCAGTGGGCCGACGTGATCAGTGCCATGAGCTTCGAAGCCCAGCGTGGCCAGATCGCTGCGTTCGACGCCGAGATCATCGCGCTCAAACCGCATCCGGGCATGCAACAGGTCGGGATCAACCTGCGGGCGCTGCTCGATGGCAGCGAAGTGATTGCCAGCAGCAAAGGCATTCGTACGCAGGATGCGCTGAGCATTCGCTCGATCCCGCAAGTCCACGGCGCCGCTCGCGATCAGCTCGATCACGCGATCAAGCAAGTCGAAACCGAACTCAACGGCTGCACGGATAACCCGTTGCTGCTGGGTACCCCGGACAACTTCCGCGTCATGTCCCAAGCAAACCCGCATGGCCAGTCGGTCGCGTTGGCGGCGGATTTGCTGGCCATCGCCATGGCCGAAATCGGCTCCATCGCCGAACGACGTCTGGACCGTTTGATCAACCCGCACGTCAGCGGTCTGCCAGCGTTCCTGGTGGCCAATCCGGGGGTGAACTCCGGGATGATGATCGTGCAATACGTCGCCGCTTCGCTGTGTGCGGAAAACCGCCAGTTGGCGCAACCGGCGGTGCTCGACAACTACGTCACTTCCGGCTTGCAGGAAGACCACCTGAGCATGGGCACCAACGCCGCGCTGAAGCTGCATCGCGCGCTGGAAAACTGCACGCAGATCCTCGCCATCGAGTACCTGCTGGCGGCCCAGGCTTTTGAGTTCCTCAAAGAGCAACGCTTCGGCACCGGCACCGATGCGGCGTGGCGTCTGCTGCGTGAGCGTGTTCCGGCCTACGACCAGGATCGCTGGCTGGCGCCGGACATCGCCGCCGCTGCCGGCGTATTGAAAGACTCGAATTTGCTGCACAACGCTTTACCGAATCTGAACTGATTTCCACACAACACCAACGTGCCAAGGCGCGGCTCCCAAAAAGCGAGTCGCGACGGACAACGGATATCTCCGGAGCGTCTGGTGAGTCTTCTTCGTTTATGAAGAATAAAAACTCTCAAAAGGAGCACAAAATGACTGCACTAAACCTGATCCCCGGCCAACTGAGCCTTGCCCAACTGCGTGATGTCTATCAGCAACCGGTCAAAATCAGCCTCGATAACAGCGCTGCTGCCCAGATCGAAGCCAGCGTTGCCTGCGTGGAACAGATCCTCGCCGAGAACCGCACCGCTTACGGCATCAACACCGGTTTCGGCCTGCTGGCCTCGACCCGCATCGCCAGCGAAGACCTGGAAAACCTGCAGCGCTCGCTGGTGCTGTCCCACGCTGCCGGCGTCGGCGAGCCGATCAGCGACGCGTTGGTGCGTCTGGTCATGGTGCTCAAGGTCAACAGCCTGAGCCGTGGTTTCTCCGGTATTCGTCGCGTGGTCATCGACGCGCTGATCGCCCTGATCAACGCCGAGGTTTACCCGCACATTCCATTGAAAGGTTCGGTCGGTGCCTCCGGCGACCTGGCGCCATTGGCCCACATGTCGCTGGTGCTGCTGGGTGAAGGCAAGGCTCGTTACAAAGGCGAGTGGATGGAAGCGACCGAAGCGCTGAAAGTCGCCGGTCTGACCCCGCTGACCCTGGCCGCGAAAGAAGGCCTGGCGCTGCTCAACGGTACTCAAGTGTCCACCGCTTACGCATTGCGCGGTCTGTTTGAAGGTGAAGATCTGTTCGCGGGCGCCCTGGCCCTGGGCGGCCTGACCGTCGAAGCGGTGCTGGGTTCGCGCTCGCCCTTCGACGCTCGTATCCACGCTGCCCGTGGCCAGAAAGGCCAGATCGACGCCGCTGCCGCTTACCGCGACTTGCTGGGCGAGCGCAGTGAAGTGTCCGATTCGCACGAGAACTGCGAAAAGGTCCAGGACCCGTACTCCCTGCGCTGCCAGCCGCAAGTCATGGGCGCCTGCCTGACGCAGTTCCGTCAGGCTGCCGAAGTGCTGGCCGTCGAAGCCAACGCCGTTTCGGATAACCCGTTGGTGTTCGCTGCTGAAGGTGACGTGATCTCTGGCGGTAACTTCCACGCCGAACCTGTCGCGATGGCCGCCGACAACATGGCCCTGGCCATCGCTGAAATCGGCTCGCTGAGCGAACGCCGCATCTCGT
The DNA here is from genome assembly GCF_014852385.1 of Pseudomonas sp. PDM03. Classification (NCBI taxonomy): domain Bacteria; kingdom Pseudomonadati; phylum Pseudomonadota; class Gammaproteobacteria; order Pseudomonadales; family Pseudomonadaceae; genus Pseudomonas; species Pseudomonas sp. PDM03. Next base: position 24,996 of record NZ_JACVBM010000005.1, on the reverse strand, counting down.
TGATGATGGACAAGCACATGTCGCAACTGCCGCCGTTCCTGGTGGCCAATGGCGGCGTGAACTCCGGTTTCATGATCGCCCAGGTGACCGCTGCGGCACTCGCCAGCGAGAACAAGGCGTTGTCCCATCCTCATTCGGTGGACAGTCTGCCGACCTCCGCCAACCAGGAAGACCACGTGTCGATGGCTCCGGCTGCCGGCAAGCGTCTGTGGGAAATGGCGGAAAACACCCGCGGCGTTCTGGCAGTGGAATGGTTGGCCGCGGCTCAAGGTCTGGACCTGCGTGAAGGTCTGAAAACCTCGCCAAAACTGGAAAAGGTTCGGGCGATTCTGCGTAAAGAAGTGCCGTTCTATGAGAAGGACCGTTTCTTTGCGCCGGACATCAATGCGGCTAGCGAGTTGTTGGCGACGCGTTGCCTGAATGAACTGGTGACGGCGAAGTTGCTGCCTAGTCTGTGATGGCCTCTTCGCGGGCAAGCCTCGCTCCTACATTGTAGGAGCGAGGCTTGCCCGCGAACCGATTTTGAACATTGTGGAGATTACGGGATGAAAACTCTCTGGCAACACTGCCACGTCGCAACCATGGCGCAAGGCGTCTACTCGATCATCGAGGACGCGGCCATCGTGACGTCCGGTGCGCACATTGAGTGGATCGGCCCACGTGCTGAACTGCCGGCGGGTGAATACCCGGCCGTCAACGATTTGAACGGGGCCTGGGTTACGCCGGGCCTGATCGACTGCCACACCCACACGGTGTTTGGCGGTAACCGCAGCGGTGAATTCGAACAGCGTCTGCAAGGCGTCAGCTATGCGGAAATCGCCGCGGCCGGCGGCGGCATTGCCAGCACCGTGCGCGCCACGCGGGCGGCCAGTGAAGACGAGTTGTTCGCCAGCGCCGCCAAGCGGTTGAAGAGTTTGATGCGCGATGGCGTGACCAGCATCGAAATCAAATCCGGCTACGGTCTCGACCTGGCCAACGAACGCAAGATGCTGCGCGTGGCCCGCCGTCTCGGCGCCGAACTGCCGATCAGCGTGCGCAGTACCTGCCTGGCGGCCCACGCCTTGCCGCCGGAATACAAGGATCGCGCCGACGATTACATCGATCACATCTGCGCCGAGATGCTCCCGGCCCTGGCCGCCGAAGGGCTGGTGGATGCGGTGGACGCGTTTTGCGAATACCTGGCGTTCTCGCCGGCACAGGTCGAGCGCGTGTTCGTCACAGCGCAAAAACTGGGCTTGCCGGTGAAGCTGCATGCCGAGCAACTGTCGTCGTTGCACGGTTCGAGCCTGGCGGCGCGTTATCACGCACTGTCCGCCGATCACCTGGAATTCATGACCGAAGAAGACGCCATCGCCATGGCCGCGTCCGGCACGGTCGCCGTGTTGTTGCCCGGCGCGTTCTACTTCCTGCGCGAAACCCAATTGCCGCCGATGGAAGCGTTGCGCAAACACGGGGTGAAAATCGCCATCGCCAGCGACCTCAACCCCGGCACGTCACCGGCACTGTCGCTGCGCTTGATGCTGAACATGGCTTGCACCTGTTTCCGCATGACCCCGGAAGAAGCCCTGGCCGGCGCGACGATTCATGCCGCCACCGCGCTAGGCATGGCCGACACCCATGGTTCGCTGGAAGCCGGCAAGGTCGCTGACTTCGTCGCCTGGCAAATCGATCGTCCCGCCGACCTGTCGTACTGGCTGGGCGGTGACCTGGAAAAACGCGTCGTGCGTCACGGCGTCGAAACAAGCGTTTAGGAGAGCAGTTGTGGATAAGGTTCTGAACTTCAAACAAGGCCGCGTGCCGCTGCTGATCAGCATGCCCCACGCTGGCGTACGCCTGACCCCGGCGGTTGAAGCCGGGTTGATCCCCGACGCGAAAAGCTTGCCGGACACTGACTGGCACATCCCGAAACTCTACGAATTTGCTACCGAACTGGGCGCCAGCACCCTGGCTGCCGAGTACTCGCGGTTTGTCATCGACCTGAACCGGCCTTCGGACGACAAACCTTTGTACGTCGGCGCCACCACCGGTCTGTACCCGGCGACGCTGTTCGACGGCATTCCGTTGTTCCGTGAAGGCATGGAACCGTCGGCGGCTGAGCGTGCGACGTATCTGGAGCAGGTCTGGACGCCGTATCACAGCACGTTGCAGAACGAGCTGGCTCGTATGAAAGCCGAATTCGGCTATGCATTGCTGTTTGATGCGCACTCGATCCGCTCGATCATCCCGCACCTGTTCGACGGCAAGCTGCCGGACTTCAACCTCGGCACGTTCAACGGCGCCAGTTGCGATCCACAGTTGGCGACTCAACTGGAAGCGATCTGCGCCAGGCACACCGATTACAGCCATGTGCTGAACGGGCGCTTCAAGGGCGGCCACATCACCCGGCACTATGGCAATCCGACGCAAAACATCCACGCCGTGCAACTGGAGTTGGGCCAGTGCACGTACATGGAAGAGTTCGAGCCGTTCCGTTATCGCCCGGACCTGGCAGAGCCGACGCAAGTGGTGCTCAAGGAGCTGCTGCAAGGCCTGCTCGCCTGGGGCCAAAAGCACTACAGCCGCTAAAGCCTGGCGCAAAACCTTGTGGGAGCGAGCCTGCTCGCGATGGAGTGTCAGGCGACATCAACGCTGACTGACCCACCGCATTCGCGAGCAGACTCGCTCCCACAGTTCTGTGTTCGTCTCTAAACCTGATTGGAACAGTCGCCACCGTGCAAATCTCGGTCGCCACAGTTCGCTTTTGGTCTCTCACTGCTGCGTAATGTTCTGGACACGGTGCATCAAGACACCGGACCCATAATAATTCTGCCGCACGAGATCATTCCCAATGAAAAGACTGTTGACCCGCTGTCTCTCAATCCTCTGCGGTACCGCTCTTCTGAGCTCCCCTGTTCTGGCCAGTGACGACGCTTCCTGCAAAGCCGTGCGCATGGGCGTGGTCAATTGGACCGACGTCATCGCCACCAGCGGCATGGCCGACGTGCTGCTCAACGGCCTTGGCTACGAAAGCAAGCAAACCAGCGCCGTGCAGCAAATCATTTTCGCCGGCATCCGCGACAAGCGCCTGGACATCTTCCTCGGTTACTGGAAACCGGCGATGGACAAGAACATCGCGCCGTTCCTGGCTGCCAATCAAGTGAAGGTCCTGGAAAAACCGAGCCTGGCCGACGCCCAGGCAACCCTCGCCGTGCCGGAATACGTGGCCGAGGCCGGGCTGAAAACCTTCGCCGATATCGCCAGGTTCAAGGACCAGCTCGGCGGCAAAATCTACGGCATCGAGCCGGGCAGTGGCGCTAACACCACGATCAAAACCATGATCGAGTCCAATCAGTTCGGCCTGAAGGATTTCAAACTGATCGAGTCGGGTGAGGCCGGCATGCTTGCCGCTGTGCAACGGGCGGTGAATCGCAAGGAGTTCGTGGTGTTCGTCGGCTGGACGCCGCACCCGATGAACATCAACATGAAAATCGCTTACCTGACCGGCAGCGAAGACGTTTACGGGCCTAACGAAGGCGCGGCGACGGTCTCCACCGTGACGTCCCCGGACTACGCCGAGCGTTGCCCGAACGTGAACCGTTTGCTGGAGAACCTGACCTTCACCGCCGCTCAGGAAAGCCAGCTGATGGTGCCGATCATGGAGCGCAAGACGCCGCAGGACGTCGCCAGGCAGTGGCTGCGTGATCATCCGCAAGACCTGCAGCGCTGGTTGGCCGGTGTCAGCAGTTTTGATGGCAAGGATGGTGTTGCCACCGTTCAGGCCAGCCTGAAAAACTGACCATTACCGCAAAACCCCTGTAGGAGCGAGACCGGCTTGCCGGCGATGGCGGTGTATCAGGCAACATCTACTTTGACTGACCCACCACTATCGCGAGCAGGCTCACTCCTACAGGGTTATCTGCTCACCACAACATCTCGGCGGCAGGTCCATGGAAACTTATCCCCTTTCTGACGAGATGACGGCATTCGTCGAGAAAACCGTCAGCTTCAACGCCACCGACACCAGCCTCGCCGGACTGCGCCAGGCCTACAGCGAGATGTGCCGGGCGTTCACCCCGCCGCGTCCCGACGGGCTATACGTCGTGGATTTTGTATTGGCCGGTGTACCGATTCGGTCCTATCAGCCCGCAGCTTTACCATCGACCGACGGTAGCCCGTGCATTGTGTATCTGCACGGCGGCGGTTGGGTGGTGGGGGATCTGGATTCCCACGACTTCATCTGCGCCGAGCTGGCGTCGACGCTCGGCGTGTTGGTGATCGCGGTCGATTATCGTCTGGCGCCGGAGCATCCGTTTCCAGCGGCGTTCGATGACTGTCTGAAGGTCTGGCGAGCGCTGCGCTCCGGGCCGTTTCAGCTGGACCCCGCGCGTACGCTGGTGGCTGGCGACAGCGCCGGTGGCAATCTCGCCGCCGCGCTGTGCCTGGCACTACGCGATGCGGGTGAACCACTGCCGGCGGCGCAAGTGCTGATCTATCCCGGCCTCGGTGGCGATCACCGTTTGCCTTCACGCAGTGAATGCAGCGACGCGCCTCTGCTCAGCAGCAGTGACGTGGATTGTTATCACGCCTTGTATTTGCGCGGCACTCAAACGCCTGGCGTCTATGCCATGCCGTTGCTCGCCGGGGATCTGCGCGGATTGCCGCCGGCATTGATCGCGGTGGCGCAGTTCGACCCGTTACGCGATGACGGCGTGCTGTACGCCGAGCGCCTGAACGCTGCGGGCGTGGCCGCGACGCTTTATTACGGGGAAGGGCTGGTTCATGGCTGTCTGCGGGCGCGGGGTCAGGTTGCGGAGGTCGATGCGCTCTACGAAACGCTGCTCGGCTATTTGGCAAAAAAACGGGTGGCAAAACTCTGACTCTGCATGGACATGCTCATTGACGTAAATCGGGTTTATGATGCCCAACGGCAGAATAATAGAAGTCCCCCCAGGGATGACCTCGACCCCTTACGGAGCGCGCAATGCAGACTTTGTACCCGCAGATCAAACCCCACGCCCGGCACGATCTGGCTGTCGATGAAACCCACACCCTGTATGTAGACGAAAGCGGTTCACCGGAAGGTTTGCCGGTGGTGTTCATCCACGGCGGCCCCGGTGCCGGGTGTGATGCACAGAGTCGCTGTTTTTTTGATCCGAACCTGTATCGCATCGTCACCTTCGACCAGCGCGGTTGTGGTCGCTCCACGCCCCACGCCAGCCTGGAAAACAACACCACCTGGGATCTGGTCGCCGACCTTGAGCGGATTCGCCAGCATCTGGGCATCGATAAATGGGTGCTGTTCGGCGGCTCGTGGGGCTCGACCCTAGCGCTGGCCTACGCGCAAACCCATCCGGAGCGTGTGCACGGTCTGATCCTGCGCGGGATTTTTCTCTGCCGTCCGCAGGAAATCGAGTGGTTCTATCAGGCGGGCGCCAGTCGTCTGTTCCCTGATTATTGGCAGGACTACATTGCGCCGATCCCGCTGGATGAGCGCGAAGACTTGCTCGGCGCTTTCCACAAGCGCCTGACCGGCAACGATCAGATCGCCCAGATGCACGCGGCCAAAGCCTGGTCCACCTGGGAAGGGCGGACCGCGACCTTGCGTCCGAACCCGCTGGTGGTCGATCGTTTCTCCGAGCCGCAACGCGCCTTGTCCATCGCGCGCATCGAATGTCACTATTTCACCAACAATGCGTTCCTCGAGCCGAATCAGCTGATCCGCGACATGGGCAAGATCGCCCATCTGCCGGGCGTGATCGTTCACGGTCGCTACGACGTGATTTGCCCGCTGGATAACGCTTGGGAACTGCATCAGAACTGGCCGAACAGTGAACTGCAGGTCATCCGTGATGCCGGGCATGCCGCCTCCGAACCCGGCATTACCGATGCCTTGGTGCGCGCCGCCGATCAGATGGCACGGCGCCTGCTCGACCTGTCCCCTGAAGAAGCATGAAGGGCCTGTTGCAGCGCGTGCGTGGCGCGCGCGTCGAGGTAGCGGGGGAGGTGGTCGGTGCCGTCGATCAGGGTTTGCTTGTACTGGTGGCGGTCGAGCCCGAGGACACTCGGGCCAGCGCCGACAAACTTCTGCATAAGCTGCTTAACTATCGTGTGTTCAGTGACGCCGAGGGCAAGATGAATCTGTCCCTGGCGGATGTCGGGGGCGGGTTGCTGCTGGTCTCTCAGTTCACCCTGGCCGCCGACACCAAAAACGGGTTGCGCCCGAGTTTTTCAACCGCTGCCCCTCCGGCGCTGGGCGAGGAGCTTTTCGACTATCTATTAGAGAAAGCGAAACAGGTGCATGGCACAGTGGCATCAGGTAGATTCGGCGCGGATATGCAGGTGCACCTGGTCAATGATGGCCCGGTAACCTTCCTGTTACAGACCTGAAAGCGCTTGAAACAAGTTTTTAAGCGCTTTTTCACTGAAAACAGGGGTTTTTCGCGAGAAATACTTTGTTGCGCCTGATGCGTTGTAACGCGGCCTGCTAGATAATCGCGCGCTACGGGGATCAGCGTTCGTTGGTCCGTTTTGACTTAGGTAGAGACTTGTCCTGGACCTGTTGGGGAATCATTTAGCCCCATAGGAGTCGGAACAATGCTCGCCAACTTGGCAAGAGTGGTTTGTAGGGACGGGTTTTTCATCCCGTTTACCTCACAGGCCCTTTAACTGGCCGTTGGTTTTTTGATCTGTTTTCGGCGAGGGTTGCTCGTGATTGTTAGTCCCTGTAATGCACCAAGATTGTCAGCCAAACGGCTACGAAGCGCACTGGTAGCGGGCTCTGCACTGCTCTGCCTGTTCAGCGCCGGCCAGCTTTGGGCATTCAATCTGGATGATGTATCGGTCAAGGCAAAAGAGCTGGCCGGGCAGAAATTCGAAGCCCCGCGCAGTAACCTGCCGAACGAATTCCGTGAGATGAAATTCGCGGACTATCAAAAAATTCGTTTCCTGACCGAAAAAGCCGAATGGGCCGATCAGAAAACCCCGTTCAAGCTTTCGTTCTATCACCAGGGTATGCATTTCGATACGCCGGTGAAAATCAACGAAATCACGGCCAACACCGTCGAAGAGATCAAATACGACCCGTCTCGTTTCGATTTCGGCGACCTGAAATTCGATCCTAAAGCCACCGAACAACTGGGTTATGCCGGTTTCCGTGTGCTGTACCCGATCAACAAGGCCGACAAGCAAGACGAAATCATGACCATGCTCGGCGCGAGTTACTTCCGCGTTGTCGGCAAGGGTCACACCTATGGCTTGTCCGCTCGCGGCATGGCAATCGATACCGCGTTGCCGTCCGGCGAAGAATTCCCGCGTTTCCGTGAGTTCTGGATTCAACAGCCGAAGCCGGGCGACAAGCACCTGGTGATCTTCGCGCTGCTGGATTCGCCACGCGCCACCGGTGCCTATCGCCTGACCCTGCGTCCGGGCAGCGACACCATTGTCGACGTCAAGGCGCAGATGTTCCTGCGTGACAAGGTCACCAAGCTTGGCGTTGCGCCGCTGACCAGCATGTTCCTGTTCGGCGCCAACCAGCCGTCGAAAGTGCTGAACTACCGCCGCGAACTGCACGATTCCAGCGGTCTGTCGATCCATGCCGGCAACGGCGAGTGGATCTGGCGTCCGCTGAACAACCCGAAACACCTGGCGGTGAGCAACTTCTCGATCGAGAACCCGCGCGGTTTTGGCTTGCTGCAACGTGGCCGTGACTTCAGCCACTACGAAGACCTCGACGACCGCTACGACAAGCGCCCAAGTGCCTGGATCGAGCCTAAAGGCGATTGGGGCAAGGGTTCTGTCGACCTGGTCGAGATTCCGACTGCCGATGAAACCAACGACAACATCGTTGCCTTCTGGAGCCCGGAAAAACTGCCTGAGCCTGGTCAGCCGCTGGAATTCGGCTACCGCCTGCACTGGACCATGGACGAAGCGGCGATTCACGCACCGGACAGCGCCTGGGTCAAACAGACCTTGCGCTCCACCGGCGACGTCAAACAGTCCAACCTGATTCGTCAGCCGGACGGCAGCGTTGCCTATCTGGTGGATTTCGAAGGCCCGTCCCTGGCAGCGTTGCCGGCCGATACAGACGTTCGCAGCCAGGTCAGCGTGGGTGATAATGCCGAGCTGGTCGAGAACAGCGTGCGCTACAACCCTGAAACCAAGGGCTGGCGCCTGACCCTGCGCATGAAGATCAAGGATCCGGGCAAGTCCACCGAGATGCGTGCCGCACTGGTGCAGAGCATCGTGCCTGCCGATCTGGCCAAGACTTCGATCCCATCGTCCACCTCTTCCGTTGCCAAGGCCGACAAGGTCGCTGCCAAGCAAGCGGAGAAAGCGGACAAGGACGCGAAGGCCGCCGAGGCCAAGCAGGCCGAAGCCAAGCCAGTTGCAGATGCCAAGGACAAGGCGAACAACAAAGACGCCAAGCAGCCTGTCGCTGCCGACGCGGCCCCAGCCACACCGGAATCGGCACCGACTGAAGAAGTCCTGACCGAGACCTGGAGCTATCAGTTGCCTGCCGATGAGTAATTCTCAAGTTCAGCCAGAAACTCTTGCCGAGTATCTGGCGCATCTGCCGATGACCGACGAGCAGCGCGCGGAACTCGCGGGCTGCAAGTCGTTCAGCGAACTTCACGAGCGTCTGTCGTCCTCGACGTTCGATGCACCGGTCGAGGCGGCTCAAGCCTCGGTCGGCCGTCGCTTGACCCTGAGCACCGCTGAAGAGCTGGAAGAAGCGGAAATGCTGGTGCTCGACGCCAGCGGTCGTGTTTGCCTCAAGGCAACCCCGCCGATCCGCCGGACCAAAGTCGTGCCGGAGCCGTGGCGCACCAACATTCTGGTGCGTGGCTGGCGGCGTCTGACCGGTCGCACCAACCCGCCGGCTCCGCCGAAAGACGAGAACGTGCTGCCGGCGGCCCGCTGGCGCACCGTGGGTTCGATCCGCCGTTACATCTTGCTGGTACTGATGCTCGGTCAAACCATCGTTGCCGGCTGGTACATGAAAGGCATCATGCCGTACCAGGGCTGGTCGTTCGTCGACCTCAACGAAGTCCTGCATCAGCCGCTCCTGCAAACGGTCACACAAGTGCTGCCGTATGCGCTGCAGACCAGCATCCTGATCATGTTCGGGATTCTGTTCTGCTGGGTCTCGGCCGGTTTCTGGACCGCGCTGATGGGTTTCCTCGAGTTGCTCACCGGTCACGATAAATACCGCATTTCCGGTAAAAGTGCCGGCAACGAGCCGATCCCCAAAGACGCGCGCACCGCACTGGTGATGCCGATCTGCAACGAAGACGTGCCACGGGTGTTTGCCGGTCTGCGCGCTACCTTCGAGTCGGTCGCTGCCACGGGTGACTTGGACCGCTTCGACTTCTTCGTCCTCAGCGACAGTAACGATGCCGACATCTGCGTCGCCGAACAGCAGGCCTGGCTGGACGTCTGCCGCGAAGCCAAGGGTTTCGGCAAGATCTTCTATCGTCGCCGTCGCCGTCGCGTGAAACGCAAAAGCGGCAACCTCGACGACTTCTGCCGTCGCTGGGGCGGTGACTACAAGTACATGGTCGTGCTCGACGCTGACTCCGTGATGAGCGGCGAATGCCTGACCAGTCTGGTGCGCCTGATGGAAGCCACGCCGGACGCCGGGATCATCCAGACCGCGCCGCGTGCGTCGGGCATGGACACTCTTTATGCACGCATGCAGCAGTTTGCGACTCGCGTGTACGGTCCGCTGTTCACCGCCGGTCTGCACTTCTGGCAGTTGGGCGAATCGCACTACTGGGGCCACAACGCGATTATCCGCATGAAGCCGTTCATCGAGCACTGCGCCCTGGCGCCGTTGCCCGGTAAAGGCGCGTTCGCCGGCGCGATTCTGTCCCACGACTTCGTTGAAGCCGCGCTGATGCGCCGTGCCGGTTGGGGCGTGTGGATTGCCTACGACTTGCCGGGCAGCTACGAAGAGTTGCCGCCGAACCTGCTGGACGAACTCAAGCGTGACCGTCGCTGGTGCCACGGTAACCTGATGAACTTCCGCCTGTTCCTGGTCAAGGGCATGCACCCGGTTCACCGTGCGGTGTTCCTCACCGGCGTGATGTCTTACCTGTCGGCGCCGTTGTGGTTCTTCTTCCTCGTGCTGTCGACGGCGCTGCTGGCGGTCAACACGCTGATGGAGCCGCAGTACTTCCTTGAACCGCGTCAGCTCTACCCGCTGTGGCCACAATGGCACCCGGACAAGGCCATCGCGCTGTTCTCGACCACTATCGTGCTGCTGTTCCTGCCGAAGCTGTTGAGCATCATCCTGATCTGGGCCAAGGGCGCGAAAGAGTTCGGTGGCAAGTTCAAGGTGACCCTGTCGATGCTGCTGGAGATGTTGTTCTCCATGTTGCTGGCGCCGGTGCGGATGATTTTCCACACCCGTTTCGTACTCGCCGCGTTCCTCGGCTGGGCCGCGACCTGGAACTCGCCGCAACGTGACGACGACTCCACGCCATGGAGCGAAGCGGTCAAGCGCCACGGTCCGCAAACCCTGCTGGGCTTCTTCTGGGCCCTGTTGGTGATCTGGCTGAACCCGAGCTTCCTCTGGTGGCTGGTGCCGATTGTCGGTTCGTTGATGCTGTCGATCCCGGTTTCCGTGATCTCCAGCCGTGTTGGCCTGGGCCTGAAGTCCCGTGACGAGAGCCTGTTCCTGATTCCTGAGGAATACAATCCGCCACAGGCGTTGCTGGCAACTGACCAGTACACCCATGAAAACCGTTGGCATGCGCTGAAAGACGGCTTCATCCGGTCGGTGGTCGATCCACAGCAGAATGCCCTGGCGTGCTCGCTGGCGACATCGCGCCACGGTCAGGCCGAGCCAATCGAGTGGCTGCGGATCGAGCGGGTTCGCCATGCGTTGAAAGCCGGGCCTGACGGTCTGACCAACAATGAGCGTGTGCAACTGCTGAGCGATCCGGTGGCACTGGCTCGTTTGCATGAGCAGGTCTGGAGCGAAGGTCATCCCGAGTGGCTGGAAGCCTGGCGCAAATCGGTGAAATCCGATCCCCATGCGCCATTGCTGCCGCTCAAGCCGCTGAGTGCGCAACCGCAGTTGGCATAACAAAGAGAACCCCGCGAAAGCGGGGTTTTTTTTGCCTCATCGTTCCCAAACACTTGTGCAAACGAGCGAGTGCGTTAGCATCCGTCCCCGAATTGGTGCGCCCGGATAATTTTTGTCCGTATCGATGCGTTTCCTGAGGGGAGCCGCCGTTTGCGCGCCTCATAACGCACTGGTTTTGGGGACATGAAGATGAAGAAGTATCTCTCGATGCTGCTGGTCGGCGTCACGGCATTGGTTGCAGTCAGCGCGGCGCAGGCCGGTGCCATCGATGACGCGGTCAAGCGCGGCACGCTGAAAGTCGGCATGGACCCGACCTACATGCCGTTCGAAATGACCAACAAGCGCGGCGAGATCATCGGCTTCGAAGTCGACATCCTCAAAGCCATGACCAAGGCCATGGGCGTCAAGCTGGAGCTGGTGTCCACCGGCTACGACGGCATTATCCCGGCCCTGCTCACTGACAAGTTCGACATGATCGGCAGCGGCATGACCCTGACCCAGGAACGCAACCTGCGCCTGAACTTCAGCGAACCGTTCATCGTGGTCGGCCAGACGCTGCTGATTCGCAAAGAGCTGGAAGGCACCATCAAGTCCTACAAAGACCTGAACACTGCTGACTACCGCATTACCTCCAAGCTCGGCACCACCGGCGAGATGGTCGCCAAGAAGCTGATCTCCAAAGCCAAGTACCACGGCTACGACAACGAGCAGGAAGCGGTGCTCGACGTGGTCAACGGCAAGGCCGACGCCTTCATCTACGACGCGCCTTACAACGTCGTGGCGGTGAACAAGGTCGGCAACGGCAAACTGGTGTTCCTCGACAAGCCGTTCACCTACGAGCCGCTGGCCTTTGGTCTGAAGAAGGGTGACTACGACAGCATCAACTTCATCAACAACTTCCTGCACCAGATCCACGAAGACGGCACCTACGATCGCATCCATGACAAGTGGTTCAAAGACACCGCTTGGTTGAAGGATATGGAATAAGGCCCGGTCAGATAGACCGCGTCGCGCCCAATCGCCAGCAGGCTGGCTCCCACAATGAAATGCATTCCCCTGTGGGAGCCAGCCTGCTGGCGATGACGGCCTCCAAGGCAACACAGAATCCGGAACCTGCAATGAAACAGAAAAAAGCCCAATGGCCCTGGCACGTGTTGACCGTGCTGGTGCTGATCGGCCTGGCCGGCGCGTTGTATTACGCCACCTCGCTGATGTCCTACGAATGGCGCTGGAACCGCGTCCCGCAGTATTTCGCCTACCACGCCGAAGAATCCCAGCGCGCCGCCGACATCTCCACCGTCAGCGAACTGGTGCGCAAAGGCGACAAGGCTGAAGTCACGTTGCGCAACGACGCGGGTGACGAGCAACGCGTGACCGTCGACGACAACAGCCTGCAAGTCGCCCAAGGCGATGATGTGGCCGAAGGCGACGTGATCGGCGTGACTCGCCATTGGGCCGCCGGACCGCTGATGTGGGGGCTCTGGACCACCTTGTGGTTGTCCGTGGTGTCTGGCGTGCTCGGTTTGCTGATCGGCCTCGCCACGGGCTTGTGCCGTCTCTCGAATAATCCGACCCTGCGCGACCTCTCGACGATTTACGTCGAACTGGTGCGCGGTACGCCGCTGCTGGTGCAGATTTTCATCTTCTACTTCTTCATCGGCACCGTGATGAACCTGTCCCGGGAGTTCGCCGGGATCGCCGCACTGTCGCTGTTCACCGGCGCCTACGTGGCGGAAATCATCCGCTCCGGCGTGCAATCCATCGCCCGTGGCCAGAACGAAGCTGCGCGTTCCCTGGGCTTGAGCGCGGGTCAGTCGATGCGCCACGTGGTGCTGCCGCAAGCGTTCAAACGCGTGCTGCCGCCGCTCGCCGGGCAGTTCATCAGCCTGGTCAAGGACACCTCGCTGGTGTCGGTGATTGCGATTACCGAGCTGTTGAAAAGCGGTCGCGAAGTGATCACCACCTCGTTTTCGCCATTCGAAATCCTGTTCTGCGTGGCTGGCCTGTATTTGTTGATCAATCTGCCGCTGTCGAAAATCGCCAGCCGGCTTGAGCGGAGGCTCGCGCAAAGTGATTGAAGTCCGCGATCTGGTAAAAGTCTTCGACACCCGTGGCCACGTGGTGCGCGCGGTGGATAACGTCTCCACCCAAGTGGCGAAGGGCGAAGTATTGGTGGTGATCGGTCCGTCCGGCTCCGGCAAATCGACCTTTCTGCGCTGCCTCAACGGCCTGGAAGAATTCGACTCGGGCTCGGTGAGTATCGACGGCCTGCAACTGGCCGATCCGAAAACCGACGTGAATGCCTACCGCCGCGAAGTCGGCATGGTGTTCCAGCATTTCAACTTGTTCCCGCATATGACCGTGCTGGAAAACCTCTGCCTCGCCCAGAAAGTCGTGCGCAAGCGCGGCAAGAAGGAGCGTGAAGCCAAGGCCTTGGCATTGCTGGAAAAGGTTGGCATTGCGCAGAAGGCCAACGAGTTTCCGTCACGCCTGTCCGGCGGTCAGCAACAGCGCGTGGCGATTGCACGGGCGCTGGCCATGGAGCCGAAGGTCATGTTGTTCGATGAGCCGACCTCGGCGCTCGATCCGGAAATGGTTGGCGAAGTGCTGGATGTGATGAAAACCCTGGCCGTGGAAGGCATGACCATGGTCTGCGTGACCCACGAAATGGGCTTTGCGCGGGAAGTGGCGGATCGGGTGCTGTTTTTCGATCACGGCAAATTGCTGGAAGACGCCTCGCCAGCCGAGTTCTTCGATGCGCCGAAGGATCCGCGGGCGCAGGCCTTCCTTCGTCAGGTCCTTTGAAAGCAGCGGCCTTGGGGCCGCTAATCGCCAGCAAGCTAGCTCCCACAGTGGATTTGTGGTGTTCACACCAAACCCTGTGGGAGCCAGCCTGCTGGCGATTGCATCACCTCGGTCCATAGTGAACCGAGGCAAATGAATCACCTCAAACCTTGAACCGCCCCACCAGCATCTGCAAATGCGTCCCCAGCCGCGCCAGCTCAACGCTGGACGCCGCGGTCTCTTCACTGGCTGCCGAGGTCTGCTCGGACACATCGCGCACGTTCAGCACGCTGCGATTGATCTCTTCCGCCACCGCGCTTTGCTGTTCGGCAGCGGCGGCAATCTGCTGGTTCATCGACTGAATCGCCGACACGGTGCGAGTGATGCTTTCCAGCGAGCCACCGGCGCGGCGGGTCAGTTCGACGCTGCTGTCGGTCAGGGTGCGGCTGTTGTCCATGATGGTCGCGACTTGCTGGGTGCCGCTCTGCAGGCCGACGATCAGCTCTTCGATTTCTTCGGTGGACTTCTGGGTGCGCTGCGCCAGGCTGCGGACTTCGTCGGCAACCACCGCAAAACCACGTCCGGCTTCACCGGCGCGAGCAGCTTCAATGGCCGCGTTGAGCGCCAGCAGGTTGGTTTGCTGAGCCACGGATTTGATCACGTCGAGCACACTGCCGATCTTGTCGCTTTCGCGTTTGAGATGCCCCATGGCGTCGGTGGAGTTGCCGACTTCCTTGGCCAGGCGTTCGATTTGAGCGATCGCTTCGCCGACCACCTTGTCGCCTTCGCGGGCCTGCTGATCGGCGGCGAGCGCGGCTTCGGACGCTTCTTCAGCGTTGCGGGCGACTTCCTGCACAGTGGCGGTCATTTCGTTCATCGCGGTCGCCACCTGGTCGGTCTCGACCTTCTGGCTGTTTACGCCGGCGCTGGTCTGCTCGGTGACTGCGGACAGTTCTTCAGCGGCGCTGGCGATTTGCGTGACGCCATCGCTGATGCCGCCGATCAATTCGCGCAGGCCCAGGGTCATGCTTTGGATTGCCCGCTGGAGCTGACCGAGTTCGTCCTGACGCTCGGAAACGAGGTTCTGGGTCAGGTCGCCGGCGGCAATGCGCTCGGCCACTTTCAGCGTCTGGCCCAGCGGAACGACGATCTGCCGGGTGATGGCCCATGCCGCGAACAGGCCGAAGACCAGCGCCAGGGCGGTGGCCAGCAACAGCATGTTCTTGGCGTGCGCGGCGTCAGTGTCACGGATGACGGTTTGCGAGGCGGTGAGCTTTTTGCTGACGTCTAACAGGATGTTGCCCTGAGCGGCCATGCGTTTCAGCGCGGCGGCGCTGGCAACCTGAGAGTCACGGAACTGGCTGACGGCGGCGCGGTAGGCTTTGAGTGAATCGCTGGCCTGTTGCAGGTTGGCGATGTGCTGTTCCGGCAATCTGGACGGCAGGCTTTCGAGGTTTTTCAGTGCGTTGTCGATGGCGTCCAGCGCCGGTTGTTCGGCTTCGGTCTTGCCGCTGTAGGTATAGCCGCGCACCTGGAAGCGAGCTTGCTGGATCAGTTTGCTCAGGTCGATAACGCTGTTGAAATCAGCGACGCTGTCGCCTTGCAGCATGGATTTCTCGACTTCACCCACGCGTAACACGGCGTTATCGGCCGTGGCGCCGAGTTTGCTGCGAGCATCTTCGCGGTTGGCGCCGGCCTGGGTCATGGCGGCGAAGGCTTGTTTGTACTCGCTGACGGCGGCCAGTTGCTGATCGACCATGGCTGCGTCGGCAGGTTGCTCGATTAGTGTGCGGGCGGTTTTCAACCCGGTGTCGAGTTGGCCGAGCAGGTCGTTGACGGCGCCCGGGCCTTGTTCGCCACGGCGCATTTCGTAGTCCAGGCGGGCCAGGCGCAGGTCTTTGGTCAGTTCATTGAGGCTGGCAATGAACCCGAGCTTGTCGCCGCGATTCACCACGTCACTCAGGCCGGTCCAGCCCGTGACGGTGATCAACAATGTCAGCAGCAGCACCAGACCGAAGCCGACACCCAGTTTGCGATTGACGCTGACGTTCCCCAGTTTCTCGGCTAGCCATCGGTACATGCTGCAACTCCCACGGACCACAAGTTGGTTTTATGGGAGCTGTATCGGCAGGCGGGCAGGATTCTGTAGGCGCGTAATGGCTAGAAGAGGCGGGCGAGCAGCGCGGTGACGGCGGTTTCGACGCGCAGGATACGCTCGCCGAGCTGCACCGGTTGCAGGCCGGACTTGGCCAGCAGGTCGATTTCGTAGGGGATCCAGCCGCCTTCCGGGCCGATGGCCAGCGTAACCGTCTCGTCGAGGCCGCGGGGGCAGGGCGGGTAATTGCCCGGATGGCCGACCAGGCCGAGGGTGCCTTCGGCAATCGCTGGCAGTCGGTCTTCGACAAACGGCTTGAAACGCTTCTCGATGACAATTTCAGGCAACACGCTGTCCCGAGCCTGTTCGAGGCCGAGGATCAGTTGCTCGCGAATCGCTTCCGGTTCCAGGAACGGGGTCTGCCAGAAGCTCTTCTCGACGCGATAGCTGTTCACCAGCACGATCCGTGGCACACCCATGGCCGCCACGGTCTGAAACACCCGACGCAGCATTTTGGGGCGTGGCAGGGCCAGCACCAGGGTCAGCGGCAGCTTGGCCGGTGGCGGCTGGTCGAGGGTGACGCGCAGTTCGGCTTCATCGGCGTCCAGGCGCAACACTTCGGCCGAGCCCATCAGGCCGCCGATACGCCCGACGCGCATGCTGTCACCCACTTCACAGCGGTGGACTTCCTGCATGTGCGTCAACCGGCGATCACGCAGGATCGCCCGGTCGGCCGCAATGAAATCGGCCTCTTCAAGGAGCAGCAGGTTCACGCTTGGGTCGCTGGCGGCTGGTCGTTGTGATCGTCAACCGGTTGGTCGTCCGGATGGTCGCCGCGCTTGCTGATCAGGCCGCCGAACAGGATGCCGATTTCAAACAGCAGCCACATCGGTACGGCCAGCAGCGTCTGCGAGAAGATGTCCGGTGGCGTCAGGATCATGCCGACCACGAAGCAGCCGATGATCACGTACGGGCGGATTTTCTTCAGGTATTTGACGTCGACCACGCCGATCCACACCAGCAGCACCACGGCCACCGGAATCTCGAACGCTACGCCGAAGGCGAAGAACAGCGTCATGACAAAATCGAGGTAGCTGCTGATGTCGGTCATCATTTCCACGCCGGCCGGGGTGGCGGCGGCGAAGAATTTGAAGATCAGCGGGAATACCAGGTAATAGGCGAACGCCATGCCGGCATAGAACAGCATGATGCTCGATACCAGCAACGGCACCGCGATGCGTTTTTCATGCTTGTACAGGCCCGGCGCAATGAAACCCCAGATCTGATGCAGGATCACCGGGATCGCCAGGAACAGCGACACCATCATGGTCAGCTTCAGTGGCGTCAGGAACGGCGACGACACGTCGGTGGCGATCATCGTCGCGCCCACTGGCAGATACTGGCGCAGCGGCGTGGAGACGAAGGTGTAGATCTGCTGGGTGAACGCAAACAACCCGGCGAAGATGATGAAGATCGCCGCTACGCAGCGCAGCAGACGGGTACGCAACTCGGTGAGGTGCGAAACCAGCGGCATGTGCTGGTCGTTTTCTGGGAGATCGCTCATGAGGCTCGCGGCGGCAAAGTGGTGTCGTGAGGAGCCGGCGTTGTCGGCGCGGCGGCAGGAGCAACGGGTTCTACGTGCGCCACGACCGGCGCCGCTTCAACCGCTTCAACCGCTTCCACCGCTTTCACGGTTTCCGTCGGCGTAGCAGCAGGCGCGGATTCTGTCGTCGATGCATGGATCGTCTGCTCTGCCACCGGCTGAACCGGTGTGGCTTCCTGCTGGGTCGGCGTGAAAATCTTCCGCGCCTCCTGTTCCAGCGACAGAATGTGCTCGTTGTGCAGTTGCCGACGAATCTCGTCGGCACCGATTTCACGCTCAACTTCCTGTTTGATCGCATTGAAGCTGCGCTTCAGGCGACCGACCCACAGGCCGGCGGTGCGCGCAGCACCCGGCAGACGCTCGGGGCCCAGCACCAGCAGGGCCACGAGGCCGACGAGCAGCAGTTCAGAGAAGCTGATACCAAACATTAGTCAGTGCTCACACGTCTTTGCGGATCGGCTCTTCGACTTTTTGCGCCTGCACGTCGATGGTGTGCGGCTGGTTCACGGACTGGGTGGTCTGTGGCTGAACAGGCGGAACCGGTTGGGCCGCTGCCGGATCGGCCGGTTTTTCGTCGTCGTTCATGGCTTTCTTGAAGCCTTTGATCGATTCGCCGACGTCAGTGCCGAGGTTTTTCAGTTTCTTGGTGCCGAACACCAGCACGACAACAACCAGGATGACGATCCAGTGTTTCCAGTCAAAAATGCCCATGTTGCTGCTCCTCTCTAATAGTTGTTCAGGCAGACGGGCGCGAGGCTTTCTCTGCGTGTCCGGACAGACCGAAACGACGGTCCAGTTCATCGAGTACAGCCTGTGGATGCTGCCCCAGTTGGGCGAGCATGACCATGCTGTGGAACCACAAATCGGCGGTCTCGTAGATCACATCGCTGCAGTCGCCGCTGATGGCGGCATCCTTGGCGGCAATGATGGTTTCGACCGACTCTTCGCCGACCTTTTCCAGAATCTTGTTCAAGCCCTTGTGGTACAGGCTGGCGACGTACGAGCTGTCGGCGGCGGCGCCTTTGCGCGCTTCCAGTACCTCGGCCAGTCGGGTCAGAGTGTCACTCATGTGTGTGTCCTGCGGAATAGATGGCGTGCGGGTCTTTGAGAACCGGGTCGACGGTTTTCCAGTCGCCGTTCTCGAAGACGCGATAGAAGCAGCTCTGCCGACCGGTATGGCAGGCGATGTCGCCGATCTGCTCGACCATCAGGATGATCACGTCGGCGTCACAGTCCAGGCGCATCTCATGCAGGGTCTGCACGTGGCCGGACTCTTCGCCCTTGCGCCACAACTTGCCACGGGAACGTGACCAGTAAATGGCGCGGTTTTCGGCAGCGGTCAGTTCGAGCGCTTCGCGGTTCATCCAGGCCATCATCAGGACGCGCCCGGTCTTGTGATCCTGGGCGATTGCCGGCACCAGGCCGTCGGCGTCCCACTTGATCTCGTCCAGCCAGTTTTTCATCTTCGACTCCGACAGCGGGCTCCGCACTACATGAGCAGAGTCCAACGTTGAAACAGTGTGCCAGTGGATCACACAACTGGCTATCGGCGAACGACCAGATACAAACCGACCGCCATCATGATTCCCGCAGGCCAGTAGGCCAGTTCGTTCAACGGCCCGCCCATGGCCAGTATTGCGCCGCCGGCCAGGTGCGCGGTGCCGAGCAGGCGCAGGAACCAGTCGTCCCGGCGTCGATGCCACGGTGGCGGCGGGTCGTAAGCGTGGGGCTGCGACATGCGTTCGAGCAGGTCACGCGCCATGTTGGCCAGGTGCGGCAGTTGTTCGAACTGGCTCTGCACGTTGCCGATCAAGGCTTTGGGGCTGACGCGCTCGCGCATCCAGCGTTCGAGGAACGGCTGGGCGGTGTTCCACAGATCGAGGTCCGGGTACAGCTGACGGCCCAGGCCTTCGATGTTCAACAGGGTTTTTTGCAGCAGCACGAGTTGTGGCTGCACTTCCATGTTGAAGCGTCGGGCGGTCTGGAACAGGCGCATCAGCACCTGACCGAAGGAAATATCTTTTAACGGTTTTTCGAAGATGGGCTCGCAAACGGTACGGATCGCCGCTTCGAATTCGTTGAGTTTGGTTTCCGCCGGGACCCAGCCCGAGTCGATGTGCAGTTGCGCCACACGCCGGTAATCGCGTTTGAAGAACGCGAACAGGTTGCGCGCCAGGTAATCCTGGTCTTCGGGGGTCAGGCTGCCGACGATGCCGCAGTCGATCGCAATGTACTGCGGGCTCCACGGGTTGACGGTGCTGACGAAAATGTTGCCCGGGTGCATGTCGGCGTGGAAGAAACTGTCGCGGAACACCTGGGTGAAAAAGATCTCGACGCCGCGCTCGGCGAGCATTTTCATGTCGGTGCGCTGGTCGGCCAGGGTCGCGAGGTCGGTGACCTGAATGCCGTAGATGCGCTCCATCACCAGCACTTTCGGCCGGCACCAGTCCCAATAGACTTGTGGCACGTACAGCAGCGGCGAACCGTCGAAGTTACGCTTCAACTGGCTGGCGTTGGCCGCCTCGCGCAACAGGTCGAGTTCGTCGTAGATGGTTTTTTCGTAGTCGCTGACCACGTCCACCGGGTGCAGCAAACGCGCGTCGGCGGAGAGTTTTTCCGCTGCGCGGGCGAGGATGAACAGCCATGCCAGGTCTTGCGCGATGATCGGTTTGAGGCCGGGGCGGATGACTTTGACGACGACTTCTTCACCGGTTTTCAACTGCGCGGCGTGCACCTGCGCCACCGAAGCCGAGGCCAGCGGTTCGACGTCGAAACGGCTGAACACTTCACTGATCTTTTTGCCGAGCTGTTCTTCGATCAGCTTGACCGACACTTGCGAATCGAACGGCGGCACGCGGTCCTGCAGCTTCATCAGCTCATCGGCGATGTCTTCCGGCAGCAGGTCGCGGCGGGTGGACAGGATCTGCCCGAACTTGATGAAGATCGGCCCCAGGTCCTGCAACGCCAGGCGCAATCGCGCGCCACGGCTCAGGTCCAGCGGCTTGCGCGGGAACCAGCGCCACGGCAAGGCATAGCGCAGCGCCAGCAGAAACCACGGCAGCGGCAGGGCGAACAGCAGGTCATCGAGGCGGTAGCGAATCACAACGCGCTGGATGCGCAACAAACGGCGGACGGCAAGCAGCTTCATGCGTTATCGCTTGGGTCGAGGGATCGGGAAAGGCGCTCGAAACGCGCCTCGAGACGTTCCAGATCGAGTTTGATCTGGTCCAGTTCACTGAATCGGGCTTCGGCTTCGCGCTGACCGACGAGGGTGCGCGATTCTTCGGCCAGGTATTCGCCCAGGTTCTGACCCAGGCTGGCAAATCCTTGCTGATACCAGCGTGCGCGACTGCGCAGGTGACCGCCGACCAGTTGCGTGGCCACAGGTCCCAGCCAGCGCGAAAGTTCGTATTCCCAGTCCAGCTCCAGGTCCTGGAGGATCGCGGCCAGTTCAAGCAGCACGCCGCTGTCGCCATCGAGTTCGACTTCAGGGGCATGCAAAACGGAGGTCTTGTCCTTGCTCATCGCCAGTTTCAACAGGCTGGAAGCCGGTGCACGCAAGGTGCAGTCGGCGCCGGTTTCCCAGTGGGTCGCCAACATCAAGCCTTCGTCGCTGGGCAGGATGAACAGTTGCAGTGCCGGGCTGCGGCAATCGACGGCAATCACCCGGCCGCTCAAATGCGCCAGCCGCGGCAGCGCCGTGCTGTCGAGACGCAGCACCCGGTTCAGGCCGAGTTCAATGCTGGCGAGCAGACCGGCCAGCAACATCAGGGTTTGATGCCGCGGTGCAGGGCCACGATGCCTGCGGTCATGTTGTGGTAGGTCACGCGGTCGAAACCGGCCTCGACCATCATCGACTTCAGGGTTTCCTGGTTCGGGTGCATGCGGATCGATTCGGCCAGGTAGCGATAGCTTTCCGAGTCGTTGGTGATCAGCTTGCCCATCAGCGGCATGAAGGCGAACGAGTAGGCGTCGTAGGCCTTGGACATCAGCGCGTTGGTCGGCTTGGAGAATTCCAGCACCAGCAAACGGCCACCCGGCTTGAGTACGCGCAGCATCGAGCGCAGGGCGTCTTCTTTATGCGTCACGTTGCGCAGGCCGAATGCGATGGTCACGCAGTCGAAATGGTTGTCCGGGAACGGCAGCTTTTCAGCGTCGGCCTGAACGAATTCGACGTTGCCGGCCACACCCAGGTCCAGCAGGCGGTCACGACCGACCTTGAGCATGGATTCGTTG
Organism: Pseudomonas sp. PDM03; assembly: GCF_014852385.1. Lineage (NCBI taxonomy): Bacteria > Pseudomonadati > Pseudomonadota > Gammaproteobacteria > Pseudomonadales > Pseudomonadaceae > Pseudomonas > Pseudomonas sp. PDM03. The sequence continues at coordinate 3,210 of NZ_JACVBM010000005.1, read as the reverse complement.
ATGTCGGCCAACACCACCTGGCCGGTCGGGCCCACGAGGTGCGAGAATTTTTTGGTCAGGTCGCCGGTGCCGCCGGCAATGTCCAGTACGCGGTTGCCGGTGCGAACGCCCGACAGCTCGATCGCAAAACGCTTCCACAAACGGTGCATGCCGCCCGACAGGAGGTCGTTCATCAAGTCGTACTTGGCGGCTACCGAGTGGAAAACCTCAGCGACTTTTTCCGCTTTTTGGCTTTCCGGAACGTTTTTGAAACCGAAGTGCGTGGTGGGTTCGGCATCGCTGCCTTTGCGCTGATCAGTCATATCGCTGTCACCAGAAGAGAATGCGGGACATTCTAATCCCGGTGGCCTGCTTTGTCTTGGCAAGGCTGAAGGTAAGATGTAGAACCGCCGGGACGTTTTGCCGCAGGCGCGGTCAAGATGCTTCAGGAAAGTATTCATAAAGCAGGAGTCATTCGATGGCCCGTATTAGTGTTGAACGTGCCCACGGCCTGGGCAAGGAAGCGGCCCGCGAGAAGGCCGACCAGTTGGCGCAGAAACTGTCCGATCAATATGGCCTGGAGCCGCAGTGGTCCGGCGACACCCTGAACCTCAAGCGTTCCGGAGTGAAAGGCGCGGTGCATGTTGCTGAGGATTCGATTCGCGTTGATGTGGAATTGGGCCTGATGATGTCGGCCATGAGCGGCATGATCAAATCGGAAATCGAAAAGGCCCTCGATAAAGCCCTGATCTGATTTCCGAGTCGAACTACATCCCTTGTGGGAGCCAGCCTGCTGGCGATGGCGGTGTATCAGTCAACATTGATGTTGATGGATAAACCGCTATCGCCAGCAGGCAGGCTCCCACATTTGTTTTAAGGTGCGCCCGAGGTTTTATGTCAGTTGTTAGGGTGCCGTTTCTAATTTTTCTCCCTACTTTGTGCATGAGCCCGACACTTTCGCGGGCAGTTCCTCAAACCTTCTGCGCGTGAGGTGCACCATGGCCAAAGTTATTTTGAAGAAAAAAATCGACGCTTCGACAACCGCTCTGAGCGACGTCAAATCCTATGCCCGCAAGATCTGGCTGGCAGGCCTGGGTGCCTACGCCAAGGTCGGCCAAGAGGGCAGCGATTACTTTCAAGAGTTGATCAAGGCTGGTCAAACTGTTGAAAAGAAAGGCAAAAAGGTAGTTGCCGAGAAACTTGAAGCAGCTAACGCCGAGATCGATGAAGCGAAGAGCGAAGTAAGCACTTTCAAAGGCAAGGTCGAAGTTCAACTCGACAAGGTCGAGAAGGCTTTTGACTCGCGTGTCGCAAGTACCTTGAATCGTATTGGCATTCCGTCTAAACATGACGTTGAGGCACTCTCTGCTAAGCTCGATGAGCTGACGGCATTGCTCGAACGCGTCGCGCGTAAATCTTAAGGAGAACGGGATGGCTGGTAAAAAGAACACCGAAAAAGAAGGCAGCTCGTGGATCGGGAAAGTCGAAGACTACTCCCGCAAAATCTGGCTTGCTGGTTTAGGCGTGTACTCGAAGATCGACACTGACGGCAGCAAGCTCTTCGATACATTGGTCAAAGACGGCGAGAAAGCCGAGAAGCTAACCAAGAGCGCTGTCGGCAAGAAAGTCGATGCCGCCAAGGACTCCGCTACCTCTGCCAAATCGCGCATCACTGGCGTGAAAGATCGTGCGCTGGGCAAGTGGGATGAGCTGGAAGGGGCTTTCGACAAGCGCCTGAACAGCGCCATTTCGCGCCTGGGTGTCCCGAGCCGCAACGAAGTGAAAGCGCTGCACAGCAAGGTCGATACCCTGACCAAGCAAATCGAAAAACTCACCGGTGCCAAGGTTGCGCCTGTTGCGGCGAAAACCGCAGCAGCCAAACCAGCGGCTAAAACCGCTGCCAAGCCACTGGCAAAAGCTGCCGCTAAACCGGCTGCAAAACCCGCCGCGAAAGCAGCGGCCAAGCCGGCTGCCAAAACGGCCGCAGCAAAACCTGCCGCAGCCAAGCCAGCAGCGAAACCGGTTGCCGCCAAAGCCGCCGCTAAACCGGCTGCTAAACCTGCAGCAGCCAAGCCTGCGGCAAAACCTGCCGCCGCGAAAAAACCAGCAGTGAAAAAACCGGCAGCGCCGAAAGCTGCTGCTCCAAAACCAGCAGTGGCTGCCGCCAAACCGGCAACCCCGGCGCCGACAGTGAGCAGCTCCAACTCTGCTACCGCGCCGACCTCTGCTGTAACCCCGACTGCCGCGCCAGCTCCATCGACGCCAACCAGTCAGTCCTGATTTCAGGGCTCAAAAAAACGCCCGGCCTGCAAAGGTCGGGCGTTTTTGTTTGTGCACGATCCTGCAAACACCACGGCCCTTGTAGGAGCTAGCCTGCTAGCGATAGCGGTTCATCAGTCAACAACAATGTCGCCGGATAAATCGCTATCGCTAGAAGGCTAGCTCCCACAGGGGACCGTGGTATTCAGGTGTTATCCGTGTTCTTCGAGGTATTGGAGTGCCAGTTGCTCCGTCGCCACCTTGATTGGCGGCAGCAGATGCGGCGCCACCAGCATCATGATCTGATACACCACCAGCCTCACCTCGCCCTCGCGATCCAGAATCCGCTGGTAATCCAGCGAAAACAGCAGCGTCATGGTGATCTGTTCCACCAACTGCCCCAACGCCTGCGTGTCGCTGACCAAGTGCCCTTGAGCCTTCAACCGCGCCAGCAATGAAGCCAGTGTGCGCTTCAGCGCATTGAGCAGGTTGCGAATCCCTTTGGCCAGTTTCGGCAGGCGCCCGGCGAGGTTCGACAGGTCCTGAAAGAGAAACCGATAGTGCGACAGGCGCTCGACGATCAGGTGCAGGAACAGCCAGTAATCTTCCGGTGCCAATTCCACATCGGACGGCGGATCGAGCAGCGGCGCAAGCTCCGCCTGGAAGCGCTCGAACAGCCCGAGAATCAGCGGTTCCTTGCCGTGAAAGTGGTAGTAGAGGTTGCCCGGGCTGATGCCCATTTCGTTGGCAACTTCCATGGTGGAGACGTTCGGTTCGCCCTTCTGATTGAACAACTGCAGGGCACATTCGAGGATCCGGTCGCGGGTTTTCATCCAGTCTTCTTAATGTTCAAGTCCTGCCGCGCTTAAACCCTGTAGGAGCCGGCTTGCTGGCGATCGCATCACCGCGGTGGGTCGTGAAACCGCGGTGATGCGATCGCCAGCAAGCCCGCTCCTACGGAAGCAGCAGTGG